>DATBLR010000001.1:0-76232 GCA_036555275.1 Gemmatimonadales bacterium | reverse complement strand
CAGAAGGTGCACCGATAATCGCAGCCGCGTTGCACCGTCACGAACGCCGACACCCCGTCGCCGCGTACCGCCGGGACGTCCTCGTAGTGCTCCCAGCTCCGGAAGACGACGTCGGCGGTACGCTCCCCGCCGCGGGCCCGCGCGATCAACTCGGGTAGGCCCCGGTATCCGTCGGGACCGATGACCAGGTCCACCTGCGGGACGCGCTCCAGCAGTTTCGGTCCGAGGCGCTGGGCCATGCACCCCACCACCCCGAGGACCCCTCCGGGCCGCTTGTAGCGCTTCAGCTCACCCATGCGGCCGAGCACGCGTTGCTCAGCGTGGTCGCGCACCGCACACGTGTTGACCAGCAGCACGTCCGCCACCGCCGGATCGTCGGTCCGCACGTACCCTTCCCGTCCCAGCGCCCCGAGCACGAGCTCGGAGTCCGCGACGTTCATCTGGCAGCCGTAGGTTTCGATGTAGAGGCGCTTCATGGCTCCGCGCGGTTCAATCCGTAGGGCCGGATCGACAGCCCCAAAATTACCGTGAAAGCGCGCTCCTTGTAAGGCGAACCTTCGCTTCGCCATGCCTGTTCCACCGAAAAGTCGATGCCGGCTCGATCCTGGGCGAACCGGGCGCCGGTCCCGGCGGAGACACTGTACTCGCGCGGTCGATGCCCGGTGACCACCGGGAAAGGAAGGTCGCTGTAGCGCACTCCCAGGCGAATCGGCAGCGCGCCTGGCCGCCGCAGGTTACGGATGAACTCCCCACCCAGGGCAACCTCCATCGTGTTGCGGGCGCCCACTCCGCCCTGGGCCAGCAGGTCGCTGTTGGCGCCCGACCAGGTCCGGTAGATCCCTGTGACCGCGGCGCTGAGCCGACGACTGGCGCGGACCTGGATGCCGAGACCGAAGGTGTAAGGGAGATCGACGTCGTAAACCCTGGTCGAGTCCCGATCCACCTTGGCCTTGTGGTCGCTGCGCACCAGGGCGGCGAGCCGGATATTCCTGCTGAGCTGGTGGGTCAGTCCGAGGGCCGCGCCGACCCCGAGATACGACAACTCGGCCGACTGCCCGAACGACTGGTAGGAGGAGTCGCTGAAACTCCGGCGCACGTCCAGCCGGCTGGAGCCCGTGATCCAGTACACCGCCGCACCGACAGCGGTACGAGCCGACAGGGTGTAGCCTGCGGCCAGCCGGATTTCGCTGAGCCCGCCCAGGGAACTCAAGGTATCGTTTACCGCGACCGGGACACCCCGAAGCTCCGCGGTATCGCTGGTCGCAAGTCGGAAGTCCCGATCCGCGTAGCTGCCGACCGCGACCCCCAGCGCCAGCCTGGTGCCGGGCACCGGGCCGGCGATGGTCAACAGCGGGAACCGGCTGTCTCGCAGCGTAGCATCGCCGAGAGGCGCCTCCCAACGCCGCCAGCTCGGCGCCAGGACGAAGCCGGCTGATACGCCCCTCAGCGTGGTCAGCGCGGCGGGATTGAGGTCGCTCTCACCGTCGAACAGGCCGAAGCTCCCCCCGGTCGCCCGGCTCCGCGGCGTGAGCGGCCGTCCTGGGATCCCCAGGCCGCGCACACCGAAGAGCGAGGACTGGGCCTCGAGCACCGCCGGCAGCCCCAGCATGACCGCCAGGACCACGACCCGCAGCAGGCGAAGAAGCGGCACCACTTAGGGGGCCTCGAACGGAAACTTGTTGGCGTAGGTAACCCGGAGCCGTGCTACCAGCCCCGGCGTGCGGGTGGAACCGAAGGTCGCGCGGGTGAAGCTGCTGCCCTCCGGGGAGAGCTGCATCATGAAGGCCGACGGAGTGGGGTTCGAACCCTGCCACTGGGTGGCAGCACGCAGGACCTCGAACCGGACCGTGTCTCTCGTCGTATCGGCAAGCGCCACGGTGCTGGTGAAAAAGCTGCTGGTCGAGGCGGGGCTCTTGCTGCCGAAGTCCGCCAGCAGCGGCCGGGCAATGATGAAGGCCGTGTCCGCCCGCAAACCCACGATCGGCGCGGCGGGGACCAGCTCCAACGTCACCCGCACCAGCTGGGCCGAGTCACGGAGGAAGGTCGACCAGGGAAACCGGATCAGGCTCCGCGCGCTGGGCATCCCGCCGATGGTGAGCAGCGACGGATCGAGACTGGGTGCGCTCTGGGACACAAAGCGCCCGAAGAGGAGGCCGCGGGTGATTTGCTGCGGCAGGGTCGTGTCACCGGAAGGAATGGTGATGAAGCTCCGGAAGCTGGGAGGCGCGAGGCCCGGGCTGCCGATGCGAATTCCCGTGCCTTGGTCGGCCCGGATCCCCACGCCGAAGGCCAGAATGCCGCTGTCCGCCGGAGGGATATCGACCCGCGGCAGGGTCGGTCCCTTGAGCGTGGTCGTGACGGTCATGCTCAGCAGGCTGTCGTCGACCTTCAGGCTGTCGATCAGATTCACCGCCGTGAATGCCGCATCGACATCGGCGAAGGTGATGGTGGAATCGATGGTGGGAGGCAGGCGGTAGAGGTACAGCCACAGGTTCTTCACCGTGGTGTCGCGGCGAAGCACCGAGACCGACAGGGCCACGGAGTCCAGCAGGTAGGGCACCGAGCTGTCCGTCGCCACCAGGAAGGAGTCGGGGCGGGGCGCGAACCGGTACACCGCGCGGTCCTCACTGAGCGGGAACTGATTGGAAACCCGCAGCGAAGTACTCTGTCCCGGGAGGACATAGCCTTCAAAGCTGCTGTCCTGGTCCGCCAGCGGGGCCAGGTCGATGGAATCGAGGGTGAGGTTGCCTGGGCAGAGATTCGGGCAGTCCGCCGGCGCGACCAGGCGCTCCTGGCAGGCCAGGACCACGACTGATCCGAACACCAGCGCCAGACGGCCGGCGGGGAGACACCGTTTCAGGTTTGCGCTATTCATTGATCCCCTGTCTTACACTGACTGCGATCCCGCCGCCTCGAGGCCATGCGCGCCTGGGTCGCTCAGGATTCCTGATCCAGGCGGAACCGGTCCGGCAGCAGTTGCTCCAGCGACCAGCGACGACTTCCGCGGCTCCCGACGGTTTCGACCTCGAGGTCGGCTCCGAATTCCGCGAGCACCTGCCGGCATGCTCCGCAGGGTGAAACCGGAAGGTCCACATTCGCTACGACGACCAGGCGGCGGAACCGCCGCACGCCGGCCGATACGGCGGCGCCAACGGCAACCCGCTCGGCGCACAGCGTGAGGCCGTACGAGGCATTCTCCACGTTGCACCCGGTGAACACTCGACCGTCCTCGGCCTCGATGGCGGCACCGACCTGGAGCCCCGAATACGGGCAATAGGCGTTCGCCATCGCAGCGCGGGCAGCGTTCACCAGCGCATCACCCATCCCAGATCTCCGCCAGAAAGGACTGGCCCGTCGCCAGCGGCGGAACGCCGAGGAATTCAGCGACGGTCTGGCCAACGTCCGCGAAGGTCCGCCGCTCACCCAAAGGGCGGCGGCGCACGCGGGGGCCGAACACGAGCACCGGAACCCGTTCCCGGGAATGGTCCGTGGACGGGGTCGTCGGGTCGTTCCCGTGGTCGGCGGTAATAATAACCAGGTCCTGATCCCGCACCGGAGCAAGCATCGCCGGCACCGCCGCGTCCAGCTGCAGCAAGCCCCGATGATAGCCGGCCACGTCGTTGCGATGCCCCCATGTTTGATCGAACTCGATAATGTTCGCGAACAGCAGGCCGCGCGGCATGGTCCTGAGGGCGCTGGTGATCGCGGCATAGGTCTCTGCGTTGTTCGCCGGATGGATGCTGGTAATCGCCCGGCCGGCGAACAGGTCGTCCACCTTGCCTATCCCGACCCGGGGGATGTGCCGGGCTGCCAGTCGATCGAGCAGGGTCTCCCCGGGCGGCTCAAGGCTGAAATCCCGGCGTCGAGTCGTGCGCGTCCATCCGCCGGGACCACCGGTGAAGGGCCGGGCAATTACCCGCGACACCGCGTCGGGGCCGGTGAGGAGCGAACGGGCGGTCCGGCAGGCCTGGTACAGCTCCGAGATCGGGATCAGGTCCTCGTGCGCGGCGAGCTGGCATACGCTGTCGGCAGAGGTGTAGAGAATCCACTTGCCCGTCGCGAGATGCTCCGGGCCCAGCTCCTTGATGATCTCGGTTCCCGAAGCCGGCCGATTGCCGAGCACTCCCCGCCCGGTTTCCCGGGTCAGGGCCGCGAGAAATTCGGCGGGAAATCCGTCAGGGTAGGTGCGGAACGGATGGGGCAGCCGGAGACCACACAGCTCCCAGTGGCCAGTGGTGCTGTCCTTGCCGGGACTGGCGGGAATGGCCGTGCCCCACGCGGCCCCTGGCTGGTCGACTGCGGCAACGCCGGCAAGCGGAGCCAGGCACCCGAGGCCCAGCTGTTCCAGATGGGGCAGATGGAGCCCGCCGACGGCGCGGGCCAGGTTGCCGAGCGAATCGCTGCCGCGGTCGCCGTAGGCGTCGGTGTCCGGGGCCGGGCCGACCCCGACACCATCGAGCACGATGAGGGCAGCGCGGCGCAGGTTACTTCTTCTCCGTCGCGACGTAGCGGAACCGGAGTGCCGTCAGAGCGTCGGTCAGCAGTTTCTGTTCGTCGGGCTCCAGATGTCCCGCCGTCTTCTGATCCAGGACGCCGAGCGTGTCAATCAGAGCGCGGGCGACCTCGCGCGGCTCGGGAGCACCGGGTGCCCCGCCAGGCACAGCGCCGTCCAGCGCCTGCTCCGCTTGATGGGCAAGCCCCAGGACGAGGGAAGCGAAGTGGGGGTTCACGAATACCTCCGGACGACCCGGGGTCCCATCGCGGTCAGCAGTTCGTAGCTGATGGTGCCGGCACGCCGTGCCTGCTCATCCAGGGAGACCAGTCCGCCGAACAGCACCGCGACATCGCCAAGGGCGCAGGAGGGGTCGACCGCGGCCATGACAAAATCCATGGTGACCCGGCCGATGAGCGGGACGATCCGTCCCCCCAGTTCCACGATCCCCTGATTGCTGAGGGAGCGGTGAATGCCGTCCGCGTAGCCGATTGCGATAGTCGCCACCCGGGTAGTCCCGGCAGCCGTCCAGGTGGCGCCATAGCTCACGGTCTCACCCGCCTCTATGTCGCGAAGCGCTACGACGCGGGCCGACAGCCGGACCACCGGCTCCGGAGAATAGCCGCCCGCATCACCACCGTAGAGAAAGATGCCCGGGCGCACCAGAGTGCCGGCATACTGCGGTCTGCCGAGCGCCACGGCGCTGTTGGCCGCGTGAATGAGGGGCGGCCGCGCCGCCATCAGATCAAGCTGGGCATGCAGGGCTTCCCACTGGCGGGCAGTAGCGGCCGGATCGCTGTTGGGGGAGTGAAAGTGAGTGAAAGCGCCCTCCCATCCCGGCGCCCCTCTCAGCAGCTCGCGCACTGAGGAATCGAGGCGGCGAAAACCCGACCGGGCCATCCCGGTGTCCAGCTCGATATGGAAGGGATGACTCCCGGCTGCGAGCCAGGCCGCCAGTGCGTCGGCATCGGCGATGACGGGACGGAGATCGTACGTGAGATGCCGGGCGACATGCACTGGCGCCAGCGGGGTAAAGACCAGAATCGGACGGGTGACCCCCGCGGCACGCAACTCGGCACCCTCCTCCACGGTGCCGACCCCGAATCCCCAGGGATCAACTGCTTCGAGCGCCCTCGCGCAGGCAACAGCGCCGACTCCATAGCCATTGGCCTTGACCATGGGGAGCAGCCGCGCGCCGGATCTGGCGGCCACGGTTCGGGCATTGGCCACCAGCGCCCGGAGGTTCACGTCGGCCCACGCGCGCCCTGTCTGATCGGCAATTGACGCCATGCTCAAGCGGCGGGTATGATAGGTTCCGAGGAGGATAAATGCAAGACAGTTCAGCGCTTGGGCGCTCTCTCGCCATGGTGCGGGATCTCCGCCGACGGTGCTCCTGGGACCGCGCCCAGACCCGGGAAACCATCCGGCCTTATCTGATTGAGGAGGTGTTCGAGCTGGACCACGCCCTCGCAGAGGGTGACGCGTCGGCGATCCGGGAGGAGGTCGCCGATCTGCTCCTTCACCTGGGGTGGCAGCTGGTGCTGGCCGAGGAACGGGGCGAGTTCACCGCCGAACAGGTGGCAGACGATCTCGAGAGGAAGATGCGCAGGCGCCATCCGCACCTGTTCGATCGAGGCCCGATCGAGCCCTGGGAGACCTTGAAGGGGCGGGAGGGACGCAAGGGCGTCCTCGACGGCCTTCCCCCTGCCCTCCCGAGTCTGCTCATGGCGTATCGCCTGCAGGAACGGGCGGCGACCGTCGGCTTCGATTGGCCGGACGCTGCGGGACCAATCGCAAAGGTGCGAGAGGAGCTGGAAGAGGTTGCCGCAGTGCTAAAGGCGGAGGAGGCGCGGGCACCGGAAACCGCGGGAACGGCCGAGGCGGAGTCACCTGCCTCGGCCATCGGCGAACCCATCCACCCGCCCGCTTCGGAAGCCATCGTGGATGAAGTTGGCGACCTTCTCTTTGCCGTGGTGAACCTGGCCCGCAAGGCGCGGGTGCAACCGGCCACGGCGCTGGACCACGCCAACAGAAAATTTCGGGAGCGTTTCCAGGCAGTGGAGGCACTGGCAGCCTCCCGGGGCATTGACGTCGCGCGCGCCGGCCTGACCGTCCTGGACGGGCTGTGGCAGGAAGTGAAGCAGTTCGACGGGCCGAGCCGCCGAGCCGCCGGGCCGCCGAGTTATGGATAGAGCCGGTGTATCTGTCTCGGAAAGGCAATCGTCTCCCTGATGTGAGCCAGCCCGCAAATCCAGGCGACTGTGCGTTCCACCCCGAGACCGAAGCCTGAGTGGACAAAGGTCCCGTATTTGCGGAGATCGAGGTACCAGCGGTAGGCGTGGGGGTCGAGGCCCTGTTCACGGATGCGCGCCGTCAGCCGATCGAAATCATCTTCGCGCTGCGAGCCACCGATGATCTCGCCGTAACCTTCCGGGGCCAGGCAGTCGTTGTTCAGCACGGTGCGGGGGTCATCCGGGTTCTCCTTCATGTAGAACGCCTTGATGCCCTTGGGGTAGTTGTAGACGAAAACCGGTCGGTCGTATTGCTGGGCCAGCAGGGTCTCGTCATCGCCGCCCAGGTCGGCGCCCCAGGTGATGTCCGACCCGAGCTGGTTGAGCTTGACGACCGCGTCCGAATAGGCGATGCGGTGAAACGGCGGTTGCACCCGCTCCAGGGGCGCCGTGTCGCGCTCCAGCTCCTTGAGCTCCTCCGCCCGCCGCGCAATGGTGCGGTCGACGACATAGCTCACGAACTCCTCCTGGAGTCGCATGTTGTCGCTCGAGTCGTAGAAGGCGACCTCGGGTTCTACCATCCAGAATTCGGTGAGGTGGCGGCGGGTCTTGGACTTCTCGGCGCGAAACGTCGGACCGAAGCAGTACACCTTGCCGAGCGCGGCGGCGGCGGCTTCCACGTACAGCTGGCCGGTCTGGGCGAGGTAGGCCTTGCCGAGGTCGAAATAGTCCGTGCTGAAAAGCTCGCCGGCCTGCTCGCCAATGGAGCCAGTGAGGATGGGCGTGTCCACCAGGATGAAATCACGGGCAAAAAAGAAATCACGGATGGCCTGCACGATTTCATGACGCACTTTCGCGATCGCGACCTGCCGCCGACTGCGCAGCCACAAATGCCGGTTCTCGAACAGGTACTGGGTGCCGTGCTCCTTGGGCTGGATGGGGAAGTCCTGGCTCGGCCCGGTCACGACCAGCTCGCTCAGGTGCATCTCGAACCCGCCGGGAGCACGGGGCTCCCGATGAACGGTGCCGGTAACCGAGACGCAGGCTTCCTGAGTGAGCGCACCGAACCGCTCCCAGGTCGCCGCGGCGACATCCTTCCTGGAGAGCACACCCTGCAGATAGCCGGTTCCGTCCCGCAGCACCACGAACCCGATCTTCCCGCTCGAGCGGGTGTGCGCCACCCAGCCACGGACGGTGACGGAGGTCCCCTCGTGGCGGGACAGTTCGGTGATGCGGGTGGTCTGCATGTTCAGGCTCGGAGTGCAGGGCATCTTGCGCGCCGCGGGGCGTGGAGTCTAGCGGTCGTCTTGATGAGCGTCAACGCGGCGTGCACCGCCTACCGGCCCACGCCCAGGTGGGAGCCGGACCAGCAGCCGAAGGGGGGGGTGGCTCTCGAGGGCACGCCGCTGACCCGCCTATGGCTGTCCCGGCCGTTGCGGGGGCCCAGCGCCCCAATGGCCCTGGATAGCGGTACGGCCTATCTCGGAGGATCAGACCGGCGGGTGGTCGCCGTCGATCTCGCGTCGGGCCGAACCCGCTGGTCCCGCCGACTGTCGGGGCCTATCGTCGGCGGAGTGCTGCGCGCCGGCACGGCGGTATACGCCGCGACGGATCGCCCCGGCGGCCGGGTCTACGCGTTCGACACGGTGAGCGGCAAACAGCTGTGGTCAACCGGAACCGGATTCGTGGAGGCCCCGCTCGCGCTGGCGGACGGTGTTCTGATCGCCCTCAACCGGCAGAGTCAGGTCATGGGGCTGGACCCCACGACCGGACACATCCGCTGGCGCCACCCGCTCCCCTCCCAGCGGATCGGGCCGATCCCGCTGGGAGGGGACCGGGTGCTGGTCAGCTCCTTCGACAGCCTCTACGTGGTGCAGGTCAAGGACGGGTTCGCGAGGCTGCGGCGCCGTGCGCCAGGTGCGATTACCTCGCCCTGGGTGCAGGTCGGCGACGCGCTGGTCGCCGGCACCGGCGATTCGCTGGTCGTCGCGCTGACACCGGACAGCCTGCAGGTGTTGTGGAAGGTCCGCCTGGACGGCCCGCTGCTTACGTCGCCAGCCGCCCGCGGCGACACCGTCTACGGTGTCACCCAGCTCGGCTCGCTCTATCGCATCATACCCGGTGCGCCGCCGGAGGTCACCCTCCTGCGCGAGCAGCGCTGGCCCGCCACCGGTGCGCCGGCCCTGTTCGGACCATGGGTGCTGGTGGGAGGGTCCGAAGGACGGCTGCACGCCTTTCGCTCCGATGATGGCGGTGAAGCGTGGAGCGCCTCGCTGGGCCGGCCGCTGGAACTCGCGCCCCTGATCCTGGGAGACAGCGACTTCCTGGCGCTCGGTGGACGTGGAGACCTGCACCGGATGCGGCTGTGAGCGCCGAATCCCGGACCCGGACCATGAGCGCCGCCACCATGGCGCTCCTGCTGCTGGGAGCCCTCCCGGGCCCAGGCCTGGCTCAGGTCTCCGACACGGCTCTGAATCGAACCTCGCCGGCACTGGTGAAGTACGGCAAGTGGGTGGGCCTGGTTGCAGCCGTGGGCATGGGCATCAAGGCCTCCGATACGCATCACGACGCGGACCGGGCCTATAGCCGGCTGCAGGATTACTGCGACCTCGATCACACGCGCTGCAACCAGAGCTCGAACGGCAGCTATCTCGATCCGGTCGCGGAACGATACTATCAGAGCTCGCTCCGATCGGACCGTCGAGCCCGCGCTTGGCTGCTCAGCGGCGAGGTGACGGTGCTGGCGACCGCGGGCCTCTTCGTGTGGGAGCTGACCCGTCCCAAGCGCCCTCCCCGCAACATCCCCTTCGCACCGGAGTTCCGCGTCGCGCCTGGACAGGCCCGATTCGGGCTCCGCGCAACTTTCTGATCCACGCCGAACGGCTTCGGCGCTAGCCGGTCCGGAAAAGCTCGACCGCCCGCGGGTATCGATGCAGCGCCCGCTCCCGAAGGCCCAGATGCCGGGGCAGCGCGAGCATCGGATCCTCCGCCAGCAGATCATGCGCCACCCGCCTGGCGCCGGTGAGCAGGTCCTCATCGTCCGGGAGGCGCGCCAATCGCAGCTCGAACTCTCCAGCCTGCCGCTCCCCGATAAGGTCTCCCATCTTCCGCTCCCGCAGATCCAGCTCGGCGATGCGGAAGCCATCAGTGGTTGCCGCGAACGCCTTGAGTCGTCCCGGGACCGGGCCGCTGGCGAGCAGAATGCAATAGCTCTCCTCCGCTCCACGACCGATCCGGCCACGGAGCTGATGCAGTTGTGCCAGGCCGAATCGTTCCGGATGCTCGATTACCATGACCGTGGCATTGGGAACGTCTATGCCAACCTCGATCACCGTGGTGGCGACCAGGACGTGAATCACGCCGGCCCGGAAGCGGTTCATCCGCTCGTCCATCTCCGGCCCCTTGAGCCTCCCGTGCACCAGCCCCACGGTCAGATCCGGCCATCGGGCCTGCAGCTGTTCCGCCATCACGGTAGCGGCCCGCAGATCAGCCCGCTCCGACTCCTCGATCACCGGGAGCACCACGTAGGCCTGCCGACCGGCAGCACACTGCTCCCGCACGAACGCCAGCGCCCGTTCCCGTTCCGACTCGGAGCGGATCCCGGTTCTGATCCTGCCGCGCCCAGGCGGTCGGGTCTTGAGCGTCGAAACATCGAGATCGCCGAATCGGGTCAGGGCCAGGGAGCGGGGGATCGGCGTGGCACTCAGCAGGAGGACATCCGGGGCATCGCCCTTGGCGACGAGGCGGCTGCGCTGGTCGACCCCGAAGCGGTGCTGCTCGTCGATCACCACGAGTCCCAGGCGGTGGAACTCGACCGCCTCTTCCAGCAATGCATGGGTGCCGATGATCAGCCGGGCCTGTCCGCTCGAGAGCTGCCGGCGGCGGGTTGCTTTTTCCGCCGCCGTGAGGCGCCCCACCAGCAGCTCGGGACGGAGATCCAGGGGCTCCAGCAGCGCCGACAGCGTCGTGCGGTGCTGCTCGGCGAGCAGCTCAGTCGGCGCCATCAGCGCGGCTTGATAGTCGTTTTCGAGCGCCAGCAGCATGGCGAACAGCGCCACGACGGTCTTGCCGGTCCCGACATCACCCATGAGCAACCGGTGCATGCGCTCCGGCGCCGTCATGTCCGCCGTGATCTCCCGCAGCGCGCGCTTCTGGTCGCCCGTCAGGGGCCATGGCAGGGTCTCCATCAGCCGGCGGGTATGCGTGTGGTGCAGCGCGAACGGCACCCCGGTACGCCGGCGTTTGGCAAGCAGCCGGGCCCGAGCCAGCATGAGCTGCAGATCGAGCAGTTCGTCGAAGGCCAGCCGGCGCCTCGCCGTCTCGGCCTCCTCCACCGACCCGGGACGATGTACCGCGCGGAGCGCCTCGGCGAGCGGCGGGAGCCCCAGGCCGGCGCACAGAGACGCCGGCAGCGGATCGCGAGACATGGCGATCATCTGGTCCAGGTGCCGGTCGACAAGCCCGCGAATGACCTTGTGCGACAGCCCTTCGGTCGCCCGGTACACCGGCAATACCCGCCCGGGCGCGGGACCGTCACCATCGCCATCCTGATCGGCGAGAATGATGAATTCGCGCGGATTGAGCTGCCTGCCGTGGTAGAAGCGCACCGGTCCGGCCACCAGCAAAGTCTGGCCCACCTCGATCGTGCGGTCGAGAAAACCCTGGCCGGGCCAGGCGCATTCCAGGAGCCCGCTCTGATCCCGTAGCACCACAGTGAAGATCCGGAGCCCGGTGCGAGTCGGCATCAGGCGCTTGGCAACCACCTTTCCCACGCAGGCCACTTCATCGCCAACCCGGGCGCGGGCGAGCGGAGTGACGCTGGAGGCGTCCAGATACCGGAACGGGATGTGCCAGAGGAGCTCCTGCGCCGTCCGGATGCCCAGGCGCGCAAAGGCTTCGGCCCGCCGCTCCCCGATGCCCTTGAGGAACTTGATTGGTGTATCTGGACGAAGGGGGGGCATGCCTGCCATCACCTCAGGCGGGGCAGCCCTGCACGTCAGGCATGCTGTGGCGTCGTATCCGCGTCTGCACCCAGCAACCTCGCCGCGTAGGCAGCGGCGTCGAAAGGCTGCAGATCCTCCGGGCTCTCGCCGACGCCGAGAAACCGGATCGGCAGCCCCAATTCTCGGCGAATCGCCACCACGGCGCCGCCCCTGGCGCTGCCATCCAGCTTGGTGACGATGATGCCGGTGGGCTGTACCGCCCGGGCGAACAGCTTCCCCTGCTGGATGGCGTTCTGGCCGACGGTGCCATCCACGACCAGCAGGGTCTCCTGCGGCGCACCCGGACACCGGCGCGCGATCACCCGCGTCAGCTTGCGGAGCTCCTCCATCAGGTCGTCCTGGGTGTGCAGACGGCCGGCGGTGTCGATGAGAACCGTGTCGGCCCCGCGGTTCGTAGCCGCCTCGATCGCATCGAACGCCACGGCGGCAGGGTCGCCACCCTGCGCGCCTGCGACTGCCGGCAGGCCCAGCCGCTCGGCCCACACCAGCAACTGCTGGATGGCGCCGGCACGGTAGGTGTCCGCGGCGGCCAGCAGCGGTTTCCGGCCCTCACGCTGCAGCCGCCACGCGATCTTGGCCACACTCGTCGTCTTGCCGACCCCGTTCACCCCGACGAATACCATGACCGTGAGCCCCGCTGGAGCCCGCGCCAGCGCGCCCGGCGTGGACCCCGGCACCTCCAGCATCGCCGCGATGCGGCCGATCACCCCGCGTCGGAGATCCGTCTCGGTCTTGAGCCGTCCTCTGCGAACGTCGTCCTCGAGACCCTGGACCAAGTCCACCGTGGCCTGCACGCCGAAGTCCGCCTCGATCAGGGTACGCTCAATCGCTTCCAGGTCTGCCGCGCTGAGGCCCCGCGCCAGCGCCCCGAGATCGGTGAGAGCAACCTGCTTGAGCCGCTGCCAGAGGGTGAGTTTCGGAGCTTCGCCGAGGCGTCCGGAGGTCATGGCTGAGGAATCTAAGGGAGAGGACGCCGCCGCCCTGGCCGTCGGCCGTTGGCCGCCGCCATGTCAGGCCCGCGTCGGAGGACTGACCGGGGGCCAAACCAGGTGCAAGCTGACGGCTGGTGGCCGACTCACCTCAGCCCCAGCCGTCTCCGCGCCAGCCATTCCGCCGCCAGTGCCAGCACCGCGAGGCCAAAGAGCCAGATCCATTGTCGGCTGCTGCTGACGCCGGCAAGCGACAGCCCGGGGGCTTCCCGGTCGGAAAGCGCCACCGGTCGCGGAAGCCATTCGTCCGACCAGGTGTCCACCACCACGGTGCCGGCCCCACCGCCGTCGAGCTCATACCGGTGTCGCCCGGTTGGCAACCACAATTCCGCCCGCCCCGCCCCGTCGAACCGAAGGGTGTCGCGCCGGCTGGCGCCACCGGGGCCGAGAGAGATACCCAGCGGCAGCGGGGCTCCCGCGCCGGTCCACTCGAACACGATGGGGCGCCCAGCCGCGACCACCGCGCGGAGCGGACGCGCCCGGGCGGCGCCCGAGTCGGCTCCGCCGAGCAGCCAGGAAAGCGTACTCGCAACGAGCGCGCGGTAGGCCTGCTCGGAGGATCCCCCCCGAAAGGCCCAGCGCCACAGCCCGTCCGCGGCGGTCGTGACGCGGCGCTTGCCCCCATGCGATTCCCCCACGAAAATCGGCCGGTCTGCCCCCCGGCGCGCCAGCTGGGCGGTCAGTCCGACCCATGCCTCCGGAGCCGGCTCGATCGGGGTGATCTGAAGGAGCGGCGGGAACGAATCGACCGGCAGGCCCAGGAAAGCGTTCGCCAGGGGAGATGCTGACGGTGCCGTCGCGTACCATTCTCCCGGGATCACGGTTTCCCCAGTCTCCCCGCTGGGCCAGTTCCACGTCCCCCGGCTTGGCGAGCGCCGATCGAACCCGGGCGCCGAGCCCTTGAGGACCAGCACGTCCGCGTTGCCGGCCGCCCTGGCCACCTCCTCAGGCGCGACCGCGGCCAGCGCTTGCATTGTACGCCACCGCCCCGGCTCGAGTCGCACATATCCGCGGATGGGCAGTTCGGCGACGTCGCGCAGCGTCCGGTAGAGGAACCGGGCGTCCCAGTCCCCCGGGCTGGCGAGCAGGACGAGGCCGGGGGTGGGAGTCACCTGCACCAGCCAGAGGCGCGCGTCGTCCCGGGGTTCCGAATCCCGGGCTCCGACCACAGCGACGGTCAGGAGCACTTCCCCCGACAGACCCGCGCTGCTGAAAGACAGCGGCACAACCCTGGCGCCTTCCTTCCCGAGCGGCACCGATCGGTGAGCCAGCAGCCGCCGCTCCGACCGGACCTCCAGGCGCACACTATCCGGTGAGGCCCCAAACGCTCTGACCTCGGCTTCCAGCCGAATGGTGTCGCCGATGGTCACCCGCGCCGGTCCTGAGAGACGCGTGATGGCGAGGTCGGGGACCGCCGCGCGCGGAAAGACCCTGATCCCGGCACGGGCCAGGGCTTCCGGGGCGAGATCCGCGGCATCGGAGATCTCGCCGTCCGTCACGACGATCAGCCGCCGATCGGAAGCTGCCGCCGCCGCGAGCGCCGGCGCCAGGTCGGAGCGGCCGAAATCCGGCGCGGTGTCGTGCGCGGGGCGCGCATCGCCGAACAGGCGCACCGTTCCCCAGGCCCGTGCCGAGTCCAGCGCGGCCTGCCACTGGCCGCCTGCCGCAGTCATGCTGAGACTTCCGTCAAGGAGTACCAGCGGCGGTGCCGTCCGATCGGCGGGAGTGGCACAGGAGAGATCGAGCAGCAGGATGCCGAGCGCGGCCCAGGCGATCGCCCGGGCAACAGCGGCTATCCAGGCGCGGGAACCCAGGCGCTCGAGCTGCCAATAGGTAAACCAGGCCAGGACACCCGCCAGCACAACGATGAGGGCAGCGCGCATTCAGATGGCCGCCAGGGCCTCCGCAACTGTGAACCTGCCTTCGTAGAGGGCGCGTCCCACGATCACGCCGGCGAGCCCGGCGTCGCGCACCGCACGGAGGTCGTTCACCGAGGAGATGCCCCCGCTGGCGATGACCGCAGCACCGAGATCCTTGAGCTGAGTCGCGCATTGGAGGTCGGGCCCGGTCAACGTGCCGTCCCGGCTCACGTCGGTGTGAATCACCGTCTCCGCCCCTTCCAGAAGCACTCTGCGGCACACCTCCACGGCCAGCAGCGGCGTCGTCTCCACCCAGCCCCGCACGGCGACTCGTCTCCCCCGGGTGTCGAGGCCGATGGCCAGGCGCGCTGGTCCCGCGAGCGCGAGCGCCGCCGACACCAGGGCGGGATCGTCTACCGCCGCGGTGCCCAGCACCGCCCTGGTGACGCCCAGATCCAGCACCGCGCGCAGGGCGTCCAGTGAACGGATGCCACCGCCTACCTGCAGCTGAACCCGGTCCGCCATCCCGGCCGCGATGCCGCGAACGACGGCCAGATTCTCACCGGTGCCGAAGGCGCGGTCGAGATCCACTACATGGATCCAGCGCGCGCCGGCGGCGACGAAGCGTTCGGCCTGCGCGACCGGATCGGCCCCGTAGGAGGTCTCGTGGGCAGCGTCACCCTGGCGCAGGCGAACCACCCGGCCAGCTCGGAGATCGATGGCGGGAAAGAATTCCACGGCGGGCGGCCCGGGCTGGCCGCTAGAAGCTCGCCCCGATGCCGGACTGGCCGCCGGGCTCCCTGCCGAAGCCGGCTACGGCGAAGGCGGGCGGCGCGTCGGCGAGGAGCGCGCTCAGTCGGGCACGCTCGAAATCGAACTCCCGGCGCTGGGCCAGAGGCACCGGGTCCCCGGTCCCCATGTCGCTGCTCCGGGGATCGCGGGCCGCGCCATTGACGCGGAATTCGTAGTGAAGATGCGGCCCCGTGGCCAGCCCGCTCGAGCCGACATAGCCGATCACTTCCCCCTGGGTGACCGGCACGCCGGTGGTGATGCCCTTGGCAAAGTCCTGCAGGTGGCCGTAGCGGGTGACGATCCCGTGCCGGTGCCGGATCTCCACCATGTATCCGTAGCCACCGGTCCAGCCCCGATGCACGATCACCCCGTCTCCCGCCGCCATGACTGGCGTGCCGGGATCGGCGACATAATCGATGCCTTCATGCCGGCGCACGATCCCCAGGATCGGGTGGAGGCGGGCCGCGCTCCGCACTGAGGAAATCCGCCGAAACGCGACCGGTGTCAGCAGAAAGTCCCGCCGAAGCGAGTGTCCATCGGCGTCGAAGAACCCGCTGCGGCCGTCGGGCGACGTCCAGCGGAACGCGGTGTAGCGCCGGCCGCCGACTTCAAGATCCCCGGCGAGCACCCGGCCGTAGCGCACCAGACCATCTTCGGCGATCAGTCGCTCCGCCACCACCCGGAAACTGTCCCCGGGGCGCAGGTCCCGGGTGAAGTCCACCTGCCAGGCGAATACGTCGGCCATATCCCATGCCAGCCGCACCCGATCCTCCGGGGCCAGCAGCTCGTTATTGACATCGTCATTCAGAGCGTCGAACAGGGTCGTGTTGATGCGTCCTTCGAACGTGATCTCTTCGCTGTGCCACGCGATCGGTTCCGCGATCGCCTCCCATCCGTCGGGGGCCAGGCGCAGCGATACCCGTTGAGTCGTCCCGGCGTTCAGAACCACCAGATGGGGAATCGAGTCGGACTTCCGCCTCAGAAAGCTGAAAACCAGCCCCGAGCGGAGCCGGCGAGGGTCGAACAGGGCAAGGGATGAGGCCTGACTCAGCGTGAACCGCGGCAGACCCTGACGCGAGAACAGGTCGGACACCGTCTCCCCCTCGCGGAGCGTGTCCAGTTGGGCGGTGAGCCCATCAAGGTGCCGCGCAGGCACGACCGTGGACGGCGGCCACGGCCACTCCCCCTGGATCCCGTAGGCAGCCGCGGCCGCCAGGATCCCTGCGGCTACGCCGAAGGCTCCCAGTGGGCGCAATCCGGCCTGCCATTCCGTCGTCACGCGGAGCGACCCTCCTAATCCATCTGCCGGCGAATGAACGTCGGTATCTCCATCTCCGGCACGTCGGCCTTGCGCGGGTCGGGCCGGGCCGGCGGAGCGGGAGGAGCGGGACTGACCGGCGGTGGCGGTGGCGGCGTCATCCGCTTGCCCGACGGGAAGGTGATCACGCCCGAGGCCGGTTTCGCCGCCGATGCACCGGGAGCCTCGGTCCGGTCGAACCCGGTGGCGATAACCGTGACGCGGACCTCTCCCTGCATGGCGGCGTCGGTGGCCGCACCGAAGATGATTTCGGCCTCGTCCCCCACCGCATCGTGGATGATGTCGTTGATGGTGGTCGCCTCGCCCAGCGTGAGATCGTCGCCGCCGGTGATGTTGATGAGCACCCCGCTCGCGCCGGCGATGGACACGTTGTCGAGCAACGGGCTCGAGATCGCCTGCTGGGCGGCCTCCATGGCCCGGTTGTCGCCCCGCCCGATCCCGGTGCCCATCAATGCGGACCCGCCGTTCTGCATGATGGTCCGAACATCGGCGAAGTCCACGTTGATGATGCCGGTCTTGGTGATCAGATCCGCGATGCCCTGCGTCGCCTGTAACAGCACCTCGTCCGCTTTCTTGAGCGAATCCTGGAAGGGAATCCCCTTGCCGACCACCGCCAGCAGCCGCTCGTTGGGCACCACGATCATGGTATCGACGGCGTTACGCATTTCGGCGATGCCCATGTCGGCTTGACGCATGCGCTTCTTGCCTTCAAACAAGAACGGCTTGGTCACAATGCCGACGGTGAGGGCTCCCATGTCCCGCGCCATCTGCGCGATGATCGGGGCGGCACCGGTGCCGGTGCCGCCACCCATGCCGCAGGTGACGAACACCATGTCCGCGCCCTCCAGGTGCGAGAGCACGTCCTCCCGATTCTCCTCGATCGCCTGCCGGCCGATCTCCGGCCTCGCTCCGGCGCCGAGTCCCCGGGTGAGCTTGCGACCGATCTGGACCTTGATGTCGGCCCGGGAGGACGAGAGCGCCTGCGCGTCGGTATTGACGGAGATGAATTCCACTCCCTGGAGCTGCTCCTCGATCATGCGGTTGACGGCGTTGCCACCACCACCACCCACGCCGAGCACCTTCATGCGCGCGCTTTGCGCCCCGGTCTCTTCCAGCTCGAAGATCATGAGAGTTCCTCTCCGGTCCGCCTGGGTGTCAGAAAAAATCCTGGAGCCATTGCCGTACCGGCATGACCCACTTCTCCACCGCCTGTGACCGGCGCTTGCCGGCCCCGAATGCCGCCCCCAGCGCCAGCTGCCTGGTTCCATAAATCGCCAGGCCGGCGAGCACCGCGGACCGCGGCGAATCCACGCTGTCGGTCAACCCGCTGAGCCCCTGACCCGGTTTCCCCACCCGGACCGGCATGGCGAACACTTCCCGCGCCAGTTCCACGATCCCGGGGAGCTGGGCGCCGCCACCGGTCAGGACCACGCCGGCGGGAAGCCGCTGGCTGTAGCCGGCACGGGTGATTTCGTCCAGCGCGAACTCCAGCGTCTCCTGCAACCGCATGCGAATGATGTGGGCCAGCACCTGGCGATGCGCATTGCGGGCGCCCTGCCCCGGCGTGCCCGGCAGCTGGATCACGTCCGACTCCGGCACCAGCGGCTCCCATGCCGCCCCGGAGCGCTCCTTGAGCCGCTCCGCATCCTGCTGGGTGACCTGCAGGCCGTGCATGATGTCATTGGTGACGTGCCCGCCGGAGATCAGCAGCGAACCAGTGTGCCGGATCTTGCCGCCGTGAAAGATAGCCACATTGGTCGAGCCACCCCCCAGCTCCACCAGCGCGCAGCCCAGCTCCCGCTCATCGGCGATGAGCACCGCCAGGCTGGCAGCCAGCGGCTCCAGGACGAATTCTGCCACGTGATAGCCCGCTCCCTCCACGCACTTGCGGAGGTTCTGGGGCACGCTCGACAGCACGGTGACCAGGTAGACCTGCGCGTCGAGCCGCGACCCCGTCATCCCGATGGGCTCACTGATGCCGGGCTGGAGGTCCACCAGGTAGTCCTGCGGGATCGCATGCAGGAGCTCGTGGTCCCTGCCCAGCGGCACGCTCGACGCGACGTCGTTCACGCGCGCCACGTCTCCGGTTCGGATTTCGCCACCGGTGACCGACACCACCCCGGTCGAGGTCAGTCCGGCTACGTGTTCACCGGCGATGCCGCAGTACAGTGACCCGACCTCGACCCCCGCCATGCGCTCGGCGTCCCTCATCGCCTTCTGGATCGCCCGCGTGGCCTCCTCGATACCTCGCACCACACCGCGCCGCACGCCGGTGGAGCGCTCCAGGCCGACGCCCAAGATGCGGGTCATCGGCGACCGGGCATCTCCCTGGGCTTCCGCGATCACCGCGGCGGCCTTGGTGCTTCCCAGGTCCAGGGCGGCGACCAGCCGCGTCGGGGCAACGCTCATCCGGGCACCCGGCGCACGACCACCTGGCCTGCGAACCGCGCGTCCAGGTCCGTCCATGGACGGGCGTTCTGCTCGAGGTCCTGCTCCACGGCAAGCACCGCTCGAATGACCTCCGCACCGGCGTCGGGCCGGAACCAGAATCGCTGTCCTTCCGCCGCCACCACCACGTCATCGCCGTCCCGCCAGCCCGAGACTACCCGGCCAAAGAACGTGGCGTCGGTGTCCCGCACCCGGCTCAGGAGCTGGGTCACCAGCGAATCGGCCTCACGCACCACTGGCAGATCCGGGACGGCGAACACTGGATCGAACGCGAGCACTTCGCCATCGGTCCCGACCATCGCCAACCTGCCCTTCCGCATGACCAACGCGATCGGTTTGACCTCCCGGATCGTGACCACGATGGTTCCGGGCAGACGTCGGCTCACCCGTGCGGATGCGATCCCTTCAATCGAGTCCGCGGCCCGCTGGAGAGGAGCCAGGTCCATGAAGATGCTCTGGCCCGCCCGGATGGGCAGGGCACGCGCCACGTCATCGGGGCGGAGGCTCAGGGTGCCGCGGATCTCGACCTTCCGGATCTTGAAGAACTCGAGCCCCTCGAACAGCCGCGGCGCCCCCACGATGATGATGGCGAGAAGTGCCAGACCGCCCAGCAGCCTCCACCCCGGCCGGGTCAGGCGGCTTGCAGCCACTTGACCAGCTCCCGACCCACCCGGGTCACATCCCCCGCGCCAAGAGTAATGACAACATCGCCGGGGCGGGCGACCTCCAGGATGCGGTCACGCAGCTCCCCCTTGTCCGCTTCGAAGATCACCCGCCCTCCGGCCCGCTCGGCGGCGCGGGCGACGCTCTGTCCCGTGACGCCCGGCAGGGGCTGCTCGCGGGCCGGATAGATCTCGGTTACGATGGCCAGATCCGCCGCCGCGAGCGCTTGCCCCATCGCGTCGGCGTGCTGGGCGGTACGAGAGAAGAGATGCGGCTGGAAGACCGCGATGAGCCGACGCCCGGGAAATGCCTGCCGCGCGGCGGCCAGCGTGGCCGTCAGCTCGGAGGGATGGTGGGCGTAGTCGTCGACGAAGCCGATGCCGCCCGCTTCTCCCAGGCGCTCGAACCGCCGCCCCAGCCCGCGATACCCGGCGAGCGCGTTCAACGCCGGCTCCAGGGCACCGCCCAACGCCAGCACCACGCCGAGCGCCCCCGTGGCATTGCGCAAGTTGTGGACGCCAGGGACCTGGAGCCGAAGGGTCACCCGGCGCCGATCGGGGAGCGTAACCCTTGCCCGGCTCCCTTCGGCGCCCTGCTCGACATCGCTGATGGCGAGATCGGCTTCCGCGAGGCCGAAGGTCCAGATCGTGGCCGCCCGCCGAACTCCCGAACCCCGCAGCTGCAGGGCGACGCGAGCCGCGCCCGGGTCGTCGGCGCCGATGATGATCCGCTCGGCGTGTCCCGCGAACGCCGCGAAGGCGCTCTCCAGCGCCGAGACACTCCCGTAGCACTCGAGGTGGTCGGCCTCCACGTTATTCACCACGGCCACGGTGGGGCGCAGAGTCAGGAAGGCCTGATCGTATTCGTCCGCTTCCACCACAAAGAGGCCGTCGCCTCCCAGCTTCGCGTTACCACCCCAATCATTGACCCGACCGCCCGCGAGTCCGGTCGGGTTGAACCCCGCCGCGGAGAGGGCGTCGGTGGTCATCACGGTGGTGGTGGATTTCCCGTGCGTCCCCGCCAGCGCGACCACTCGGCCGGCATTCACCAGGTCCGCGAGCGCCTGCTTCCGGGGTACGACAGGGACGCCTTGGGCCCGGGCCCGGGCGAGTTCGGGATGGTCCGCAGGAACCGCGGCCGTGACGACGACGGCGCGGGCGCCATCAACGTGAAGGGGATCGTGACCGCTGAAGAGTTGGGCACCAAGCGCGGCGACATCCAGCGCGCCGGACGGGTCCGGATCACATCCGCTGACTGCGACCCCCCGGCGGCGCGCCACGAGTGCCAAGGCGCTCATGCCGGCGCCACCGACGCCCATGAAGTGCAACGGGCGGGGATCAGTGGGGTCGAACAGATCCATGATTGAAGGGCTAATCTAAACCCCCACTGAGGGTTGCGGAACCCTTCAGAGCCCCAGCAGCGTCAAGAGATGCGACACGATTTCGTCCGCAGCCCGGGGTTTCCCGCGCTGCCGGGCGGCCTCCGCCATGGCGCCCAGCCGGGTCCGATCCTGAAGCAGGGCTCGGATCGCGGTTCCGAGGGTTGCGGAAGTGAGGTCGCGTTGCAGGATCATCCGGGCGGCCCCAGCGGCCATCAGGGCCTCAGCGTTGTAGCGCTGATGATCCTGGGCCGCAGTGGGAAGCGGGATGAGCACCGATGGCAGACCCCACGCGCACAGCTCGGCCCCCGTCATCATGCCCGCCCGACTCACCGCGAGCGTCGCGACCGCATAGCCGTCCGCGATTGGATCCAGAAAGTCGAAGACCTGTACGCCGGGCGGCCGATGGTAACGGGCGAAGCGCTGGTACGTGCCGTGACCCGCGGCCCAGAGCAGGGACATGCCCTCGCCGCCTCCGCTATCGAGCCAACCGGCCACCGCCTCATTGATCGCGAGCGCGCCCTGGCTGCCGCCGGTGACCAGCAGGACGGCTCGACGGCTCGGCGAGCCGTCCTGCTCCAGCCCAAATCGACGCAGCGCAGTCGCTCGTCTCTGTGGATCCGGGGGTGGGATGGGATTGCCGGTGTTGAACACCTCGGTGTCGGGCCCGAGGCGCAGGCGTCGCTCGGCCTCCGGCATCCCGAGGTAGACGTGACGCACCCGGCGCGACAGGAGCCGGGTGGCCAGACCCGGAAAGGCGTTCTGCTCCTGGATGGCGGTGGGCAGCCCCCGACGTGCCGCGAGCCACACCGCGGGCCCCGAGGCATAGCCGCCGCTCCCAAGCACGGCGATGGGCTGCTCCACTGAGAAGACGCGGCGCAGCCCGCTGAGCAGGCGGCCCGCGACCAAGGGCCAGCGGAGATTCTTCCACCACTGGTGCCGGTAGAACGGCTCGACCGGTAGGAGGTGGTAGCGGAAGTCGCGCTTTGGCAGCAGTCGGGCCTCGATGCCCCGGTCCGCGCCAACCAGCACCGGCTCGAGATCCGGCCGCCGCTCGCGGAGCCGGGTCGCAAGCGCGAGCGCGGGCATCAGGTGACCGCCGGTGCCGCCGCCCGCAATGAGGATGGTTCGGCGGCTCCGCGGCCCGGTGACGCCTCGGCCCGGCCCCGAAGCGCCTCCCATTGCCCTACCGTTCCATCCGGGACCCAACGTTCCCGAGCCGCCGCGCCGCCCCGCCGCCTGGCCGTCGCCCCCCCTTGCCCCGCATCCGTCCGATGTTGATCAGGATGCCGGCGCTGGCCAGCGAGACCATGAGACTGGAGCGGCCAAACGATACGAAGGGCAGGGTCAGGCCGGTGGTCGGCATGAGACTCAGGGTGACCGCCATGTGCATGACCGCCGTCACGCCCACCGCCGCGGTCAGGCCGGTGGCGAGGTATTGGCCAAAGGGGTCCTCCGCCGTTCTGGCGATGCGGAAACCGAGCCAGCAAAACAGGCCGAACAGAATGACCATGACCACGACCCCGAGGAACCCCCACTCCTCCCCGATCGCGCTGAAGATGAAATCAGAGTAAGCGTAGGGCAGAAAGCCGAACTTCTGCTGTCCCTGTCCAAAGCCCACGCCGAGCAGCCCGCCGGAACCGATACCGATGATGGACTGGTAGATTTGACTGGTACCTTCGGCACCGTTCAGGAACTTGTCCCACCGTTCCCCCCAGTACCCCGCCCCGTGCTGAATGAGCTGGAGGCCGCCAACCACGGCACCGAGCCCGAGCAGCATGAAGTGACCAATCTTGGCTCCCGCCGTGAACAGGACGATCCCCCCCAGCAGCGCGACCAATACCGCCATGGACATGTTGGGCTGCAGCAGGATCAGCAACGAGGTCAAGCCCAGCACCAGCAGAAACGGCAGAACGCCCTTCTGGAATTGCCGCACCTGCTCCCCTTTCTTGGTGGCGAGCATGGCGCACCAGATGATGACGGCGAGCCGAGCCAGCTCCGATGGCTGGAAACTCACCGGACCGAGACGGATCCACCGGTGGGCCCCGTTGCGGACCGGCGCCAGAAACCGGGTGAAGGGCAGATCGGTCAGCAGCAGCAGTACGATCGACCCGAGAATCAACGGCCACGCCAGGGGGCGGAGCCGCCGGTAATCCACGCGGGAGAAGATGATCATCAGGATGCCGCCCGCCATGGCGCCGGTGAACTGGGTCAGCGCATAGGTCCCCCCGACCACTCCCTCTTTGGTTCGAACCAGGCTCGAGGCGCCGTAGATCGTCGCGATACCGAACGCGACCAGGGTCGCGGTCACCACGGCGAGGAGCCGCGTCTCCCAGCGGAGTTCACCGGGGTATTGAATCGGGGGGTCGCTCACCAGGCCTCCACAGCAGCACGGAACTGGGCCCCGCGGTCCTCGTAGTTCCGGAACATGTCGTAGCTGGAACAGGCGGGGGACAGCAGGACCGCGTCTCCCGGTCGCGCGGCCCGGCGCGCCTCGGCCAGTACCGCCCCAAAACCGTTGCCGACGGCGGTTACCGGCAGTCGTCCGGACAGGTCCCGTACCACGAGATCGCGCGACTCGCCATAGGCGATGACCCGGCGGCACCGATCCCCGGCCGCCTCCGCCAGCGCAGTGTAGGGCTCACCCTTGTGGCGCCCCCCCAGCAGCAGCACGAACGGTCGCTCCAGCGCCTGGACCGCGACCAGGGTGGAAGCCACGTTGGTGGCTTTGGAATCGTTGATCCACAACACCCCGTTCACCGTGCGGACCGGCTCCATCCGGTGCGGCAGCGCGCGGAACGAGCGGAGCCCTTCGCGGATCCCCTCCAGCGGGGCGCCCGCCCGCCAGGCCACGAGGGCGGCACACAAGGCATTCGCCACGTTGTGATCCCCCAGCAGCGCGAGCTGGTCTCGGCCCACCAGTGCTTCCCGACCCAGTCGCAGCTCCCGGCCCGGGCGCTCGTACCAGGCATCGGCGCGCTGCACGAGACTGAACCGCAGCCGTTGTCCGGGTTTCCCCACGACCCGCCGTTCCACCTCGAGATCGTCGCCATTGGTGACCCAGCACGATTGGGGGCTGGCATTCAGGTAGAGCCGGTCCTTGTCCTCGTAGTACGCGGCGAGGGTCGGGTAGCGGTCGAGATGGTCGGGGGCAAGGTTGGTGGTTGCCCCAATCGTGGGCACCAGGTCCCACGTGTCATGCAGCTGGAACGACGAGATCTCGAGTGCCACCCACTCCGGCCGCTCCCTGTCCAGCGCCACCTGTGCGAGGGGCCTGCCGATGTTCCCCGCGGCCACGGCGCGCAGACCCCCCGCGGTCAGCAGGTGGCCCGCAAGCGCGGTCGTCGTGGTTTTGCCATTGGTGCCGGTGATCACCGCGAACCGGGTCTCGGGCAGTCCGGCGTAGCCGACGTCCACCTCCGAGACAACCGGCACGCCCGCCCCGCGGGCCGCGACGAGCGGGGGCGCGTCGGGCGGCACCCCCGGTGAGACCACCGCGACACCGGCTTTCGCGATGCGTTGGAGGTCGTGTCCGCCCAGGGCGACCTCGGCCCCCGCCTTCCGCAACGCGGCCAGACCGGGCTCCCCGACGGACGAGTCCGGAACATCGGCCCGGTCGGAGGCGTACACCGGAATTCCCTCCCGCCGGAGCAGCAGCCCCGCGGCCACGCCGCTCCGGGCCAGGCCGATGACGGCGGCTTCACGGCCCGTCGCTCGCCAGCGTTCGAAGCTCATCGCAGTTTGAGCGTGGCGAGTGCCACCATGGCGCAGAAGAGGCCCAGGATGTAGAACCTGGTGACCACCGTACTCTCATGCCAGCCGAGCCGCTCGAAGTGGTGGTGCAGCGGAGCCATGCGAAACACCCGGTGGGCATCCGCGTACTCTTTCCCCCGCGTCCGCTTGAACCACTTGTAAACTCCGGTCTGCAGCATCACCGACACGGCTTCGATCGCGAACACACCACCGATGATCAGCAGAAGGAACTCGGCCTTGAGAAGGATTGCCACCGTCCCGAAGGCACCGCCCAGTGCCAGGCTTCCGGTGTCGCCCATGAACACCTGTGCGGGGTGGGCGTTGAACCAGAGAAAGCCGATGCATCCGCCGAGCAGCGCACCGCAGAAGATGGCCAGCTCACCCGCGCCGGGGAGGTAAAACAGGTTCAGGTAGGCGGTGGCGTCCACCCGGCCGAATACATACGCGAACAGCGCGAACGCGCCCGCGCCAATCGCCGAAAGACCCGCGGCGAGCCCGTCGAGGCCGTCGGTCAGATTCACCGCGTTGCTGCTGCCAGTGATGACCACGGTGACGAACGCTACGTACAGCCAGGGTGCGGTGAACAGCACGATCACGAACTTGAAGAAGGGGACGGTCGTCGCGGCCGCCGGGATCGTGTCGACTGGCACCACGGGAAAGAACAGGAGCAGGATGCCCAGGCTCACTCCGAAACTCACCTGGCCGGCCAGCTTCCATTTGGCGACCAGCCCGCGGGATTTGCCCTGGATGATCTTCAGGTAGTCATCAACAAACCCGATCCCGCCCATCCACAGCATGGTCAGCATCGCAAACAGCACGAAGCGGTTGCTGAGCTGGGCCCACAGCAGCGTGGCCCCCAGCGTGGAGAGCAGGATGATGACCCCGCCCATCGTGGGCGTGCCCCGTTTGCCCTGGTGGGTGGCAGGCCCCTCGGCTCGGATGACCTGGCCGATCTTGCGGGCTCTGAGCCGCCCGATGATGGGGGGACCGATGAGGAACGCCAGGAGGATCGCCGTCACGGTCGCCCCGGCCGCGCGGAAACTGATGTAGTTGAGAAGATTGAACAGCAGAATGTGCTTCCCCAGCGGGGCAAGCAGGTGATAAAGCACGGCGCCTCAGGGTGTCGAGTGGTCCTGGCCGGTGAGGTAGGGAAGTATACGCTCCAGCTGGGCACCACGGGATGCCTTCAGAAAGACCAGTTCGTCTCCATGCAGGCGGCCTTTGAGGAGGTGGCCCATCGTGGCCGCATCCGGCGCCGCCACCAAGCGCTCGCCCAGCCGGGTCGCATAGGGGGTGAGCGCCGGCACGAAGTCGCCCACCGCCGCCAGCAGGTTGGGCTCCAGTCCGACGAGGGCCGCAGCCACCGCCGCGTGGTGCCGGGCAGCTTCAGAACCAAGCTCCCGCATGGTGCCGGCCACGAACACCAGGCGGCGGCTTCCCCGCATGGCACGAGCGGTCGCGATCGCTGCCAGGAAAGAGGCCGGGTTGGCATTGTAGGCATCGTTGACGATCGTGAGCCCGCCCGCTTCGATGACTTCGCTCCGCCCCTCCGGAATCCGCAGCGTGCGCAGCGCCTCGGCCGCTCGCGCCGGGTCCAGCCCAAGCTCGGAGACCAGGGCCCAGGCCAGCATGGCATTCCCGGCCTGATGCTGCCCCAGCAGGGGCAGCCGGATTCGCTGTCCATCCACGACCAGGGTCGGTCGGCCGGTCGAGTCCATGGTCACGGACTGCGGTACCCGATCCGCCCGCGCCAGGCCGGCGGTCACAACGCGGCCCGCACGGGCGCGGGCCCCTTCGGCCAGGGCCGCCGGTTCGGTCCCAACAACAGCCAACGGGACCCCCTCCAGCAGATCGAGTTCCTCTTCCAGGACTCCCTCGAGCGAACCGAAGCCGTCCAGATGGGACAGCGCCACGTTCGTCGTAACCGTTACGGTTGGTTCGATGATCGCCCGCGCCCGCCGCAGTTCGCCCCGGACGCTGGCGCCGGCCTCGATGACCAGGGCCTCGGTATCTGCAGGCGCAGCCAGGATGGTTTTCGGAATCCCCACCAGGTTGTTGTCGTTGACCGGCGTGGCATGCACCCGATACCTGGTGCCGACCACAGCGGCGCACATTTCCTTGGTGCTGGTTTTGCCGTTGGCCCCGCCGACCGCAATGACCGGCCCCCGAATCGTGCGGCGCTGGAGCCGCGCCAGCCGCCCATACGCCTCCAGAGTGTCAGCAACCCGGTACAGCAGCAGTCCCGGCACCTCTTCCGTTCCTTCGCGGACGACGGCGGCCGCCGCGCCGGCGACCTGCGCCGCCGGCAGATGGTCGTGGCCGTCGAAACGCTCCCCCTTGAGTGCCACGAACACGGCCCCCGGTCGCAGGGTGCGGGTGTCGGTCGAGACTTCCGAGTAGGCCACCTGGCCGGTTTCGGCGGGTACCGCTCCGTCTGAACTCAGCGCGTGCCGCACCAGGGCGTCGGTCCACGCGATCATCGGCCGCTGAACTCCTGGACGATCTCCCGCTCGTCAAACGGCTGCTTCTCGGTGCCGACGATCTGGTAGGTTTCGTGGCCCTTGCCCGCGAGCAGCACAGTGTCGCCGTTTCTGGCGGCGCCGAGCGCTGCGGCGATGGCGGCCCGCCGGTCCGAGTGCCGCTCGTGGGGCACTGAGCCCATGCCCTGCTCCACCTCGTCAATGATCCGCTCGGGATCCTCGGTCCGAGGGTTGTCGGACGTCACGACGGCGTAGTCAGCCAGCGTGCCCGCGATGCGTCCCATGACGGGGCGCTTCCCACGGTCACGATCGCCACCGCAACCGAACACAACCAGCAGTCGGCCCGGCGTCAGCGGCCGGAGAGCCTGCAGCGCCCGCTCCAGGGCATCGGGAGTATGCGCGTAATCCCGCAGCACCACCGCGGGATGGTCCGCGATCCGTTCCATCCGGCCGGGCACCTGTGGGGCGACGCCGAGCCGCTCGGCGACCTCTGCGACGGGCAGACCGAGGCCGATGGCCGTGGCGGCTGCGGCGAGGGCATTCTCCACATTGAATTCTCCGAGGAGTGGAAGCCGGACGCACGCGCTCCCCGCCGGCGTCACCAGCCAGAAGCTGGTCCCGGCATGTCCCAGCTGAATCGCTTCCGCCCGGACCTCTCCTACCTGGCTCAGTCCAAAACTGACCCGACGCCGCCCGCCCGGTAGTGCCAGCCAGGCGGGATCGTCGGCGTTCACCACCTGCATTCCGTCGAGCGCGAGCAGCCCGTCAAGCTTGAGTTTCGCCGACAGGTAGCTCTCCATGGTTCCGTGGTAATCCAGATGGTCCCGGGTGAGGTTGGTAAAGACGCCGGCCGCGAAGGCCAGTCCGTCGAGCCGGCCCTGATCCAGGCTGTGGGAGGAGGTTTCCATCGCCACCTGGGTGACGCCCGCCGCCACCAGCCGAGCGAGGGTAGCCTGCAGATCGATCGGACCGGGGGTGGTGAGCGATCCCGCCGTCGAGGTGACCGGGTTCCCCGCCCCGTCGAAGGCGCCAAGAGTCCCGATGCTCCCGGCCGTACCGTGGGCGTTGAGGAGGTGGCGCACGAGGGCGGTGGTGGTGGTCTTGCCGTTGGTCCCCGTGACGCCCACCAGCCGGAGCCTCCGGCCGGGATCGCCATACCAGAAGCGGCCCAGCGAAGCAGCCGCCCGGCGGCCATCCTGGACCAGCAGTTCGGGGATTCCCGCTTCCGTGGGCCGTTCGACGACCGCCGCCACGGCGCCGCGCCGTTTGGCGTCGAGGACGAACTGGTGTCCGTCCGCCTGGCTGCCCCGGATCGCCACATACACCATCCCCGGGGTCACCGCGCGGCTATCGGCCGTGACACCGGTGACCACGGTATCCTGATCCGGCACCGCACCCAGGAGGCCTTCGCGACTCAGCGCGCCGGCCAGATCCCGCAGTCCCGGTGCGTTCATTCGGCCCACACCGTCACGAGGGCACCGTAGCCGGCGGAATCTCCCGCCGCGGGCGTGGTGCGTTGCACCCGGCCCGAGCCTCGCACCGCGACATGGAAGCCCCGGCGGTGGAGCGCATTGGCCGCCCGACGCAGGCTCGAACCGGTCACGTTCGGCACCAGCCTCGGGCCGGGCCGCGCCGCCGAGTCGGAGGAGACCGGCAGGGTGAGCACAACGCGGTTCACCGCCGGTTGGTCGGGATTGTCGTCGACGACCGCAGCAGCCTCCTCGAGAGCCGGGCTGGCGAGGCGGCTCCGGTCGAGCGCGCTGCGGCGGGCTGAGAGCGCCTCTTCCAGCATGGCCCTGGTCAGGGGAGCAGCGGTCTCCCCGCCGTAGATCTTGCCGCTTCGAGGATCGTCGATTTTTACGACGACGACCAGCTGGGGATCGGTCAAGGGGAACACGGAGGCAAACGAGGCGGTGTAGTGCCCCGACTGGTACACCCCGCCATCGTGCCGGATCACCGTCCCGGTCTTGCCGACCAGGATCCAGTTGGCAAGCTGGGCCGCCTCGGCGGTTCCCCCCTTGGCCACCACCCGGCGCAGGTACTCGAGCAGCCGCTTCGCGACCGCGGGAGAGATCGCCCGCCGCACCGGCTCCGGCTGGTGGCGATACAGGAGGAGACCTTGATCGCTTCGGATCTCGCGCACCAGCGTCGGAGTGAGCAGGATGCCCTGATTGGCGATGGCGGCGTAGGCTGCGGCGAGCTGGATCGGCGTCACCTCGAACTCGTAGCCCATGGCGATACTTGGCTTGCTGTACCCGTCCCAGCGATCAGGCATCCGCAGAGTGCCGCGGGACTCAGACGGAAACTCGACGCCGGTGGGACTGCTGAAGCCGAAGTCCCGCAGCGCCTCGAACTGCTCCACCGCCGAGAGTCGCTGCGAGAACTTCCCCATGGCGATGTTGCTCGAGACCCTGATGGCGTCGGCGAGGGTGAGGCTGCCGGGCGTGGCGTGCGCGTCATGGATCAGACGGGTGTGACCCCGTCCGTCGACGGGCATCTTCCAGAGGCCATCCTCGGCGTAGACCCGGTCGGTCGAATCCACCCGATGAAGCGTCAGCAATGCCCCAGCCGTGAACAGCTTCGCGGTCGACCCGGGTTCGAACGGTTCGGTGAAATAGGTGGCCCGGTTGACCACCATCTGCCCGTCCACCGTCCGCCGCGAGGCCAGCGCGAGCAGCTCCCCCGTGTGGGGATCGAGCATCACGATGTCCCCGCCGATCGCATCGAACTCGGCCATGGCTCCTTCGAGAGCCCGCTCGGAAATTTCCTGCAGTTCCGCGTCCAGCGTCAGGAAGACGTCGCGTCCCCCGGTCGGCTCCCGATCGATGCGCGAGGGTGACTGGTAGGTCTGACCGCGCTTGTCCTTCAGCACCACGGCCTCGCCGGGAACGCCCGCGAGCAGGGAGTCGAGCGCCAGCTCCACGCCGCTCGCTCCCCGTCCACTGTCGGGGGTGAGGGAACCGACCACCCCGCGTGCCAGAGGGCCAGCAGGGTAGTGCCGGGAATACTGCCCGTCGAGATACACTCCCCGGAGCGCGCGCAGCTCCTGCACTTGGAGCCCGTTGAAAGGGCCCCGGATCGCGACCCACTTTCGGGTTGCCACCTGGCGCTGCAGCTGCGGCAGGGGGAAGCCCAGACTGCGAGCGATGAGCCGCACATCCCGAGCGCCGCCCGTCAGCTCGTTCGGTGCGAACCCCACCTCGAAGTATTCCTGGGTGAGGGCCAGCGGCACCCCATTCCGGTCGTAGATCCCGCCCCGTCTCGCCGGCAGGACCTGCCGCTCCTTGCGGGACCGCTCGGCCTCATCCTGCCACCGGCCACCCTGGATCAGCTGCAGCTGCGCCGCGCGCAGCACCACGGCCAGTGCCGCGATGACCAGCATCGCTTCGATGAGCCCGATCCTGGCGGCGGGTTTGGCCATCGGTTATCGACGCCGGGACCGGAGCTTGAGCAATCTCAGCTCCGAATTCTGCGGGAAGTGCAGCCCCAGCTCGCTCTCCGCCCGGTCGCCCAGCACCTTCCGGCTGGTGCCGAGCCTGATCTGGCGCTGCAGGGCCGCGCGTTCCGCCTCCAGGGCAACCCGCTGCTCCTGGAGCCTTGCCAGCCGCCGGGCGGTCATCACTGCCGAAGCCTGCCGGGCCTGGATCGCCACGGCGACGACCAGGAACACCACCAGCCACAGCATCACCCAGTGGCGGCCCCTAAACCTGGGCCTTGCGGAAGACACGGAGGGTGGCACTACGGGCCCTCGGATTGGTCGCAATCTCATGCTCCGTCGGACGGATCCCGCGTCTGGGCTCCAGCTGTCCCAACGGACGGCCGCGGCAGGTACACTGCGGAGTTCCCCGCGGGCAGACACATGCCCGGCACCACTCCTGGAACGCGTGTTTGACGATTCGGTCCTCTCCGGAATGATAACTGATCACAGCCAACTGCCCACCGGGACACAGCGCATCGCGGAGAGCCGGCAACGCCCGGGCGAGATGGGACAGCTCATCGTTCACCGCGATGCGAACGGCCTGGAACAGCCGCGCAAAATCGGCCGGGCCGCTCCGGGGGCCCAGCGCGGCCCGAATCGCGTTCACCAGATCATCGCTCGTCCTGAACGGTGCCGTGTTCCGGCGGCGGACGATCTCCCTCGCCAGGCGCCCGGCACGGCGCTCGTCTCCGTATTCCGCAAAGATCCGCCGCAGCTCGTCGTCGGGGAGAGAGCTCAGCAGCTCCGCGGCTGTCGGCCCCTCCGGGTTCATCCGCATGTCCAGCGGCGCGCCAGGCCGGAAGGTGAACCCACGAGCCTCCCGGTCGAGCTGATGGGACGAGACTCCGAGATCGAGCAGGATGAAGTCGGGCGCGAACCGGCTAATGGCCTCGAGGGCTTCTGCCGATCCAAACGCGGCCTGCAGGTACTGGATACCGGATGCGCCCAGCATGCCACGCGCCGCAGCGATGGCCTCCGGGTCGCGATCGATGCCAAGCAGGACGGCCCCGGTTTCCCGGAGCATGCGGGCGTGCCCACCGCCTCCGAGGGTGCCGTCGACGATCCGCCGGGCGCCGCGGGCGGCCGCGGCCACCTCGTTCGCCAGCACAGGCTGGTGGTAGACCGGCTCGGGTTGGCTCATACCCAGCGCGCGGGTGGGGGACAGAAGCAGCGCACCCCGTCCGCAAGGGCGGGCGGGGTGCCAGATCATCGGGCGACGGGGCTGACGGGGCTCGAACCCGCGACCTCCGCAGTGACAGTGCGGCACTCTAACCAAGCTGAGCTACAGCCCCAGGTTGCGAGGCGCGCAATATAGGCCGCGGGTGCCCCCGATGGTAGGGGCACCCGCGACCCTTCACTTGCAGTAGACCTTGATCATCGACGTGGTTCGAGGCTTGAGCCCAGCGAGGTAGTGCACCATCTGGTCGCGCGCCTGCTTCCCGGCGGCATAGCCCTCTGCTGCACCGAATGCGCCTTCCGCCTCCCCCGTCATGGCCTCGATGCTCTTGGCCATGTCGCAGGACTTCTGGGCCTCCGCCTGCTTGTCGGTCGCCGCAATCAGATTCACCAGCGACAGCCCCAGAAAGTGGCTGGCGATCGGCGCCACCTTCCCCGCCGGGTTCGCCAGCTTGAGAATGGCTCGGGTACTGTCGGCGATCGCCTGCCAGTTCTGCGGCGGCTGCAGCATGGGAACGACGCCCTGCAGCATAAAGGCGGCTGCGCCATCGCGCGCCTGGGCATCCCCGTAGCGGGCCGCGAACGCCACGAAGGGATCCGACCCCTTGAAGTCCTTGTTGTCCTGCCGGGTCTTCGCCTCCTGCAGCGCGAAGCCGACCGCCGACGCCGAATCCACCTTCACCAGCAGGTTCAACGCCCCGATCAGGCTGTCGCCGACCCCGACCTGGGAGTAGGCGCCGATCGCCTGCTTGAGCAGAGTGACGTTTTGCGGAAACTTCTTCAGCGCCATCACCGACCATCGCACCAGCCGCGCGGTATCGGGCTTCTGGCTCGCGAAGACCAGGTACTTGACGTAGAAGGTGCTGTCCGCCCGGGCGGAGTCGAGTCCCGCAATCTGCTCGAGATCATCGAGCGCGCCGCTGTAGTTCTCCCGGAAGGCGCGGGCGTTCGCCCGGAGCTCGAGTAGATCCACATTCCCCGGATCCAACTTGAGTCCGTCGTCAGCCACTTGTTCCGCGGCTTCCGGCCGGCCGTAGGCGAGAAACTTCTTGAAGGCGACTTCTCGGAGGGTCTGGTTGGTGGGAGCGATGACCAGCATCTGCTTGAGCGCTTCGATCGTTCGGGTGGTATCCTGCGCTATCTCGTAACCCTCGCCGAGCTTGGTCCAGGCTGCGAGGCTCAGCGGATCTCCCTTTGTGGCGGCCTGGAAGTACCCCATGGCCTCGGCGCTGTCGGACTTGCGTCCCCTGTTCAGCGCAAGCGACCCGAGGCAGAAATTCGCCAACCCATGGGTAGGCACCTCCGCCAGAGCCTTCTTCGCGGCGGCCGCCGCCTTGTCCGGGGCAGTCTTGGACTGGTCGATGCAGGCACGGGCCTCAGCCCAGACTTTCAAGGCCGAGGTGAACCCATCGGCCGCCTTTGCCCCGAGCTCCGCCGGGGGTTGGCCAGCCGCCTGGGTGACCGTGACCACATTCCCGGCGTCGTCATTCAAACCCGACAACCGCGACGTGATGGTGTACTTGCCGCCGGCGTCACGGGTCATGCTCGAGACTACCGTGAACCGGGCATTGAGTGATTGGGCGAATGCCCGGAGCGGCAACTGAGCGAGAATGGCGTCGGCAGGGTAGCCGAACTGCTTGAGGGCATCATTCATTTCGGCCCGGGTGACCACCCGAAACTGCCCGTTGATGACCTTGTCCAGCCTGCTTCGAAGTCCTTCCCCGAAGGCGACTGAGGGAGCCGAATCCTGCGGGTTGAAGGAATGGGGGTTTCCGACCAGAAGGCGCGGTCCGCTGAACGATGCCCCGGGGGCCGTTGGCCTCCGGGTGGGAATCTGCGCGAACAGCGCCCCCGCATCCCCGCTCGCAAGCAGAATCAGGGTGAACAGACGAGCCACGCGCATCAACAGACTCCGAGAGGAAGGGTTGCCGGCCACACAACGCAACGGCCGTACCGGATCAGCGGCAACAGTGGGCGAAGAGGGATTCGAACCCCCGACATCCTGCGTGTAAGGCAGGCGCTCTGGACCAGCTGAGCTATTCGCCCGGGAAATGGGTGCCAGTGCGCCACCGGCCAGGAGGCGCATCGGTCTCCAGTGTCGCAGGACCACGGGTCGCGCCGAAGTTACAGCGCGATCCCCAGCGGGAAAAACACACAGTAGCCGAGCACTAGCAGAGCTGCGGCGCCCGTCGTACCGCCGGCGTTGAGCCAGAGGTAACCCGCGATGAGGGAGACGACAGCGGCGCCAAGCAGCAGGACATTGCGGCGACCGAACCGGAGACTGGCTCCGTTAACTGCGGAGTCGGAACTTGGCATGGGGGTTGAGCTTACTGCGTTGGGGCGCCCGGGTCAACGGGCGGCCCGGGAGAGCTGGGACCGTCCTCGGCGGGGGACGCCGTCTCGGCTGCTACAATCCACCCGCGATCGAGGGCGGCTCGGCGGGGCCGGTCCCGTTCCCTGCGATACCAGACCAGTCCACCGAGGCTGAAGGCGATGATCACCCACATCCCTCCGGCGACCAGCCAGGTGATCACGCTGTACTGCCGCCGCAGCGATTGCCGCCAGGCGTCATCGAACCGTTCCTCGGAGAGCCCGGTTGCGGCCTCCAGCGCGCTGCCAAAGTCCTCGCCCGCCGCGAGCCGCCCCAGCAATCGCTCCATCCCGCCCCGTGGCGGCCGCCGTCCGATCTCCGCCACGGCAGAGGCAGCCAGCGCGTACGCCAGATCGGCGGTGCTCGCGGAACCGCGGAGCATGGCATCGAGCTCGCGAAGTGTCGGGATCCGCCCCGAGGCAACGGCGAGATTGAGTTCCAGTCCCTCCAGGCGACCCGTTTCCCCGGAACCCCAGGAGGCATAACCCTCGTCGAACCACAAAGGCAGTCTGCCCCGAACCGTGGTGCGGAGAATCAGGTGGCCCAGCTCGTGTCGCAGCGTCTGGTCGAGATCGGGAAGATCGGTCCGGAGCACGATGGTGCGGGCTCCGGGATACGCCACCCCCGCTCCCCAACCGGGTGCCTGTCCGCGCGACATCCTGGCCAGGGCCGCGGAATCGTCGACCAGTACCAGCACGAATGGCGGTGGGGCCAGGCGGCCCAAGCCCGGCCACGTGAGGGGCCGCTCCGCCCGCTCGGCGAGCGACACCGCCAGGGCCTGCCGGGCGGGAGAGGCTACCACCGTCACCTGGCCGACCTGCACCGCACGGGGGGGTGCCTGTAGCACGGCCAGCGTCAGCATCAGGATGCGCTGCGCGGGGGCTCGCCTCCACCAGCCGTGAGTTCAAGCATCTCCTTGCACCGCTTGCCCCACGGGTTGAACCGGTTGGCCTTGAAGCCCTCACTCCATGCCGTCCGGGCTGCGTCTTTGTCGCCCATGAACCAGTCGGCCCGGCCCAGCTCGTAGTAGGCCTCGATCAGGTTGGGACCCAGTTGCAGGGTCTTCTGGAAGAAGGTGACGGCGTCCTCGAACATCTCCCGTTCCAGATAGACCAGGCCGAGGTAATAGTGGGCGTAGAGGGTGGCCTTTCGGTCGTTGTCCAGCCGAATGGCCTTGGAGAGGTGCTCGATGGCTTCGCCGAAGATGCGCTTCTTGAGGCAGATGTACCCGACGTTGATCCGTGCCAGCGAATTGGCGGGCTCCTTCATCAGGACCCGGCTGAATGTCGCGAGCGCATCGTCATAGTCCTCATGCAGCATTTGCGCCCAGCCGAGCAGCGACTGGGCCTGGGTCTCCGAAGGCGCCAGGTTGAGTGCCTTGGTGAGGGCCTGTATGGCGCCGGCGTAGTCTCCCAGCGAGATGAGACTCCAGCCCTTTTCGATGAACGTGGACGCGCCGAGGTGGTCCTGCTGAACCACCGGCCGGGCCCCAGTGAACTGGGGCGCCTGGGCGGTCTCGGCGGTCGCGGCGACCTGTTTGTAGCGGTCGACCAGGCCGCGGATCTCCTCCTTGACCTGACCCAGCTCGGTCAGCGCGGTGTCGACCTGCTTGAAGAACGCGATAATTTCCCGCTTCACGGCCTCCCGTTCGGCCCCCGACGAGGCGCGGTCAAGCCGGGTCGCGATCTCGTTGTACTGTTGCCGGTACCCCGCGACCACGGGATTCGGTGCCGGGGTGTCGCTCACGTGGCTGCCTCCGTGAGAGCCAGCCGCTCGGCCTGCGTCAGGAGCCGTGCGACGTTGAGAATGAGAATACGCCGACCATCCCGCTCGATCATGCCGCTGAGCGCTTCCGCGGGGAAACCGGTAAGGCTAGCCGCGGGTGGCTGGATGGTCCGGGTGTCGACCCGGAGCACCTCGCTTACGGCGTCGGCCACCACGGCGAGCGGCAACCCCTCGACCGCGAGGACGAGGATGCGGGTCTCCTCCCGACTGGTCGGCTCAGTCCCCATCCGGCGGCGCAGATCGAGGAGCGGCACCCGTCCGCCGCCGAAAGGCACCAGCCCCTCCAGGAATGCCGGCGCATCCGACCACGGCTCCGGAGGCTCGTAGCGGAGGATCCGTTCGACCTGCACGATGCTGAGTGCGAGTTCGCGGCTACCGACGCGAAACACCACGAACTGGAGCTCGTCCCCCGACGCCTGCTGCCGCCTCATCGTCTGGGGACCTCGCGCAGGAGCGCACCCACCCGTTCCGCCATCACCCCGAGCGGAAGCACCAGATCCGCCCCGCCGATCTCCAGGGCGGCGGCCGGCATCCCATACACCGTCGAAGTCCCCCGATCCTGGGCGATCCCCACGCCGCCGGCATCGTGGATCGCCCGGAGGCCCGCCGCCCCATCCCGCCCCAGACCGGTTAGCACGATGCCGAGGGCGGCCGGTCCAAAGGTGGCGGCAACGGAATGGAACAGCGGGTCCGCCGCCGGGCGGACACTCCACACCGGTGCTTCCTGGTCGAGCACTACGGAAAGTCCGGTCGCGCGCGCCTCCACGCGCATATGATAATCCCCCGGCGCGACGTAAGCCGTGTCCGACTGCACCGTCATGCCATCTTCTGCCTCCACCACCCGGAGGGCACTCAGCCCGTCGAGCCGCGCCGCGAGGCTCCTGGTAAATACCGGCGGCATGTGCTGGACCAGGAGCACGGCGGCCTCGAGACCAACCGGAAGGGCCGGGACCAGCTCCGCGAGCGCCCGCGGACCTCCAGTCGAAGCGGCGATCGCCAGGCAGCGTCGAGCCTCGCCTTCCCGCCGGGCGAACCCGGCCAGCGCACCGCTGGCCCGGGGCCGCGCCAGCACCGGCACCCGGCCCAGGTCCGCCGCCAGTGCCGCACGCAGGGCGCTGAGCAGCCGGGGCGCGATGCGGAGGGCGGAGACCTGGCCCTGGCCATCGTCTTTCGCCACCAACTCCACCGCACCGAGCTCGAGGGCCCGGATCGCCGCCGGAGAACCCGCCTCCGCGTGGGCGCTCAACACTACCACCGGCCGCGGCGTTTCGGACATGATGTAGCCGATGGCCTCGAGCCCACCCAGCTCCGGCATGTGCAGATCCATCGTCACGACGTCGGGCTTCAGCTGATGAATCAGCTCCAGCGCCTGCATTCCGTTGGCCGCCGTGCCGACAACCCGGAACTCTCCGGACCCCGCCACCAGCTCCGTCACCAGGCGGCGGAAGAACGAGCTGTCGTCCACCACCAGCACGCCGGGAAGGTCAGAGAACCTGTTCACGCTGCCCGATCACCCGGACGACGACCCGTCCATCCGCCACGTGGAACCATACCGACCGCCCTACCGTCCCTCCTACGGAGACCGCCACCACCGGGATGGCAAGCTGACTGAGAACCTCGCGCACCGCGATCTGGTTTCGTTCGCCCATCTGCATCGAGCCGGCCGGAATCAGGTTCGCGAACATGTTGGCGCCGCCGACCAGGCGCGCCACCAGCCGCCGCGGGTCGGCCCCCAGGGCGACCATCTCGGTGACCAGGGCGGGAATCGCGCTTTGCGGAAAGCGGCCGAGGTGGTCGGCTCCCCCCCGGTTGAGCGAGCGGGAAGGGAGCAGGATGTGCGACAGCCCTCCGACCCTGGCCGGGGGATCATGCAGCAACACCGCCACGCAACTCCCCAAGCCCATCGAGATGAGGACCGCGTCCGCCCGCGCCGAGCGCAGCTCGGCCACGCGGACGTGGATCTGCTCGCCCATCAAGCCACCTTTCGGTAGATCCGCTCCCGCGTTTCCACAAGCTCGAACCGCGGGCGAGCCGGGCCGAAGATGGTCTCCACCTTGCCGAGTACCAGGATTCCGCGCGGTCTGAGTGCGTCGGCAAAGTCGTGCATCAGGCGCTCCTGGGTGGCGCGGTCGAAGTAGATCACCACGTTGCGGCAGCAGATCAGGTCGTAGTCGTTGGCCGGAGCGGCTTCGCTGGTCAGGTCCAGGCGACGGGTCGAGACCAGCGCCCGCAGCTCGTCAAGCACCTCGACCCGCTGCGCCCCCACCGGGCGACAGAACCGGTCGACCATGGCTGGATCGGCTTCGCTGAAGGCGACGCGATCGTAGTTCCCCAACCGGGTACGGTCCAGCGACGCCCGGTCGATGTCCGTGGCATCTACCCGCACCCGATCGAGCCATTCCGGGTGCCCCATTCGCTCCAGCGTCAGGGCTGCCAGCATCACCAGGGTGTAGGCCTCCTCGCCCGAGGCACAACCGGCGCTCCACGCCCGCAGCCGGCCTTCATTCACCGCCAGCAGCTCCGGCAGAATCCGCTCGGCAAGGCAATTCCAGGTTTCCGGGTTGCGGAAGAACTTGGTGACGTTGATCGTGAGCGCATCCAGCAGGCGATCGAACTCCTCGGGTCGCTCGGCCAGAACCTGCAGATAGTCCCCGTAGGAGTGGACCCCCCACGCCCGCATCCTGGTGGCGATCCGGCGACGCAGCAGGCGGTCCTTGTACGCGCCAACGTCCAGACCGCTCCGTCCCTCGATCTGCCGGGCCAGCGCCTCGAACTGGGCCTCCTGATCCGCTTTCACGCCGTGGCGTCCAGTGTGTTGAGATTGGCGCGCGCCAGCTGATGACCGGGGTTCAGCTCGGTGACCCGCTTCCAGCAGGCGCGGGCCCGATCCCGGTCGCGCCGCTTGAAGGCGATGTTGCCCATCTTGAAGTAGAGATCGTCGCCCAGATCCGGGCTGAGCTTGGCCGCGCGTTCGTAGGCCTCGAAGGCATCATCGTAGCGGCCCGCCCGATAGAGCAGGTCGCCGAGATTCTTCGAGACCTGGGCCAGGGTCGGGTTCTCGGTCAGGGCGGTGCGCAGCATCATCTCGGCGGTCGCCAGGTCCCCGGACAGTTCCTGAAGCACCGCCAGGTTGTTGCGTAACGGGGCGCTGCTGGGATGGGCGGCGACACCGTTCTGCGCGATCTCCATGGAGGCAGCGAGATCGCCTTGGCACGCCGTCGCCAAGGCCGTCGCCCAGTACCAGATCGGCGGTCGTGGCCGGTCGCCGAATAGTTCCCCGGCCCGTTGCAGCCGATTCAGCGCGACCTCGGCATCGTTGCGTTTGAGGGCGGTCACGCCCCAGCCAATCATGATCCGCGGATCGTCGCGTGCCTTGGTGGCTGCCTCCGCATAGACCGCCTCCGCTTCCGCCAGGCGGCCCAGCTGCTCGTACGCGAAGGCCAGGTCGTGGAGCGCCCCGGCCCGGCGCCCGCCCACCTCGGCGGCCTGCTGCAACACGTCGACGGCCTCCAGCCACCGGGCCTGCTTCAGGGCGATGAGACCGAGATAGAAATGGGCACCGGCCTCTTTGGGCCGCAGATCGGCGACCCGGCGGAACTCGCGCTGGGCCTCATCCAGCATCCCGGTCTTGAAGAAGGCGATACCCAGGTTCTGATGTTCCTGGACCCGGGTGTCGTTGGCGCGCGGGCCGGACGCCTTGGCCGAAGTGCCAACCCGGCGGATGTAGCCCGCGGTGATGAGTCCGAACAGGGCCGTCGCGGCCTCGAACTCGATCAGCGCGCATTCGTCCACCACCTGGCGCACGTCGCGAGTCCCATCGAGCAGCGGCAGGATCCGGCGCTGCGCCGCCGAGAGGTCGACGTCCTCCCCCGGGGGGTGAGCGGGGTCTACCGAGAAAATCAGGTCAAAGCTGGGGATCTTCTTCTCGATCTGGCTCCACTCGTCCACCCGTCGGGCGCCCTCGAGGAGCAGGCTCTCCGGATTGATCGAGACGGTGAAGACCTGCTGCTCCGGTCTGACCCCCGCCTCGAAGTTGAAGGTTCCCTGCGACCAGGTGAACAGGTGGTAGACGGCTTCCTCGATCTGCAGGTACAGCAGCCGCTCGAGTTGCTCTCGACTCACGAAACCGAGCTCGATCATGATGTCGCCGAGGCGGCGTTCCCGGTGCACCTCCTGAACCCGGATGGCCTGGTCCAGTTGGTCATTGGTGACCAGCTGGTTCTTGCGCAGCAGGTCCCCGATCCGGTCGCGCCGGTTGACGATCGAGGCGTAGCAGATCCTGCCTTCCTCGAAGTAGATGTATCCGAAGTTCTGCCGGTCGGCGATGGCGAGGCAGCCGGTCTTCTTGCCCAGCGCGAGGAGCTGGAGCACATCGGGGAGGCTGGCCTCTTTCAGGCTGCCCTTGATCGCCATCAGCGCATGTCCTCGATGAGGCGGTCGGCGATGTCCGGCCAGTCCCACACGATCTTTTCCCGACTGCGGAGGCTCCCGGTCGGTGACTGCAGGCCGCTGGTGCGCGCGCCGGTGGTGCGCCGGGTCGGCGCGGCCGGGCTCCCCTCCAGCACCTGCCGGGCAAGACCCGGTGTCGGGCGAGTCTGCTCCGCCTCAGCGGCGGCCAGCACCCGCTGCACCAGACCCTGCAGACCGCGCACCGTCTCGACCGGACGGGTCGCGAGGTAGGCGGCCAGCTCCGGGTCCGCCTCGCCCAGCTTCTCCGCTAGCAGCCGACCGACGATCGCCTCCCGCACATCGCGGTCCGGGGGAGGAAGCTCGACGACCAGGCCCCCTTCCAGCCGGGTGCGGAGGCGCGGCTCGATCCCCTCGAGCTGCTGAGGAAGGACGGCGGTCGTAAAGACCATCTGTCTGCCGCTCTCAGCCAGCAGGTTGTACAGCCAGAAGAGTTCTTCCTGGGTCCGATCCCTTCCCGCCAGCGCGTGGACGTCGTCGAGCAGGAGGGCGGTGATCCGACGGTACCGCGCCCGCCACCATGCCACCCGATCCCGGTCGATCGCCCGAATGAGATCCTCGACGAAGTCGGGCGCCCGGAGACAGGCGACCAGACTGCCGGGCTCCTCGGCCAGCACGTTGCCCATGCCGTGCAGCAGATGTGTCTTGCCGGACCCCACCGGACCGACCACCACGAGCGGGTTGTAGCGGCGGCCCGGCGCCTCCAGCACCGCCCGGGCGGCGGTGGTCGCGACCCGGTTGTTCGCCGACTGCACGAACTCCTCCACTCGCCAGATCGGGGCCGGACCGGGTGGGGGGCTCAGCCCCTCTCGCACCCTCTCGACCTCGCTCCTGGCCTCCTCGACCCGATTGGGATCCCGGAGGACGGGCAGCCCGGCGACGGCGGAGTCGAGCTCCTGGGCTTCGGCCTGGAGGTCCTTGAGCTTCGCGATGTCTTCCTCGTAGTCGCGGAGCGCCGCGTCCGGATCCACTGGCGCCTCGCCTTCCAGCAAACGCTCCAGCCGCTCAGTGTGATAGCCCTCTCCCTGCCATCGCAGAATCGCCTCCGCCACCCGGCCCCGCCACGCGTCCACCTGGCGGGCCACGGCCGACGAAATCTCCGACAGAAAGGCACCGAACTCGTCGGAGGTGAGTCCCGGGTTGGTGCCCGGCTCCCTTTCCGGCTCGGGTGGTGCTGCCGGCGCGCCTCCCCGCGCCGGGGCCTCCACGCTGGCCACCTTGGGGGTTGCCGGCATCGACTTCGCGAGCAGTGCCCGGGCCTGCTGCGACGTGATCGGCGCGTCCTGTACGGCCTGGTGGGCGATCAACCGGTTGAAGGCCCCGATCAGCTCCCGGATGCTCGTGAAGGGAAGCGCCGCGACTGACTCGATGACGGTGGCGTCGAATTCCGCTTTGCGCTCCTCCGCCTGGCGATTAAGGATCGCGACCCGGGTCTCGAAATCGGGCGCCGAGATATCGATCACCAGTCCGCCGGCGAACCGCTGGATCAGTCGCTCGTCGAGCGCCTCGATCTCATTGGGTGGGCAGTCGCTCGACAGCACGATCTGCCGTCCCGAGGCGAGCATGGTATTCGTCAGGCGGAGCAGTTCCGCCTGCATCTCTCGCCGGTGGGTCAGGAACTGCACATCGTCGACCAGCAGGACCCCGACGTCCGCGTAGCGGCGCCGCCAAGCTTCTCCCTGCCCCGCCGCAATCGCGGCGTTGAATGCTTCGAGGAATTCATCCAGCGTCAGGTATTCGACGCTGACCTGGGGGTTCACCTCGATGGCGTGGTGACCCATCGCCATGAGCAGGTGGGTCTTGCCCAGGCCGGAGCCGGCATAGAGGAACAGGGGGTTGTAGACCGCGCCCGGTGATTCGGCCACCGCTCGGGCCGCCGTTACCGCGAGCCGGTTGGCCGCGCCCACCACGAACGAACCAAACCGATAGCGGGGATTCAGCGCCGTCATCAGGCCGCCCCGCTCCCGCTCGCGGCCAGCCGTTTCAGCACCAGTTCGGAGATGCCCTTGAGGGTCTCGAAGACTCCGGCGCCGCGGATGGCATCGCCCGGGAAGCTCCGATAGCCCCGGAAATTGAGTGCGTCATCCAGGTCGGCGTGAGTGAGGATCAGATCGCTGGGGAGATCCTGCTTGTTGTACTGCATCACCTGGGGGAAAGTCCGCACGTCGATACCCTGGGCCAACAGATTGACCTGGAGGTTTTGCAGGCTCTCAATGTTGTCTTCGAGCCGGCGGGCCTGACTGTCGGCGACGAACACCACCCCGTCCGCCCCCTGCAGCACCAGCTTCCGGGTGGCGTTGTAGTAGACCTGCCCGGGCACCGTGTACAGCTGGAAGCGGGTGGTGAATCCGCTGATGACGCCGAGGTCGAGTGGCAGAAAATCGAAGAACAGGGTGCGGTCGGTCTGGGTCGCCAGGCTCACCATCCGCCCGCGCCGGGACTCGGGTACCCGTCCGTAGATGTACTGGAGGTTGGAAGTCTTTCCCGATCGTCCCGGCCCGTAGTAGACGATCTTGCAGGTGATCTCGCGGGTGGTGAAGTTGACGAGGGACATGATCTAGCGTCCGAAGAGAGCCCGGAGGCTGGCGTTGAGTTCCCGTTCGAAGTCGGCGGCGAGTACTTCCCTGGCCCGCGCCGACTCCGGCGGCGCGGCCGCCGCGAGCTCCTCCACCATGCGTTCGAAGAATACCTGCACCAGGCCGAGTTTGGTCTCGCCCCCGTACACGATGAGCGCGACCCAGCGGCCGCGCGGCGTGTCGAACCAAGCGAGCAGATGGCTCTGGTGATTCCCTTGGTGCGCCACGATCTGGAACGGGCGCCAGTCCATCTGCATGGCAAGTTCGCTGCTCGATGCCACAATGCCGGCCCCCAGCGCGGCAACGGCCATGAGATCCAGGGCGCCGCCGAAGCCGTGCTGAGCCAGCACCTGCCCCGATGTCGTCATCAGCAGGGCGAGCCGGGCGGAGGATTCGGCCACGAACGTACGTAGCGGGCCGACTACCCAGGGCTCGATTGCCCGCATCAGGCGAGTTGCTCCGCCGTTCGCAGCATCTCGAGACGCAGCAGGCCAATGGCGACGTCCCGCCCGGCAATCGCGACCAGGATGATGTCGGGGGTCGCCCGCGCGACCAGCAACGAGCCGTCCGTCGCCTCCAGGTGCAGCATCTTGGGCACGCCGAACCCCACTCGCACCGCCAGTTCCCCGGCCCGGCTGGAGAGGCCGGCCGCCAGGGCCGCCAGCGCCGAACCCTTCATCTCGCCCATCACTGCCTCCGCCACCACCAGCCCGTCGGTCGCGTCGACGATCAGCGCGCCCCGGATGCCCCGCAAGCGAGTCAGACCCTCCAGCATCGAATCGTAACGGGAAGTCATCGCATCCGCTCGAGCCAAGCGCGGGCCGCCCTGGCCGCGCGCTCGGCGAAGAATGCGAGCTGACCAGCCGGTCGCCCCGCCTCCACGGCGGCCAGCAGACTGGTATCGGGAGTAGGGTTGAGCAGGCACGCGTTGACCGTTGTCCCCTCCAGCGTCAGGCTGGCCCACTCACCGAGATTCAGCAGCTTCGCTGCGCGTCCCGCCTCGCGGGTCGTTCCCGCCAGGATCGCCCCCGCCTCTTCACTCAGGTCCCGTCCGTCCGGGCCCGCGACCCCTCCCCCCAGCCGCAACCCATCCCGGTTCACCAGCAGCACGCGGTCTCGGCCCCCGTCGAGCCCGGCGAAGGGATCGGCCGAAAGCACCGGAGCGTCCGGCCTCGCGGGTGCCTCCACTGGAGGCGCCGCCCCGGACGGCGCAGCCCAGATTTCGCACCCGGCCGCGACCCGCTCAACCGCCGCGTGGAGCCCGGCATCTTCAGGGTCGAGGTGTGCCGCCTGGCGCAGGTGGTAAAGCGCGTGCTCCAGCTCCCCGGCCCGATAGTACAGAAACCCGATGCCCTTGTGCGCCCCGAGGTGATTCGGGGCCAGTCGCAGCACGATGTCCCATTCATCGAAGGCTGTGGCGAAATCATGCCGGTCCGCGAGAATCCGCGCATAGAGATCATGGGCGTCCGGCAGATGCGGGTATCGTGACAGGCCGGAAACGGCAACCTTGAGAGCGGCTTCCGTCTGGCCGCGCAGCCGCAGTGCTTCGCCGAGCCGGAGGAACACCAGGCTGGTCGGGTCGGCCGCGTACTGGGCCGACAGCGCGCGGATGTCCTCAGTCACGCGACCCTCGAAGGGCGAGATCCAGAGTAAGCGCCGCCTCCCGCACCCGGTCGACGGCCGCCTGCTGGGCGGTCTCTTCCGGGGGCTTTCCGGACAGCCGGCGCCACTGGTCCCAGACCTGCGCGGCCTCACGGAATCGACCGGTTGCTGACAGCGCCAACCCGAACAGCCGGTGCGCGGGGGCGGACTGCGAATCCATCTGCACCGCCTGCCACAGCGCCTCGGCCGCTTCGGCGGCGTGCCCGGCAACCAACAGCGCACGGCCGTGGGCCAGATGGGCCAGGGATTGCTGGGGGTGGGCGGCCACTGCCTGTTCCGCTGCCACGCAGGCCGACTCGGGGTCTCCCGCGCCGAGGAGGTGATCCACCTCGCCCAACAGGATCGGGAGTTCCGGCGCACCAGCCGCCTCCATGGCCCGCCGTGCCGGATCCTCCAGCACGATAATGCCCGCGGTGGCCAGCCCGAAGAGGGTCCGTGCGACTTCGAACTCCGGTCGACCGAGGGTGCTGGCCAGATCGCGCACCGACCGGTTTCCATCGATGACCGACAGCGTCTCCCACTCGGTCGGCAGCAGGTCCAGCGGTGCTCCGGTGTCCACCACCGGCGCCAGTCGGGGGACCAAGCCAAGGTGAGTGATCTTCTTTTCGATGCGGGACCACTCGTCGGTACGTCGCGCCGCTTCCATCAGCAGCAGGCCGGTGGGAACCCGGGTCTCCGCCTCGGTGGGCCAGTCGGCGAGCTTGCCCTCCTCGAATGCGAAGTACCCTTCGGACCAGCCGACCAGCTCGAACACGACCTCCTCGATCTGCATGCGCACGTAGCGGCCCAGATCCCGCGGGTGGAGCACTCCCTGGGAGACCAGGATTTCCCCCAACCGGCGCTTGTCGCCGACCGCCTGCTGGGCACGGGCCCGCATCAGGCCCTCCTCATCGACCCGCCCTGCCCGCATGAGGATGCGGCCCAGGGGGTGAGGATTGCTGCGGATTTCGGCGCCGACCACTACCCCTTCCTCGAAGTACACCGTGCCGGCGTTCTGGCGCAGGTCGGAGGCGACCCGAAGGGTGCCGGTCTTCCGGCTGAGGTCGAGCAGCTGGAAGACGTCGTGGATACTGAGCTCTTTGAGCGGGCCTTCGATGGCCATGGCTCAGGCCGCCCCGGCAAAGATGTGCGCGAGATCCCGGGCCGAGCGGGCGTGAGTTCGGGCAGGCTGGGCGTAATGACCGGACGGCGCGACCTGCACCACCCGCTCCCAGGCGCGCACGGCGTCGGCGTAGCGGCGCAGCCTGGCGAGGGCCACCCCGCAGTGAAACAGGGCCCCATCGTGATCCGGATCGAACTTGAGCACCCGCTCGACGGCCTCCAGCGCCCGTTCCGGGCGACCATCGTCGAGCAGCGCGCGAGCCAGTGCCAGGAGCGCGTCGAGGTCCCATGGTTCGAGCAGCAGCATGTCCACCAGGAACTCGACGGCGGCCGCCGGGGACTCGGTTCGCCGCAACAGTTCGCCCAGGGCGAGCGCCGCTTCCATGTAGGTCGGCAACAGGTCGAGAGCCTGCCGGTAGGCCACCCGTGCGCCGACCCAGTTCTCCCGGCGTTCCTCCAGCCGACCGAGGTCGCGCCACACCTGGGGAACCGTCGAGTCCAGCTGGAGCGCTGCCTGGCAGGCCTCGACCGCGCCCTCCACATCCCCGAGCTGCTCCGCAATTCCCGACTCCAGCTGCAGCAGGTCCGGGCGGCCTGGCTCGAGCTGGCGCGCCTGGCGCAGCACCACCCGGGCGCTGCCGGCCTGTCCCGCGGCGAGTCGGACGCGGGCGACCGCGATGAGCGCCTCGATGTCCTGCGGGGCGCGGGCCAGCAGCTGCTCCGCCTGCTCGGTCGCCTCGGCGCCCCGGCCCAGCGCCAGCAGCGCCCGCAACTCACCGAGCAGGGCACGCGGCTGTCCCGGCTCCAGCGTCAGCGCCCCGCGGAACCGGTCCAGCGCCTCCCCGTGCAGCCCACGGCGGCCGAAGATCTCCCCCAGGAGCGTGGTGGCGCGCGCGGGTTCGGTTCCCCGCGCCAGGGCCCGCTCGACCTGCACGGTGGCGTGTTCCAGGAAGCCTTTCTGAATGAAGTCCGCCGCGAGCGCCAGCGGGTCCTCGGCGGCCGGCGCGGCAGCCGGCTCCGGCGGCTGCAGCTCGTCGAAGATGCGATCGAGGAGGCGCTCGTCGAAGTGGAATTCCCCCCCCATCGCCTCACCGGTCACGTCGGCCGAAATCTCCGGGACGACCGCGATCTCCGGGTTTTCGTACTGCAGGTCGATGGTGAGGGAGTACTTCTGGGCCACGTAGAACGGCTCCAGCTCCAGCGCGCGCTTGGTCGCGCGGAGTGCACCGTCGAAATCTCCAAGGTGGCTGAGGGTGAAGCTCAGATTGTAGTGGGCCGAGGCGTTGGCGGAGTCCGCTTCGACCGCCCGGGAGAAGGCGTGCTTGGCGTCCTCGAAGCGTTTCAGTTCCACCAGCACCAAGCCCACGCCATTCCAGGCCACGCTGTGGTGAGGATGATCGGCGAGCACCTGGCGATACGCCTCGAGCGCCAGCTGCAGCCGGCGCCGGTGAAACAGGGCCAGTGCGAGATTCAGCCGGGCCGCGACCAGGCTGGGATTGAGCCGCAGCGCGCGCTGAAAGGCTTCGAGGGCAACGTCCCCGTCCGCGGTCTGGGTGCGCAGGACCCCCAGATTGTTCCAGCCGAGGGCGTAGGCCGGATCGGCCCGGATCGCGTGGTCGTAGGCAGTCGCGGCCTCATCCCGCCGGCCGGATTGCTGCAGGCACACCCCGCGCTCGTTCCACAGCTTAGGAGAGTCCGGGTCCTCCGCGAGGAGTGCGCCGTACAACTCGAGCGCGGCCGCGAGGTCGCGCCGGAGCAGGTGCACCTCGGCCATCGCCTGGCGGACCAGCTTCGGCTCTTCGCCACCCTCGAGTGCCAGGCGGTATTCCCGCAGCGCCTCGAGGTAGTAGCCTTTCTGCCGGAAGGCCAGGCCGAGGTTGTAGTGGGCCAGGGCCGCCCCCTCAGCCACCATCGGCCTCGGCGCCGGCGCGAGGGAGGCCCCGCCCAGCTGGATACGATCGTGCGGGCTCTCGTATCGGGTCAGGCTCAGATTGTTCTGCGCCCGGGCCAGGGTCGGGTTGAGCTGGGTGGCACGGGCCGTGGCGGCACGGGCTTTCTCGTGATCACCCAGGTCGCCGCACACGAAGGCGAGTAGATAGTAGGCGTCGGCGTGATCCGGGTTCCGCTGGACCGCCGCTTCGAGAGCCTGGCGGGCCTGCTCGGACAGCCCGCGGTTGTAGAGGGCCTCACCGTAGTGGAACAGCACCACGGAGCTCTGCGGATCGATGGCCTTGGCGCGCTCGAAGGCCTCGGTCGCGGCTTCCAGATCCCCGCGACCCCGTTCCGCCAGCCCGAGCTGCAGGAGCACCGCAACGTCATCGGGGTTGCGCGAGAGCAGCTGCTGGAACTCCGCGACCGCCGAATCCCAGTGGCCCAGCGCGGCGCAGGTCCGGCCCAGCTCCCAGCGAGCCAGCGCATCGTTCGGCTCCCGGCGGAGGCGCTCCCGGAGCTCGGCCACGCGCCGGTCATAGTAGCCGGTCGCGTGATAGGCGATCTCGAGGTTCTCCTTGGCGACCTCCATCCGCGGGTCGAGCTCCCGAGCGCGGAGAAACTCCTCGATCGCCTCCGGGACGAGGCCCTTCTGGTAGTAGAGAACCCCCAGGTTATTGTGAGCGCCCGCGTCCCCCGGGTCGATGCGCCGGGCGAACGATCTGAGCACCGAAAGATCGCGCTCCGAGAGGGCTGACCCGGTCACGCCGACCTCAGGTTAGCCGAATGGCGTCGAAGATAGCCCTGAGGCTGGCCAGGTCAGGAAGCAGCAGGAAGTGCCCGCGCAGCTGGAGGCTGGGATCCTCGAACAGGAACTGGGTCTCCACGCAGAAGACGTAATCGCGATCGTACCCGAAGTTCATGTAGATGGAGGTGAGGACCGCTCCCGACAGATCGATCGCGAGGCTGGGCACGGACGGCACCAGCATCATCCCCATGAAGTCGGACAGGGCGTTCATGTACGCGCTCGACAGGATGTTGCCGACCTCTTTCAGTCCGGACTGCTCCATGTCCTCAAAGCCGGTGGTAGTGCCAAGGGGCCGCCGCAGGAGAATGTCGCACAGCGTGCGGGCGCATTCCTCGGGAAACAGCACCAGGGTGCGGCCCGTGAGGTCGCCCATCATGTGCATGAGCACCGCGGCCACGACCTCGTCCGCCCGGCCCAGAATCTCCGGCACCTCTTCCAGACGGGCGATGTTCACTTCCGGCACCGAGATCATGATGCGGCGATTGGTGAGCTGCGACAGCGCGGTCGCGGCATGGCCGGCCCCGATATTGGCCACCTCGCGCAGCGCATCGCGCTGCAGCGCGTGCAGTTCCCTCACGTCGTCCATGCGCGCCTCCTCAGACCAGCGCCGCGGGGTCCACGATCAGGGCGGGCACCCCGTCCCCCAGGATGGTGGCCCCACTGAAAATCGGAAGCATGCCCTTCGGGGCATCGAACGGTTCCACGACAATCTCCTGTTGCCCCACCAGGGCGTCTACCAGCACAGCGGCCCGGCGCTCGCCCACCTCGAGGACGACGATGGGCTGACGGCCCGGCGGGCGAGCTCCCGTAACGCCCAGCCGATCCCGCAAGCGGACCGTCGGCACCAGCTCGTCACGAAGGTTCACCGCCTCCCGCCCGTCCAGCTCAGCCGCCAACTCGGGACGGAACTCGATCGTCTCGGTGATGCCTGCCAGCGGTATTGCGTACTGCTCGTTTCCAACCCGGGCCAGCAAGGCCCGCACGATCGCCAGCGTCATGGGCAGGCGCAACGTAAACACGCTGCCCTCCCGGGGCGTCGAGCTGAGGTCCACCGATCCGCCCAGCATGCGGATCCGCCCGACAACCGCCTCCATGCCTATCCCACGGCCTGAGACGTCGGTGACCCGCTTCGCGGTGGAGAACCCCGGCCGGCTCAACACCCGCAGCAGGACGTCGTCCCCCAGCTCGGTGCTCCCGGCCGGGACCAGCCCGGCGGCGATCGCCGCCTTCAGCACCCGGTTCCGGTCGATCCCCGCACCGTCGTCGCGGACCCGGATGATCACCGTGGTCCGGTCGCTCGACGCGCTGAGCCGGATCAGCCCTTCTTTGGGCTTGCCGGCCCGGGCACGCTCCGCCGGCGGTTCAATCCCGTGATCCACTGCGTTGCGAAACAGGTGGATCAGCGGCTCGCCGAGTTCCTCCAAGATGGCCCGGTCCAGCTGGGTATCCTCGCCCTCGATCTCGAACCGAACCCGGCGTCCCAACTGCCGGGCAAGGTCGCGCACCACTCGGGGGAAGCGGTCGAAGACCTGCCACACCGGGGTGAGTCGCGCCTGCACGGTCTCACTGTAGAGCTCGCCCGCAATGCCGTTGATCCGCGACGCCACGGCCCGCAGCTCGGGCTCGTCTCCGGCGTCCGCCAGGGCATTGAGTCGACCCTTGGCCACGACCAGCTCGCTCACCAGGTTCATGATCCGGTCCAGGCGGCGCACGTCCATCCGGATCTGCTGCACGCGCCCAGCACCGGCCCCGGCCTTATCCTGCTCAGCCCCGCCGAACTCGACCGCCGCCACCTCTCCCACGGCGACCAGCGCAGCCGTGACCTCGGCGTCCTCCGCGGTCGTCACTAGCCGGAAGCTGAATCTTCCGTCGAAATCGTCCTCCTCAAGCGCCGCCTGCGGCGGGCGGAGCCCGCTCACCCGCCCAAACGACTCGGCCTTGCGGATGACCAGCATCGCCCGGGCCCCGCGCATGGCGGCCCCGGGGCGAATGACCACCCGGACCTCCCGGCCCTCGGCCGAAACCCCGGCCTCGGCCACCCGGGCCCCCGGAGATCTCGCTGCACTTCCCGAGCCAGACCCCTCGCCGGCGGCCCCTTCCAGCTCCCCGAGCAGGCCGGAGAAGTCCACGTCGCCGTCCCCCTGCTCGACCGCCCGGCCGGCGCCACGCTCCAGGGCATCGACCACCCGGAAGAACAGATCCATCCGCTGGCGGCCGGCCGCCGGATCGCCCCGCAACCGGTCCAGCAGCGTTTCGGTGCGATGGGCCAGTGCGGCGAGGTTGCCATACCCCATGGCCCCCGCCATGCCCTTGAAGCTATGCATCGCCCGGAACAGCCGGAGTACGGGGTCAGCCGCCCCGGGCTCGCGCTCCCATTCCAGCAGCGCCTCGCTGCAGGCCCCGAGCTGTTCGCGGCTCTCAGTCAGGAACAGGGTGGCGTATCGGGCGAGATCCATGGCACTCGTCAGCCGAGGACGCGCTGCACCGCTTCGAGAACCCGGGAAGGCTGAAACGGCTTGACGACGAAGTCCTTGGCACCGGCCTGGATCGCCTCGACCACCAGGGCCTGCTGACCCATCGCGCTGCACATGAGGATCCGGGCTTCCGGATCGGTCTTGCAGATCTCCCGGACAGCATCGATGCCGCCCATGTCAGGCATCACGATGTCCATGGTGACTAGGTCCGGCTTGAACTGGCGGTATTTTTCCACCGCTTGGCGCCCCGTCTCCGCCTCGCCTACCACTTCGAAACCAGCCTGCTCGAGTATGTCCCTGATCATGGTTCGCATGAAGATGGCATCGTCGCAGACCAGTACCGTGTGGCTCACGCGATCCTCCGGGGTGCAGGTGCGGTCCTGGCAACATGGCCCGGCCGCCAAACGGCCGGCTCAGCCGACCACCGGCGCGAGCAGGGCTTCAGTGTCGAGTACCGAAAACGTCAGTCCCTGATGGCGCCCGGAGGCCCGGACCAAGCGGCCCTGCCGAGCGCCAGGGGGAGGGGCATCGCTCAGTTCCTCTGGCTTGACGTCGACCAGATCCAGTACGGCGTCGATCAGGACGCCATAGGTTCGCCCATCCCGCTCCACCAGCAGAATCGACTCAGGTTCCGCCTGCCCGGCATCCAGTCCCATCGCACGGCGGGCATCAATCACGGTCACCAGGGTGCCCCGAACGTTTACCAGCCCTGCCACCGCCTCTCCTGCACCCGGAATCCGGGTGGGGCGAACCGCTGCGATGACTTCTCTGACCTCCGATGCCGAGGCGGCCCAGTGGGCAGAACCCAGCCGGAAAAGCACCATCCGCGACGGCGAGGAGTCAGCCATGTGCTTCAAAGAAACGAAGATACCGAAGCGTCGGAGGCGGAGCAACGCCAGCCTGATCCCCCGTTGCGAGGGCGAGAAGCGCTGCCAGATCGGCCGGCCACTCAGACCGGAAATCCAACTCGGCACCCGTGACCGGGTGGCGGAATTGAAGCCAGGCGGCATGCAGCGCCTGCCGTGGCGCAAGTCGCTCAAGCGCTTCGGCGGCTCTTCGCTGAGCGCCAGTCATACGCCGACTTCCCCCGGCTCCATAGACGGGATCGCCTACGATGGGGTGGCCCACATGGGCGAGGTGCACCCGGATCTGATGGGTGCGACCGGTGTGAAGCGACAGTCGGAGCAGATCAACAAGCGGGAGGCGAGCAACGACCTGGGCATCGGTTCGGGCGAGCCTGCCTTTCGCCGACACGACGATGCGCTTTCGGTCCCGCGGGTGGCGGGCCAACGGCGCCTCGATCACCAGCGGGCTCTTGTTCAGATGCCCCCAGCACAGGGCGGCGTAGCGCCTGGAGACTCGCCGCGCCGCGAGCATCGCACCCAGGCGCCGGTGACTCAGGTCGGTCTTAGCGATGACCATCAGCCCGGAGGTGTCGCGATCCAGGCGGTGCACGATGCCCGGCCGGCCCGCCGCGCCGCCGGATAGGGTCGTGCCACGAGCCACCAGGGCGTTGACCAACGTATCGTCCCAGTGCCCCGGCGCGGGGTGTACCACCAGCCCCGCCGGCTTGTCGATCACGGCCAGGTGCTCATCCTCATACACGACCTGCAGGGGAATGGGAGCCGGGGTGAGCTGGCGGGGTGGCTCGCTTTCGGGGAGGGTCACCGTTACCCGGTCGCCGTGTGTCAGGATGTGGGAGGCCCGCGCGGTGACCTGGTTGACGGCGACTCCCCCTTCGGCAACCAGGCGGGCAGCCTGAGTGCGAGATAACTGCAGCTGGTCCGCCAGGAAGCGGTCGAGACGTTCGGTGCGGGGAGGAAGGACCGAGAACGAGAGCGTAATTGCGGGTGAGGTGCCGGTGGGAAGCGCGGGAGATGGCGGACGGTCAGGCATGCCAGAGCCGGGGCTCCGAGGAGCCGCTCTGGCCCGGGCACCGGTCATTTCTCACCGCTGACCGTTTCGCGCACCGGCTCCGGTGGCGTACTCTGCGGTGGAAGCCCGCGACCCGTCGAGTCGGCGGCGTCCCGGCGGGCGTCCTCCTGCCAGAGCGAAATGGCCAGGGCAATGGCACCGCAGCTCACCGCCATGTCGGCGATGTTGAAGGTCGGCCAGCGCCACACCCCGACTCCCAGATCCAGGAAATCGACGACCCCCTGGCCGGACCGGATCCGGTCGACCAGGTTGCCGATCGCGCCCCCGGTCACCAGCCCGAGCGCGAGCTGGCGGAACCAGTCGCCCGCCATCGCGCTGCGATGGTACCGGAACAGCAGGACCACCGCCGCCATGGCGATGGCCATGAAGATCCAGCGCGACAGGGGCCCGAGATCGAGGCCGAACGCAGCGCCGGGATTGTAGACCAGGCGCAGCTGGAACAGGTCCCCGATGAGCGATAACCCCGCTGAGCGGAGCAGGTGCTTTTCGGCGAGATACTTGGTCAGGACGTCGAGCACCAGAACACTGAGCCCCGCGCCCCAGTAGAGCCGCTGCTCAGCGCCGTTTGCCATTCTCTTCTTTTTCCTTGCACTCGATGCACAGACGGGCATGCGGCAGCGCGTCGAGGCGTTCGAAGTTGATCTCCTTGCCGCAGGTATGGCACAGGCCGAATCGATCCGGCGTCTTGTACAGCCGGCGGAGCGCCTCATTCACGTGCCAGAGATAGCGGCCCTCCTGCGATGCGAACAGGAACTGCTTCTCCCGTTCCATCGCATCGGTGCCCTGGTCGGCCATGTGGAACGAGTAGGACGAGAGATCGCCATCGGCGCTCTGCAGCGTGGCGTTGAACGACTCGTCGTAGTAGCCCAGTTCCTTCATGACGCGGGCCCGCTCTTCCATGAGTCGCTTTTCGAAGTGCGACAGCTGCTTCTTGTTCATGCCTCGATCCCTGCGCGTCCTCAGGAGGTCGCGCGTTCAGGCGGCGGCGTGATGCCGTCGCACACTGAGAGTGGCTGTCTTCCCGTCCAACTCCACCGCCTGCCGGAGGTCGGTGCTCCCAATTTCCCGTCCCAGCTCGAGCCGGCGGGCGAGCGTCTCGGTCCTGATGAAGTCCTGGTGCGCCCGAGCGGCGTCCAGAATGATAGCTGGCCCGTCGATGGCGACCTCAATCCGATCCGCCACCGCGTAGCCCGCCTCCTTCCGGAGTCGCTGGACCTGGGAAACCAGCTCGCGGACCAGCCCTTCGGCAGCAAGCTCCGCGTTGATGACAGGGTCCAGGGCTGCGACGTACGGCCCGTCGCTTTCCACCAGCCAGGAGGTGCTGACCTCCCGTTCCACAACTACATCCTCGGCAAAATAAGCGATTTCCATGCCATTTTCACGCACGGTCACCGACCCGCCGTTCTCCAACGTCCGGAGCTCGCCCGGAGAGAGCCGCCCCACCCGTTCCGCCACCAGAGGCGTATCCTTTCCGAACCGTTTCCCGAGGGACCGGAAGTTCGCTTTCCCCCGCAGCCGGACGAGAGCGGTGTCCGACTCGGCGACTGTGATGGACTTCACATTCACTTCGACCTGCAGGATGCTGAGGAGGCGCTCAAACAGCGGGCCTCGCACACCGGCCGGGACCGCGACCTGCATTCGGCCCAGCGGCTGGCGGACCTTGAGTCGCTTCGCCTCGCGTGCGGCCCGTGCCAGCGAGGCAAGCCGCCGGATGGCGTCCATCGCCATCGTCAGCTGGGCATCCTCGGCGGCGCTCACCGGCTTTCCCCGACCCAATACGTCGGCGCCCACCCTCGGATGCGGCCAGTTCCCGAGATGAACCGACGTTCCGGCGAGCGAGCGGTGCAACCAGTCGCTCGCGAACGGCGCCGCCGGCGCCAGCAGCCGGCTGACGACCACCAGGCATTCCCACAGCGTCGCGGTCGCGGCGGCATCGGCCTCCCGATCCGGTGCCCAGAAGCGGCTGCGACTGATCCGAACATACCAGTTGGACAGGTCATCGACCACGAAGTCCATGATGGCGCGCACCCCCGCCGTCGGCTCGTAGCCGGACCAGGCGCGGGTCACAGCCTGCACCGTCGCCTCCAGGCGGGCCAGGATCCAGCGGTCCGCTTCCGGGCGGCCGGCGCGGGGCGGCGCCTGGTCCATCGGCCCCGCGTACAGCCGGAAGAAGTCATAGGTGGCCCGGAGCGCCCGAAAGAAATCGCCGGTCACCTGCGGAATCTGCCGTCGATCGAATCGTTTGGGCAGCCAGACCTGACTGGAGACCAGCAGATAGAGCCGCACCGTATCCGCGCCGAACTCGGCGAACATGTCCCACGGATTCACCACATTGCCGCGGGTCTTGGACATCTTCTGACCCTCGGCGTCCAGCACCAGCTCGTTCACGATCACATTACGATACGCAGGGCTGTCGAACGCGGACGCCGCGATCGCCAGCAGGGAATAGAACCATCCCCGGGTCTGATCCACGCCTTCGCAAATGTAGTCGGCGGGGAAGTGCGCCTTGAACTCCGCTTCGTGCTCAAACGGGTAATGCCACTGGGCATAAGGCATCGAGCCCGAATCGAACCAGGCGTCGATCACCTCCGGCACCCGGCGCATCGTGCCCCCGCATGAACAACTCCAGCTGTAGCCGTCGATGTACGGCTTGTGAGGGTCGAAGTTCGCGGCCAGGGGTTTTCCCCACCGCTCTGCCAGCTCTGCGTAGCTCCCGATGACCTGGACATGACTGGCATGATCGTGGCACACCCAGACCGGGAGCGGAGTCCCCCAGTAGCGATCCCGGGAGAGGGCCCAGTCGACGTTGTTCTCAAGCCACTGGCCGAAGCGCCCCGCGCCAACTTCGGGCGGCTGCCAGTTCACGGCCCGGTTCATCTCCAGCATTCGATCCCTGACCGCGGAGGTCCGGACAAACCAGGAGTCGCGGGCGTAGTAGATGAGCTTGCTGCTGCAGCGCCAGCAGAACGGGTAATCGTGCTGATACTGCTCAGTCTTGAGCCAACGGCCATCGGCCTTGAGCCGGCGGACAATGATCTCGTTGGTTTCATCGGCGGTGACCAGCCTGCCTTCGATGTCCGGCCAGGTGGTCCCCTGGAAGGTCCCGTCGGCCGCGACTGGACGCAGCAGCGCCAAGTTGTGCGTCAGCCCGGCGGCATAGTCGTCCGCGCCGAACGCCGGCGCCAGGTGGACGATGCCGGACCCCTCTTCTGCCGTGACGAAGGAGCCGGTGATGACCACCGAATGCTCCTTGGCGGGAGGCAACGGCACGACATCGAGCGGCCGCGCATAGCGGAGGCCGGCCAGTGCGCTGCCGGGCAGCACCGCCTCACGGACCAGATCCTCACCCAGGATCTCGCGAAGCTTGGCCTCACGCGCCACTGCCATGACGAACGCCCGGGTGGGCCGCGCCGGGCTCCGGTACACTCCGTACTGCAAATCGGCGTGCACCGCGACCGCCACGTTGGACGGGAGCGTCCATGGCGTCGTGGTCCAGACCACCAGCTCCCGACCGCTGCCGTCGGTCAGCGGGAAGGCGACGTAGATGGACCGGTCCAGCACCTTTTCGTAGCCCAGCGCGAGCTCGTGGCTGGACAGCACCGTACCGCAGCGGGGGCAATACGGCAGGACCCGATGGCCGCGGTACAGCAGATTCCGGTCGAACAGGCGGCGCAGCAGCCACCACACGCTTTCGATGTACTCTTTGGTGTAGGTGATGTAGGCATGCTCGTAATCGAGCCAGTATCCGATCCGGTTGGACAGCGCCTCCCAGTCGGCCTTGTAGGTGAACACGCTCTCCCGGCACAGCCGGTTGAACTTCTCCACCCCGAAGGCTTCGATCGCCTTCTTGCCATTCAGCTGCAGCTGCTTCTCGACCTCGATCTCCACCGGGAGCCCGTGGGTATCCCACCCCGCGATCCGGGTGACGGATTTGCCCTGCATCGCCTGGAACCGGCAGATGAGATCCTTGATGGTCCGGGCAAAAACGTGGTGGATGCCAGGCTTTCCGTTGGCGGTAGGCGGACCTTCGAAGAACACGAACGGAGGGCCGTTCCGGGTCGATGCGAGGGTCTGTTCGAACAGCCGCTCGCTCTTCCAGCAGCGGAGCAGCTCCTGCTCCATTCGGTCGGCCCCTCCCTCAGGCCACGGCTGGTAGGTCATGCGCCGATCTTCTGTACCAGGGCCGCCACCAGCCGGGTGAGCTTGGGCTCGGCGCTCGTGGCCGTGGCGATGATGTGCTCGATGTTGGCAGGCCGGAGGGCGTCCGGGAGACACTGGTCGGTGATGATGGAAATGCCGACGACCTTCATCGCCTGATGCACCGCCACAATGACTTCCGGTACCGTGGACATCCCCACGATGTCCGCTCCCATGCCCCGGAGCATCCGGTATTCCGCCCGGGTTTCCAGGTTGGGGCCCGGCACGGCAACGTACACCCCCTCCCGCAGAGTGATCCCCAGTTCCAGCGCCAGAGCGCGCGCGATGGCGCGGAGCCCGGAATCGTACGGATCCGACATGTCCGGAAAGCGCGGCCCCAGCCGCTCGTCGTTCCGGCCGATGAGCGGGTTGTCCCCGAGGAAATTGATGTGATCGGCGATCAGGACCAGCTCCCCCGGTGCCCACAGCGGGTGCATGCCTCCGGACACATTCGTCACGACCAGGGTACGCGCCCCGAGGGCATGCATGACCCGCACCGGGAAGGTCACGTCCTGGAGGGTGTAGCCCTCGTAGCGGTGGAAGCGCCCCTGCATGGCGACCACCTGCCGGCCGCGGAGCCGACCCAGCAACAGACGGCCGGCATGGCTCTCGACAGTGGACAGCGGAAACCCGGGGATCTCCCCATAGGGAATCACCGCTTCCGCCTCGATCTCCTTGGCCAGGCCACCCAGCCCGGTCCCCAGGATGATGGCAAGATCAGGGCGAAAAGCGCTGCGGCCGCGCACCACGGCGGCCGCCTGCTGGATCCGGTCGTACAGCTCGCCTGCCGTCATGCGTGACGCTTGAGCAGGAGCTCCGTTTGCACCTGATGGGACAGCTGAGCATGGGCCTGCAGGCCTTCGATCTCGCCCAGCTGGCGCTCCAGCAGGGCGCGGAAGTTCGCCAGATAGGCCGCAAACTGTCGCTGCAGCAGCTCGTGGCGTTCCCGCACCTGCCGCTCCTCGTCCTGGGCTTGCCCCAGGAGCCGGAGGGCATCGGCTCGCGCCTCTCGCACGATGCCTTCCGACTCCCGCTCGGCCTGCTCCTGGGCCGCGACCCGTAACTGCTGAGCGGCGAGCAGCGCCTCGTTCATCGCCCGCTCCCGCTCCCGGAACGCGCGCAGCTGTTCCTGGAAGCCCTGCAACCGCTCTTCGAGCTTGGCCCGCTCGCGCAGCAGCCGGTCGAGCTCTTCGGCCACGCGGGTCTTGAATTCATCCACCTGCATCGGATCGTACCCGCGGAATGCTCGCTGGAATTCCTGCGCCCGCACGTCGCTCGGCGTCAGGTGAAAGGCATGGTCGCTCATGTGCTGCGCTCCCCAAAGAGGAGGGTTCCCAATCGCACCATCGTGGCGCCCTCTTCCACGGCCACGAGAAAGTCGCCTGACATCCCCATCGACAGCTCCGGCAGCGGCACTCCACGCCGCTCCCCCTGATCGCGCAGCTCGCGGAGGCGGCGGAAGGCCGCCCGCTGAACCGCCTGGTCTTCGGTCAGCTCGGCCATTGTCATCAGGCCCCTGAGCTCGACCCGGGGCAGCGAAGCCACCCGATCCAGGAGCGCCGGCAGCGCTTCAGGAGCCACCCCGCCCTTCTGGGGCTCGTTCGAGCAGTTGACCTGTATCAGGATCGGCTGCCTGGTGCCGGGCGCCGCACGGCGGTCCAGGTCCTGCGCGAGCTCGATGCTATCCACGGAATGAATGAGCGCGAAGCGGCCGACGGCCTGTTTCGCCTTGTTGCGCTGCAACGTCCCGACCAGATGCCATTCGACCCCGAGCCCACTCAGCTCCGCCTGCTTGGCCAAAGCTTCCTGCACCCGGTTCTCTCCCACCGCGAAGAGTCCGGCGGCCACCGCTGCCCGGACTGCTTCCGCTGGATGGCCTTTGGTGACTGCGACCACCTTCACCGGATGGGACCACCCGCCACTCTTCTGCCCTTCGGCGATCCGGGCCCGGACTTCGGCCAGACGCTGCGCCAGTCCCGGATAGGTCATGAGGGGTAAATGTAGGAGCGGGTTGGGGTTATTTGAAGGGGCAAGGAGGGATTTCGGGCGATCCGGCCGCTAGGGAGCAGACTCGGGCCCCGGCTGGAGCAGGTGCCTGAGGGCGTTCCGAAGGGACGGATTACTGGAGAGCTGACTGGCTCGGGCAATATTCCGGGCGGCGCGCGTGGTGTCGCCCCTGGCCTGGTAGGCGTAGGCCAATTGTGCGAACGGCAACGACAGGTTGTTGGCCACTCCGGCGGCCGTCGGCTCCAGCGGGGCCGGAAGGTCGTGGTCCAGCCCCGCGTAGCGATACGTCTCCCAGATCAGCCGATCGGTGACGGGCACATCCAGTGCCACGCCGAGAATCCGCTGCATGTCCACATCCGGGCTGACGGTATCCACCTGAGCGGTCTCGAGCTCCATCACGAGCCCACGCTGCAGCAGGTACGGCTCGAGCCCGTAATAGTCTGCGCCGGTCGTCATCGCCCACGCGATGGGGCGACGCCCGTGATTGTCCTGCAAGATCTTCAGCACCACGATATCCCGACTGTAGATCGGAGTCCCACGCTTCAGCAGGTGACGAATCGGTCCGATCGGAATGGTGACGGACTGGGGCAACAGCTGCCCGACCGCCTGGGCGATCTGGTGGTCGGAGAGGTCGTGCGGCTTCCAGGTCGGCGCCACCGGATGCCGGCCTTGCCAGATCGCCGGGGCCGCAGCCTCGTCGAACGACCGGACGGGGCCGTCGCGCAATTGGCGCTTGTACCAGTCGGTTTCTGCCAGAGCGAGGCACACGACCAGCACATCCCGTCGCACATCATTCACTTCCTGCGCCCACCAGAGCGGGAAGGTGTCGTTGTCGCCGTAGCTGAAGAGGATGCCATAGGGTGGGACCGAATTCAGGAGGTCGTAGGCGAAGTCGGCCGCCAGCGTCGCGTCCGCCCCCTGCCGCCTGGTAGCCGCGGTGAAATTCCCCGCGAACGGAACCAGCGCCACGACGCCGAGGGCGAGGGCGCCGGGGCCCAGCCGGCCCCACGCGGCCCGCGCGAGTGACGCGAGGCCGATTCCCGCCCACAGACCCCAGACCAGAAAGCTGACCACGAAGAAATAGTCGCGATCGCGGACCTCGTGATCATCGGGCTGGGGGTAGGCGTTGTAGCCCATACTGAAGCCGGGCTTGAAGTTCATGTACGCGACCAGCCCCAGGCCCGTCACCAGCCACAGCATGAACAGGAGCCACCACGCGGAACGATCGGTGCGGCGTTGCAGGAACAGACCCCGGAGCCCGAGCCAGGCAAACAGGAGGGTGGCCAGGGTGCGTGCGGGAAACTGGGTGCCGGCGAACTTCAGGACCGCCCGTACCCCGTTGGCCCATTGCCAGTCGAAGTACTGGACGTAGTTGAGCAGCTGAAGCCCGATGATGGTGGCATTGCGTCCCGGGTTGTCCGGTCCATGCGGGACAGTCGGATCATCGAGCGGGGTCCGGACCGGATACTGGGCCCGGCGGATCACGGCGAGAAGCGCATTCCAGTTGTCGGGCTGGGCCTCGTTGATGACCGGGTGCTGTCCCGCCCGGATGTACAGGAACAGGTAGCTCGTCACCCCGATCGCGGACACCAGCAGCGCGACGACGGCGAAAGCCAGGCTGGAGGCGACCGTCGCAAAAGCCGCGGCGGCCACGAAGCAGACTGCGCCGATCACGATCAGCACTGTGCTGCCGAGGCCGCAGCCGATCAGCAGAGCCCAACTGCCGGCGACCACGGCGACCTGGGCCCACTCGGTCGACCGATCGGCAGATCGCTCTGCCGGGCTGGCCCTCAGCTCCGCTGCCAGAAAACAGACCACGGCGGGGCCTACCAGCAGGGCCAGCAGGTGGTTGCCGATGGAGAGGCCGGCCAGGTACAGGATGAGCAGCAGGATGTGAGAGGCTCGGGCGGTACCCCGGGCCCGCCGCCAGGCGAAACACAACCAGGTGATCGCCGCGATCGTGAACGTAGCAGCGGCGTAGACCTCGGTCTCGTTCGAGTTTTGCCATGTCGTGAACGTGAAGCCGGCGACCAGCACCGCCGCCAGACTTCCCCCCACCCGGAGCAGGCGATCGGTGGTGGCGGGCAGATCGGCCGTGAAGCGCGCTAGCGTGTCGTGCACCACCAGAAACAGGAAACCGGATCCCGCGGCGCTGAGGGTGGCGCTCAGAAGATTGGTCCGCTGGGCGTACTCGGCCAGCGGGACCACGGCGCCCCAGACATGGCCGATCAACACGAACAGCGGGGTGCCCGGCGGGTGGGGGATCCCCAGGTTTTTTGCGGCCGCGATGAACTCGCCCGCATCCCAGAAGGTTACGGTCGGGGCCAGGGTCACGACGTACCCGACCAGAACCAACGCGGCGGCCAGCGCGGCTAGGGCGTAAGGAGGACGGCGGGTCATGAACAGCGGGGAGCGGGGAACGGGGGAAAGGCAGGGGAACGGGGAACAGGGAACGGGGAACGGGAAGTGCATGCAGGCTTTGTTCCCCGTTCGGTTCTCCTACCCCCATGGTGCATTCGCCCGGCAGAGGAAGGCAAAGGGGAACACGAGGACGAGACGGTACGGGCTTTTCCCGTTCCCCGTTCCCTGTTCCCTGTTCCCCCATTTTTCGTTCCCCGTTCCCCGATCACCTCTCGCCTCTCACCGCCGCCGCAACGGCCAGGGCATCCCGGGTTATCGCGACGTTGTGGACCCGGAACAGGCGGGCGCCCCGTTCGTAGGCGACCACGCATGCCGCGGCGGTCGCCACGTCCCTTTCTCCGATTTCCCGCCCCGTGACACTGCCGAGAAAACGCTTCCGGGAGGGGCCGACCAGCAACGGACGACCCAGGGAGTGCAGGATCGCGAGCTGATCGCAGAGGAGCAGATTCTGCTCCGCGGTCTTGGCGAAGCCGAAGCCCGGATCGATCACGATGTGCTCGGCTGCGATCCCCGCGTTCATCGCCAGCTCCACCGCGGCAGCCAGCTCCTGCCAGACAGCAGTCACCAGGTCCGGGACGTATTCGGCATGGTCGAGCCCCGCCATGGTGCTCACCGTTCCCCGGCTGTGCATCAGGATGCTCCCTGCGCCGGCGCGGGCTACCGTGATCGCCATGGCGGGGTCGAGCCGGAGGGCCGAGACGTCGTTGACGATCGCGGCCCCCGCCTCCAGCGCCGCCCGGGCGACAGTGGCCTTGACGGTGTCGATCGAGATCGGCACGTCGGGATGCCGATGGACCAGCGCCTCAAGCACCGGCATGACTCGCCCCAGCTCCTCCGGCTCGGGCACCGGCTCGCTGCCTGGCCGGGTGGATTCGCCCCCCAGGTCCAGCACGCCTGCCCCATCGGCCAACAGCCGGTCGGCCTGGGCCACGGCCGCATCGGGGGAGAGAAAGCGGCCGCCATCGCTGAACGAATCGGGTGTGAGGTTCAGAATTCCGACGATGACCGGTCGGTCGAGCAGGACGTGCCCGCGGGCGGTGGCCCACCTGGTCGGTGGGTCGGGAGCCAGAAGCCGGCCCACCTGGGTGGCCAGTTCGGCGAGAGGTGGCGGCACCACCCACGGCCGGGCCAGACTGCCGAGACGGGCTCGGGTGCCCCCCACGATTGCCCAGTCGGCACCGGTGACGACCTCCAGGCCGAGCTGGCCGGCATGGTGCACCAGGGTAAGCAAGGTGGAGTCATCCAGGCCGGAAAGCTCGATGGCCGCCGGAGTCATGCCCCCGGCGGCCAGGTCGGCGCGAACCTCATCGATTCCCCGTGCGCGCAGCGCCTCGGCGACGGCGCGGGCGGAGTGGACGGGGAGACTTCGGGCAATCACGCGCCCATCGGCTCGGCGGGCGGCACTCCGAGAATCGGGGTCCGCTGCGGTACCGGATCCAGCCTGGGAGACTGCTGGGTCGCCGGGGGGGCGGGTGGTGCCGACGACGAGATCGGCGGCAGCGGCTTCCCCCTGATGATCAGGTCGAGATCGTCGCGATCGATAGTCTCCCGCTCCAGCAGCGCCGCGGCGATCTCATCAAGCAGCGGCCGATGGTCGGTGAGAATCCGCCGGGCATTCTCGTGGGCCTCGTCCAGGAAGTGCTTGACTTCGTCATCCACGACCTGGGCGGTGCGTTCCGAGACTTCCCGGCGCTGGCTGAACTCGCGGCCCAGGAAGATTTCCTGCTCCCGGTCACCGACCGCCATCATGCCAATCTTCTCGCTCATTCCGAACTGGGTGACCATCCGCCGGGCGATGGTCGTGGCCTGCTCGATGTCGCTGCCGGCTCCGGTGGTCACCTTGTTGGGGCCGAAGACCAGCTCCTCGGCCACGCGGCCGCCGAAGGCGATCGCGAGTCTGCCGATGAGCCATTGCTTGGTCTGGCCGTAGCGGTCCTTTTCCGGAAGCGACATCATGAGCCCGAGGGCCCGTCCGCGGGGCACGATGGTGACCTTGTGAATCGGGTCGCTTCCCTCGGTCTTGAGGGAGACCACGGTATGGCCGGCCTCATGGTAGGCGGTCAGGCGCCGCTCGTCTTCGCTGAGCACCAGGCTCTTGCGCTCGACGCCAAGCATGACCTTGTCCTTGGCATCCTCGAAATCCTGCATGTCCACCAGCGGCTTGTTGCGCCGCGCGGCGAGCAGCGCCGCCTCGTTGACGAGGTTCGCGAGGTCCGCTCCGGCCATGCCCGGGGTGCCCTTTGCGATGGTCTCGAGGCTCACGTCGGCGGCCAGGGGGATCTTCCGCGTGTGCACCCGGAGGATGCCCTCGCGACCTCTCACGTCCGGGGCATCGACCACGATCTGGCGATCGAACCGCCCGGGGCGGAGCAATGCCGGGTCAAGGACATCGGGCCGGTTGGTGGCGGCGATCAGGATCACTCCGTCGTTCGACTCGAACCCGTCCATCTCGACCAGCAGCTGATTCAGAGTCTGCTCCCGCTCGTCATGCCCACCACCGAGCCCGGCGCCCCGGTGCCGTCCTACCGCGTCGATCTCGTCGATGAAGATGATGCAGGGAGCGTGTGCCTTCCCCTGCTCAAAGAGATCGCGCACCCGGGAGGCTCCGACTCCGACGAACATTTCCACGAAGTCCGAGCCGGACATCGAGAAGAACGGCCGCCCGGCCTCGCCGGCCACGGCCTTGGCGAGCAGGGTCTTGCCGGTTCCCGGCGGCCCCACCAGCAGCGCCCCCTTGGGCAGCCGGCCGCCGAGCCGGGTGAATTTGCCCGGGTCCTTGAGGAACTCGATGATCTCCTGCAACTCGACCTTGGCCTCGTCCGCGCCGGCCACGTCGGCGAAGGTCAGCTTCGGCGTATCCCCCGACAGCAGCTTGGCCTTGCTCTTGCCGAAGCTGAACGCCCGGCTGCCCCCGGCCTGCAATTGACGGAGCAGGAACACCCAAAGCCCGATGATCACGATCCACGGCAGCGCCGCAAGCAGGAAGTTCGCCACCCCGATCTTGGGCTCCTTGGCGGACACCTGAACGTTGGCCCGCTCCAGGTCGCCAAGCAGCAGCTCGCTGTCTTTGATGGGGAGGAGCACCACGAAGGCTCGGGCCTTGTGACCCTCCTGGGTGACCGGGTTGACGAACTCACCTTCCAGCTGTTTGCCGTCGTAGACCGTGACGGATTTCACGTTGCCGGTGGCGAGCTGCTGCTTGAAGGACGTGTAGGTGAATTCCTGCACCGCGTTCCGCTGACTGTTCATCAGCTGGAACAAGGCCATCGCCACCAGCGCGACCAGCAGCCAGAGGGCGAGGTTCTTGCTCAGGCTCCGCCAGTCCGGGCGGGGCGACTGCGGGGGCAAACGTTCAGCCATTCAATCCAGTTCCGCGATATACGGGAGGTGCCGGAAGTCCTCCGCGTGATCCAGACCGTAACCAACCAGGAACGCCGGCGGTGCCGGAAACCCCACGAACCGTACATCCGGCAGCGGGGGTGCGATCCGTTTGTCCAGCAGCGCGCAGATCGCCAGGCTCCTGGGCCCCCGAGACCGCAACCGATCCATCAGGGAGGCCAAGGTTCGGCCGCTATCAATAATATCCTCAACCAGCAGGATATGCTTGCCGGCCAGGGGCGCGGCCGGCTCGTAGAGCAGTCGCACCTCCCCGCTGGAGGCGGTGCCCGCGCCGTACGAGCTGGCCAGCAGGAAGTCCACCTGGAGCGGCCGCTCGATGGCCCTGCACAGGTCGGCGAGAAAGACAAAGCCCCCCTTCAACAACCCGATCAGAAGTAACTCTCCGTCGGGGTAGGCCCTGGTGACTTCAAGCCCCAGCTCCCTGACTCGCGTCGCGATCGTGGCCGCGTCGAACACGACCGACCTGAGCGCACGGTGGCCGGCGCGCGGCTCAACCACGGCGCTCGACATCGATCCGCAGCGCGGGCGACCCGGCAGTCGGCAGCAACCGGCCCGAACGACACACCCCGGGGATCCACGCCAAACGGCCTTCTGCCTCGATCATCGGCCAGGAGCGGCGCTGGCTTAGAGGTACCCGCGCGTCCTGAAAGCAGCGTACCGCGAGACGGTGCCCCCGCCCCCCAAGCGGCGCCAGCCGGTCTCCACGACGCCAGCCGCGAACGGCGAGCATGCCGGGGATGAACCAGGCAGTGCGACCGTCGCGCTGCTGGCGGGCGGGTGCCGGTTCCGTGGCCCAGCGGACTTTCCAGGGGCCCCAGCTCGCCTCGCCGGTGAGGTGCTCGATGGTTCTGGGCGGCTCGGCGACTCGGCGGCTCGGCGGCTCGGCTCGAAGGCGCCCGAACGCCAGCGTGATAGACCAGCCCCGGCCCAGGTCAGCCCTCGCGCCGCTCTGCCCTCCGCGGAGCGCGTTGAGCGCCCGCCGGATCCGCGTCGGGGAGACTGGACCGTGGGCGGCTCGGATGAGCGCCTCGACCAGAGCGGCGGCAAGGTCGGCCGGGAGCTCCTGAAGAGCCGGCCAGGACAGCGAGGTCTCGAAGCGGCCGACAGTGACATCCAGTCCGGGCCAGCTCCGAAGGGCCGAGTCCCAGCTGCGGCAGGCCTGGCGGGCGTGGCGGCGGGTCTGGTTCAGCTTGCGGCCAACATCCGGCAGCCGAGTCTCGACGGCCGGCAGGAGTGCGGTCCGGATCCAGGAGCGCAGATGTCGCGGATCACCGTTGGCGGGGTCCTCCCACCAGCGCAGTCCCCTGCCCCGGGCGTACCGGGCGAGGCTCTGCCGGGAGAACGGCAACAGTGGCCGCAGGACGCCCCGGTCACGCGGCCGGATCCCGGCCAGGCCGGCCGGGCCTGACCCCCGGAGCAGGCGCATCAGAACGGTCTCCCGCTGGTCATCGGCCTGGTGGGCGGTCACAATCCATCGGGCGCCGAGTCGGCGCCGGGTCTCCCGGAGCCAGCGATAGCGGGCGGTGCGCGCCCTGGTCTCGCTCACCACCGGTCCCAGACGCAGCCGGCCAACGACACAGGAAACCCCCAACGCGGCGGCCAGCGATTCGACCTGCCGTGCCACCTCGGCGCTCTCCGGGTGAATGCCGTGATCGACGTGAGCCACGATCAGGGTCAATCCGTGCCTGGCCCGGGTGCGAACCAGCAAGTCGAGCAGGACCACCGAGTCCAGCCCGCCGGACACCGCCACCAGCAGCGGACCCGTCCCGGGCCGGAGGGCCGCCAAGCGCGTCACGAACCGGTCGACCAGTCGCATGCTAGTGAAGCGGTTCGGCGGACTGGCTGGCCTCCAGCTGGAAGCGCGGGACCTCCGCCGCGAAGGTGCCGCCATCTTCACGCAGGAAGAAGTACTCTCCTTCCATGTGACCCGAAGGGGACTTGAGGACGCAGAAGCTCTGGTATTCGTGCACCTGCCCCCGGGCAAGCGTCGGCTGCTCACCGACGACGCCTTCCCCCTCCACCACCGTCTCTTCGCCGATCGAATCGTGGATCCGCCAGCGGCGGGAGCGTAGCTGCGCAGTCGCGGCCCCGACGTTCTCGATGCGAACGAAGTAGGCAAACACGTAGTGATGCCGAATCGGATTGGACCGTTCCGGCAGGTACACCGGGCGGACGGTGATCCGGATCCCCTCGGTGAGGCGATAGTAGAACGGAAGTCCTGGCATACGCTCTTTGGCCTGCGCGTCACCTGCAAAATACGAGCAGCGCAGACCGGCGGGAAGCAGAGGCGTGGTGCCCGCTCCGCTCCACCGTGCCCGAACGGCCCTCCGGGGACGATCGAGTCTAGGACCCGGCGCGCCCTCGGCTGATCGTCCAGACGTAGACGGCGACAGCGGCGACCTCGGCGGAGTCGAGCACGGTGGGACCCCGCATCGGTTGCGGCTCGCCCTCTCGGGTCCTCGCGCCCCATCCGGCATGCCGACTGATGTGCACCAGCCAATCGTAGCTGCCGTTGCCGAGTTTCCAGCGCCCGCGCACGAGCTCCGGACCGTCCGGCGTGCCGAGGCCGAACTCGCCGTGGCAGATCGCGCAGGCACCCTTGCCGTGGTAGAGATCGAGCCCCTGCCGTGCCTGCTCCACCGTCACGGCTGCGGGCGGACGTTCCTCCTGGGCAGTGAGCGTTCCCGCGACGGCCAGAGTGCCGATCGTGACGAGCCATCCGCTACGCATCGAAGCCTCCTCGAATCAGTATGGATAGCCTGGGGCCTGGGCAATGAAGCGCCCATGAATCGAGGACGAACAAATGCCGGTGGAACCTGCGATGCACGGGGCTGCGGCCGAGCTGGTCCTAATCGGAGGATCGGGAGCGGCGGCCGGTCAGCAAAGGTCGATCATCACCGGCAACCTCGATGGTGGGGGCCGGATCCAGGTCCAACTATAGATAGCAGGATCAGGGGAGAAACCGGAACTGGCATGGGAGGGGTGTACAGCCGCACAGCACAACGCCCCCCCGGTCGGAGGGGCGTTGGGTCCTGGACGGTGGAACCGAGTTCCTTGCCGGGCCCGCGTCGCCGACGGGCGGCCTGCGCAACAGGCCTACAGCCGGTTGGTGCACAAGTGGGTCTTGTTCGAGTACTCCGTCTGGATGGAGTAGAAGTGGTTGTTCATGCGCTCGTTGGAGGCGAACGCGGAACAGAGGTCAGCCACTTCCTCTCCGGTCAGGAAGTTGAACCATGCGTTGAGGTCAGGATCGGTAATCGTCTCGAAGAATTCGTGAGAGAGGGTGGATGCCGTGGCGTCGATGACTCCGTTCGGGGCCTGGCTCGGCAGGGAACAGCCGCCCACCGCCTGGTACGGCTCGACCGAGAAGAGCACATGGATCGAGAGTGCGGGATTGCTGGGATCGGCCGGGTCGGGCAGATCCACGCTGCCATGGAAGGCACAGAACACCCAGCTCAGGAAGTCGTCGGGCGAGTAGCAGAGCCCCACATCGATGCACATATCGGTGCCCTGGGGCAGGAACACGTGATACATGTTCGTGTAGCCCGTGGCGCCGGTGGCCGCTGCTGCCGAGAAGAGGATGGCGAAAATATCATCGATGGTAGCCGTCGGCGTGGTGTTCGTGATCGAGAAGGCAGCAAACGGCACGGGACTGATACCCAGCTCACTGACCCGGAACTGTCCGGCGGCTTCGGTCCCGAGGTACTGGTTGGCGATCCTGATGAAGGGACTCCGGTTCAGGTCTCGCAGGAAGGTGGCGGGGGTGAGGTGGCCGGTCCCCCAGCAGCTCGCTGGTCCCCCATCACAGTTGACGTACACGTTCCAGTTTCTTGCGCTCGTGACCACCGGCCCGCCGACGTAGGTGAGATCGAAGGGCGAGTTGTTGACGGGATCACCGAATGCCGAGCTAGGTCGCACTGAAGTTCTGGTCGCGATGGTCCCGAAGGTACGAACCAGCCGGTGGGTGGACAGCTGTCCGGCAGTGAAGGCCGCGGGTGCGAGCGAAATGGGGCGAACCGGAAGGCCACTGCCGTCGCTGGTCCCGTCGGCAGTGGGCGCGTCGCCCTGGCAGCCGGCCAGCATCAGTGCCGCGGCGCCGGCCAGCAGAGGGATCGGGAGCGGGCAGTACCGAAGGTAACGTGACGATGGTGCGGGATCAGCGCGCATAAGCACCTCGTGCCGGACCGAGCCGGCGGTGAATGGAGACAACCCCTGCGGAAGGATAGGGAAGGCGGCGACGACGTCGTGTCGGCCGTCGCGGATACTCCGGCGGAGCCGAACCACGCGAAGGCGCTGGTCTGGGATGGGCGCGACGATAGGCCTTGACGCATGGTTGGTCAAGGCTGTAGCGCACACTCAGCAGGTGACGCATCCGTGCAGCCGCGTGTGGCGTCGGCCTCACGACTCGGAGAGCCTAACGATGCCACCTCGGCTCCTGGCCTGAATGGGGACCGCAGAGACACGGATCGGGCTGCGGAGGCTCAATCCACGCTGACAAAAGGGCCGGGCCTTCAGCAGTTGCTCGGCCCGGCGGTTGCCGGCGTGGTGTGGCAGGTGGGAGTGCGAGGAATCGCGGTAATGAAAAACCCCGCAACTCCAAGGGGTTGCGGGGATTCGCCGATAGCTGGGGGCGGATTCGAACCGCCGACCCCGGCATTATGAGTGCCGTGCTCTAACCACCTGAGCTACCCAGCCGCAGGGCGACAATCCTATCGGTCTAACCTATTGATCGTCAAGGCTGTCGGACTCGATCCGATACAGGAATTCGCCCGGCCGGATCATGCCCAGATTCTCCCGCGCCAGCCGCTCCAGCAGGTGCCGATCGGTCTGCAGTTGCCGGCTGAAACGCTTGAGAGAGTCCACCTCAACGGTGAGCCGTTCAATCGCGGCCTGCTCTTCCCGCTCCTGGCGACGGAGATTGAGCCAGTCGAAGGTGCCGTATTCGCCGCCGAAGGCGCCGAAGAGAGCCGCTCCAGTCAGCACCACGATCGTCAGCAGCCGGGCTCGGCTCACAACGCGTACAGGTCCCGGCCGGGATACTGGGCGATCTCGCCCAGCTCCTCGGCGATGCGGAGCAGCTGATTGTACTTCGCGATGCGGTCGGTCCGACTGGCGCTCCCGGTCTTGATCTGTCCGACCCCCGTTGCGACCGCCAGATCGGCGATGAAGGTGTCCTCGGTTTCGCCGGAGCGGTGGGAGATCACGGCCCCGTACCCCGCGGTCTTCGCCATCTCGATGCACTCGAGGGTTTCGGTCAGCGTACCGATCTGATTGACCTTTACCAGCACCGCGTTGCCGACTCGCTGCTCGATGCCGCGACTCAGCCGGTCCACGTTGGTGACGAAGAGGTCGTCCCCGACCAGCTGGCAGCGCTCACCCAGCCGGTCGGTGAGCAGGCGCCAGCCTTCCCAGTCGTCTTCGGCCAGCCCGTCCTCGATCGAGACGATGGGATAGCGATCGACCCACGCGGTGTACAGGTCGACCATTCCCGAGGCGGGGCGGCGACTGCCATCGCCCTTCTTGAACACGTATTCACCGTCCTGGTAGAACTCCGATGCCGCCGGGTCCAGCGCGATTGCCAGGTCGCGGCCAGGCTCATACCCCGCCGTCTGGATCGCCTCCATCACGACGTCGAGCGCGGCCTCGTTGGAGGGCAGCATGGGCGCGAATCCACCCTCATCACCGACCGCGGTCGAGAGCTTCATTCGGGTGAGCACCCTCTTGAGGGCGTGGAAGACCTCGACCCCCATCCGGAGGCCTTCCGGAAAGCTCTCCGCCCCGATCGGTACCACCATGAACTCCTGCGCATCCACATTGTTCGAGGCGTGGGCCCCGCCATTGAGGATGTTCATCATGGGCACGGGAAGCACCCGAGCCAGCGGCCCGCCGAGGTAGCGGTACAGCGGCAGGCCGGAATCCTGGGCCGCGGCCCGGGCCACGGCCATCGAGACGGCGAGGATGGCGTTGGCACCCAAATGGCTCTTGTTGGGCGTGCCGTCCACATCCAGCATTTCCTGATCGATGGCGACCTGGTCTTCCGCGGCCATGCCCTCGAGCCGTGGGCCGATCACCTCGTTGACGTTACGCACAGCCTCCAGCACCCCCTTGCCGCCATAGCGCTTGGCATCGCCGTCACGGAGCTCGACCGCCTCATGCTCTCCGGTGGACGCACCGCTGGGTACGGCGGCCCGTCCGGTCGCCCCACTGGACAGGACGACTTCTGCTTCGACTGTGGGATTGCCACGGCTGTCGATGATCTCGCGACCATGCACTTCGATGATGGTGGACATGAGGCCTGGGATCAGGGAATGGTCAGGGGAACGTAAACGGAGAATGGGGAACGGGGAACGGGAACGGGGGTTCGGCCGGCCCCGCGCCGAGCTACTCGCGTGCACCCAGCGCCACGATCGCTGCGCGGACCCGGGCGGAGAGCTGGTCCCGATCTTCGTAGCTGAGTCCAGTCGTGGGAATGGGAGCCCCCAGGTGCAGCACCAGCGGCCCGGGGCGCGGCCGGATGCTGCCCTTGGGCAGGACTTGGCGACCGCCCTCGATATACACCGGGACGATCGGCACCTGGGCAACGATGGCGAGCACGAAGGGGCCCTTCTTGAACGGCGCCAGCCGTCCGTCGAGGCTGCGCGTCCCCTCGGCGAAGACAACTGCGGAAAGACCGCCGCGAATTGATTGGGCCGCGTTCCGGTAGGCGCTCACCGCATCGCCGAGATTGCGCCGGTCGATCTCGATGTGCCCCGCGGTCCGCAGAGCCCGGCCGAACAACGGCACCCGGCCCAGCTCCTTTTTCGCGATGAACCGAAGCGACCCGGGAAGCACCGCGACCGCCGCCAGGATGTCGAACCACGACTGGTGGTTGGCCACATAGACGCAGGGGCCCAGGCCCGTGACCTGCTCCAGACCCCGTGCTTCGGCGGTGATACGGTTGAGATGAAGCAGCTGCTGGGCGTATTCCCAAGGAATGCGATCGAAGGCGCCCCCGGGCCGATAGCGTTCCCCCCGCCCCGCCGCCAGCACCACCCGGGCGGAGTGGTACAGCGTGCAGCAGAACATGCTGAGGACGTACCGCAGAACCGCGATCATGCAAAATGGTCGTAGCCCGAGAGCCGCCGCGGCTGGCCGTTGAGCAGCAGGCGGGTGCCCGAGCCGGCGACCGCGGTTCCGATCCGGGTGAGCGCCACGCCGGTCTCGCGAGTGAAGCGGGCCCGGGCCTCCTCGGCGAACGCCGGCGGCAGGGCCGCCAGCAGCTCATAGTCCTCACCGCCGAGTGCGGCGAACTCGGCGGCGGGTATTCCGGCCGCCGCGGCGGCGCTGGTGACGGATGGGGCAAGCGGAAGGAGTCCGAGATCGATTTCCAGACTGACACCGGAGGCCGCCGCGAGGTGTCCCGCATCCCCGGCGAGACCGTCGCTCAGGTCGATCATGGCCCGCGCACCGGCACGCGCCAGGGCCCTGCCCGCGGCAATTCGCGGCGCCGGGCGAGCGAATGCCTCGCGCGCCTCCTGCAGGGGAGTGCCACCGCCTTCCCAGACCTGCAGGGCGGCGCGGGCCACACCCAGGGTGCCGGTGACCCAGACGCCGTCGCCCGGGGCGGCCCCCGCCCGGGTAACCGGATGCTCCGCGCGGCCGATGACCGCGATGTCCACCAGCCAGCAGCGACTCGCACTCAGATCGCCGCCTAACACGGCTCCGCCGACTGACCGCGCGGCCGCTCCGATGCCCGTCATGAGCTCCAGCAGCTCCTCGTCGCCGGCCTGGCGGGGAAGCCCGACACTCGCCAGCAGCCCCACCGGCTCGGCACCCTCCGCCGCAAGGTCCGAGAGCGATGCGGCCGCCGCACGCCAGCCGATCTCCTCCAACGAGAGCCACTCGCGCCGGAAGTGTACATCCTCGATCGAAAGATCCACGCTCACGACCAGGCGTCCCCCGCCCTCCGGGATGATGGCGCAGTCATCGCCGATATCGCGCGCCGCGGGGCCCAGTCGCTTGAGAATGCCGCGGATGCGATCGAACTCCCGGCCCGGTCCCAGGGCGAGATCGCTCATGATCCGAAGAGATCCAGCCGAAACCGTACCAGTCCCCGGAGCGTCGCCACCCACAGGTAGTCGTCGTCCACCGCGAGGTCGGTGACCTGACCCGGAAGGTCGCCCGGCGTGGTGAAGACGCGGCGAAGCGAGGTGGCGAGACCGGCCGCACCGACGCCGCGGTCTCCGGCAACGTACAGTCCGGAGCGCCCATTCACCACGGTGTGCAGGCGCCCGGGTGCGCTTCCCAGGAGCGGGCCGAGCGTAAACCGGCCGGTTCGGGGGTCGCGCCACATCAGCCGGTCATCGAGGAGGGCGACCAGCGTGTCCGCTCGCCACACCAGGTCCAGCACCGCACCCCGCATGGCAGGGGTCTCCCGAAGCGCGTCGGGCTCGAGCAGATCGGCCTCTCCGGGCAGGCTCGCCAGGAGGCCCTGGCTGGTCCCGACCCATACCGTGTCGCCCCCGACAGCCACCGCCTGGACCAGACCGGTGAAGGCCGGCGCCAGCGGCCGGAATCCGGTGGAGTCGGTGTAGTCGGCAAGGCCGTGGACGGTCGCGGCCACGATGCGGCCGCGACGTTGAGCCAGGTCGAGCACCCGCGGGTCCGGCAGCCCGCGGCCCTCATCGTAGCGGGAGACTTCTTCAGTCCGTGGAGTCAGGCGAATCACGCCGCCGTCGGTAGCGACCCAGAGATCGGACTCGCGCCCCACGATGCGCCGGGCCCGGGCGAACGGCAGTCCCGTCGAGCCGGAGCCCATTAGCCACTGAAACTGCCCCAGATTCGTGGCGACGTAACTGACCCCCGGGTCCGCGATCGGAGTCCGCTCGGTGACGGCCCATACTCCGCCGGTCCCCGCGAACACAGCGTCCACGGCATCGCCGGGGAGGCCAAACAGCAATGGCTCGGGAAACGCCGCGCCATCCGGGAAGAACAGCACTCCCGCCCCGGAGGTGCCAAGGAACCAGCCGCGCCCGGTGAAGCCCTGCGCCCGCGCGGCAGCGGTGTAGCGCACGTTGCGGAGCCGCGTGAGCGAGAGCAGCGAGGCGCTGTTGGCCTGAATCGCCGGGTTGTCGCGCACCGCATCTGCCGTGGTGGCTCCTCGTACCGGCCGGGTTGGAGCAGCCCCCGGCAGTGCGATACCCCCGCGCTGGGCGGTGTACCATCCCCCCGCGGTGCGCAGGAACAGCCCGGCAACGGGGGCCCGCTCGTCCAGCGCCGCGTCCAGCACGGCGCCTGGAACGGTGCCCTGATCCCACAGCTGGATGGCGGGATCGAAGCGCAGCCACCCGCCGCGCCGCACCAGCCAGACGCTCCCGTCAAGCGGATCGGCGAGGGCGCCGATGACCTCGCCCAGCGCGGCCGCATTGCGGGGTTGCCACGGCCCTCGCCAGCTCCGCGACCGCGGCTCCCACACCAGGAGGGCGGATGCGGTTGCCACGAAGACCTGATCCTGCGAAGCGGCCACCGCCAGGATGTGGGAGCAATCGCCGATCACGGCCCGGTCTTCCGGAGACCAGTCGCGAGTCTGGGCAGCCAAGACGGGAGCGGCAGCAGCGCCAGTCAGAAGCAGGAGTGACAGGGACAGCCCATGCCCCATGCCGGGTTTTCCCTCCCGCCCTTTCCATTCTTCCCGCCTCGGCTCTACCACCGCTGGGGAGCCTCGAGCTCCAGGAGTATGGGGGGGCGGGCGGGGGTCCTGACCAGACGGAGCGCTTCCCAGCTGCGCCAGAGGTCGGGAAGCGCCGCGACGACATCCATGGGTCGCATCCCGCGGGCCGTCACCCGTCGCGCGGCAAGATCGGCGGCGCGTCCGAGTGCCTGGGCCGCGAGTGCCGCCGCGGCCGCAGGATGCTGAAGCTGAATCAGCAGGGTGCCCAGCAGCCCACTCAAGACGTCGCCGCTCCCTCCCGTTGCGAGTCCCGGGTTGCCGGCAGCAATGCTCAGCGGCGGGCTCACCGGGCTGGCCACGACGGTTGGGACTCCCTTGAGCAGGACGGTACAGCCGGAGTCGGCGGAGGCCCGGACGGCGGCGGACCAGGGATCGCACTCGGCGCCGTCGGCATGATCCGGGAACAGCCGGCGGAACTCGCCCAGATGCGGCGTCAGCACGATCATGCGGCCCTGAGAGAGCTCCCTGAGGCCCTCCTGGCTTCCCGTGAAGGCATTGAGGGCATCCGCGTCGAGGACCGCGTTTCGGGACCGACGGACGACCTCAGTGATGAACCCGAGTCGCCCTTCACCGCGCCCGAGCCCGGGGCCGAGCACGACGACATCGCTCCGATCGAGGAGATCAGCAAGACCCGGGGCGAGGGGAACCGTGAACTCGTGCGGCAGGGTCTGCAGATCGGGTTCAGCGGTGATCAGGGCCTCGATCGTGGCCGCCGGCGCCACCCCGTGCACCAGCCCCGCACCGGCGCCGAAGCTGGCGCGGGCCGCGAGCCGCAGGGCTCCGCTCATGCCCGGCGCGCCGCCGATCACGGTCACCCGCCCCCGGGTGCCTTTGTGTTCCCGCGCTCCGAAGCGCTCCTGCACCCGGGCGGCGTCGGCGTCGGCGACGAAGGTGGGCCAGGCCGGATCGGGCGGCGGGTGCCCGATGTCCACGACCACGACGTCACCGCACTCGTCGCGCGCCAGCAGGTGCCCGCGACGGAACCCGCCGAAGGTGATGGAGAGCCGCGCCAGGACCGCAGCGCCGTGGGTCGTTCCGGTCGCGAGATCGAGGCCGGTCGGGCCGTCGACCGCCACCAGGGGAACGGAGAGATCGTTCAGCCGTTCCACCAGCGTGACAATCGGTGGACGAAGCACGCCGCGCGCCCCGGTTCCAAGCAGGGCGTCGACCGCGATGCCCACCGAGGGCCAGGGGCCATCGGGCTCGACGACCCGCACCCCCTCCGACTGGGCCAGCGCTGCCATCAGACGGTTGAGTGGGGAACCCTGCTCACCGGCCGGCGCCACGAACACCGGAACGTCGACCCGGTGCAGCGCCCGGGCTATCACCCA
>DATBLR010000029.1:0-90223 GCA_036555275.1 Gemmatimonadales bacterium | reverse complement strand
GCCAGCCGGTGCCGGGGTGGGGCTTGTCGAGCGTGCCGCGGCCCCGCAGCTTATGCGGAAACGTTAGGCGGCTTGCCCGTTGCTATCGCGTGCTGCCGGATTGTTGATGCGCGTCGTACTGTGACGTACGTTCAGTGTCTCGTCGCAGAAACGCCCAACCGCTCTCTAGGCCGACCCTCTTGCTATCAGGCGGGCGCCCGCCGTGGGCGGCGACTACTCCCCTTGGAGGCGGTATGAGGCCAACCGGCCAGCTCGGGCCCGTTCATCTCGCTTTGGCAGTGGCGGCCCTTTGCGGCCATCTAGCCGGGTGCACGAGCTGGCGCCCGGCCGGGGTCGCCCCGAGGCAGTTGTTTAGCGACGACCCTCCAGGTCGCGTTCGCGTCACCAAGCCCGATGGCACGATCCTCGTCCTTACCCATCCCCACCTCCTGGCCGACTCCCTATACGGCTCGGCCAGGGTCAGGGGAAGTTCTCGGGGTAGCACGGTCGCGGTGTCATTAACCGACCTCCGCCAGTTGGAGGTGCGCCAGGCAAGCAGCGGGAAGTCGATCGGATTGCTCTTGGGGGTCGCCGCTGTCGGTGTCGCCACTTACTTCCTGGTAGTGTCCGCTACGGCATCTAACTGAGCCAGGCACCAACAACCGCCGAACGGCCCCCCGGCAGCCGCCTAACCGCGCCATGGAGCTGCCAAAGCGCGGCCCAACGGGTAGCTTCAAGGAATGATCACGAGCCGCGCTTTGCAGCTCATGGCGAGGACGTTAGGCCGCTCACTCAGCCCTTTCCTTTCCGTCAACCAGATGCCCCAAAGCCCGCTGCGTCTCATCAAACGGTGCGCGGAATACCTGCCTCAGGAGCGCCTGGGCAAGCTGCCGGCCGGTCTTCGCGGGATTTACGTCCTCTACCAGCGCGAGCACCACGGGCGTCGGCGCGAGCATTTCAACGTCGTCTACGTGGGTATGGCCCGCTCGGGAAATCGCAGCAGTATCCGTCGGCGGCTCCGGACCCACTTTAGGAGGAAGAAGCGCCTCTGGACGCACTTCTCCGTATTCGCGGTCTGGGACAACGTGCGGGATGAGGAGATCATCGAGTTGGAGGGGCTGTTCAGGCATATCTACAAGCGCGACGCTCAGGCCAACCGTCTCAATGCCGCCCGCGGTTTCAAGAGACTGACGCCGCTGCGGAACAACCGGATCGACACATGGCCCCGCTAGCCGGCCAAAGGACGCTCCGTTCGCGGCCTAACCAGCGCATGGACCAGCCGGGGCGCGGCCAGCTGTTCTCTAAGAGCTGGCACAACCAGTCCCCGTACCGTAGACTTCCCAGAGCGCGCCGCGCCCCGCAGGTCATGCGCGGGCGTTAGCCGGACTCCCACGTAGTCCATGAGGGCCGGCCCCATCGGTCTTGTTGCCGTCCCGGTAGCGAGCGACGTCGCGGGGATGGAGCAACGTGACGCGGTGGCCCAGGCGCTGCAGCTCACGGCCCCCTGTGATGGGCCGAGCCGCAGGCTTCCAGGAGCACCTCGGCGGGCGGGCGCTGGGCGAAGAAGGGACCGAGGGCGGCCCGGGACAAGCGCCGGCGCTCGTGGACCCGCCCGAGGACGGCGGAGACGGCCACCTCGAAGACCGACTTGGCGAGATCGACGCCGATCTGCATACTGGTCATTGGGCTCCTCCTCCAGTTGGTGGCCCTGTGGGGCCGCTGCGTAGCACTGGCACGTTGGTGCCGTTGGGAGGAGGAGTCCATCCCATCACATGAAGCTGGCAGGGCGCGGCCATCGGTTTTCTTGGGTCTGAGACGGCCTTTCCCATCAGGGCCGAGGCTTGCCGATCAAGCCGCGGCCCTGCAGCTTATGCGGGGACGTTAGGTGGCGGGGCGTTGCGCAATCCTCCCATCAGCCCTCTCGATGCCACTACTCCTCATTCTTTGGCTGATCCTGGGGGCGATCCTAATCCTGGGCTTCCGCCCGATCCTCGGCGGCTGGGCCTACCCTGCCCTTCTCGCCTGGCCGGTTTACGTGCTCCTCGGGCTCGGCCTGGTCGCGGCTGGTCTGAAAGCTTCCGTCCGTCCTGGGGTGCCCCCGACCTTCCTCGCCATGCGCCCGCTGTTCGTCTTCGCCCTCGGAGGCGGACTGCTGTTTGCCATACATCCGTGGTTGGCGCGCTATGGCGACTCCCGATTATTCCGCGCGCGGCTGGCCCACAATCGCCTCGCCTACGAGCACCTTGTGGCCCAACTCCCGACAGATAGCACTTCGGGGTTATGGCGTTGGCACGGCAGCCTTCGATATCTGGTTGATTCCGGCCCCCCGCTTCGCCTCGCCATTCTCCAAGAGGGGCGGGCCTACGATGGTGACGAAGTCGCCCTGTTCGACCCCGCTGGGCGGCTCGACACGGGCGGATTGACCCCAGGCATCCCACGTCCTTTTGGCGGCCGGCTTGAGGGCTGCACCCCGATCCAGATCCCTTGGTATCGCTGTGTCGTTCATCCGGCGGTCAAGTAGCCGCCAGCTAACCGCGCCATGGAGCTGCCACCGCGCGGCCCGTCGGGTAGCTTGAGGGACAAATCACGAGCCGCGCTTTGCAGCTCATGGCGCGGTCGTTAGGCTGCGACAGACTCCTCTACCACCCCAGGAATCGGGTTGCCCACAATCCCGCTCTGACTCCCAGCGCGACAACGGCCTCTACCGCCCGTCAGCGGGGGAGACGATTAGCGCCAACAACTTGCGCCGACGAATCGGACGCATCAGACTTGAACGCCGCTTCCGCGCTGGCGCCGCACCTTCGCCCACACTGACGCCCTGGGGTGCTCATGTTGATCAGCAAAGCCATGACCGACCAGATGAACGAGCAGATCGGCCACGAGTTTGGCGCGTCGCTGCAATATGTGAACATCGCCGCATACTTCGATGATGTCGGCCTCCCCGTGCTGATGCAGCATTTCGTCAAGCAGGCGGACGAGGAGCGCGAACACGCCATGAAGTTCGTGCGTTATATCCTCGATGCGGGCGGCCAGGTGGCGATTCCTGGGATCCCGGCGCCACGCCACGAGTTCAATTCGGCGGAAGAAGTCGTGTCGCTCGCTCTCGAGTGGGAATACACCGTGACGAAGCAGATCAACGCGCTCCTCGAGCGCGCGTCGAGCGAGCGTGACTACGTCGCACACGACTTCCTCGAATGGTTCGCGCGCGAGCAGCTCGAGGAGGTCTCGAGCATGGACACGCTCCTCAAGATGATTCGGCGGAGCGGCGAGTCCGGGCTAATCCAGGTTGAGAACGCGCTGGCGCACGGACGCCAGCTCAGCCTCGGTGCGACGAACGAAGGCAAGAGCTGAGGCGCGGGGCCGGCAGGCAGATTACTGTGTGCCCGATTGAGACAGTTGTGTGGAGCGTCGCGTCCCGCGCTTGCTTGTTCGCGCCCGCAGCCTGACGTTCGCTGCAGCACACGGGCGCTCTGCGGACTGCGCGCGGCTCCGCCGCGCCCTCTTATTTGACGCGCCCGCAGCTGAGCCAGGACGTTAGGCGGCGTCACATCAAGGCTCGACACTCAGCTCCTGGAGCACCTCCATGCCAAGCGCCCTGAGGGCTACATGCATCCTCTTATTGACCCTCCTCCTAGGGGGCGAGCCCGTGGCTGCGCAGGCCCACAGCGCCCCTCTCCCAAGCTGGGTGCCAACACTCCCGACGCCCGCCTCCGCTCACCTGACATCGCCCCCCTTGGCCGGCACTGACACAGAAACAAAGTCGCATACTCTCACGGGATTGGTCATTGGTGGCGCTGTCGGCGCGGCAGTGGTAGGGGTCCTGCTAGCCACCCATTGCAGCGACGCCGATCCCGACACGCAGTGCACCGGGGACAACCTTGGCCTCTTCGCCGTCTTCGTAATTCCCGGGGCTGTGGTCGGCGCCGTGATCGGTTCCTTGATCCGGACCAAGCGGTGACGCCACCACGGTGGTTCTGGGTCAGCTGCGCTAGCCGATTGTGGCCCGCCGATTCTGCCTGGCCGCGCTTCGGCCTCGCGGTCGGTAGCGGTGCCGCCTTCCCACGTCACGACCCACCGCGCGCCACACACCGCCTAACCGCGCCATGGAGCTGCCAAAGCGCGGCCCAACGGGTAGCTTAGGGTTACATCACGAGCCGCGCTTTGCGGCTCATGGCGCGGACGTTAGGCGGCTTGGCCCTCCTCCACCCTGAGTGTACCGGCGAGGATCCAATGGTGAGGTTGATCTACTCGATGCTCATGTCGCTGGACGGATACATTGCTGATCGGAGCGGCAAGTTCGACTGGGCTGAGCCCGACGAAGAGGTCCATGCCTTCCTCAACCAGCTCGAGCGCGGCACCGGCACCTACCTGTACGGCCGTCGGATGTATGAAGTCATGGGAGCGTGGGACACCCTTGGGACCGACCCTGACCCCGGCTTCATACGAGACTTCGCAGAGATGTGGCGCGCCGCCGACAAAGTCGTTTACTCGAAGTCGCTCTCGACTGTGTCCACAGCCAAGACGCGAATTGAGCGAGCTTTTGAGCCTGAGGCCATTAACAGCATGAAGTCCGCTGCCGACCACGATACCAGCATCGGTGGCCCAAGCCTGGCCGCAGCGGCCTTCAAGGCCGGCCTTGTGGATGTGTGCCACTTCTTCGTCTCACCTATTATCGTCGGGGACGGCACGAGGGCTTTTCCCGCCCGTGTCCGCCAGGGTCTCAGCCTCCAGGACGAACGTCGCTTTGGCAACGGGATGGTCTACCTCCACTACCGAGTCATCGGCAACCAAGCCGCCTAACCGGCGTCTGGAGCTGGCAAAGCGCGGCCCTTCCGGTAGTTCGAGGGAGCAGGCGGCGCCGCCGGCCTCGGCGTCAGGCCGCGCTGCGCAGGGGCTCGATACCGCAGCACCTTCGCCCCGCACGCCGATGGATTACTACCGCGGGGTTCGGCCCAAGCTCCTGGGCCTGTGTGCCGTCCTGGTACCGCGCTTCCTCCCCAGGCCCTCGCCCCCCTTCGCGCCACCTTGAGTATGTTTCTACACTTCTCGAACGCGGGGCGCGTATGGATCCACAACTCAGCGGGTTTGCCCTTGGCCTGCTATTTGGCGCCGCCAAACTCGGTGCGATCGGCACGGTCGGGTTCGCGATCGCCTGGTGGCGGACCCGTCGCAAGTTGCGCCACTTGGAGAGCGTGCTACCTGACCCGGGAGTGTTGGACGAACGGCTGGCCAGTCTCGAGCATAATGCGGACTATATCGGGGCAAAGATGGCCGAGCTGGGGGAGGCACAGAATCAGGTCCTTCGGCAGCTCGGTGGGGTGCCGCGACTCGCGGACCCCGCGCGACTCGAGGAGGAAGAAGTCCAGCTGCCTTCCACGCCCCATTGATGTAGCTGGAGCCTAACTACCGCATGAAGCTGACAGGGCTCGGCCATCGGTTAGTCTGGGGGCTGAGACAGCTGGATGGTGCCCGGACATGGCTTGCCGATCGCGCCGCCGCCCTGCAGCATTCGCGGGTCGTTGGGCGGGCATCGAGAAAAGCGCAGGCGGGATCACAAGGCCGTTGAAACCGAGATGAACCAGATCGAAGATCCAACCACAATCAGGCTCGCAACCATCAACGAGGCATCGGTCATTGCCCTTGTGCTCCGAGAAGCATTTGCCGAGTACGAGCCGCTTTACACGGCCGGAGCCTTTGCCGCTACCACTCCGACCGCAGAGCAGATCGAGAAGCGCTGGAACGAAGGACCGGTGTGGGTAGCATCGCATGCTGAGCAAGTGGTTGGCACGGTCGCCGCGGCACCAAGAGACGCAGCACTGTATATCCGGAGCATGGCGCTCCGACCCCTGCCGCGTGGAAACGGCTTGGGACAAATGCTCTTGGAACAAGTAGAAAGCTTCGCCCAAAGGCACAGCTTCAGGCGAATGTTCCTGAGCACAACGCCTTTTCTGTATCGTGCCATTCGACTCTATGAGCGGTTCGGTTTTGTCAGGATAGCGGATGGTCCCCACGCGTTACACGGGACGCCGCTCTTTATAATGGAAAAGGCCATTCAGTTGAACGTGGCGTGATACCGGCTCATAAGATGCCCGCCTAACGCGGTTGGAGCCGACGACCGATGAGCGCCTGAGCACGCGCCACCAGATCGGCGACTCGGAATACACCCTGGCGCAGCTGCTGCACCATGCCCTCAATCACTCCACCTATCATCGGGGGCAAGTGGCCATCCTGCTCCGACAGCTCGGCGTGGCTCCGCCGCCGACGGTGTTCCCGCGAGTGCGGATCCACTCATCGACCCGGGCTTTGAACTCGTCGGGATCGGTGAACGCCGAGATCCTCATGGCGCCGAGAAAGTGGCCGACGCCGCGGCCGACGGGTTTCATGACGTCGGGGTGCGACAGGACGCCGGAGACCGGCGAGCCGGAACGGCGCCCCCCTCCGCACCTCAGTTCAGCTCCCCCCTCGCTTCCAGCCAGGCGCGTTCGACGGCCGGCGCCGTGAAGAACGCGTCGAACGCCCGCCCCCGCCGCACATCCCCCTGGACGAACCGCTCGCGAAGGGCGGCGAGGTCCACGGCCTTACGGGTCGCCTCGAGGTCGAGTCCCTGCCGAACCGCGTCCGCGGCCTGGCGGCGCGTGGCATTGAGGAGCTCGACGAACTGGTCGAAATAGCTCCAGTCGCGCTGGATGGTGCCGTGCCCCGGCACGATCACCCGGGCCGGCAGGGCCCGCAGCTTCCCCAGCGTTGCCACCCATTCGCCCAGGTAGGAGCCGAACGAATACGGCACGGGATTCACCAGCAGATCGCCCGTCACCAGTACCTGCTCCCGCGGTAGCCAGACCGTGAGATCGCCCCGGGTATTGCCGCGGCCCAGGTAGCGGATCGCGATGGTGCGCTCGCCGCGCCGGAGGATGAGCGAATCGGCCACCAGCAGGGTGGGCAGGACCGGCCGGACCTCCTTCAACGCCGCAATGCCCAGCGGAGCGCCGCGATCTGGCGGGCGACGTTGGCGGAGTCGGCGCCCGTGTACGGCTGGCCGTCCCGGCGGATTCCCTTCGCGAAGCGCGCTTCGATATCGCGCAGCATGATCGGGAAGGTGGTGTCGGCCGCGGGCACGATCGAGGGAATCTCCTCGGCCTCCATATCGGCCAGGGCGTTGGGGTGGGCGACGAACTCCACCCCCGGAAACGCCTCCTGATAGGCCTGGTTACCCAACCCAGTGGTCCCCGTGCCAATGGGTCGTCACCACGTAGCGCACCGGGTTCCGGGTGAGCTTCCTGATCTCGGCCAGCACCCGGCGCGCGGTCCGCGGAGTCCACTGCGTATCCACCACGACGACGTCCGGCTGGTCGATGATGACGACCGCAGTGCCGTCCACATTGGCCTGGTCGCCGAGTGCATTGTCGAACACGAAGGCCCACACACCCGGGGCCAGCTCGTCCCGCGTCATGGCGGGCCCGGGATACGGCGCAATCTGGGCCGCGCCCTCGAGCGCCGCAGTAAGCATCATGTACCCGAGGAGGATGCAGCAGCGGCCGATGGACATGGTGCGCTCCGTGAGGAAAGGACGGTCCTGTCCTGACGGAGAAAGGAGGTGCGGTTCTTCAAGCGGGGGACGATGTGCTCGGGATGAGGGGCCAGGGGGCGGGTTTCAGGTGTGAGGTGCAAGGGTCAGGTGGCGAGCCATCGTCGTCCACGCCTTGGGTGGGCCCGAGAGCCCGCTGGGCGTGTTCCTGCTGGCGCTTTTCACCCTGGGTATCATCATCGTCGGGATGTGGGCGTTCACTTCCTGGGCCGAACGCCACCACCGGAGGCAGAGCCGGAAGGACGGTGGCGCGTGACCGGCGCTCGGACCGCTCGCCGCCACTCGCCTGCGCCACGGCGCCTCCGGCGGCGGCTTCCCCTCCGGCCCTTCACCTGGCTCCGATGCTGGAAGCAGCCAATGAGCGTTGAAGCACGCTACATCATCGGTGCGATTCTCGTGGGACTCGGTGCAACGCTCCTGATCGACCTTTGGGCCCTGTTCCTGAGGCGTGGCTTCAGCATTCCTTCGCTCGACTACTGCCTGCTCGGGCGCTGGCTTCTCCACATCCCGACTGGAACCATTCGGCATCGCAGCATCGCGGCCGCTCAGCAGAAACCGCATGAGTGCCCCGTAGGGTGGGCCGCTCACTACCTCATCGGCACGGCCTTCGCCCTGGTGTTCGTCTTCCTGGCGTCGGGGAGCTGGCTTGAGCGACCGACTCTGTTGCCCGCCCTGGCGTTCGGTGTGGCCAGCACGCTGGTGCCCTTCCTCGTCATGCAGCCGTCGTTCGGGCTCGGCATCGCCGCCTCGAAGACACCACATCCCAACAAGGCCAGACTCAAGAGCCTGATGACACACACGGTGTTCGGGCTCGGCCTTTATATCTGGGCCTCTCTCCTGAGGCACATCCTGTTCAAGGTCTAGAAGACCGGCATCGCGGCAACGGACATCGCTCCTCTCATCCAGCCCGCGGAGCAGCAGCCGAGCCTGACTACCGTATCTGGACTCCGGCCGGGGAGGGGAATCTCCTCATTGCGGCAACTCCTTAGAAGATACTATGCGCCGGGCCCCCTCGCGTCATCAAAAAAAAACGCAAGGGGGCATTCCTCACCCCTCATTCCCCTATCTAGGTACGGTATCGCACCAGCGCGTCCTCTTGCTGATCGGGGAGGTAGTTGGCCTAGACGTCCAGAGTCATCTTCGCGCTCGCGTGCCCGAGGCGCTGCGAGACGACGTGGACCGGGACGCCCGCCCCGAGCAGCAGGGTCGCATGAGAAGCGAATGGCCTGCCGGGGCGCGAAAAGGGCGCGTCAGCCCCGCACCGTCCCGAAAACCGAACGGTGCAACGACACCTAAGTCGTTGCACCGTCGCTGGCAAGGAGGAAATGGGCCTGGGTAGAGTTGAACTACCGACCTCACGCTTATCAGGCGTGCGCTCTAACCACCTGAGCTACAGGCCCGGATGGCCCCGGCCGCAGGGAGGCGCGGGGCCACGGGGAGCGGACGTTAGCGAGCGGCCTTGCCGGGCGCAACCCTAGCGCCGCCGGGGCCCCTCTTCTTCTTCGTCCGCCTCGGTGAACTCGACGTCCTCCAGGTCCTCCTCGAGGTCCTCGTCGTCGAAGTCCTCGTCGTCCTCGTCGAAGTCCTCCTCGTCGTCGAAATCCTCGTCCTCCTCCTCGTCATCGAAGGAGAACGCTTCCTCGTCATCTTCGAAGTCGTCGTCGTCCCTGCGGCGACGCGCTTCGAGCGTCCCGAGCGACGCTTCCCACGGCAACATGACTGCCTCCAGCAAGGGTGAACGGATGTCCGGCATTCGGGTCAGGAGGCGTCCGCGGCGCGCGCGGCCGCCCGGGCCATCTTTTTCCGCTCCGTCTGGGCCAGCGCGCGCTTGCGGAGGCGAATCGACTTCGGCGTCACCTCGATCAGCTCGTCCTCCTCGATGTACTCCAGCGCGTATTCGAGCGTGATGTGTCGCGGCGGCTCCAGCACGATGTTCTCGTCCGAGGCCGTCGTCCGAATGTTGGTCAGCTTCTTCTCCTTCGATACGTTGACGTCCATGTCGCCAGGCCGGGAATTCTCCCCGCAGATCATCCCCTCGTACACTTCCGCGCCCGGCGAGATGAACATCTGGGCCCGCTCCTGCAGGTTGAACAGCGCGAACCCGACCGCTACCCCCACGCGGTCCGCCACCAGGACGCCGTTCTTGCGGCCCGCCAGCGGGCCAGCCCAGGGACCGTAGTCGAGGAAACGATGATGCAGCGTCCCGGTGCCCCGGGTGTCAGTGAGAAACTCCGACCGATATCCGAACAGGCCGCGCGAGGGAATCCGGAAGCTCATCCGCACCATCCCCTGCCCCGGATTCTTCATCTCGATCAGCTCCGCCCGCCGGGGACCGAGCTTCTCGATCACCGTGCCGATATGGTCCTCCGGCACGTCCACCATCAGCTCCTCGTAGGGCTCCAGCCGCTCCCCGTCGGCACCGACCTTGGTAATCACCCGCGGCCGGGATACCTGGAACTCGAAGCCCTCCCGTCGCATCGTCTCCATGAGGATGCCCAGATGAAGCTCACCCCGCCCCGACACCTGCCAGGTATCGGGACTGTCGGTGTCCTCGACCTTGAGGGCCACGTTGCGCTCCAGTTCCTTGAACAGCCGGTCCCGCACCTGGCGGCTGGTGACGTACTTCCCGTCGCGCCCACAGAAGGGGCTGTTGTTCACGATGAAGTCGACCGACATCGTCGGCTCTTCCACCGCGATGCCCGCCAGGCGCTCCGGGTGCTCCACCGCGGTGATGGTCCGCCCGATTTCGATCCCCTCGAGCCCCGCCAGCACCACGATGTCTCCCGCGAACGCCTCGTCGGTCTCCACCTTGGTGAGCCCGTCGAAGGTCATGAGCTTGGTGATCCGGCCCTTCTGGATCCCCTCGGTCACCAGCCCCGGCTCGCCCAACGGCAGCAGCGCCACCTCGTCCCCGACCCGCACCCGGCCCCGCTCGATCCGCCCGATCCCCATCCGGCCCACGAAGGTCGAGAAGTCGAGGGTCGACACCAGCATCTGGAACGGACCGTCGGGGTCACCCTTCGGAGGCGGGACATGCTCGAGGATCGCGGCAAACAGCGGCGTGAGATCACGTCCCGGCTGCTTCAGGTCGGCCGTCGCCGTGCCCGCCCGGCCGGATGTATAGAGGAAAGGCGCGTCCAGCTGGGCGTGGCTCGCTTCCAGGTCGATGAACAGTCCCAGGACCTCGTCGTGCACCCGGAGCGGCTCCGCGTCCTGGCGGTCAATCTTGTTGATGGCCACGATAGGCTGGTGCCCCAGCGCCAATGCCTTCCGCGTCACAAACCGGGTCTGCGGCATCGGACCCTCGGCTGCGTCCACCAGGATGAGCACCCCGTCAACCATCCGGAGAATCCGCTCCACCTCGCCGCCGAAATCGGCATGGCCGGGAGTGTCCACGATGTTGATCTTGGTATCGCCCCACCACACCGCGGTGTTCTTGGCCAGGATGGTGATCCCCCGCTCCCGTTCCAGCGGGATGGAGTCCATCACCCGCTCCTCCACCTGCTGATTGGCCCGGAACGCTCCCGCCTGGCGCAGCATCTGATCCACCAGCGTCGTCTTGCCGTGGTCGACGTGCGCAATGATGGCGATGTTGCGGATGCTCTGAGCCAAGGTGCCTTCAAGTCCTAGTTCGGGCGGACCGGCGGACCGGCGGACTGGCGGACACGGTCAAGCCCGGGTTACGCGCGGCATATATAGACGGGGTGGAAGGAGGGGGCAAGGGCGGGAAAACGGCGGGCGGGCGGGCAGGCGGACGGGCGGGACGGCGGGACGGCGGGACGGCGGGACGGGGCCACCGTGGGACAGCAAGTCGAGGAAGACCAGCTATCCCGTTTCCTCTCTTAAGGTCTGCGAGAGGCGCCAGAGAAGCTGGCCGGCGCGGTTTCGGAGTGCCTCGACCTCCTTCCACCAGTCGTCTCTTAGCAGGCCTCGGTCCCTGGCGAATCTCAGGGTGTAGCCGAGTTCGGCGAGCGAGCCGAGACTGATGTCGAGGAAGCGACGGAATTCCTTCCTTCCCCTTCTCGCAGACCCCTCCACCACATTGCATGGCACTGAGAAAGCCGAGCGGCGTGCCTGCGCGGTAAGTTCGTATCGCTCAGACTTGGGCCAGCACTCGGTCATTTCGTACACCCGTAAGGCCAGCTCGTGTGAGACCTGCCAGGCCAGGAATCGCTCGTAAGGCTGCATTACGGCAGGTTGCCGATGGCTCGTCCCATTCGCCCCACCATTCGGACTCAGGATATGCCCCGGAAAACTCCATTTCGCTACTCCGCCGTTCCGCCGTCCCGCCGTCCCGCCGGCGATGCCGCGCTCCCGCCGTTCCTGCGTGCCGCCCCCTCCCCACACCCCTCCCCCGCCTCCAGCTGCACCGTGACGTGCCCGATCCCGAGCCCCTGCAACGCCGCCCGGATTCCCTCCAGCACCCGCGGATGGGCCGCCAGGTCCGGCACGATCGCGTGGCCGCTCATCGCCACCATTCCGCTGGTAACCGTCCACACATGCAGGTCGTGCACCGCGGCGACACCTGGGACCCCCTGCATCTGTCGCGCGACCTCCTCCAGCGCGATGTGGCCCGGGACAGCCTCCAGCAATACGTCGGTGCTTTCTCGCACCAGGCGCCAGGCCCCCACCAGGATCAGCAGCGACAGCACGATCGAAATGATCGGGTCGGCGAGGGTCCATCCGGTCAGGAGGACGATGATCGCGGCCGTCACCGCCCCCACCGAGCCGAGCAGGTCACCCAGGATGTGCAGATAGGCCGCCCGGGTGTTGAGGTGCTCCCGATGGGCGCCATGGAGCAGCGCGAGAGCGGCCGCGTTGACCAGCAGCCCGGCCGTCGCCACGCCCAGAAACAGTCCCCCCCGGATCGGTACCGGCGTGCCGATCCGCCTGATGGCCTCGATCACCACCAGCGCGGCAATCCCGAACAGGAGGGCTCCGTTTACCAGGGCGGCGAGGATCTCCCACCGGACGTAGCCGTAGGTCTTGGTCTGGTCGGCCGGGCGCCGGGCGATCCACGCGGTGAGCAGGGTCAGCCCCAGCGCCCCCACGTCGGTCAGCATGTGGCCGGCGTCGGCCAGGAGCGCGAGCGAGCCCGCCACCCAACCGCCTACGGCTTCCACCACCATGAACGCGACCGTCAGGCCGAAGACCGCCCGCAGCCGTCCCAGTGGCGGCTCGCCGGAGCGGCGGTCAATATGAACGCAGGCGGGGGAGGCCATCGGATCAGGCGCCGGGAACCCGCACCCGGACGGCCTCCGCGTGCCCGTAGAGCCCTTCGGCTTCCGCCAGCGCGATGATCCGCGCGGCGTCGTTTTCCAGCCGGTCGCGGGTGTAGTGGATGATGCTGGTCCGCCGGATGAAGTCGTACACGCCGAGCGGCGAAGCGTGTCGCGCGGTGCCCCCGGTGGGCAGCACGTGACTCGGACCGGCCAGATAATCGCCCACCGGCTCGGGAGAATTGTCCCCGAGGAAGATGGCTCCGGCGTGCCGGACTTCGGCGGCGACCTGCTCCGGGTCCCGGGTGACGATTTCCAGGTGTTCGGGTGCCCGGAGGTTCGCGACCGTGGCGGCCTCCGTCAGCGATGGCACCAGGACAACTAGCCCGTTGCGTTCCAGTGAGGCACGGGCCACCGCCTCCCGCGGGTTCCTCGCCAGGTGGGTTTCGAGCGCCGCGGGCAGCGCCGCAGCCAGGCCAGGGTCGGTCGTGACCAGCCAGGCGCTGGCGTCCTCGTCGTGTTCCGCCTGGGCGATCAGGTCGGCCGCGACCCGTTCCGCCACCGCGGTCGAGTCCGCGATGACCACCAGCTCGGTCGGGCCGGCGATCATGTCGATCCCCACCGGGCCGGCCACCTGTCGCTTGGCCTCGGCCACCCATCTGTTGCCCGGGCCCACGATCTTGTCCACCCGCCGGATGCTTTCCGTGCCGAATGCCAGGGCGCCCACCGCCTGGGCCCCGCCGATCCGGTACATCTGGGTCACCCCCGCCAGCAGGCAGGCCGCCAGAACCGGGTCGGTAATCCCGGCGGGCGGGGTCACCGCGATGATCTCATTCACACCCGCCACGGTCGCGGGGACGGCGTTCATGATGACGCTCGAAGGGTAGGCGGCCTTGCCCCCCGGGACGTACAGCCCGACCCGTTCCAGCGGCCGCACCCGCATGCCGAGGATGGTACCGTCCTCTTCTAGGAGGCTGAACCCGACGTCGCACTGCCGCAGGTGGTACTCCCGGACCCGCGTCGCCGCCGATTCCAGGGCCTCCCGGAGCTCCGGGCCGATCCGCTCCAGGGCTGCCGCCCATTCAGTGCGGGGTATCTCCCACGCCGCGGGCGGCAGATCCACGCCGTCGAGCCGCCTGGTCCACTCGCGGACCCCGTCGTCGCCGCGACTCGCGACGTCGGCCAGGATCCGCGACACCCCCTCCCGGGTGGCGGCGTCGGTCACGGACGGTTTTGGCAGGAACGGGTCCAGCCGCTCGAACGGCGGGACGGCAAGCTGACGGATCATGCGGTGCCCTCGCGGGCAGCGATTGGGAAGGCTAGTCTTACGGCGTATGGAACCGTCGGAAAGTAGTCATATCGTCGGGAAACTGGCGGCGGTCGTCCTGCTCGTTTTCCTCAATGCCTTCTTCGTGGCGGCGGAGTTCGCGCTGGTCGGCTCCCGGCGGACCCGGCTCGAAGAACTGGGACAGCGCGGGGACCGGCGGGCGGGCCTGGCGCTGCGGGCGCTGAAGTCCCTCGACCGGTATATCTCCGCCAGCCAGATCGGCATTACCCTCGCCTCACTGGGGCTGGGGTGGATCGGTGAGCCGGCCCTTGCCCGCCTGGTCGAGCCGGTATTCAGCTGGCTGCCGTCCGTGGCCAGCGGGATCGCCACCCATTCCGCCGCGGTGACGATCGCCTTCGTCATCATCAGCGTGCTTCATATCGTGCTGGGTGAGCAGGTGCCCAAGGCCGTGGCCATCGTGCACCCGGAGCGGGTGGCCCTGTGGGTTGTCGCACCCCTGATGGCCTTCACCTGGCTCATGGCCGGCCCCACGGCGGTCCTGAACAACTCGGCCAATCTGGTATTGCGACTCCTCCGGGTGAAGGTGCCGGGAACTCACGAACGGCTGCACTCGCCGGAGGAAATCCGGATGCTGGTGGAGCAGAGTGAAGTGGGCGGCACCCTCGGCAAGGAAGACGCCCGGCTCCTGGAAGGCGTGTTCGAGTTCTCCGAGAAGACCGCCCAGGAGGTCATGACGCCCCGAACCCAGATAGTCGCGATGGACCGCGATCTCACGGTGGAGAACGCCGCGGACATCGTCGCCCAGGCCCGCCGTTCCCGCTATCCCGTCTTCACCGAGTCGCTCGACGACATCGTCGGCGTGGTCCACGCCAAGGACATCCTGACCGCCGTGCGCCAGCAGCCCGGGGCCATGATCGGCGCCGTCATGCGGCCGCCGCTGTTCGTCCCGGGAACCCGGGAGGTGGAGGACGTGCTCGCCGACATGAAGCGGCTCAAGGTCCATCTCGCGGTCGTCCTCGACGAGTATGGCGGAACCGCCGGCCTGGTCACCATGGAGGACCTGCTGGAGGAAATCGTGGGCGACATCTACGACGAATACGACCGCCTCGATCGCCCCAAGCCTTCTCCGGAGGGAGCGCCGCTCATCGACGGCAGCACGGCGATCTCCGACTTCAACGCCGAGCACGAGCTCCAGCTCGACGACACCGAATACACCACCATCGGCGGCTTTCTTTTCGGCCAGCTGGGCCGTCTGCCGAAGCCGGGCGACCGCATCGCCGTCGGGAAGGACGCGTTCGAGATCGTCGAGATGGACGGCCGCCGGGTCAAGACCGTCCGGCATCTCCTGGGCGCCGGCGCCACCGCCCCCGCGACTCCAGCAGCCCGATCCAAAGGCTGACGGCCGATGGCCGTTAGCCAGTGGCCGATAGCCGATAGCCCCCGGCCGACAGCTGACAGCTGACAGCAGACTGCTGTAAGTTCCCACCCCCATGACCCGGCACATCGCTCCCATCCCGCCCGGCGCACTCGATCTGACCGGGCCGGCCGCCCTCGGCCGACGGCGACTTCAGCGCGTCTCCGCCGACGTCCTCGAGCGCGCGAGCTACCAGGAGCTGCTCCCGCCGACCTTTGAGTATGAGGAGGTGTTCCTCCGCGCCGGCGGACCGGAGGTGGCCGACCGGCTGATCCGTTTCACCGACCGCGACGGTCGCATTCTGGCGCTCCGCTATGACTTCACGGCCAGCATCGCGCGGGTCGCCGCGACGACGCTCCGCACCGCTCCGCGTCCGCTCCGCCTCTGTTACTCCGGGAAGGTCTTCCGCCAGGAGCCCGAGCGGGGTGGTCGGCCGCGGGAAACCCTCCAGGCCGGCGCCGAGCTGTTGGGCCAAGGCGACCTGGCGGCCGACGTGGAGATCGTACGGTTGACGCTGGAGCTCGCGCGCACGATGGGTCTCCGGGACTTCCAGCTCAACCTGGGTCACGTCGGCGTGCTGGCCCCGGGACTCTCCGCCCTGCCGGAGGAGGATCGCGCGGAGGTGCGGCGCTGGATTGATCGCAAGGATCGCGGCAATCTCGGCCGCGCGCTGGCCCAACGGTCGGCGGAGGCCCGGGCGCTGGCCGAACTCGCCTTCGTTATCGGCCGGCGCGAGGCGCTCGACCGCGCCCTGCGCACCGCCCCAGCCGCCGGCCGGCCGGGGCTCGAGCATCTCTGCGGGCTCGACGAATCCCTGAGCCCCACTGAGCGCACCCATGTCGTGTACGACCTCGGTGAGGTTCGAGGGATCGAGTATTACACCGGCATCCAGTTCGAGCTCTTCACCGCCGGTGCCGGCCGGGCGGCCGGCGCCGGAGGCCGGTATGACGATCTAATGGGACGCTTTGGGATGCCGATGCCCGCCGTCGGCGTCTCGGTCGACCTCGACACCATCGCCGAGGCCATCGCCGCATGATTCGCGTCGCCCTCGCCAAGGGCCGGCTCCTCAACCCGGCCATCTCCTGCTTCGGCAAGGCCGGGATCGTCATCGATCCGGATCCGGGGCGGCGGCTGCTGATCCCCTCCAACGACCCCGCGATCGAGTTCCTGGTGGTGAAGCCGGCCGACGTGGCGGTCTATGTAGAGTCCGGTGCAGCGGACTTCGGGGTCACAGGCACCGACGTGCTGCGGGAGACCGAGGCGGACGTCCTGGAGCCCCTCGAGCTGGGCTTTGGCGCGTGCCGGCTGGTCGTGGCCAGTCCGGCAACCGCGCCGTGGCCCGATCTCCCCGGGGGAAGGACCGCCCGGGTCGCCACCAAGTACCCCCACCTCGCCTGGCGGCATTTTGCGGAGACCGGCCGCTCGGTCGAGATCATCGTGGTGGACGGTTCAGTGGAGGTTGCCCCGCTCCTCGGACTGGCCGACTGGATCGTGGACCTGGTCGACACCGGAAACACCCTTCGGGCCAACGGGCTGACGGAGCGCGAGACGATCCTCACCGCTGGGGCGGTGCTTGTGGCCAACCGTGCCAGCCAGAAGCTGAAACTCGAGGCCCATCTCGCCCTCATGGCGCGGCTCGCGGGCGCGCTCCCTCGTGAATGACGGTCCTCTCCTTTTCCCTCCTTATCGCTCTTGGGGCCTTTTTCGCCGGGCTGCTCGGCGCCCTCACCGGCCTGGGCGGCGGCGTGGTGATCGTCCCGCTGCTCACCCTCGGCTTCGGCATCGATTTCCGCTACGCGGTGGGCGCCTCGCTGGTCTCGGTAATCGCCACCTCATCGGGGGCAGCGGCGGTCTATCTGAAGGAAGGGTACACCAACATGCGGGTGGGAATGTTCCTGGAAATCGCCACGACGACCGGCGCTGTGATCGGCGCCTTTCTCGCGGGCCTGGTTGCCACCTCCTTCCTGGCAGTCATCTTCGGTCTGGTGCTCCTCTATTCAGCGTGGGTCGCAAGCCGGCCCCATCCGGAGCACCCCGCCCATGACCCCGATCCGCTGGCGGTGCGACTTCGCCTTGACGGGAGCTACCCGACACCGGACGGCGCCCGGCACTATCACGTGCAGCGCCCGCGGCTCGGCTTCGGCCTGATGGCCATCGCCGGCGCGCTCTCCGGGCTGCTCGGGATCGGATCGGGCGCGCTGAAAGTAGTGGCGATGGATCAGGCGATGAGACTGCCCTTCAAGGTCTCCGCGACGACCAGCAACTTCATGATCGGCGTGACGGCGGCAGCGAGCGCGGGCGTATATCTCAAGCGCGGGTATATCGACCCCGGCATCGCGATGCCCGTGATGCTGGGCGTGCTCGCCGGCATGGCGCTCGGAGTCGTCCTGATGACCCGCGCGAGACCGCAACTGCTCCGCGCGGTGTTCGGCGTGGTGGTGCTGGTGCTCGCCCTGGAGATGATCTACAATGGCGCAACCGGCCGCATCTGACGCGCGACATACCGACTCGTCGGTGCAGCGAACCCTCGGGTCGCTGCTCCGGATCGGGGTAATCCTGGCAGCGGGCTTCGTGCTGGCCGGCGGCGCGTTCTACCTGTTGCGGCATGCCGGCGACCATCCGGACTACTCCCGCTTCAGCGGGGAGCCGGAGGACCTGACCAGCGTGACCGGGGTGGCCCGCGCCGCGCTGGCGCTCCGGCCCCGCGGCCTGATTCAGTTCGGCCTCCTGCTCCTCATTGCGACGCCGGTGCTGCGGGTGGCGGTCTCCCTCGTGTCCTTTGCCCGGGAGCGGGATCGCGTCTACGTGGGGCTCACCGCCCTCGTCCTCCTGATCCTGCTCCTCAGCCTCCTCGGCATCCTTCCCTGACGGGCCGGCGCGACCGGTCAGCCCGCGCTTGCCGATCTGGCCTCCCGCGCGGCCATCGTCCGCCCCGCCAGCTCCGCGGCGAGCTCCAGCGCCTGCCGCATACTCGACGGATCCGCCCGGCCGGTCCCGGCGATGTCGAATGCGGTACCGTGGTCGGGTGACGTGCGTGGAAACGGCAGTCCGAGGGTCACGTTCACACCCCGGCCGAACGCGGCCACCTTGATCGCGGTCATGCCGACGTCGTGATATGGGGCGAGCACCGCGTCGAACTCGCCTCGCATGGCGCGGACGAAGACCGTATCAGCGGGCCAGGGTCCGCTGGCCCCGAGCTCCGCCGCGGCCGGCCGCAGTACCCGCTCCTCCTCATCGCCGAACAGCCCCGCCTCGCCGGCGTGCGGATTGAGCGCGCACAGCGCGATCCGTGGTTCCCGGATCCCCCACCAGCCCGTCAGCGCGTCCCGCGTCACCCGCCCCGTCCGAATGATCCGGTCCGCGGTGAGCACCTGGGGCACCGTCCTCAAGGGAATGTGAGTCGTGATCAGGACGACCCGGAGCTGGTCCGCCGCCAGCATCATGGCCACATCGATGTCTCCGGCCAGATGCGCGAGCCACTCGGTGTGGCCGGGCCAGCGGAAGCCCGCGAGGTTGAGGGCGTACTTGTTCGCAGGTGCGGTGACGATGGCATCGACTTCGCCCCGGAGCGCCAGGCGCGCCGCGGTCTCGACCGCGACCCCAGTGATGCGCCCCGCCCGCACTGCGCGCGACGGCCCGGCGCGGTCCGAGGGGCCGTTTTCTCCCGGTCCTTCTCCCCACACCCCGACACTCATGCGTCGCGCCGCCGGGACACCGGCGACCTGGTCCTCGGCGCCGACCACGATGATGTCGGCGTCCAGCGGGGCTTCCAGGGCTCGGGCGGTGATTTCCGGGCCGATACCCCGGGGATCCCCCAGAGTGACCGCGAGACGGGGACGAGCTGTCATGGGAGGCAATCTAGGCGAGAACTGCGGGGAACGGGGAATGGGAGAACGGGGAATGGGGAACCAGGGAACGGGCCTGGCTCTTCCCGTTCCCTGTTCCCCATTCCCCGTTCCCCGTCGGTTACATCCGCAAATCGACGTAGGTCGCGTTCCGGAGCCTGTCCAGGTAGCGCCGCACCGACAGGTCGTCGCTCAGCCGTTTGCGAATCTGGTCCTTCACATCCTCGTAACGGATCGTGCCCGCGGCGCGGCGGGCCATGACCTCCAGCACCACGTATTTACGTCGCAGGCCCATGTCCTTCCGGATAGCGAACGCCGGCACCACCGTCCCGCTGTCGGCTGTGCCGATCCCGTCCTTGTATTCCTCGGGAAGCTGGGTGACGGGAACGTCCGTTGCCTCGCGCTCCTCGCCCGGATCCTGGTACAGTCGCGCCAGCGAGTCATAGGACGCGCCATGCCGGAGTGCCTCCTCCACCTGCGCGGCCAGCGCCGCGGCACTGTCCGCGTTGGCCTGGCTGATCTCCGGCATGATCAGGATGTGCCGTGCCTGGATCTCCGCCGGCTGAATGCGCTGGACCTGGATCACGTGGAAGCCGAACGGCGACTCCACCGGATCCGAAATGACACCCGGCTTAAGGCGAAATGCCACGCCCTCGAACTCCGGCACCATCTGGCCCCGACGGAACCAGCCCAGATCACCTCCCTGTTCCCGGCTCGCGGGATCCTGCGAGAATCGCTTGGCCGCCGTCACGAAATCGGCGCCCTTCCGAAGCTCGCGGGCGATCGAATCGGCCAGTTCCAGGGCCCGCTCGCGGGCGCCGGCGGAGGGCTTCGCTGCGATCACAATGTTGCGGAACGAGATCGTCGCCGGGCGCTGGGGGAGCTGGTCCTGGTACTGATCGAAGTAGGTCCGCATCTCCTTCTCGGTGGGTTGGATCGGCTTCAGCTTGCCATCGTTCCGCAGCTTCTCCACCAGCCGATTGCGCAGCGCGGCCCGGCGCTGCGAATCCGTGAGCCAGCGGCGGAACTCCTCCGCCGTCTGAAACCCGGAACGGCTGAGCTCGTGGCGGAAATCCACCTCCGACGTGAAGCGTTGCCGCACATTGCGGAACTGCTGCTCGACTCCATCCGCGACTTCCTGGTCTGCCACCTTGATAGACGTATCCCGCTGCGCCATCTGGACCATGACTTCGGCATCGACCAGGTCGGAGATTACCTGCCGGCACAGCCCGCGGAACTCCTCGATCGTTTTTGGCAGCTGGCCCTGCTGGGCCCGCTGGGTGAAAATCTCTTCTTCGACCTGCGACGCCAGGATCGGCGCATCGCCGACGACCGCCAGCACGCGATCGACGACGCCGTCGGCCGTGTCGCAGCGGAACCCCGGCTGGCTGATGGCCTCGCCGGTGGAGTCGTCCTGGCCGGCAAGCGGCGAGCTGGCGACCACCAGCCAGGCGAGGGTCAGGAACAGGCCGCGGCCGCCCATGCTCACTTCGCCCCGGCGGCCGGTGGTGGAGGCGGCGATCCTGCGCCCCCCGCGGGCGGAGCGGGGTGGGACGGGCGGTTCTTCAAGGCTGCGGAATCGGCGCTGAGCTTGAGTTCCCGGGCGACTTCCACGGTCCGGTCCAGCCCGGCCGGAATCACCCGGTAGCCGCCTCCCTCGCGCAGAACGGCCGCGAGCAGCCCGGGAATCGGCCGAGGCTTGGTGGGGCTCGTGGCGAGTCCATCCCAGAAGCTGTCGAGCCTGAGGGCGCTCGCCCTGGCCCGGTCGCTTGGCGAAGCGGCGGGGTCGCTGATATCAGCGGCATTCAGCCCGAGCGAGTTGCGTATCGTGTCGAGCTGAGCCCGATAACCCTCAACCATTTGCATCCACTGTTCCCGGGACACGGCAACCCCGGCCGAGTCCGCCTGCTCGAGCAGCAGCTGATTCTGCGCGATGAGTCGAGCAAAATGCGCGACACTGCTGTCGGGCCGCCCCGTCAGGTCCTTCGCCCACGTCGGGCCAAGCGCCGTCATCCAGCGGAGGAAACCGCCAACACTCAGGGCACCTCCCTCGTAGGTGGCCAGCACCTCCGTGGAATGCCGGTGGCCATCCACGTCGGTGAGCGCGTCCCGCATCAGGGCGGGGGCACGGGGTGAAACTCGGAGCCGCTTCTGCAGACCCAGACTGTCCAGGTATACCGAGTCGATCTTCTGACCGACCTCGTTCTGGACGAAGGTCAACAGCCGATCCCGCACTTCCGCCGGTGGCGGACGACGGATGATGTGGTAGCCAAACGGCGTCTCGACGATCCCCGTGGTCGCGCCGGGAGTCAGCGCCCATCCGGCACTGTCGAATGCCGTGACCCATTTGCCCCGTGGAGCCGGTGGCAGGTAGCCGCTGTCGGCCTTGCTGCCGGAGTCTTCACTGAACTGGGTTGCCAGCCGGGCAAAATTCTTCCCCGACCTCACCTGGGCGTAGAGCTGGTCCGCGTGCCGGTGGGCTGCCGCGCGGACCTCGGGCGTGGCCCGTGCCGGCACGGCAATGAGGATGTGCTGCAGCACTCGAATGCTGTCCGCTGCATAGACGCTGTCGGCCATTTCCGGCCGGATGGATGCCCGGTGCGAAACCAGCGAGTCGTGCCAGATGGTTCCCCGCGCTTCTGACAGCTCCGGCCAGAGCACCTGCGCGGCGGTCGCCGAATCGGTGAGATCGCGGCCGGTGGCGAGCGCGTGGGAAAAGAGCGCGTAGTCGACCCACATGTTGGCCAGGAATTCCGCCGCCTCGCGGGTAAGGGGCACCCCTTTCAGGGAGGTCATGATCTTCGCCAGCCGCTCGACCGGGAGCTCCTGCCCCTGGGCCTCCGCCGCAAACTGGGGCCGCGCGCTCAACATGTCCCGGACCGCCTTGCAGCCGACCAAGATCGATCCCGCTGCCGTCAGTACCATCGGCCAACGCCATCGCATGCCCACTCCCCGTTCAATTGATGCCCCGCTCCGCCGCTGGCGTCACGGGCTCTGTCTTGCCGCCACTGCTTCGAGGGCGCGCACCAAGGCGGGAACCAGCGCCTCGCCACCGAGGCGCTCCAGCCGCAGCGCCAGGGGAACCGTTCGCCGGACCTCCACCGCCAGCTGCACGTGGTCGAGCGCGGCGGAGAGCCCCGCAAAGCGGGGGACCGCACCCTCACGGAAGGTGAGCCGGGCCTCGTCGCCGCGGACCAGGAGGTGCTGCAGGCCCAGATCGGCGCCCACGACCCGGAGCCGCGCCAGGTGGAGCAGCGTCTCGGCCGGTTCCGGTAGCGGTCCGAAACGTTCGCGCAGCTCGTCGCGAAGCGCTTGAATGTCGCCAGGGGTGACCGCCCGCGCCAGTCGGCGATAGAAATCCAGCTTGATGTCATCGGAGGCCACGTACGCATCCGGAAGCTGAGCCGGCCGGTCCAGGACCACTTCCGGCGGAACCGGTCGATCCCCTTTCCCGGCCTGGCCCCGCAGGGCCGTCACCGTCTCCTCCAGCCACCGCAGGTACAGGTCGAACCCCACCGCCTGCGCGTGACCCGACTGCTCGGCTCCGAGGAGATTTCCCGCACCCCGGAGCTCGAGGTCCTTGAGCGCGATTCGGTAGCCGGCCCCAAGGTCGGTGTGATGCTCGAGGACCTTGAGCCGCTCCTCCGCCTCCAGGTCGATCAGGTCCGGGACCACCAGGTAGCAGTATGCCCGGCGATGGCTCCGCCCTACCCGGCCCCGCAGCTGGTACAGCTGGGCCAGGCCCAGCCGGTGCGCATCGTGCACGACCATGGTGTTGGCGTTGGGCACGTCGAGCCCGGACTCCACGATCATCGTGGAGACGAGGATGTCGACCTCCCCGGAGACGAAGCCGCGCATCACCTCTTCCAGCTCCTCCGCCGCCATCTGGCCATGGCCGACCGCCACTCGCGCCCGGGACGCGATGGTCCGCACGCGCGCCGCAATCGTCTCGATCGTCTCGATCCGGTTGTGCACCACGAAGACCTGGCCGCCGCGGTCCAGCTCCCTGGCAAACGCCTCATCGAGCAACGCGTCGTCCCACGGTTCCACGAAGGTGAGAATGGGCGAGCGGTCCCTGGGCGGCGTCTCGATCAGCACCAGATCCCTGAGTCCCGCCAGCGACAGGTGCAGGGTCCGCGGGATGGGCGTCGCGGTCAGCGTGAGCACATCGACCGACAGCCGCAGCGCCTTCAGTCGCTCCTTGTGACGGACTCCGAACCGGTGCTCCTCGTCCACCACCAGCAGCCCGAGATCCTTGAACAGCACGTCGGGAGAGAGCAGTCGATGGGTTCCGATGACGACGTCGATCTCCCCGCGGGCAAGCCGTTCCAGCACGGCCTTCTGCTCCCGGGCGGTGCGGAACCGGGAAAGCACCTCGATCTTTACGGGATAGTCCGCCAGCCGTTCACCGAAGGTACGGGCGTGCTGGTCGGCCAGAATCGTCGTCGGCACCAGCACCGCGACCTGCTTGCCCCCCTGCACCGCCTTGAACGCGGCGCGGACGGCCACCTCGGTCTTGCCGTATCCCACGTCTCCCACCAGCAGCAGGTCCATCGGGATAGGCTGCTCCATCGCCCGCTTCACCGCCTCGGTGGCCCTCCGTTGATCCGGCGTGTCCTCGTAGAGAAAGGCCGACTCCAGCTCCCGCTGCCACCGGGTGTCCGGCGGAAACGCGTACCCCGTGCTCACCTTCCGCCGGGCATAGAGATCGAGCAACTCCGCGGCCATGCTCCGGATCGCCTCCCGGGCCTTGTCCCGCACCCGTTGCCACGAGGTTCCACCGAGCTTGTGCAGCCTTGGCGGCGGCTGGTCGCCATCGTCCCCAGCGGCGCGGTACCGCTCCAGCTGATCGAGGCGGTACAGGGGCACATTGAGCCGGTCGCCACCCTGGTATTCGACCACGGCGACTTCCAGGGTGGCCTCCCCGACCTGGATCGTCTCGATGCCGCGGTAGACCCCGATGCCGTGATCGAGGTGCACCACATAGTCGCCGCCGGCCAGTTGCCCCGTCGCGGCTGAGGGCGCGGCCTGGCGATAACGCCGGGCCCGCCGCAGCCGCCGGGCCCGCCGGAAGATTTCGTGGTCGGTCAGCACCCGGAGGCTCCGCATCACGAAGCCGCCATCGAGCGCCCCGATCGCCAGAGTCACGTTGAGCCGCCCGCCCCCCTCATTCAGCAGCTCGTCGAGGCGCTCCAACTGACCCTCGTTGTCACAGAGGATCAGGGTGGGTACGTCCCCCCCGAGGAGGCTCTTGAGACGCCGGATATCGCGCTCCACTGGTTCGGGCGGGAAGAAGCCGGCGTTCAGGTCCGCGGCATCGCCGCGCACGGCCATCCGTGCGAATCCGGCGAGCCGGGCCTCCCACGCCATCGGCTCCTCGAACAGGTCGTCCCTGGCGGGCACGTCCTCCCCCAGACGGCGCGCCACTTCCAGATGGTGCGCCGCCTCTCGCCAGGATCGCGCCACCTCCTCGGCATTCGCCGTGGGGGAGTCTTCGATTATCAGCGTATCGGAGGGGAGCAGATCGAGCAGCGACTGACGGGCGTCCCCCGGTGCCTGCCCCGGCGGCGCTGCTCCGTCTTCACCCGTCGGAGGCGGGCCCCGGGGGCTGACCGGAAGAACGGTGATCTGGTCGATCGCGGCCCCGGAGCGCTGGGTCGTCAGGTCGAAGGCGCGGATTGACTCGAGCTCGTCGCCCAACCACTCCAGCCGGGCCGGGCTCGCCATTCCGAACCCGTACACGTCGATGATTCCGCCTCGCACGCTGTACTGCGCCACCTCGGTCACGGTCGGGACCCGCTCATACCCCATGTCCAGGAGCGCAGCCGCCATCTCGCCAAGGCGCCCGGCCGCTGAGCCCGCGACCGCCACCTGCAGCGTGCTGGCCTGGAGCCCGCCCGCCACACGTGTTCGTTCCTGGCTGGCGCGGGCCGTCGTGACCAGCACCCGCAACTGGCCATGCAGCAACGCCGCCAGGGTCTCCACCCGCTCACCAGCGATTTCGTAGTGCGGTTCTTCCTCGCCGAATGATTCCCGCTGGGGATAAAGCGCGATGGGCAGATCGGTGAGGTTCTGCAGATCGGTGAGCCACCGCTCGGCGTCGGCGGGGGTCGTGGCCACCACGGTGAAAAGCCGCTCCGGAAATGTCCGGGCCAGCCATGCCAGCATGACGGCGGCACTGGAGCCTGGGAGGCCGGCCACCCCCATGCTCCGACCCCTGGGCGGCAGCCGGGAGCGAAGGTCGTACGCCAATGCGGTTCGCTCGAACGCGTCGAGCGCCAGCGTGAGCGTCATGCCGATCGACGAAACCCGCTGGCCAGGGCGACCTCGCCCAGACCAAGCGCCAGGGCAAGCCAGAGGAGGGGACCCTGCAGGCTGGCGCGTCCGGCCCCCGCAAAGGCGGCACCGGGGGCCTCCCGGGAGCCGACTACTCTGGCCCCACGCCACAGGCTGGTGATTGCCACGTCACTCGCGGGACGCAGCAAGGATTCACGAGGATCGGGATTGATGCTGACTCCCCCCACGGTATCGCGTCCGGCGAGAACGAAGTAGATGCCCGGCGCGGGTGCACGGAACCCGGCGCCGCCTTCCACCTGCCAGCGATGCTCCTCCCGCACAACCTCGGTCGCCTGATCGGGAAGCGGGACGGCATCGCCCGGCGCGCCCTGCAGCAGGTCAACCCGCCCGCGGGCCAGACGATTGACCACCGCATCCATGAACGACATGAAGCCGGCGGACACCGGCAGGGTGGTCCATGCCGGGTCGAGGCGGCTCCCCAGGAGGACGAGGTCACCGGTCCGGACGATCCAGGGAGCACCGCCTGCGGTGGCCGCGATACCCTCCGTCGCGCTGGGACGGAGCGGGCCGAGCGCGTAGCGGCGCAGGACTTGGGTTCGCCCCACCAGGGCGTTGCTGTCGCTTACTGTCGGGTGGGCGACCAGTGCCCCGTACTGCCAGGCCGCGCCACGGCGGGCCAGCGCCCGGTTGAGTGCGCCCAGGGCCGCGGGGTCATCGGGCGGCATCACGACAGACGGCCCTGCGCCCAGCTGCCCGACGGTCAGGTCCGTGCCCCGACCCAGACGCCCGCTGGCCGCGAGCACGTCGGCGGCCGCGGCCACATAGCGATCCTTCGGATTCCACGACGCGCGGGCCACCGGGGCAATCCGGATCAGGACCGCGCGCTCGTCGTCCGCGTTCAGCTCGTCACGCGACTTGGTGGCGCGGAGGGTCCACCATCCCGGAATCGCACCACCAAGAGCGAAGGTCGCCGCGCCACCTGCCACCACCAGCCCTTGGCGACCCGCCCGGGGCCCGAGCGCGACCGACACCGGTGCCGGGGCCCCCGAATCGCCGGCCACCTCGACGGTTGCGGCGCCACCTTCCGGCGTCCAGGGCTGCGCACCCGGATCGAGCCCAACGATGCCGCTGTTCGCCGGCGGAGGACCGTCGGGACGCACCACGACGATGGGGACGGAGGTCACCGCGGGAGAGAGCGCGGTTGTCTGCATGTCGCTCAGGACGACGATCGCACCGGACCGCCGGTCCGTGCCAAGCACCTCCGCGGCCAGCGTCACTGCCTGGCCCAGATCAAGACGCCGCGCGGAGGGGGCGAGGCTGTCGACCGCCCGGATCAGGTCCGCCGATTCACCGCGGCGGGCCACCCCATCGCTGGTGAGAAGCCAAAGCGCGTCGGCCGGTTTGGCCCGCTCAAGGATATGGCGGGCAACCGCCTTCAGGTCCGTCAAGCGTGGTGTTCCGGCGAGAACCGCTCCGCTGGACGGTGAATCGTCCACCACGATAACCAGCGCGCTCGGTGCGTGGCTCAGGGCTTGGCGCAGCGGCGCCGACGGTGCCGCCGCCGCCAGGACCAGGGCCAGCAGGAGCAAGGTCCGGATGAGCAGCAACAGCAAGTGACGGAGTCGCAGCCGGCGCTGGTGCTCCTCGGTGACCTGCATCAGATACCGAGCCGCGGGGAACTCGATGGTTGGCGGGTCGCGACGCTGGATCAGATGCAGGATGAGCGGGACCGTCGCCAGCGGGAGCCCAAGGAGAACCCATGGATGAAGGAAGCCGATCACGCGAGCGCGGGCCGCCGGGCCACCACACGCCGCAACGCCAACCCGAAGGGCGTGTCCGTCGTGATGTGATGATACTGCATGCCCGCGCTGCGACAGGCGCGCCTCCAGCCGCTCACGACCCCGGACACTGTCTCCCGATACGCGTCGGCCCAGTCCTTGGGCCGGAGCGTGACCGCCTGGCCGGTTTCCGGATCCTCGAACCGGGCCTCGGCCGGCCCGGTGAGCTCGCACTCCGAGGGGTCCATGATGTGGAGAACCGTCACCTGATGCCCGCGGTGTCGCAGGAATTTCAGCGCCCGCAGGGCCAGCTCCCGGTCCAACAGCAGGTCGGAGATGAAGATCACGAGGCCACGACGACGGAGCAGATCCACCACCCGTCGCAGCGCGGGCTCGGCCGCGGTCCCCTTCCCCGGCCGCAATCCCGCCAGCGTCGTGACCATCTGGTGCCAGTGCACCGTCCGGGCCCGTGCCGGCACCACCGTGCGTACCGCGTCGTCAAACCCGATCAGTCCGGTCGCGTCTCGCTGGCGAATCAGAAGCAGGGCCAGCGCGGCGGCCAGCCGCTGCACATACGCAAGTTTGCTGAGCACGCGCGCCGGATCACCGCTCCACGCCATTGATCGGCTGATATCGACCACCAGCATCGCCCGCAGGTTGGTCTCTTCCTCATACTGCTTGACATAGAGCCGATCCTTCCGCCCCAGCAGTTTCCAGTCCACGTAGCGAAGCTCGTCGCCCGGCTGGTACATCCGGTGCTCGGCGAATTCGACCGAGAACCCCCGTCGCCGGGAGCGGTGCAGACCCGCGAGGAAGCCCTCGACGACCCCCTCGGTCAGGAGCTCCAGCCCAGCCAGCCGGGAGGCCTCGCTGGGATCCAGCAGGTCGAAGCGGGGTGCTGTGGCGGCCATCATCGGGGCCCCAACGTATCGGCAGGGCAGGCTCCAAGTCAACGCGACACCTTCCTGTCCGGAGCTTAGGACGTAAGAGTCCGGCTCTCAGCTCTCACTCAGTAGCATAACCGACTGACTCCCATCGGCTTACGGCACACACCCCCCATGGCATACGCCATGCTTACCCGAGGGTGTCCACGCTTGTCGTCTCTGGAGGTCGCATGTTCACCGCACTGAGCTTGTCGTTGGCGACGCTTGTTGCGCCCGCTACGGCTACCCCGGCCCCCGCCCCGGATGAAATCATCGCCCGGTGGGTTCGCGCCTCCAGCGCCGACCGGCCCAGGATGACCGTCTGGTTGGACCGCGATGACGTGTATCAGCAGGGTGACCGGGCGCGGGTGTATTTCAAGAGCGACCGCGATGCTTACGTCACCATCCTCCGCATCGACACCGATGGCCGGATGCGTATCCTCTTTCCTATCGATCCGTGGGAAGACAACTGGGCGCGTGGTGGCAAGACGTTCGAGGTGCTGGGCCGGGACCGGGACGAGGCTTTCCGGATCGATGACTACCCCGGCGTCGGTTACATCTTCGGTATCGCTTCCTCGGACCCGTTCAATTACGACGACATTGTTCGGGGGGACCACTGGGACTATCGGGCCATCTCGGATGGACGGGTGCGGGGCGACCCCTACGTCGCTCTCAGCGACTTCGCCGAGCGCATCGCCCGCGAGAATGACTACGACTACGACGTTGCGGAATACGACGTCGACCGCCACTACGACTATCCTCGTTTCGTCTGCTACGACTGCCACAGCTACACCAGCTGGCACTACTGGGACCCGTACGATTCGTACTGCTCCCGGTTCCGCATTGTGATCTACGACGACTGGTACTACTACCCGTATCGTCGGTATCACCGCGGCGGGGTGTTTGTGCGCCCCTACCGCCCCGGCCCCCGTTATGTGTTCAAGGATGCCAACCCGCGCAACGACTACATCACCCGGGTGGCCGAGCGGCCCCGCAGCGGACCCGGCTACCAGCGACCCGGCGGCGAGCGCGATCGGACCAGCGCCGACGTCGGCGGCCGGGGTGTGATCCCAGCGCCTGTCTCGCCACGTCGCCGCGCTGCGGATGTTGGGGACCGCGGGCGGAGCAGCGACAACGCGGGTCGGGATGCGGCGCCGCGGCAGCCCACAGCCGAAAGCCGTCCCGAGTCCTCCAACCCCCGAGGCGAGCCGAGGCGCCGGGTGAACCCGGACGACGGCGGAACTCACGGTACGGTCCGCGATCTACCCCCGTCCTCGGACCGGGGCACGCCTCGCAGCCGTCCCAGCAATACCCGGCCTGCGGAGCCGGCGCCGAGCTCGACTGAGCGCGGCGATCGGGCGCGTTCCGACGGGCCCTCACGGCGCGAGTCACCGCCTGCAACGCGCCGCAGTCCGGAGCCGAGCCGCGAGCCCGCCCGCCAGGCTCCACCACCGGAACGGAGCCGGGCTGAGCCTCGCGGCCAGGACGCGCCCCGACGCGGTGGTGGGGAACCCGAGCTTCGCCGGCGCCCTCACTGACAGCGCGAAACTCCATCGTGCGCCCGGCCGTAGCAAGCTTCGGCCGGGCGCTATTTTTCCCTGGTTCCCGAGCCGGTACCCCAACCCGGGTTGAAGATGCGTGGACTGATTCTGACTGTGCTTGCCGTTTCCGGACCGCTCACCGCGGCCGCTGCCCAGACCTCGAGCACGCCAAGTACGGTGGCCCGAACGATTACGGCACGGGACATTCAGCGCCGGATCAACATCATCGCGGACGACTCGATGATGGGTCGGGACACGCCGAGCCCGGGGCTGGAGAAGACCGCTCGCTACGTCGCCGAGGAGTTCCGCCGGTTCGGCCTCAAGCCCGGGGGGGAGAACGGGACGTTCCTTCAGCGCTATTCGATCTCCCGGCGCCGGATCTCCCCAAGCTCCTCCCATATCGACTTCGTCATTCACGGCAAGCGCCTTCGAGCCAGCCTTGACCGGGATGCCCGGTTTGCGTTCGGCTCCCCTCCGCCGGCCCAGCTGCAGGCCGCCGCCGTCCTCGTGGGAGGCGCCTACTCCCCGCAGCAGGTCAGTCAGCTCGATGTAAAGGGAAAGGCGGCGATCCTGGTCATGGACTACCGCAAGCCCCTTGCACCGGTGGTCCAGCAGACGGCGGGTGCCCTCCTGGAAGGCGGCGCCGCCGGAGTCATTCTGCTCTCCAACCGAGATTCCGCGACGTTCGCCCAGCGAGTCGCCAGCCAGGCAATGGTCCGGGTTGTGGTTCCAGGTGACGACGAGGCGGCCCCGGTCGTCGAGGTCCATGAGCGGGCGATCGGCGAGGCGCTCCGCGAGGCGGGGCTTCACCCCGATGACATCCGTGCCGCGACGGAGCCCGTGGCCAAGCAGCTCCCGGACCTGATGATCGACTTCGGGATCGACGATCAGCTACTGGAGGACGCCAGTGCGCCGAACACGATCGGTATCCTGGAGGGAAGCGACCCGAAGCTCAGAAACGAGTATGTGATCTTCTCGGCCCATATGGACCACGTCGGCACCACCGGGGGGGGCCAGTGCCCGGCTCGCGGAGCGGACAGCATCTGCAACGGCGCCGACGATGACGGATCCGGCACGGTGAGCGTCGTGGAGCTGGCCGAGGCGTTCAGTCACAAGGGTGTTCGCCCCAGACGCTCGGTGATTTTCCTGACGGTGAGTGGCGAAGAGAAGGGCTTGTGGGGCAGCCGCTACTTCTCCGAGCATCCCACCGTGCCGCTGTCCCAGATTGTGGCCGACCTGAATATCGACATGGTCGGGCGCAACTGGCGGGATAGCATCGTCGCCATCGGCAAGGAGCATTCCGATCTCGGAACGACGCTCAACCGCGTTGCCGCGGCTCACCCGGAGCTTCACATGGAGCCGATCGATGACCGCTGGCCGGAGGAGAATTTCTATTTTCGCTCGGACCACTTCAACTTCGCCCGCAAAGGCGTTCCGATCCTGTTCTTCTTCAACGGCACCCACCCCGACTATCATCAGGCGAGCGACTCGCCCGACAGGATCGACGCGGAAAAGCAGTCCCGCATTGTTCAGCTGCTGTTCTACCTTGGCATGGACGTCGCCAACGCGCCGGCGCGACCGAAATGGAACCCGGAGAGTTACGCCAGGATTGTCGGGCCAAAGCCTGCCACCTAAGGCACCATCACGATCGCCTTGATCCGGGTTGCCCATCTGGCGTTGGCGGGGCGAGTGCCCGGCGGTGCCGCACCACCCGCCTAGGACTCGACTGCCGGCAGTCTGACTCCCCGGCTGCGTAGTACGCCGCTCACGATGAGGGCACCGCCCGCGAAGTGGAGCCAGGTGGGGTGCTCGCCGAGGAGCAGAATCGCGACCACGGCGGCGACCAGGGGAACAGCGCAGGAGTAGATCGCCGTCGGCCCGGCCCCCAGCTGCCGGATCGAACGACTCCAGAGGAAGTACGCCGCCGTAAGCGAGAGGATTGCGGAGTACGCCACGGCCCCCCAGCCGGCTGGGGAAACCGCCGCCCATTCCAGGCGCAGCAAGCCCGGCAGCGCGACCACCACCAGTCCCGGCGTCCCCGTGAACAGCGTCCAGGCCGTCAGCTCGAGGGGCGGCAGCTTTCCAGACAGGGTTCGGAGCCCCAGCGAATAGGCCGTCCAGCAGCAGGTCGCCGCGAGCATCAGACCGTCGCCGACGAGGCCGCCGTCCGCGCCCGCACGGGCTCGGCCCTGAACCACCAAGGCCACGCCTGTCGTCGCGAGCACGACCCCCCAGAACTGCCGGCGGCTCGGATGCTCGAGCCCCAGAGCAGCTGCCGACAGGGTCACCATTGTCGGAAGGCTCGCGAGGATCAGTGCGCTGTTGGTCGCGCTGGTCCGCGCGAGCCCGTTGATGAAGCACAACTGGTACACGGTGTTGCCGATGAGGCCATAGATAATGAGGGGGCGCAGCAGCCCGGCGGGCGGCCGGCGCAGACGGCCCTGCCAGATGAGCGTCAGCCCCAGCAGGAACGAGCCGGTCACGAACCGGATGCCGGTCAGGGGAATTGGCGGGATCTCGCGGAGGGCGAGCTTCACGACGCTGAAGTTGGCGCCCCAGATGAGCGTGGTGACCAGCATGCCGAGGTGGGGGGAGAGGGGCCGGCGCATCGAAGAAGGGTAAGGCGGGAGGGCGGTGGGGTGGGAGGGCGGCCTCCCTCCACCGTTATATTCCACCATGCGTCAGGCCCGGATCCGCAATTTCTGCATCGTCGCGCACATCGACCACGGCAAGAGCACGCTGGCCGACCGGTTGATCGAGGCCACCGGCGCGGTTGAGAAACGGTTGATGCGGGAGCAGCTCCTGGACACCATGGACCTCGAGCGGGAGCGGGGCATCACCATCAAGCTGAACGCGGTCCGCATGTCCTATACCGCGCGGGACGGCCAGGAGTACGAGCTCAATCTGATCGATACCCCTGGCCATGTGGATTTCACCTACGAAGTGTCCCGCTCGCTCGCGGCCTGCGAGGGCGCGATTCTGGTCGTGGATGCCTCACAAGGGGTGCAGGCCCAGACGCTCTCCAACCTGTTCCTCGCGCTCGACGCGGGCCTGGAGATAATCCCGGTCCTTAACAAGATCGACCTGCCGGGCGCCGAGCCTGAGCGCCGCGCCCGGGAAATCATGGACCTCATCGGTGCCCGGCGGGAGGAGATTCTGTCGGTGTCGGCGAAGGACGGGACCGGCGTCCCGGACCTCCTCGAGGCGATCGTGGCCCGGGTTCCTCCGCCCCGAGGCCGGCCGGAGGCCCCGCTCAGGGCCCTCATCTTCGATTCCTACTTCGACCGCTATCGCGGAGCCATCCCCAGCGTCCGGGTCGTGGACGGGACCCTGCGCAAAGGCATGGAGATCGCGTTCGGGGCCCATCCCGACGACGTCTATGTCGTGGACGAAGTCGGCTATCTGCAGCTCGGCCACCGGCCCACCGACCTGCTCGAGGCCGGGGAGGTCGGCTACCTGATCGCCAATCTGCGAACCGTGTCCGACACCAGAGCCGGCGATACGGTGCTCGACGCCCGGGACCGCGCCCCCGACCTGCTGCCTGGGTACCGCGACGTGAAGCCCATGGTGTTTGCAGGTCTCTATCCGACCGAGAGCGAGCAGTATGAGGCGCTCCGGGACGCGCTGGCGAAGCTCAAGCTCAACGACGCGAGCCTGCAATACGAGCCGGAGACATCGACTGCCCTGGGCTTCGGCTTTCGCTGCGGCTTTCTCGGGCTGCTCCACATGGAGATCGTCGCGGAGCGCCTGCAGCGGGAATTCAACCTCGAGCTGATCACCACGGTTCCGACGGTAGAGTACGATGTGTATCTGAGCGACGGCACGATGATGCTGCTCGAGAACCCGACCAGGCTGCCGGACCCGGCCGCTATCGCCCGGATCGAAGAGCCCTACGTCAAGGCGCGGATCATGGTGCCGGCCGACTACATCGGCGGGATCATGAAGCTGGGGACCGAGCGCCGGGGGATCTACCACGGCATGAAGTACCTCGACGCCACCCGGGTCGAATTCGACTTCGATTTCCCGCTCGCGGAGATCGTCCTGGACTTCTACGACAAGCTCAAGGGCATCTCCCGGGGCTACGCCTCGATGGACTACGAGGTGGCGGGATACCGCGAATCGGATCTGGTCCGGCTCGACATGCTGATCAACGGCGACCCCGTGGACGCCTTCAGCGTGATCATCCATCGCGACAAGGCCTACGAATACGGCCGCAAGATCGCGGAGAAGCTGAAGGAGCTGATCCCGCGACAGCTGTACCAGGTGGCGATCCAGGCCGCCATCGGCAACAAGATCATCGCCCGCGAGACGATCTCCGCCCTCCGCAAGGACGTGCTCGCCAAGTGCTACGGCGGGGACGTCACCCGCAAGCGCAAGCTCCTCGAGAAGCAGAAGGAGGGGAAAAAGCGCATGAAGCAGCTCGGCCAGGTGGAGATCCCGCAGGAAGCCTTCCTGGCGGTGTTGCAGGTGGATTGATGGGGAACGGAGAATGGGGAATGGGGAACGGGGACCTTACGCCATGGTCCGGTTCCCCGTTCCCCGTTCCCCGTTCCCCCACCCTGGTCATCCAGACGGCCCACCTCGGTGACGTGGTTCTCACCCTGCCGCTGCTCCAGCGGATCGCGGAGCGCCACGGTCCGGTGGACGTGGTGACGACTCCGGCCGCGTTTCCCCTGGTCGCCACCCATCCCCTGGTTCGGCGGGCGATTGCCTACGACAAGCATGGTCACGGCCGGGACACTCGCTCCCTGATCAGCCTCGGGCTGGCACTGCGGGACGAGAACTATGCCAGGGTGTACCTCCCGCACGGGTCGCTCCGGTCCGCCGTCCTGGCACGGCTCACCGGGGCGCCCGAGCGGCTGGGGTTCGCCGGGGCCCCCGGCGCGCTTCTCTATAGCACCCGGGTGGTACGCCCCGCGGCAACCCATACCGTAGACCGGTTGCTGGCCCTGGTGGGCTCTCCGGGGCAGCCTCCGCTTCCGTGGATCTCCCTGACCGACGAGGACCGGACCGCCGCCGCCGGGTGGCTGGCGGCTCGCGGTATCACGGGACAGCCGCTCGTGCTTGCGCCGGGCGCCCGCTGGGGGACCAAGCGCTGGCCCTATTTTCCCGAGCTGGCGGCACAGGTTGATGCCGAAGTGGTGGTCCTCGGCGGAGCGGAGGACGCGGACCTGGGCGGTGCCGTCGTGGCGGGCGCCCCGGGGCGCGCGCATTCGGCGGCGGGGACGTTATCGCTCCGCGAGTCGGCCGCGGTCATCGAACGAGCCAGCTGCGTGGTCACCAACGACTCGCTCCCCCTGCACCTGGCGAGCGCCCTTGGGCGCCCGGTGGTAGCGGTCTTCGGACCGACGGTGCCTGCATTCGGGTTCGGGCCGGTTCAGGCACAGGACGCCGTCGTCGAACATCTGGCACTGTCATGCCGGCCCTGCTCCAGGCACGGCCCCCGCGTCTGCCCGCTCGGCCACCATCGCTGCATGCGGGAGCTCAGCGTCGATCAGGTCCTCGGTGCCCTGAGGCGGCGACTGGGTTTGGAGTCAGCCTAGCTGGCCGTAATGCCGCGCAGTGGAGCGAACGCACCTGCGCCTCTATCATTCTCCCGATCCCCGGCACTGGTCGCCTCGACCCTCCAGCCACGGCCCATGCGCCACATCGTCGGCATCGACCTCGGCGGCACCAATATCGTCTCCGGCTGCGTAGCCGAAGACGGCTCGGCCGTGCATGGGGTCCAGAGCGTGCAAACGGGAGCGGAGGAGGGCCCCGACGCAGTGGTCAGCCGGATCATCGCAGCTGCGGAGGCCAGTATCGCCCACACCCGGAGTGCCGTCTCTGACCTTGAGCTCATCGGCCTTGGGGTGGGTGCGCCCGGCCCGCTGGACCGGCGCAGCGGGGTCGTGCTCCTCACTCCCAACCTGGGGTGGGTCAACATGCCGCTGCGCCAGCGGCTGGAGGAGGGCCTGGGACTGCGCACGGCGCTGGATAACGACGCCAACTGCGCAGTGCTGGGGGAATGGTGGCGCGGCGCCGCCCGCGGAACCCGGAACGCCGTTGGACTGACGATCGGAACCGGCATCGGCGGCGGCATCATCATCGAGGGCCGCCTCTACCACGGCGCCTCGGACATCGCCGGCGAGGTTGGTCATATGACGATCGATGCCAACGGCCGGCGGTGCAAGTGCGGCAACTATGGCTGCATCGAGGCCTACGCCTCGGGCCCCAACATCGCGTTGCGCGCGGTCGAGGCGCTCGAGAGCGGAGCCGAATCGACCCTGCCGGCGTATGTAGGTGGCGACCTCCGCAGGATCACCGCCCAGACGGTGTACCAGGCCGCCCAGGCCGGCGACGAGCTGGCACGTGAGGTCGTTCTCGACACGGCGAAGTTCCTCGGCGCCGCGGTGGGCAGCCTCATCAACATCTTCAACCCTGAAGCGGTCGTCATCGTGGGAGGGGTCACTCAGGCCGGGGAGCGCCTGTTCGAGCCGCTCCGGCGGGAGACTTCGCGGCGCGCATTCAAGCCCGCGGTCCGGGTCTGCCGGATCGTTCCCGGCGAGCTCACCGGCGTCGCGGGACTGTACGGTGCGGCGCGCGCCTTCACCGAACAGGTAGAGGCGGGGATTGTCTGAGACGACACGGCGGGTGCGACTACCGATGTCCGGGGCCTGACGGTCATCCGCGCATGCCTAAAGTCGGCGTCATCGGGTCCCTGGTCTGGGACAGCATTTATGGTCGCGGGCAGGCGGCGGCCCCGGCGGAGGAATGGGGCGGGATCGCCTACGCCCTTGGCGGCCTGGAAGCCACCCTGCCCCCCCAATGGCAGATCGTTCCCCTCATCAAGGTCGGAACCGACCTCCGGGACAAGGCGGCGGACCTGCTCGCCACCCTGACCCATCTGGCGCCGGGAGGGCGGTGCCTGGAGGTCCCCGTCCCCAACAACCGGGTTACGCTTCGCTATGAGTCGGCCGAACGGCGTTGTGAGCGGATGTCGGGCGGAGTCCCGGGATGGACTTGGAGCGAACTCGGCGGAATGGTCCGGGATCTCGACGCGCTGTACATCAACTTCATCTCGGGATTCGAACTCGAGCTCGGCACGGCGCACGCGCTGCGGCGGGGATTCTCCGGGATGATCTATGCGGACCTGCATAGTCTGCTCTGGGCCTTGCCTCCCGACGGCGTCCGTCAGCTGCGTCCTTTGGCTGACCCCGCCGCGTGGCTCGCCTGTTTCGACATCGTGCAGATGAATGAAGAAGAGATGGCCCAGTTCGGACCCGATCCTCTCGCCGTCGCCGCGCAGGCCATGGCGGTGGGCGTCCGGCTTCTGGTGGTGACCCTGGGGCCGCGCGGGGTGGTGTATGTTGCCGCGCCGGAGGAGCCCGGCGGTCCGATCCGCACTGCGCTGGTTCCCGCGCCGCCCGTCGAGGTGCTGGACCCGACCGGCTGCGGGGACGTGTTCGGCGCCGCCCTCTTTGCCGGCCTCCTGGCGCAGCGCTCCCTGGATGAGGCCCTGCGGTCGGCCACACTCCTCGCGGCCCGCAACGCATCGCTCCGCGGGGCCGACGGCCTGGGCCGACTGCTGCGCGGTGAACTGGTGGCCGCGGGAGGAGCCGCGTGAGCCGGGTGGTGGAGATCCCGCCATCGTTCGATGACCGAAGCTTCGAGCAGTTTGCCCAGTCCTTCGCGCTGGGCCCGGTCACCGACCGGATGCTGTTCGACGCCCGGACCGCGCAATGGGCCTCTCCCTACGGTCTCCTGGGGATGCTCACCGCCGCGCAGGCGATCAAGGAGGCCGGCGGGCCCGAACCGGTGTTCACCGTCCCAACCGCCGACGAGGTGGCCCGTTACTGGGCGAGAACCGGATTCTTCAAGCTGGCAACCGAGCTGTTTGAGATTCACGGCCGGGTACCGCGCCTCAAACCGGACACCCATTCCGATGTGCTGCTCGACGTGACCCCGGTCAACGCCAGCGAGGACGTGCACACGGTGGTCGGCAAGATCCAGGAACGGGCGGCGCGTATTCTCGATGGCGAGCTGGGGCTCGAGGCCAAGGCAACCATGGGGTTCGCCATGGCACTTTCGGAGGCATGTCAGAATATTGTGGAGCACGCCGGCACCGGTGGCTGGGTGGCGGTGCATGCCTATTCCTTCCGGAAGCGGCTGGGTCGTCGGGCGGTGGTGATCGCGGTGAGCGACGCCGGGATCGGATTCCGGCGCTCACTCGAGGCGACCCAGGCACGCCGCTTCGCCGAGCGCTGGGGCGATGGCGCTGCGCTCGAGGCCGCGGTCATCCAGAATGTGAGCCGTTTCCGCGATCCGGGGCGGGGACAGGGTATCGCGGGAATCAAGCGCTATCTTTCGCGCTGGTCCGGCAAGTTGAGCATTCGGAGCGGCACGGCGCGCATCGCGATCGTGCCGCCCTGGGACGACGATGCACCGATGATGGAGCACCTGGCCCCCTTCCCGGGGGCTCAGGTGCAGATTGTGATTCCGGCGCAGGAGGCGGGGGGACGATGACACAGACCATCCGGGTCGAGCGGCTGCTCCGCGAATCGGTTCAGACCCCCTATTGCGACCTCGTCACCCGGGCCACCGGCCGGGCGGTGCGCACCAGCATCGTGCAGGCGTTGACGATCGCCGAAGGATCGGCCGTGGCCCTGATCGACTTCTCGGAGGTCGGGTTGGTCGACCTGAGCTGCGCCGACGAAATCATCGCGAAGCTGCTGCTCGATCCGCCGGGCCAGACCTACCTGGTGCTTCAGGGGCTGCGGGAAGAGCAGCTGGAGCCGATCCAGCAGGTTCTCGAACATCACGAGTTGGCGGCCCTGGTCTGCGACTCCGCCGACGGCCCCCCCAGGCCAGTCGGGCGGGTGACCCCGGATCTCCGCACCGCATTCTTCACTCTCCAGGCGGCCGGCACCGCCACCGCGTCGGTCCTGGCCGAACGCGTGGGGTGGACCGTGACGCGCGCGGTGGAGGTGCTCGAGACCCTGCTGCGCCTGCGCCTCATCCGGTCGGACGAGGGGCGCTACGCCGTTCCGCTCGGCGCATGAAGAGAAAGCTCGGCCTTTCCACTCTCGCGGTGCACGGCCAGCCCACGCGCCGCGGCGACTGGACTCCCGTTGTTGCCCCGGTGTTCCAGAGCAGCACCTTCACCAACCCGGTCGGTTCGGACGAGATGGTGATGTACACCCGGTACGGCAACAACCCCAACCAGACTTCGCTCGCCGCCAAGTACGCACTGCTCGAAGGCACCGAGTCGGCGCTGTTCGTCGCCAGCGGGATGGGGGCCACCGCCCTGGCGCACCTGGCGGTGCTGCGACCGGGTGACCATCTGGTGTCCAGCTCGTGGATCTACGGCGGGACCCGGCGGCTTTTCGACGAGGAATTCGGCCGGCTGGGCATTGACGTGACCTATGTCAACCCCGACCAGCCGAGGCTGTGGCGACGGTCGGTACGCAAGAGCACCCGGGCCGTGTTCGTGGAGACGCCGACCAATCCGGTCATCCGACTCCTCGATCTCACGCCCATGGCGCAGATCGCCCGGGACTCGGGTCTGGCGCTTCTGGTCGACGCGACGTTCGCGAGCCCGATCAACTTCCGTCCAACCGAGCACGGGGCCGACATCGTCATCACCAGTGCAACGAAGTACCTCAACGGGCACAGCGACGTCATCGGCGGTGCGGTGGCGGCCTCGGCGTCGATCGTCGAGGAGGTCACCCGGCTCATGACGCTGTGGGGCGCACCGCTCGATCCGCACGCGGCCTGGCTGATCGAGCGTGGCATGCGCACCCTCGCCATCCGCATGGAGCGCCACAATGCCAACGGCCTGGCGGTGGCCCGGTGGGCCGAGCAGCAGGACGCCATCGTCAGGGTGCACTACCCCGGTCTCCCCAGTCATCCGGATCACACCCTGGCCACACAGATGCTCGACGGTTTCGGGGGCATGGTGGGGCTCGAGCTCAAGGGAGGTGCGCGGGCGGCAGAACGGTTCCTCAAGAAGCTCAAGCTGGTGACCCACGCGCCCAGCCTGGCCGGCGTGGAAAGCCTCATCTCGGAGCCGCGGCTGACCAGTCACAACCGCATGACCGAAGAGCAGCGGGCCCGGCTGGGGATCCCCGACGGCTTCCTGCGTCTCTCCTGCGGCATCGAGGATGCGGCTGACATCATCGCCGATCTGGCGCAGGCGCTGGGGTGAGGAGGGGCTAGAGGCTATCGGCTATCGGCTATCGATCCAGTCGGCCCCGGCTTGCCTCCTCGAGGAGCTATCGGCCATCGGAGCGGTCGGGTGTGGCCTGCCTCGTCTCAGATGGCCCACTCTGGGCGCACAGCCGATAGCTGATAGCCGATAGCCGATAGCCCACTGCCCTTCGCTTTACTCCCCTGCTCGCCAATCCTATCTTCCCCCCCGTGATCCGCTTCACCCACGTTTTCAAGGACTATCCGAAGGGCGCCGCCCTTAAGGACGTCTCCCTCCACATCGCGAAGGGCGAGTTCGTCTTCCTTACCGGCCACTCGGGGGCCGGGAAGTCCACCATGCTCAAGATGCTGTATGGCGAACTCCGCCCCACGAACGGCGAGCTCCGGGTGTCGGGGTTCTCGGTGGGCGACCTCACGCCGAGCGAACTGCCACGGCTTCGGCGACGGCTTGGCATCGTGTTTCAGGACTTCCGGCTGCTAGAGGACCGCACCGCCGAGGAGAACGTGGCCTTTGCGCTGGAGGTCACCGGGGCGCGCCCCGACTCCATCCCCCCCAAGGTCATGCGGGTGCTCACCCAGGTCGGGCTGGCCGCCAAGGCCCAGGCGTACCCGCAGGAGCTGTCGGGCGGCGAACAGCAGCGGGTGGCAATCGCGCGGGCGCTGGTCAACGATCCGACGATCCTCATCGCCGATGAGCCCACCGGTAATCTCGATGAGCGAGCCACCCGGGGAGTGTTCCAGCTCATCCGGGAGATCAACGCCGGAGGCACGGCGGTAGTCATGGCGACGCACGACCTCGACCTGGTCAAGCAGACCACGTACCGCACGGTGGAGCTGCGGGAAGGGGCGGTAGTGTTCGACAGCGGCATGGATGACGGCGCGGAGGAGGCGGAGGAATGAGGCTGCTGGTCCGCGAGGCGCTCCAGGCCTTCCGTCGGGCGCCGCTCCTCTCGGCCCTGTCCATTACCACCATCGGCTTCTCCCTGTACGCTGTGGGACTCTTTGCCCTGGTGGCGGTGAATCTCCGCGAGGCGCTACGGAGCGTCGAGCAGCGCGTGGAGGTCGTTGCTTACCTTCTCCGGGGTACTCCCCCGGAAACCATCGCTCAGGCCTCGCAGGACATCGCCGCCTTCCCCGAAGTGGGGCGGGTGACCTTCGTCAGCGAGGACGAGGCCCTCCGGCGAGCGCGCTTGGAACTGGTGGAGTTCCGGGACGCGTACCGCGATCTCGCCGTAAACCCGCTTCCTGCCTCTCTCGAGATCCAGCTGAAGGACGGCTTCCGCGACGCTGCCCATACCGCCGCCGTCGCCGAGCGGCTCAAGGGATACGGCTTCATTGACGACGTCCGGTACGGGCGCGAGTGGGTGGAGAAGCTCGACCGGCTGCGGAATATTGCCGGCGTCGTCGGGCTGACGATCGGGCTGGCGTTCGCCGCCGTCGCGGTGGTCATCATCGGCGTCACCATCCGCATCACCGTCCTCCAGCGAGCGCGCGAGATTGCCATCATGCGCCTCGTCGGCGCCACCAACGGGTTTATACGTGGCCCCTTCCTCCTCGAAGGCATGCTCAAGGGCCTGCTCGGGGGCCTGGTCGCCGTCGCGCTGGCTTACGGGACCTATCTCCTGTTCCGGGGGCAGGTGGAGCTCGCGACCTCTGGCATCGTGTTCCTGAAACCGGCCCAGACCGTGCTCGGCGTCGTCTTCGGCATCTGCATCGGCCTGGGAGGGAGCCTGGTGAGTGTAGGGAGGCATCTGCGGAATGTGTAGGCGGACGGGCGGACCGGCGAACCGGCGGACCGGGCCCAGGAGACGCATCCGGCTCGCGGCACTGGTCCTGGCCACGGTTCTCCTGCCCGCCATTCCGCCTGTCCGCCTGTCCGCCCAGCAGGATCTCGAGGAATCGCGGCGGCGCCTGGAAGACGTGCGCCGGGAGCGGGAGCAACTCGAACTGGAACGCATCCGGCTGCAGGGGCAGGTCCATGATCTGGGTCAGGAGCTCGACAACCTGGAGCGCCAGCGGCAGAGCACCAACCGCATCGTGAACGAGCTGGAGTCGCAGATCGGCGGACTCAACGGTCACGTGGATCGCGCCAGCGCGGACCTCGCCCTTGCCCAGGACAACCTGGCCGAAAAGCGCGCCGTGCTGGAGCGCCGGCTGGCGGAGATCTACAAGCGAGGTCAGCTGTACACCTTCGAGGTGCTGGTCGCCGCCCAGTCCTTCGGCGACCTCCTCTCGCGTTACAAGTATCTCTACCTGCAGTCGCGCCAGGATCGGGCGCTCGTGACCGATGTCGAGAAGCTCAAGCGCGAGGTGGAGCGGCAGCGCGAGGACATCCTCCAGGCCCGTTCCCAGCTCGACCGGAGCCGGGAGGAGCGTGAGGCCGAGCTCGAGCGGTACGGACGATTGATGGAGGAGCGCGCCCGGCGGCTCAACGAGGCCCGCCGCTCCGCCCGCAACACTGAGCAGCGGCTCTCCGCCCTGGAGCGGGACGAGGCCCGGCTCAACGACCTGCTCGCGGCGCTCGAGGCGCGAGCCCGGGCCCGTCAGCCCGCGGTCCGCCCCGGCGCGGTGGGTGGCGCCGGGACCCTCACCACCGCGGACATCGGCAAACTGGACTGGCCCGTGGATGGCCCCATCCTGTACCCCTTCGGACCCGAGCGACTGGCCTCCGGCGCGACCATCCGGCGCAATGGGATCGCGATCGGGGCTCCGGTCGGCACGCCCGTGAAGGCGGTTGAAGCCGGCACGGTGGAGCTACTGCAGAACCTGGGCACGTACGGGCTCACCCTGATTGTCGCCCACGGCAACGGCTATCGGTCCGTCTACGCGCACCTCAGCGAGGCGAAGGTGGCGCTCGGCGCTCAGGTGACCAAGGGGCAGCTGATCGGCACGGTGGGGGGCGAAAATACCGACGAGGGGCCGAGCCTGTATTTCGAGATTCGAGGGGCGAATCTGATCGCGCTGGATCCGGCAGACTGGCTCAAGCGGCGCCGGTAGTCGGGAAGTCCGGGGCCGATCCCTTATGCAGTGACCGCGTCGGCCGTTCCGACCCGACCGTCGGCTTGCGCCTTGCCCCGCATCAGCGCTGCCTCGAGGAGCGCGAAGAGATCCTGAGATGCGCTGGCAGCCGGATGGGGGAAGGTCACGACGCCGGCGGACAGGGTCGGCCGATTCTCCGCCGGCACGTCGGGAAAGTCATGCTGTTCCACGGCCCGCCGCACCCGGCCGATGCTGGCGCGGGCACCGGTGAGATCGGTTTCGGGCAGGAGCAGCGCGAACTCGTCCCCACCGTAGCGGCAGACGAAATCGGGCGCCCGGACTTCCATGAGCAGGACCTTCCCCAGCTCAGCCAGGACCCGGTCACCCACCGCGTTGCCGAACCGCTCGTTGTAGTTGCGCAGACTGTCCACGTCGAACAGGATCACGCTGAAGGTGAGCGCATAACGCCGGGCCCGCTCGTACTCCTCCTGAATCCGCCGCTCGAGAGCGTCCAGATTGCCGCATCCGGTCAGCAGGTCGGTCACCAGCGCGCTCGCCTGGCGTCGCGCCACCCCGGCCCGACGCTCCTCGTTCTCGAGCAGCCGCACCGCGGCGCGAAGCAGGCGGGCGGCGAATCCCAGCTGTTCCTGGCTGAGCACCGGATCTTCCCGGCGGGTACGCAGGAGAAACACACCCGCCGGCTTGCCGTGGAGACTCACCGGGATGACCGCCACACTGCGGACATCGGCGTTGACGCCGAGATCTTTCCAGAGCGGCCGGATCTCGTCGAAAAGCGGATGGGCTTCGAGATCGGGGATGAACACCGTTTTCTCGGTGCGCAGCGCTTCGCGGATCTCGGGATAGCGATAGAGATCGACGCGCAGGTCGCGGGTGGACGGTTTTTCGAGTACCGCGACCACTCGGCCGTAGCGCTCCCACGGCGAGGCCAGCAGGAAGGAGCACCGGGGCAGCTCCAGCGCCAGGCCCACCCGGCGGACCAGCGTCTCCACAATGGCATTTGAGCGCAGCGAGGCGGACAGCTCCTCCAGGATGTCGAACATCAGCTCCTGTCGCCAGGCCGCTTCGCGGCTGGCTCCATCGGATATCCGGCGCAGCCGCGCCGCCACACGGGCGGTCAGCTCCGGCAGATGCACCGGGGCGGCGACCACGTCGTCCGCACCCATCGTGAGTGCCCGGAACGGGCCGTCGGGATCGTGGCGAGACAGCACGACCACCCGGGGAATGGAGCGCCAAGCCTCACCCCCCAGAACCTGCAGCGCCTCTTCCAGGCGCCGGTCGGCCCGCGGGGCGGTGAGCAGAATCAGGTCCGGCGGGGCTGCCTGGATGAGGGCCGGATCTCCACTGGCGGCTTCCACCACCATGTAACCACTACGTGCGAGAGCCCGCTCCAGCCCGTCCGGGCGGGACGCGGCGTCGCCGAGAAGGAGGATTCGGCGTGGGGCGGAAGGGTCAGTCACATGCAAGGGGATGCCCGCGAGGCGGCCGGGAACCTATTCCCCGATGGCGCGCTGTCAAGGAAACCGGTTTATGACCGGGGGCGTCCCACTCGGCGGCCGCCTCGGCGCCCACGTCTCCACCCAGGGGGGTCTGCACACCGCCCCGGCGCGGGCCGCCGCAATAAACGCCACGGCACTCCAGTTGTTCACCAAGACGCCGAATCAGTGGCGGGAGCGCGAGATCGACCCCGCTACGGTGGAGCTGTTCAGGCGGGAACTGGAGCGGACCGGAATCGGATCGGTGGTGGCGCACGATTCATACCTCATCAACCTGGCATCACCGGATCATGGCCTGCGAGCCCGATCGCTGAGCTCCTTCATCGCAGAGCTCACCCGCTGCGAGAGGCTGGGCATCCCGTTCCTGGTCTCCCACCCGGGCAACTATATCACGGACCGGGACCGGGGACTCGCCCGAAACGCGGCCGGGTATGCCCATTGCCTGGACCGGGTACCGGGGAAGGTGATGGTACTGCTCGAGACCACGGCGGGCACCGGCACCTCCCTCGGAAGCGAGCTGGAGGAGCTGGCGGCGCTCCGACACCTCGTTCCCGAACCACACCGGGCCAGGATCGGCTTCTGCGCCGATACCTGTCATCTCTACTCGGCCGGTTACGATCTGGTCGGCGACTATGAGGGGGTGTGGACCCGCTGGGAGCGGGTCCTTGGCCTGCAGCACCTCCGGTGCCTTCATCTCAACGATTCCAAGACCCCGTTTGCCTCCCGCCGCGACCGGCACGAGCTCATCGCCGAGGGTTCCCTCGGGGCCGAGCCATTCCGGCGCATCATGCGGGACTCCAGGCTCCAGCATACGATCAAGATCATCGAAACCCCGAAGGGGGATGACGCCCCCAAGTCGGATCGCAGGATGTTGCGTCGCCTGCGTGCCTATGCCAGGGGCCCTCGACGTCACCTTCGTTGACCCGGTACTCATCGAGCGGCATCTTGCCCACCATGAAGGCTGCGGCTCTGATCATCGCACAGATGCAGGTTCTCGCACGCCCAGCCGCTGCAGGGCGTGAGCGCCGGGCTCGGCATGGGAGATCTCCGATGAGCCTGCGGCCAAGGGGCGTTCTCGGCCTGCTTCTGATCGGGCTCGCCTGCAGCGACGTCGCCTCGCCCGACCGTCCCGCTCCCTACGACTGGCACCTGCTGGTGCCATACGACAGCTCCGGCCCCCGGGTCGACAGCCTCACCTTCCACTGGCCCCGGAGTGACGTCCCGGTCAAGATCTGGGTCGAGGACCAGTACGGAGTCCCGGATCGGGTGCGCGACGGGATCGCTCTCTGGAAGCCGGCGTTCCTGTACGGGGAATGGGATGCCCAGGTGGTGAGCGACTCCACCGTGGCCGACATCATCGTTCGCACCATCCAGCCGCCACCGACGCTGCGAGCGCTCCGCGTTCACGCGATGACCGCACCCTGTTTCGGTGCGACCGACGTGGACACCGGTGCGACCCGCTTCCAGCTGCTGGTTCCGATGCACAGCTACGTATTCCCGAGCTTCCCCAACGATCCACAGATCGACCAATGCCTCGGCATCGTCGCCGCGCACGAGTTGGGGCATTCCCTGGGCATCCTGCAGCACTCGCCGGATCCACTCGACCTGATGTACGCCGTCCCCACGGCGGAACGACCCACCGCCCGCGATCGGGCGACCGCCGCGGCGGCCTACCGATTCACCGCCGACATGCTGCCGGTACCCCGCTGATCCGCCCCCGACGCTGCCCGGTCTGAGTGACTCGCTCGCGGCCGGTTTGGCTGCTTGCGAGAAGCGACCGGGGAATATCTATTCACCCTGCAGACTCCGGTCGCTTCGACTGACCGGGCACCGAGACCTCCCGAACCCCGCTGCGATGGGCCACCGGTTCCCGGCCCAGCGGCGTGCCCACCGTTAAGGAGCCATGAACATGGCCGTCACTGCCAGCGCGCGAACCGCTTCCGTCGACCACCCTTCCTGGGTTACCAACCAGCACCTCAAGGATTGGGTGGCCGAAATCGCCTCGCTGGCCCAGCCCGACCGTATTCACTGGTGCGACGGCTCGGCAGGAGAGAACCAGAGCCTGCTGGATCAGATGGTGGCGGCCGGTACCCTGCGGCGCCTCAATCCGGCCAGGCGGCCCAACAGTTACCTCGCGCTGTCCGATCCCAGCGACGTGGCACGGGTTGAGGACCGGACCTTCATCTGCAGTCGGAGGCGACAGGACGCGGGCCCGACCAACAACTGGATCGACCCACGTGAGATGCGGACAACGCTCCGCCGGCTCTTCAGCGGATCGATGCGGGGCCGGACCATGTACGTGGTGCCGTTCAGCATGGGGCCGCTCGGCTCGCCGCTGGCCTACATCGGTGTCGAAATCACCGACTCTCCCTACGTGGTCGTCAGCATGCGGATCATGACCCGCATCGGACGCGGGGCCATAGAGGCGCTTGGCACGGGCGAGTTCGTCCCTTGTGTCCACTCGGTGGGCGCCCCGCTCGCTCCGGGGGTACAGGATGTGCCGTGGCCCTGCAACCCCGCCGAGAAGTACATCGTCCATTTCCCGGAAGAGCGCAGCATCTGGTCTTACGGTTCGGGCTACGGCGGCAACGCCCTGCTCGGCAAGAAGTGCTTCGCCCTGCGGATCGCGTCGGTCATGGCCCACGAGGAAGGCTGGATGGCCGAGCACATGCTCATCCTTGGACTGCGGAGCCCCGACGGCGAGAAGCGCTACATCGCCGCCGGGTTTCCCAGCGCCTGCGGCAAGACCAACCTGGCTATGCTGGTGCCGCCGAAGGGCTGCGAGGGCTGGTCCGTCACGACCATCGGTGACGATATCGCCTGGATCCGACCGGGCCGGGACGGCCGCCTGCGCGCGATCAACCCGGAGGCGGGATTCTTCGGGGTGGCGCCGGGAACGTCGGAGAAGTCGAACCCGATGGCCATGGCGACGCTCCACGCCAACGCCATCTTCACCAACGTAGCGCTCACAGCCGACGGCGATGTCTGGTGGGAGGGGATGACCGAGCACCCTCCTGCAGAGCTGACCGACTGGCAGGGCCAGCACTGGACCCCCGGCTGCGGCCGCAACGCAGCTCACCCGAACGCCCGCTTCACCGTGCCGGCCGCCCAGTGTCCCTCGATGGACCCGGATTGGGAGAATCCCGAAGGGGTACCGATCAGCGCCTTCCTGTTCGGCGGGCGTCGGGCCTCCTTGGTACCCCTGGTGGTTCAGGCGCCCAACTGGAGCCTCGGGGTCTATACCGCCGCCACGATCGGTTCCGAGACCACCGCGGCGGCGGCGGGGGCCGTCGGACAGGTACGCCGCGATCCCATGTCAATGATCCCCTTCTGCGGGTATCACATGGGGGACTACTTCAACCACTGGCTCCAGCTGGGCCGCCAGATCGCCGACCCGCCTCGGATCTTCTGTGTCAACTGGTTCCGCAAGGACGCCCAGGGCAACTTCATCTGGCCGGGATACAGCCAGAACCTCCGGGTGCTCCAGTGGGTGTTCAACCGGGCTCGGGGTCGCGCGGGGGCCACCGAGAGTCCGCTGGGCTATATGCCCCGGTACGAGGATCTCGATTGGACGGGTCTGGAGGAATTTGGCGTGGAAGCGTTTCGCGATCTGATGTCGGTGCCGCGGGAGCCCTGGAAGGTGGAGCTCCGCTCGCACCAGGAGTTCTTCGAGCGGCTCTACGACAGGCTCCCCAAGGAGTTCCTGCTCATGCGGGAGCTGGTGCTCTCCATCCTGTGGCGCTCGCCGGACGAGTGGAAGCTCGCCCACCAGCCGGAGGAAGGTTGATTCCGACGGCTCGGCGGCTCGGCGGCTCGGCGGCTCGGCCCCACCCTTCCCGGAATCCGGACCTGGCCCGAGGGACGTCGAGCGGCGATCGAGCCGTCCAGCCGCCGAGCCGCCGGGATGGGTGACTTCGAAGTCATTCGCGATCCCCTCTGGGATAACATCCGCCTTGACGGTCCGGCCGTGGCCCTGCTTGACACGGCCCCGATGCAGCGACTGCGCTACATCCGGCAGCTGGGACACGCCTTCCTCGTCTATCCTGGCGCGACCCATACCCGCTTCGAACACGCGCTGGGAGCCTATCATCTCACCCGGCGGGCCCTGGCCGCCCTGGAGGAACGTGGCGAGCTGGGGTCAGTCCCCGAGCGTGATCGGCTGGCCGCCCGGCTCGCCGCCCTCCTGCACGATGTCGGGCACTACCCCTTCTCCCACGCCCTGGAGGAGGCGGGTTTCCCCGACCACGAAGCCCTCGGGGTGGCGAAGCTCGCTCGAGACCCGCTGGCTCACGAACTTGCCCGGGCGGGCGAGCCGGCCCTGGCCGACCAGGTCGGATGCTTCATCACCGGCCGTAGCCCGAGCCCGCTGCAGGGCCTCATTTCCGGCTCACTCGACCTGGACAAGATCGACTACCTGAGCCGCGACGCCCGCATGTGCGGGGTTCCCTATGGCAGTGTGGACGTGGATCGGCTGCTCGCGTCGCTGACGCTGATCGAGGTGGCCCCGGGGCGGGTCGAGGTTGGCGTACAGGAGAAGGGAATCAGCGCGCTCGAGTCGCTGCTCTTCGCCAAGTACCAGATGTACCGGAATGTGTACTGGCATCACGCCGTCCGCAGCGCCACCTGTATGTTCAAACGGGCGGTTCGCGCCACGGTGCGCGCCGGAGCGCTCACCACCGAGCAGGTGGCGGATGCGACCGACGACGGGCTCACCGAGCGGCTCTCCGGCGCCGACCCCACCGGCCTCGCCCGGGCGGTGCCTGCCCGCCGGCTTCACAAGCGGGCCCTCGACCTGCCCACGAGCGAAGTGCCGGCCGAGTCGACGCCCTGGATCCGGCCCCGGCCGGACCTGCTGGAGCGGGTCGAAGACCGGCTCGCGGCGGAATGCGGGCTCGCAGCAGGCGAGCTGCTGCTCGACTTTCCCAGCAACCCTTCGATGCTCGCGGTGGACCTGGCGCTCCGGAGCCGCTCCGGCGAGGTCGAGCGCCTCACGGGGGAAGGGCGGGCCGGACAGTTCGGGCTCCCCCGGGTGTCGGGCGAACTCTATCAGAGCGCACGCCGGTTCCGGATCTTCACTGCCCGGCCCATCACGGCCAACCTCACCCGGGCGCGCGAGCTGGTCGGTCTCTCGCCCCGCGAGCTGGAACACCGGCTCACGGCGGACCGCGGCCTGCTGTAGCATTTGCTGGAACGGCCGGGTGCCGCCGCGCTACCGACGTACCGGGGCGGGGATCGAGGGGGCGGTGATTTCGGCGGGGACTTCCGCTTCGATGCGGATGATGATCGCCGTGATGTTGTCGAGACCGCCGCGGCGGTTGGCCTCGTTGATGAGACGGTCGACCCATTGCTGGGGACCGCCCTCGGTTCGCAGGATGGCGGCCAGCTGTTCGTCCTCCAGCATCCCCGTGAGGCCATCCGAGGCAAGGAGCAGGACGTCGCCCGGTCGCAGGTGCCCGAAATAGAGATCGGGCACGACCTCGGCGTTCGCCCCGATACAGCGGGTGATGACGTTGCTGTAGGGGTGGACCCGGGCCTGCTCCGGGGTAAGCAGGCCCAGGTCGACCTGCTCCTGGACGTAGGAGTGATCCTTGGTGACCTGCAGGAACTGGCCGCCCCGCAGCAGGTAGGCCCTGCTGTCACCGACCTGGCCGAGGATGTAGCGCTGGGGCAGCAGGACGAGTGCGGTCGTGGTGGTCCCCATGCCGCGCTTGTCATGCTCGGTGAGCGTGCGATCGAAGATGGCGGAATTGGCTTCGATGATCGCGTGTCGCATGCGCTCACCGGCCTGATCGTCGGAGAGGCCACGCAGGTTCCCGAGCTCCCGCGAGACGATGCGCACGGCCATTTCGCTGGCTACCTCCCCCGCCGCATGACCCCCCATGCCGTCCGCGACGATGAACACCCCGCGGTCGGCCAGCATCAGGTAGTTGTCTTCGTTCCCGGATCGGACGATCCCCGTGTCGGTCCGAGCGGCGCAGGAGAAACGCACGGCGGCAGAGCTATCTCAGCAACAGGATGGCTGCGACCACCCCGAGCAACACGATCAACGCCGTCGGAATCACCCACCCGGGGAGACGCCGTGAGGGTGGTGAGGTCATGACCACTGGAGGCCGCCGGGGCGGGGCGATGACCGGCGACGCCTCGGCGGCACGCTCCCGTCTCGGCTCGGCGTGAGCCGGTACCGGGGCCGCCGGCTCGGCCGGGACCGGGATCTGCGGGCGGACCGCTCCCATGACCTTGGTTCCGGACCCGCCCTCGGTACCGAGGTGGTCGTCCGTGGGTTCGAACAACACGGAGATCTCACCGAAACGGATCACCGTTCCGGGCCCGAGTGCCACCTCCCCCTGGATCCGCTCCCCGTCCACCCAGGTTCCGTTCGTGGATTCGTTATCGACCAGGATCCAGACACCCTCCCGGCGCTGCAACTTGGCGTGGGAACCGCTGACGCTGTCGTCCGGGATGACGAGGTCATTGTAGTCCCCCCGGCCGATGTTCACGACGGGCACCCGCACCGTCAAACGCTGCCCCTTGAGCAGCCCACTCCGCACCAGGAACGTAGCCATCTGGGCCGCGGCGCCCGCGCTCCAGCTGCTCGGCTTCGCGCCCGGAGCCGATGCGGCCGGTGCACCATGCATGGTGGGGGAGAGCCGTTCCGCCGCTCCCGACGGGGGCGGCGGCACGATCGGCATGCCGGGAGTCGAGGTGGACAGCGCCTGGCTCACCATCTCCACCGCCTTGTCGGCGTAGAAGCGGAACTCGTGATCGCCGATCTTGATCACGTCCGCCCGGGATAACACCCGCTGCGCCTCGATTCGGTCGCCGTTGACGAAGGTCCCGTTGGTGCTGCTGTCCACCAGCACATACCCCTGCGGGGAGACGAAAATCTCGGCGTGTCGCCGCGAGACATCCTTATTCGGGACCACGATGTCACACCCGGCCTCGCGGCCGATCACCAGCGGAGCCGAACTGATCGTGTATTCGCGCCCGTCGGTGAGGCACACCAGCCGCCCGCCGGTTGCGGCCGTGGGCGCCTTGGGCGCCGACGACTTGACGGCCCCTACCATCTTGGCCACATCCGCCGCACTCACGAAATGAGTGCTGCCGCTCCGTCGGGGGTCATGCACCAGCAGCTCGTGGATCCCCACCTGGATCTTGTCACCATGCAGGATCGGCGCGGGATCCGTCCCCAGTCGCACCCCGTTGAGGAGCACGTCGTTGTCCCCAACTCGGCGGACCGAGGCCGAACCGTCCGGCTCGCCGATCACCACGGCATGGGTCGCCGCCACGCCCGTGAGCCGGAGCCCCACGGTCAGTCCGGCACCGATGACCAGCTCGCCCGGGGGGATGGGGGTACGCTCGCCTCCGAACTCCAGTTCCATCATCCGTCACGCCCCTGTTTCGAAGCCATTCGCAAAACGTATCCGACGCTCCGTAACCACGCAAGCAAAACGGGCTTACGCACTCAGGGATTCCCGGCGCTCCTGGCCCCTGAGCTGTAACTGGTACAACCGCTCGTAGAGGCCGCCATGAGCCAGCAGGGTGCGGTGGGTTCCGCGCTCCCGGATCTCCCCATGGTGCAGCACCAGGATCTCGTCCGCGTGCAGGATGGTGCTCAGCCGGTGGGCCACGACCAGACTGGTGCGACCGGTCATGAGCTCGGCGACCGCCCGTTGAATCTGCAACTCGGCCTCCGCATCGACCGAGCTGGTGGCCTCATCCAGGACCAGGATCCGCGGATCCCTGGCGAGCGCCCGGGCAAAGGAGAGCAGCTGCCGCTCGCCCACACTGAGATTGCGCCCCCGCTCCCCCAACACCTGGCCATAGCCGCCCGGGAGCCGGTCGATGAACCGGTCGGCCCCTACGCGCCGCGCCGCAGCCCTCGCCGCGTCAGCCCCGATCGCGGCATCCAGTACGATGTTCCTCAGAATGTCACCGGTAAAGAGAAACAGCTCCTGTTGCACGAAGCCGATCAGCCCGCGGAGCTCGGCCGGATCCAGGGCCCGGATATCCACCCCATCGATCGTGATCCGCCCCCGTTGGGGATCGTAGAACCTCAGCAGCAGGCTGATGATGGTCGTCTTCCCAGCCCCGGTGTGCCCCACCAGGGCAACGGTCCGCCCCGGGCTGGCCCGGAAGCTGACTCCCTTCAGTACCCATGTCTCGGCGGCTCGGCGGCTCGGCGGATCGGCGGCTGCTAGTTCCGCGGCTGGTGGCTCGGCGGCCGCCGGCTCGGCAGGTTCCGTCGCGAGGCCCGTGGGGACCAGCTCCTCTGCCGCTTGGGGCCCGGCGGTGTCCGGCCTCTCAGCGGGGAGCGGAGTGGCCGAGGCGCCGAACCGCCGGGCCCCCGAGCCGTCGTAGCGGAACCACACATCCTCGAACACCACCTCGCCCCGGACCGGCTGGGAGAGACGCACCGGGGCCGCCGCGACTCTGACGGTGGGCTGGGTGTCCAGCAGCCGGAAGATCCGCTCTGAAGACGCCATTGCGCTCTGCAGCAGGTTGTACTTCTCGGACAGATCCTGCAATGGCTGGAAGAACCGGCGAGTGAGCTGGAGGAAAGCCGCCAGGACCCCGACGGTCAGAGTCTGGTCGAGCACCCGGGCCCCGCCGTACCACAAGAGCAGCGCCAGCGCCACGCTGGTGAGGAACTCCACCGCCGGAAAGAAGATCGCATAAACGGTGATGGATCTGAGATGTGCCGCCAGATGGTCGCGGTTGATCCGCGCGAAGGACTCGGCGACGGCTGTCTCCCGTCCAAACAGCTGGACAACCCGCATGCCGGAAATGTGTTCCTGGAGGAAGGCGTTGAGGCGAGCGAGCCGGGTGCGGATGTCACGGAAGGAGGAGCGTACATGCCGACGGAACGTTGCTGCCGCCAGAATCATCAGCGGAAAGACCGCAAACGTTACCAGCGCGAGACGCCAGTCCACCGCGAGCATCATGATGACAATCGCCAGCAGGGTAAACACGTCGCCGAAGACCGTTACCACCCCCGACGAGAAGAGCTCGTTCAGGGTCTCGACATCCGAGGTCACCCGGGTCATGAGCCGACCCACGGGGTGGCGGTCGAAGTACGCAACCGACAGCCTCTGCAGGTGGCTGAACAGCTGCAGCCTGAGGTCGGCCATCACCCGCTGCCCCATCCAGCTGGTCAGATACGCCTGGGCGTAGTCGAGGCAGAACTCCAGGATGAGAGCGGCCAGCAATAGCAGCGCCAGCCGGAGCAGCAGCTCTCCGTCCCGGTGCGGAATGGCGACGTCCAGAGCCCGCTGCGTCAGTGCTGGCCCGACCAGCGTCAACGCGGCTGTCCCGAGGAGCAGCACCACAGCCAGGGCCGCAAGCCGGCGGTAGGGCCGCAAATAGGCGAGCAGCCGCCGCATCAGCTCGGCGTCGTAGCCCTGTTCGTCGGGCTCGAGGAAGGGATCGTGAACAGCCATGAGATCACGCCGGCTCAGGCGTCGGCCGCCGGACGGCCGGGCACCGCCGGTTCCAATGACCCCAGGTCTCCCGGTGCCTCGTCTTCATGCAGCTCGTCGCGGCCCTTGAGCCGATGGTGGACCCACCGCGAGAAGACGAGGAAGCCGACTGCCAGGGTGAAATAGGAAAGAATCGAACGCCAGATCAGGGTGTAGAGCGGACTCAATTCCTTGGGAATGTACACCGAGGACATGACCGCGGTCGACAACAGCTCGGCGATCCCCGAAGCCCCCGGCGTCGGGGCGAAGTAGAGGAGAAAAGTGATCAGCGTCTGCACCAGCAGCACATCCACGAACTGCGCGTGGATACCGACCGCCCGGAGCGCCACATATCCGGCCAGCAATTTGTTGGCGTGGGACGGGCCGGAGAGCAACGTGGCCCAAAGGAGCGCCAGCCATCCCTTCGGGCTGTTGAAGGCGAGGACACTCTCGTGCGCTTCGTCGATGCCCCGGCGGAGACCCTCGATACGGTCGGCCACCCGACGGCTGCGACGGGACAGTCGTTCCGCGAGGCGATGGAGCCCGCCCCGTGCCAGGCCGGGAAACACGATGATCACCACCAAGACGATACCGATCCCGACGAACAGTCCAAGACTGCCGAGAAAGAGATCGTACAGCGTAAGCCCGAGCACGTTGCCATGCTGGCCGAGCGACCGGCCGGCGCCGAGGGAGATAGCCAGGGGCCCGGCGGTGGCGAAGAACAGCACCGTCGCAATGAACGACATGAGAGTCGTCGTCACGGCCAGGGGGAGCGGGACGCCGGCACGACGCATGGCGTAGATCATCATTGGTCCCGCGCCCGAGTTGAGCGGCGTCAGATAGGCGGCCCACGCGCCCATCCCGCCGGAAAGGAACATCCCGCCCAGCGGTGGATGGGGATGGACGTGCCGGACCAGGACCCAGTTCCGGAGACCCCCGCCAAACCAGTCCATTGAGGCCAGCCCGAGACCCGCGAGGATCCAGATCCAGTGGATCCGGCCGAGGGCCGCCACGAACGCCGGGAGATTGTTGCCGTAGAGAAGCACCCCGGCGTAACCGAGCACCGAGATGCCGACGAAGATCAGGAAGCCGCGGAGCAGGAAGCGCGGGGAGAGAACAGCCGCCATTGGCTCGGAAATCTAGTATTCTTTCCTGCCCATGTCGTCCCCGGTCTTACGCATCGTCAACGCCCGGCAGCACAATCTGAAGGGCGTCACGGTCGATCTGCCCCGCCGTGCACTGGTGGTCATCACCGGCCCCTCCGGTTCCGGCAAGAGCTCCCTCGCTTTCGACACGCTCTACGCCGAGGGCCAGCGCCGCTACATCGAATCGTTGTCGTCCTATGCAAAGCAGTTTCTGGAACGGATGCCCAAGCCGCTGGTGGATCGCCTCGAGGGACTGGCTCCCGCGGTAGCGATCGAGCAGCGCAATCCCACGGTGTCCAGCCGGTCGACGGTCGGGACCGCGACCGAGATCTACGACTACCTCCGGCTCCTGTGGGCCCGGATCGGCCGGCAGCATTGTCGCCGCTGTGGCGCCCCGGTGCGCCGGGATACCGCGCAATCGGCCGCCGAAGATATCGCCAGGCAGGTCGTCGGGCCGGCCCAGGTCGCCTTCCCCCTTCCACCGACCGCACGCCTGAGCCACCAGGCTATCGTGGACAACCTCGGGGCGCTCGGCTTCGTACGGCTGGTCGCCGATGGCCGTCCGTTGCACCTCGAAGACCTGCCTGCCGACCTCGACCTCGCCCAGGCCGGTGAGTTACTGGTCATCGTCGATCGCCTCCTTCTCGCGCCGCCGAACCGCCAAGCCCCCGAGCCGCCGAGCCGCCTCACCGAGTCTCTGGCCACGGCATTCGCCGAAGGAGAAGGGGTCGCGGTCCTGCTGCACGACGGGGGCCGGCTGCGCTTCACGGAGCGGCCGGCCTGCAGTCAGTGTGATACCCCCGCGCCGATGGTCACGCCGGCGCTGTTTTCCTTCAACAACCCCCGCGGGGCGTGTCAGGCCTGCAACGGGTTCGGCGCGGTGCTCGAGTACGATGAGGGGCTCATCGTCCCCGATCCTTCCAGAAGCGTGGCCGACGGTGCCATCGACCCGTGGACCAAGCCCCGCTACGAGACCCGCCGACGCCTTTTGCTCAACACCGCGAAAGCGCTCGGTGCAGATCCCGACCGGCCCTGGCGGTCGCTCACGGACAGGCAGCGCCGGGAGCTGCTGCACGGACGGCACGGCAAGTATGTGGGGATTTTTCCCTTTCTGAAGGGCCTCGAGGAGAAGCGTTACAAGCAGTACATCCGCGTCTTCCTCCGGCAGTACCAGCGGGCCAGGACTTGTCCCGGCTGCGGCGGGGGACGGCTCAACCCGAACGCCCTCGCGGTCCGGCTCGCCGGCGAGGCCGTTGCGGCCGTGGCCGCGCGATCCGTGGATGAACTCCACCGATGGATGGAGAGCTTGCCGCTCTCCGAGTTCGAACAACAGGTGGCCCACCTCATCCTGGACCAGCTCCGCCTGCGGCTCGCCTACCTGCGCGACGTGGGTCTGGGCTATCTCACACTCGACCGCCTGACCCGGACCCTCTCCGGAGGCGAGGCCCAGCGGATCGCGCTGGCCAACGCACTCGGGTCCAACCTGGTGGACGCGCTGTACGTCCTGGATGAACCTTCCATTGGTCTCCACCCGCGGGACATCGACCGGTTGCTCGGGCTCCTCGAGCGGCTCCGCGATCACGGCAACACCGTCATCGTGGTGGAGCACGATACCGCCGCCATGCGCCATGCGGACTTCATGCTGGAGCTGGGCCCCGGGGCCGGCGAGCACGGGGGACAGCTGGTGTACGCCGGCCCCGTGCATGGCGCGCGGGACTCGCTGACCGGCCAATACTTGAGCGGCCGGAAACGAATCGGCATACCCAGCGCCCGGCGCCGCCTCGGACCGTGGCTCCGGATCGAGGGGGCCACCTTGCACAATCTCACCGGTGTGAGCGCCGACATCCCTATTGGAACACTGACCGCCGTCACCGGGGTGTCGGGGTCCGGCAAGAGCACCCTGGTCCACGACGTCCTCTATCGCCAGCTCGAGGCCCGCCTGCGCGGCGGGCATTCAGCCAAGGAGCATCTGGGAGAGGCCGTGGGCAGCGTGCGCAATCTCCGGGGTACCGAGCACCTCGACGACGTGCTGCTCATCGACCAGTCGCCGATCGGGCGGACCCCTCGATCCAATCCCATCACCTACGTCCGGGCCTTCGACGAGATTCGCGAGCTGTTCGCTTCCCAGCCCGAGGCCAGGCATCGGAAACTCTCGGCCGCCTCCTTCTCCTTCAACATGCCCGGGGGGCGGTGCGACGCCTGCGATGGGGCCGGGGCCGTGCTGGTCGAAATGGTCTTCCTCGCTGACGTCTACGTGCCGTGCGAAACCTGCGGGGGATCCCGCTACCGCTCCGACGTGCTCGAAGTCAAGCTGCACGGCCGGTCGATCGCCGATGTGCTGCAGTTCACCGTCGATGAAGCCATCACCCGGTTCCGGCACCAGGCAAAGTTGGGCCAGGCGCTCTGGCACCTGCAGCAGGTTGGCCTGGGGTATCTGCGGCTGGGACAGCCAGCCACTACGCTCTCCGGCGGCGAGGCCCAGCGCCTCAAGATCGCCCGGGAGCTGGCTCAGTCGGGCCGCCGCGGGGGACGCAAGCTGTATCTCCTCGACGAGCCAACGACCGGCCTGCACCTCGACGATGTCCGGGTGCTCATCCAGGTCCTCGACCGGCTGGTCGATGCCGGGAACACCGTGCTGGTCATCGAGCATCATCTCGATGTGATCAAGCGGGCGGACTGGATCATCGATCTGGGCCCCGAGGCCGGCCCCGATGGCGGTCGAGTCGTCGGGCAGGGAACGCCGGAGGACATCGCCAGAATTCCGGAGTCCCACACCGGTCGGTACCTGAAGGAGCTTCTGAACAGCGAAATGGCGGTCGGGTGACGCATCGCCAGGCCGTGCTCGCCCTGTGGGCCACCTGCCTCATCTGGGGGGCGGCCTTCCCCCTGGTCAAGCTCGGTCTGAGAGATGCGAGTCCGATGGCGTTCACCGCGGTCCGCTTCGTCATGGCGACCGCCCTGCTTGCCCCTGCGCTGCGCGGCGTCCGCGGCGACGAATGGCGCGCCGGCGCGGTCCTCGGTACCCTGCTCGCCATCGGGTTCGCCACCCAGACCGTCGGGCTCCAGTGGACCACCGCGAGCCGCTCGGGATTCCTGACCTCGCTCTATATCCCGTTCACGCCCCTCATCGTGCTGGCAGTCTACGGCACCCTGCCCGAACGCCTCGCCGGCGCCGGGCTCGTCGTCGCGGTCACCGGCATGTTCCTCCTGACGCGTCCCGACGATCTGGGCGGGGGCCTCAACCGCGGGGATGTCTTGACCGTCCTGGGAGCCTTCGCGTTCGCCGCCCACCTGGTCGCGACCGGAAATTTTGCCCGGAAGCACCGGGTGGAACGGCTCATGATGGCGCAGATCGTGGTCGCGGGGGTGATCACTTCGGCAGCCGCCCCGCTGCTTGAGACTCCCAGGCTCAGCTGGACGCCATCCCTGATAGCGATCGTGGGCTACGAGACGGTGCTCGCCAGCGTGGTCGCGATCCGGCTCCAGCTCGCCGCTCAGCGGGTGCTCTCGCCGACCTATACCGCCCTGGTCTACACCCTGGAACCGGTCGTCGCCGCCCTCACCAGTCTGCTTCTGCTGAATGACCGCCTGCGACCGCTTCAGTGGCTCGGCGGGCTGTTCATCCTAGTCGGAAGTCTGTTGCCCGAATTCCGCAGGAAGGTGCTCAGACGCTCTTGAGCCGAGGCCGATTCAAGGTCGAATGCCCGGGGCCGAACCGCGGGCTCCGACCGATGTGACTCCCACCCCGCCTCGCCGACGCATACAAAGCGCGCGGGGGCGGACCGAAGGCCCACCCCCGCGCGCCAATTCACTCCGCTTCGGTCAGGAGCCGGCCGCTCGCCTCGAGAATCGCCCCCGCCGGCCCGCCGCTCCGCGGAGTATCGCATCCGCTTCGAGCAGGACCCGTTCAGTGGTCTCCCAGTCAATGCACGCATCGGTGATCGAGACGCCGTACGCCAGTCCCTCCGCTCCACGCACCAGCTTCTGGCTGCCGCCATGGAGATGGCTCTCGATCATCGCGCCCATGAGGTACGGGCTGCCGGCCAGGACCTGGTCCAGGACCGTGCGGAACACCTGCGGCTGGCGGGTGTGGTCCTTGCCCGAATTGCCATGACTGCAATCCACCATCACCCGGCTGGGCAGCTGGCGCTCGGCGCACAGAGCCGCGGCTTCGCTCACCGAAAGCTCATCGTAGTTGGTACGGCCGCCGCCGCCGCGCAGAACCAGGTGGCGCTCGGGGTTGCCAGTCGTATGTACGATCGCCCCGCGCCCCTCGTTATCCATCCCCAGGAAGGTATGGGGCGTCCCAGCCGCCTGCATCGCATCGAGGGCGATCTGCAGGTTGCCATCGGTGGTGTTCTTGAAGCCGACCGGCATCGAGAGACCGCTGGCCATCTCGCGGTGGATCTGGGATTCGGCGGTTCGCGCTCCGATGGCGGTCCACGCGACGAGATCCGCGATGTACTGCGGGACTACCGGGCCCAGTAGCTCCGTCGCGGCCGGCAGACCGAGCTGGTTCACGTCCAGCAGCAGCCGGCGGGCGATCCTGAGGCCCAGCATCATGTCGCGGGTGCCGTCGAGGTGCGGATCGTTGATGAGCCCTTTCCAACCGATCGTGGTTCGCGGTTTCTCGAAGTACACCCGCATGATCAGGTACAGGGTGTCGGCCACTTCCTGGCGGAGGGCCATCAGCCTGCGCCCGTACTCCACTGCCGCCTGGGGGTCATGGATGGAGCAGGGCCCGACGATTACCAGGAGGCGGTGGTCGTCGCCGGACAGGATGCGGCGAACGGTACTCCGCCCTTCCAGAACGGTCGTCGCGACCTGACGCGTGATCGGCAGATCAGCGAGCACCGCTCGCGGCGGGTCCAGCGGTTCGAACCGCGAGACGTGGACGTTGCTGGTTTCAGGGACGATCGGCTGCAGCGACGACATGCATACTCCGGACGCAAGTTCAACAGGGGAATAAAGATGCCGACCTCTCGGTGGTCGCGCCAGAGCCCCGCCGGCCGTATGTTGCCCCAAGCCGCCCATGCCCGAGCTGCCCGACATCCGCCTCTACCTCGCCGCGCTCGAACCCCGGGTCCGCGACCGAACGATCGAACGAGTGCGCCTGGCAAGTCCGTTCGTGCTGCGCAGCGTTGATCCCCCCGTCACCGAGGTCGAAGGCCGCCGTATCGTCGCGCTGGAACGGATCGGCAAGCGCATCGTTTTCGGGCTCACCGGCGAGCTGTTCCTGGTGCTGCATCTTATGATCGCCGGTCGGCTCCGCTGGCTGGCCGCCGGCGCGAAGCTTCCTCGCAGGATCGGACTCGCCGCTCTGGATTTCCAGAATGGCTCCCTGGTGCTCACCGAGGCCGGGACTCGGCGGCGTGCCTCGATTCACCTGGTGGCAGGTGCCGCCGCCCTGCAGGCGTTCGATCGGGGTGGCATTGATGTCGAGCGGGCGAGCCTGGCTGAATTCCAAGCTGCCCTGCGACGCGAGAACCACACGCTGAAGCGGGCTCTCACCGATCCGACCATCTGCGACGGCATCGGCAACGCCTATTCCGACGAAATCCTTCACCGCGCCCGCCTCTCCCCGCTGCAACTGACGAGTCGCCTTGAGGACCCTGAGCTCGCCCGGCTTCACGAGGCCTGCCAAAGCGTACTCGGCGAGTGGACAGCCAGGCTCCAGGCCGAATGTGGTGCCGAGTTTCCGGAGAAGGTCACCGCCTTCCGGCCGGGCATGGCCGCACATGGCCGCTACGACCAGCCCTGCCCCGTCTGCGGCTCGCCGATCCAGCGGATCCGGTATGCCGACAATGAGACGAACTACTGCCCCACCTGCCAGACCGGTGGACGGCTGCTGGCAGACCGTGGCCTGAGCCGCCTGCTCCGGGGCGACTGGCCCCGTAGCCTGGATGAGCTGGAGGAGTTGAAACAGCGCTGACAGCGCTCCAACCGATGAGCATGAGATCCGAGGGGCGGGTGTTGGGCGCTCAGGCCGGGCGGGGTGATTGCCAGGCGCGTCAGGACTGACCGGTTTTCAGTCGCTCTGGCTTACTCGGTCGGGCGGGGCAGCGGTGAGGTGTTTGAGCTCCCGAGGCAGGACTCGAACCTGCGACCCGCTGATTAACAGTCAGCTGCTCTACCAACTGAGCTACTCGGGAAGGGCGCGAGAGGATACCAACAATACCGGGGGAGATCAAGCGAGTTTGATACAAGAGACACTATAGAGTCGTATAAAAGCCAGTATAATGACAGTAACTGATTTCCAACCTGCCAGCAGGTTCTCACAGCACGGTCGAGGCTTGATGGCGCGATGGTCTTTGTCGCCTAGCCGAGCCGACATCTCACTTCAAGTTATTATCTTGCAAATAGTTACCTTAGACATGAGCACACACTCGCATAATCGATATGCGAGTGTATGCTCACATCAGGTTGAGGGCGAATTCTGTCCGAAATCGAATCGCTTGCTGATGCCATAATGACACCTAAGTGATTGTTGAAAAGGATTTTACAAAACTTCTCAGTACCGTCAGGAACCACGGCCCTTACCTTGCGCTTATGACCTTGCACGCACTGGTGGGCCATTTGGCCGAACGGGAGCGGGTCCTCAGGGCCATTACCGACGACCGGCTGCCCCAGACGATCCTGATTTCCGGAAACCAGGGGGTCGGCAAGCAGCGTTTCGGACTGTGGATAGCCCAGGCCCTTCTGTGTGAAGACCCGGGCAGGCCCTGTGGAGAGTGCCGGCCCTGCCGCCAGGTGCTTGGGTTGAGTCACCCGGACCTGCACTGGTTCATGCCGGTCCAGCGGCCCAAGGGACAGGACCCAGACCGCCAGGTCGAGGAGTTGGCCGAGACGTACGGGGCGCGGCTGGAGGAGCTCCGCAGCAATCCGCTCTACCTGCCTGCGAGCGGCTTGACCGGGCACTATGTGGCAACCGCGCGACTGTTGCAGCGGCAGGCGGTGCTGACGCCCGTGGCGGGACGACGCAAGGTGTTTCTGATCGCCGGGGCCGAGCGTCTGGTACCCCAGGAATCGAGCCCGGAAGCGGCCAACGCGCTGCTGAAGCTGTTGGAGGAACCGCCGGCGGACTGCCAGTTCCTCCTGACGACGGTGGACGCGAACCGACTGCTGCCGACGATTCGTTCGAGGATCGTCCCCCTCCGCTTGGGGAGGCTGAGCGACGCGGATGTCGAGCGGTTCCTGGCCACTCAGGCCGGTGTGAGCGGCCCCGAGTTGCGCCGAATGGTGAGCCACGCCGGTGGATCGATCGGAAGGGCGCTGGCACTTGGTGAGGATCACGGCAAGGCTGCCGGGGCTGCGCAGGAGCTGTTGAGAGCCGTGGCCGGGAACCCGGCGAGTCGGGCGGAACGGGCCCTCAAGCAGGGACCCTGGGCGGCGAGGGGCGAATTCACGGCGATGCTGGACGCGCTGGCGGAAACACTGAGTGATGCGGCCAGGGCCGCGGCCGGGACCTCCGTGCCGGACGCATTGCCGGGTCGATCGGCTGGAGACCGGCAGGTTGGGACTGTGGTGGAGGCAGCCCGCCGGGTGGCCGCAGCGCGGGAAGCAGCTCAGGGAAATGTGAATCCGCAGCTGTTGCTGGCGGTGTTGGCCGACGACCTGGCGGAGGTCATGTGAGTCTCAGCCATGTCGACGATGCCGGACGGGCCAGGATGGTGGACGTGGCAGGGAAACCCGTCACCAGGCGCACCGCCGTGGCGGAAGGGCTGGTCCGGATGGGCGCCGAGGCATTCGCGCTGGTGCGGGACAATGCCGTCGCCAAGGGCGACGTGCTGCGGCTGGCGGAGGTGGCGGGAATCATGGGAGGAAAGGTCGCCGGCGAGCTGATTCCGCTCTGCCACCCCCTGGGGCTCGACCTGCTGGAGGTCGCCTGTGTCGCTGACCCGGCCCTGCCGGGAGTCAGGGTGACGGCCAAGGCGGTCGCGACGGCAAGGACGGGCGTCGAGATGGAGGCGCTGACGGCAGTGTCGTTAGCCTGCCTGACGGTGTACGACATGGTGAAAGCGGTGGACCGGGCCATGGTGGTCGAGGGCATCCGGCTGCTGGAAAAAACTGGTGGTACGAGAGGGGATTGGCGGAGAGACGACTAGGACTCGCGCGAGCGACCCCGACAGCTTCGGGGTTCCGCCGAGCTCCGGAGGGCCTTCGCCAGTGACCCGTCATTCGAGGAGGATGCATGCACATCGAAGAACCTGATCCCCACGGTCGCACCTCGTGGACCCGACGGCTACTCGTCAGGGGAGCGACGTTGCTCGTCGCTTCGCTCCTGGTGGGCGCGCTGGCGGGGTCGAGCCCGGGGGCGCGCGCCGCGGAGTCGGCGCCACCGCCGGATCTCGGCATGGTGGTGGACGAGGTGCGCGCTCTGAGCCGGCGGCTGGAGACCGCCCGGGGGGAACTCTCGGTGGCACGGGCCCAGGTGGATCGGGCGAACGCCGTGATCCGGCACTCCGCAGAGTTTCAGATTCCGGCCGACCTCGCATCCGCGATCTACGATATCGCATTGAGCGAAGGGATCGATCCGGAGATCGCGTTCCGGCTGGTCAAGGTAGAAAGCAGCTTCAAGCCGAAGGCGCTTTCCTCCAAGGAGGCGATCGGCTACACCCAGATCCAGCCCGCGACGGCGCGCTTCTACGAGCCGGGGCTGTCGGTGGAGCAGCTGTATGATCGGGATGTCAACCTGCGGATCGGCTTCCGGTTCCTCAAGGACCTGATGCGTCGTTATGGTGGTGACGTGGAGCTCGCGCTGGTCGCGTACAATCGCGGACCGGGCCGGGTGGAGGAGATCCTGATGCGCGGGGGCGATCCATCGAATGGCTACGCCGAGGCCGTGCTTCGGGGCACCCGGCACGAGGGTGCCGCGGGGGAATAGCGGGCGCGCGGTGAGGTGATAAGGGCACGAGGGGCGGGTCGTGAGACCCGCCCCTCGGCTTTTTTAGCAGTGCCGGAGCTATTCCGGGATGGTCAGCTGGGTCCCAGCCTTGATCATCGAGGTGGAGGCGAGACCGTTTGCGTCGCGCAACGCCGTGATGGTCACACCGTACCGGCTGGCGATAGAGGTAAGCGTCTCGCCGCGCCGAACCCGGTGGCTCCGCGCGGCCAATGCGGTCGATGGACTCGGCGCCGGAGCGGCTGCCGGTGGGGTTACTTCCACGGCGGGCGCCGGCACCCGGATCACCTGATCCGCCTTGAGCCTTTCAGACCGCGAGAGGGCGTTGAGCTGACGGAGTCTCTCTACCGTGGTGCCATAGCTCATCGCGATGGTCCAGAGGGACTCACCGCTCCGTACCCGGTAACGGATGGTCGTGGAACTGCTGGCGTTCGCGACAGGGCGGGTCCGGGCCGGCCTTTCCGCGGGCTCCGCGACCACGGGCACGTACCGGGTTGGAATGACCAGGCGGGTCCCCGGCCGGAGCCGGTTCACCCGGACAGCAGGATTGGCGTCGGCGATCAGCTGGCCAGACACCCGGTACATCCGGCCGATGCCTCCCAGCGTTTGTCCCCGACGCACGGTGTGCTCGACGAAGCTGACCCGCTCACTGGGAGCAAGCGCCGCGTACCGCGCCGTGACAGTTTCTCCGGTCCCGGCGGGCACGCGTACGACCGCCGGCCGGCGCGGCGGCGTCACCAGATGGATGTACTGGGGATTGAGCTCGCGTAGTGCGGCCACGCTGGTGTCGGCCAGCCTGGCCAGGACATCGAGACCGGTCGCTTCCGGAACCACGATCGAGTCGTAGGTCAGGGGCTGAACATCGAGCGGCTTTTCGAATCCGTATTTCTCGGGCTGCTTGGCAATGAGCGCCGCCGCGATCAGCTTCGGCACGTAGTCCTTCGTTTCGCGGCGCAGGAACCGGGTGTCATACAGCCGGAAGAACGTCGCGTCAGGATTTTCCTCCTCTTCCTCCTCGTCGTCACCGAGGCGACGCAGCCCGCGGCCGACCTTGCCAGCCCCGGCGTTATACGCAGCCGCCGCGAGGTACATCGAGCCGAACCGGTCCCGAAGATCGGCGATATGGCGTACGGCCGCATCGGTCGCGCGAACCGGATCCCGGCGCTCGTCAACCCAGGAGTCGACCCTCAGGCCGTACAGCTTTGCCGTTCCCTTGATGAACTGCCACATCCCGGCGGCACGGGCCCGGCTGACTGCGGTGTTGGAAAAACCGCTCTCGATCAGTGCCAGATAGACCATATCCTCCGGGACCCCGTTTTCCCGGAGCTTGGCGCGGATCATGGGTTCGTAACGCGGCATGCGCTGCAGCCAGATGCTGAACCGCTCTCTCGCAGGGCCCTGGAAGAAGTCGAGATAGTACTGAACCCGGGTGTGGGACCCGTAGGTGGAGACATCGATGTCGTAGCTCACATTCGAGGTGGTCGCGGCGTTCGCACCACCGGGAAGTCCCTCAGAGCTCCCGCCTTCGTTGCCGGTGTCCTGTGGCTCGGGATGGGCCGCCGCCAGCTCCTCGAGGATCTGGGCGTCGGCCGCCGAATCCGCGTCGGCCTGGGCGAGACCGAGCGAATCCGCAAGCGACTCCGCGGGTGCTGGCGTTACGGTCACCGGCGCAGGCGGGGGGGTGGCAGTGTCGGCCTGGGGCGGCGGCTCCGCCACCACCGGGCCATGAACCGCAACAGGGACCGGCGGAGGAACCGAGCGGGACCCTCCGGCGCATGCAGTAAGCCCAGCAAGGACAGCCCAGAGGCTGGAGCGCTTCATGGGTCAGATGGCCTTTCATTGGCGCGCCCCAGCTGCGGCTGCGCGAAATCCGGATCGAGACGGGTTCCCGGCACCCACCTCCGCCGGTCCCGATCGCGTCAAGTCGCTGCAAGATCCTTGCAAACGGGGAAAAAGGAAACCCCCGATTTCGGCCTATCTTCGGCCTTGGGAAGGTGATGAACGAGCCGACTGCGAAGTGAGGTGGATCGGGCTTTTCTCTAGATGCGCGGATCGGCGGGAAGTCGCGCCCGGAGGCGGGTCAGCGCATGAAGAAGCGGTTGCCCAGGATCCGGTTGGTGGCGTTCAGCACGGCCAGAGCAGCGCCCCGGGTGGGGTCCGCATCTTCGGTGAGGTAGCAGCCGACCAGGCGGTGAGTGTGGTCCTGCTCGGGCACCGAGAGGGAGACGATCACGACGTTGGCGTCGAATGCACGAACCGATTTCACTCCCAGCAACTCGAACTTGAACTGGCCCTTAACCGCTTTACCGAGGGCAATCACGCAGGCCTCGGCGGCGCACCGCAGCTCGCCCGCCTGGGATGCCAGCCCTTCGGACTCGCCCTCGAACTCCTCGCTATCCTGCCAGGTCAGCACGACCCGGGCGCGGCACCGGCCGCTTGTGCGACGGTCAAGCGTGAACTCCGCGAACTTCAGTCGGTCCGGAAGCCGCGGCTGCGGGGGCCTGGTCGTAAACGGTGCGTGCATGTGCTGGAGTCCGGTCATGCGTTTCTGGAAAGCGAAACTTGTGCCTTGTCGCCTTTCGCGCCAGCCCGTCCCTCCGGGCGCGGCAGCAGCCGCCAGATGACGGAGTGTGGGCCTGATGCGATGGCCACTCGCTACAGTTTCCAGGTGATGCAGAACACACCCACAGCCGCACCCGTTCCCCGCCCCAGGCGCCAAGGCCGTGGCACATTCGGGTTACAGCCGCCGGTTCAGATTACAGCCGCTGGTTGAGGAGGAGCTGCGGGGAGGAAAATAGCCTGTCGAACGGAGAATCGCCTCAGCGGCTCTCCCCATTCAGGTGTTTTGCCACCGCGGCCGCAAGCCTATCGTCCGACAGACGATCAGCTTGGGCGTACAGATCGGATCGGGATGAGGACTGGAGGCCGGTGCTGGCCCACACGGCCGGCTTGTTTTCGCCGGCCCGCCTGCAGGACAGCATGAGGCGCCACGCATGGGTATTCGCGACCCGCTCCGCGACTGGCGCCACGGACCAGCGGATCTCTCCGATGGTGACTACCCTCCAGGACATTGATGATTCCCCTCAGGGGGTGGAGCGAGGGGCGCGAATGTGACACCACCCGGTCTACCTGTCAAGAGTTGTGCCGCGACTTTGAGCCTCGTTTCCGCAAGACAGGCCCGCGGCGGTGGCAGATCACCGCCCATGGACCTGACCGGTGGGCTCGGGGAGCTAGCGGCGGACCAGCTGCTGGAAACGGGCGCGGATGTCCTTCGTAACCGGGCCGGCCATTCCAGCGCCAATGACCCGGCTGTCCACCATCCTGATCGGGGCCACCTCGGCCGCGGTCCCGGTCAGGAACGCCTCGTCGGCGGTGTACAGATCGTACCGGTTGAGCAGCCGCTCCTCCACGCGATAGCCGGCTTCCTCGGCGATCTCGATGATCGTATCCCGGGTGACCCCTCGCAGCAGACCCGCGTAGACGGCCGGCGTGTACAGCGTGTTCTGCTTCCAGACGAAGAGATTCATTCCCGTCGCCTCGGCAATGTGGCCTGAGGCGTCGAGCATGATGGCGTCATCGGCGCCGGCGCTGGTCGCCTCGATCTTCGCGAGGATGTGGTTCAGGTAGTTGAGCGACTTGACCCGGGGGGAGAGCGCCTCCCGATGGTTGATCGGGGTGCCGGCGGTGATCAGCGTGAGCCCCTGCTCGTACCGCTCGGGCGGCCAGATGGCGATCGTGTCGAAGATGATGATGACCGAAGCCGTGGCGCACTTGCGCGGATCGAGGCCCAGATCGCCCATGCCGCGGGTGACCACGTGCCGGAGATAGCCTTCCTTGAGACCGGCTCGCTTGACCCCCTCCTCGGTAACGGCGATCATCTGCTCCCGGCTGATCGGGATGGTGAGGAGGATTGCCTTGGCCGAATCGTAGAGCCGGTTGACATGCTCGAGCAGGCGAAAGGTCTTGCCGCCATAGACGCGCATCCCCTCGAAGACGCCGTCGCCGTACAGCAGTCCGTGATCAAAAACCGAGACCTTCGCGGCGCCCTTATCCAGCCACTCGCCATCGAGGTAAATGAGAGCCGAGGTATGAGGCTGCGCGGTTGCGCTCGCGCCGGGGTGCGGGGTGGTCGCGGTCATGTTCAGTCGCCCAGGCGATAGGGAACGGAGTAAGTACGATTGGGAATGTCGCTGGAGGGGGGGCGGGACGGTAGGGGCACCGGAACCCGCGGCGCCACGCACTGGCGCGGATTGCCGCAGCGGGGTCCGGCGACGATATTGAAGCCCTGCACCCAGAATGAGGGCGGTGGGACTCGAACCCACTACCTAGAGATTAAAAGTCTCTTGCTCTACCCGTTGAGCTACGCCCCCGCCGGCCCCAAACGTGGCGCTCCCGCCGGGGAAACTCAAGACCAGAACCGGGCACGGAGTCGACCGCATGTGTCCCCTCAGGCATCTCCCGCTGCTTCTTGCCGTCCTGTGCTGCTGTGCTGTGCCGGCGCTCGCCCAGAGCAAGGATAAGGATGACGACCGCTGGCAGATCGGGCTCGAGAATGGCGATTACATCTGGGACATCCGGCTGGTGCGGTTGGCGGGCGATTCGCTGGTCTACCGTCAGGCCGATACCCTGGGGCGGGTGAATGTTCAGCAGGTCCGGGAAGTGCGCCTGATCCGGAAGACTGAGGTCCGGCTCGGCGACGGTGCGGGCGGAGCCATGGCCGCTCTCACCGGCAGCGATGACGAGGTCTACGATCTGGCAGCCCTGGATTTCGCCGCACGGATTCGCACCATTCAGCAGGTCTTCCTGCTGCATCCGCCGACGCCCTGAGCCGGGCGACCCGTCACGTCCGCACCTTCCTCTCCGACCCGAATGATCGACTGGCATCTCCTTGCTCAGAAGAGCCTTGCAGGGCATGCGCCGGACCGGGCCGAGGCGCTCGCGGTTCTGGCCTCGCCGGATGAGGAGCTGCTGGCGGTGCTCGACGCCTCCTTCCGGGTCCGGCAGCGCTATCACGGCCGCGATGTGCGGATTCACGTGCTCCGGAATGCCAAGAGCGGCCTGTGCCCGGAAGACTGTGCCTTCTGCAGCCAGTCGGTGAAGTTCCACACCGGGGTCGACCGCTACCCGCTGCAGTCGGTCGAACAGCTGGTCGCCGGAGCGCGGGAGGCCGCAGCCCTGGGCGCCGTGAAGTACTGCATGGTGACCAGCACCCGCGGCCCGTCGGAGCGGGACCTCGATACCATCTGCGAGGCGGTGCGCCGTATCAGGGCTGAACTGAACATCAACGTCTGCACGTCCCTGGGGCTGCTCCGGGAGGATCAGGCGGAACGACTGGCCGCGGCCGGCGTGACTCGCTTCAACCACAATCTGGAGAGCTCGCGGGCCCATTTTCCCGAGGTGTGCAGCAGCCACAGCTATGACGACCGGATCGCAACCGTGCGCGCCGTGAAAGCCGCCGGGATGGAGGCGTGCTGCGGCGGCATCATGGGCATGGGCGAGTCCGCCGAAGACCGGGTGGCACTGGCGTTTGAGCTCCGCGCGCTCGAGGTCGAATCGATTCCGGTGAACTTTCTCGATCCGCGACCCGGCACCCCGCTCGCCGCTTCCCCGCGACTCACGCCCCAGGACTGCCTGCGCGCGTTGGCGATGTTCCGGTTCGTGAATCCGTCCCGGGATATCCGGGTCGCGGGTGGGCGTGAGGTCAACCTGCGCCACCTGCAACCGCTGGCGCTCTACCCGGCGAACTCGCTGTTCTCCAACGGCTATCTCACGACGCCGGGCCAGGGACCGGAGGCCGATCGGCGCATGATCGCGGACCTGGGATTCCGCGTCGCCGAGCTGGTGCCGGCGTCGTAGGGGCGCCACATATGGCGCCCCTACCGAGCGCCGGCACCCCACCCACTCCGACCGCCGACCAGCTGCGGTCATGGGATGATGCCCACCTCTGGCATCCATTCACTCCGCACACGGTCTATCGGGACGAGGAGCCGCTGATCGTGGTGGCGGGCGAGGGCAACTACCTGATCGACCTCGAGGGCCGGCGCTATCTCGACGGGGTGTCGTCCCTCTGGTGCAACCTGTTCGGTCACCGCCGCCCGGAGATCGACGCGGCCATCCGGGCCCAGCTCGACCGAATCGCCCACAGCACCTTGCTGGGCCACAGCGCGGCACCCGCAATCGACCTGGCCAGGCGGCTGATCGAAGTCGCACCTTCCGGCCTCAGCCGGGTCTTCTTCTCGGACGATGGCGCCACCGCGGTCGAGGTGGCCCTCAAGATCGCGTTGCAGTTCTGGCAGCAGCAGCCCGGCCTTCACGACCACCAACGAAACCGGTTCCTGACTCTGGGCATGGCATACCATGGCGACACGGTTGGGTCGGTCTCGCTGGGCGGCATCGATCTGTTCCACGCCAGGTATGGCCCGCTGCTGTTCGAGACCGTCAAGGCGCCGGCGCCTTACTGCTACCGCTGTCCGCTGGGGCTGGACAGGTCCCGCTGCGCGCTCGACTGTGTCGACGTCTTCGAGCGCCTGGTGCGTGAACACGGCGATCGGCTTGCGGCGATCGTGATCGAGAGCGGGATGCTTGGAGCGGCGGGCATAATCGTGCAGCCGGAGGGGTTCCTGCGGCGGGCGCGTGCCGCCGCGGATCAGGTGGGGACCCTGCTGGTCCTCGACGAGGTGGCGACCGGCTTTGGCCGCTCGGGGCGGATGTTCGCCTGCGAGCGGGAAGACGTGGCTCCCGACATGCTGTGCCTGGCCAAGGGCCTCACCGGCGGCTATCTGCCGATGGCAGCGACGCTCACCACCGAACGGATCTTTGAAGCGTTCCTGGGACCCCCGGAGGAGGGGCGCACCTTCTTCCACGGGCACACCTACACCGGCAATGCGCTCGGGGCCGCGGCGGCCCTGGCCACGCTCGAGATCTTCGCGCGGGAGGCAGTGATCGAAGCCCTGCAGCCGAAAATCGCCCGCCTGACCGCCGAGTTGGAGCGCCTGCGGGCGGTGCCGGCGGTTGGCGACATCCGGCAGTGCGGACTAGCAGCGGGCGTCGAACTGGTCCGGGACCGGGCCGCCAAGGCGTCCTTCCCCCCCGGCGAGCGACGCGGGATGAAGGCCTGCCGCGCCGCTCGCTCCCGGGGCGTCTTCCTCCGGCCGCTGGGAGATACCATCGTGCTGATGCCTCCGCTCTCCGTCACGGAGGCAGAGATCACCCAACTCATCGATGCCGTCGAATTCGGCATCCGGGAGAGCTGCCCATGACCTCGCCTCCCCCGAAGAAACGCGCGTCGCCGCCGCGGTCCTCCCGGCCCAGCGCCGTCGTGCGCGAGGAAGCACCGGCCGAGCCGGCGCATCCGCCGACCACACTCGTGGTCGGCACGGACACCGGCGTCGGAAAGACCTGGGTGGCCTGCGCCCTGGCTCGGGCCCTGCGCGAGGCCGGCCAGAAGGTCGTGGCGGTCAAGCCGATCGAGACGGGGTGCGGGGAGGAGGTCAAACCCACCGAGGACGGCGTACGCCTGGCCGAGGCAACCGGGCAGACCGGTCCACGTCGGGCCCTGATCCGGCTTCCGGGTCTGCTCGCACCGGCCATCGCGGCCGACCAGGCGGGAGTGGAGCTCGATTATGACGACCTGGTGGCGCGAGTGCGCAGCCTGGCGACGCCGGACACGCTGCTGATCGTGGAGGGAGCAGGGGGGCTCCTGTCTCCCCTCACCTGGTCCGACAACCACCTGGATCTAGCCCACAGCCTCGACGCGCGGGTGCTGCTGGTGGCCGCGGATCGTCTGGGAACGATCAGTCACACCCTGCTCGCTCTCCGGGTCCTCCATACGGAGAAGGTCCCGGTGCTCGGCGTCGTCCTGAACCAGGTGGGGAGCCCTGACGAGAGCACCCGGACCAATGCCGGGGCCCTCCTCAGACTGGTCGAGCAGACGCCGGTGGTCACGGTCCCCTTCCTCTCCGACCCGATCCGTGCAGCGGAAGCAGTCAAGGAAGTCGCAGGCTGGCTGCTGCCTTGATCGAGCCGCCCCGCTTCATGGCTTGAGGCGGTCCAGCGCCGCCTGGATTTCCCCGCGGATCCGTTCGTCGGCGACCTTCTCCTTCAGGGCCTCGAGGCGCTGGCGTGCCAGCGCTGACGGCAGGGTCAGCGGGAATGCCTGCAGCGCCTGCTGCCGCACCACGGCGCGGCGGGACTGGACCAGTTGCTCCAGCAGTTCGAGCGCGCGCTGATTCCCTCGAGCGGCAAACGCTCCGAGGACCAGGCCCGCGGTGTGAGTCGGACCGACCGCCCGGCTGATCTCCTCCAGCAGCGCGGTGTCGCCGGTCTGGAAGATGCCCACCAGCGCGGCATCCTCGATCACCGCCTGATAGGATGGCGTGCGTAGTCCCTGCAGGAGAGCGGCCCGAGCACCGGCGCTGTCGAGCTGGGCGATGCTTGCGAGGGCCGCGGCGCGGACGGTGTAGCTGGTGTCACCCTCCCAGGTTCGCCTCACAGCCGCCTGTACCTCAGTGGAGGGAAACTCGGCGAGCGCGGTCACGGCGGCCGCGCGCACCTGGGCCGAGCTGTCCCGCAGCGCTTGCTGAAGTGCCACCGAAGCGGCCGCCCCCTCGAAGCCGGCCAACGCCTGGGCAGCCTGCGCGCGGGTGAGGAAGTAGTCGCTGCCCGTGGCTGCCTGGCGGAGGGCCGCGAGGGCTCCGTCGTCGCCGTGGCGCGCGCCCAGCTGGCCGATCACCCAGGCCCGATTCCAGAGGTTGGGATCGCGGGACAGCTGGACTGCCAGCCAGGCGGTCTGCTGATTGAAGGCGAGCTGCTTGAGAATCGCGTTGTCGGCGTCGAAGATCACCATCGTCGGCGGGGAGAGGACGCCGGGGACTCGAAGGACCTGTTCCCGGTCAGTGATCAGCTCCCGAGCCATCACGTCGCCGCTCGCGGTGCCGACCCGGACCGTGACCGGCATCCGGAAGACCTCGGGCACAGAGTAGCGGAGGCCGGTGCTGTCGGGCTTCAGGGTGTCGCGCTGCGTCTGCCGTACGGTGAGGGCCACGGTCGACGTGGCGGAGTCCCACGCGGCAGACACCTCGAACTCCGGGTATCCCGCCTGATAGATCCACTGCTCCCAGAACCAGTCGAGGTTTTCCCCGGTGGCCCGCAGGAATGCCTGCCGGAGATCATCGCTGGTCGCGACATCAAGGGCATGATCCCGCAGATACCGTTTGACACCGGCCCAGAACCGCTGGTCGCCGAGATACTTCCTGAGCATCTCCAGCACCAGAGCGCCCTTGGGATAGACGTTGTTGGAACCCAGCGAAGCGAGCGGCATGCGGCGGTGGCGGTCGGTCTCCACGAACTGCCGGTATTCGTCCAGGTAGTAGTCCTGCCCGGCCTGGGGGCCCAGCCTCACCGCCCAGTACTGTCCCGGCATGAACTCCGCAAACCCCTCGTTCAGCCAGAAGTTGGCCCAGTTCGCGGTGGTGACGTAGTCGCCGAACCACTGATGGGCCAGCTCGTGCGGAATGAGGATGTGCCGGTACCAGGGCCGGTCGGCGAATGCGCGCCCGTCCGGGAGCCAGTCGACGAGGGTCGTCGCACTCACGTTCTCCATGCCGCCGAAGAAGTCCGCCACGGTGGTCTGCGCATACTTGGCCCAGGGGTAGTCGACGCCGGTCAACCGGGAGTAGAGCTCGATCATGTCGGGGGTCACCCCGAACAGCCGGCGCGCCCGGGCGCTATCCTCCCGATACACGTAGTAGTCGACCGGCACGTTCCTCCAGCGATCGGCAATCTTCACCAGTGGCGCCACCACCAGGGAAACCAGGTAGGTCACCGCGGGGCGATCCTGCGCCCATTGCAGGGTCCGGGTGCCATCCCCGTTGACCCGGTCACGGACCAGCCGGCCGTTGGACACGGCGGTGAAGCCCTTCGGTACGGTCGCGATCAACTCCCAGGTCATCCGGTCGTTCGGAAAATCGTAGGTCGGGAACCAGTGGTGGTTGTTGTCCTCTTCGCCCTGGCTCCAGATCTGGCGGGGGCGGGCCGGCTCGGCCGAATCCGCGTCAATGAAGGTGAGGCCGTGCCCGTTCTTCACCGCCGCGCGATAATCGATGGTGAAGCGGACCGTATCGCCGAAGCCCGCGGGCCGGGGGAGATGCACGATCAGCGTGTCCCGGATGTGCTCGAACCGATAGCCGTCAGCGGCGGCCGGGCGGCCGCCGGCCCGGCCAGGGCCGGCAATCTGGTCGATCGCCAGCAGCGCTCCGGCATCGAGTACGACGGAATCGAAAGCCGGGCGGAGTGCCCGAACCGTGATGGTGACCCTGCCGTTGAACCTGAGCCCGGCCCAATCGAAGTCGCGGACCTCTATCCGCTCGTGCAGCAGATCGAAGTCGTGCGATCGACTGTAGCGGTCATTGGCGATGCGTTCGGCGTTGGACTGGGCGTGGAGGGGAAACGTCGCGAGCGCGCTCCAGGCCAGCGGTGGAGCCAGCGTGAGGCGCATCGTGACGCGAGCAACGGCGGACAGGCGCACGGACAAGTCCCGGGGCTCAGGGCCCGGCGGGAGCGGGAGAGCTGGTATCGCAGTGTGCCCCCGGAGACGCCGCGACGCTATCCACGAATGCCAGCCGGCTACGCCACTGGGGATCGCCGTGCTCGCCCGCGGCGCGGGCTTCGTCACGCGCTTCGGCGCATCGCCCCATCCCGACCAGCGCCAGGATCCGACGGCTCCGGGCCGGCTGCAGCCCCGGCGCCAGGGTCAGCGCTCGCCGATAGAGGGCCTCCGCCCTGGGGTAGCCAGCGTCCACCAGCTCGAGGTTGCCCAGCTCCAGCAGCAAGTTGGGATCGCCATCGTAGAGCTGCACCGCCTTTCGCATGGCCGCCTTGGCCTCCTGCCGCTCCCCCCGATCCAGCGCGAAGCCGCCCACCATCCACCACGACCGGTAGTCGCGTGGTGCGTCGGTGAGCATGCGCTCCGAGAGCGCTTCGCTGCTGGCCCAAGCCGGGACCCTGAGCGCGAAGCGCACCGTCCAGAGCACGACGACGACCGCGGTCAGGCCGACAATCCAGCGGCGAGGGGGCCCGGTGAGCAGAGGACCCAGCGCCGCGGCGAGCGCCAGCACAACCCCGGCGCTGGGTAGAAAGAGCGATCGCTCGGAGAGCAGGATACCGGTCGGGACGAGGACGTTGCTGGTGGGCCCCAGTGTGATCGCCGCGAAGAGGACGCCCGCTGCGACCACCGGGCGTGGCCGCCAGGATCGCCAAACCACGAACCCGAGCCCGGCGAGCAGCGCCAGGCCCAGCAGCTGCCACTCACCGACGACATGGGCCACCGTGAATTCCGCCGGCGAGTAGTCGGCTCTCAGGCGCCATGGGAAGAGCAGCAGGCGAACCCAGGTGGGGACCAGCCCGAGGCTGGTCAGCAGGCGCGGCCACGCCGGGACTCCCCGCAGGGCGGGATGAGTATCCGCTCCAACCAGGCCCCCGAGCACCGCGGTCCGGGCGGTCCAGAACGCCACCGCCATCGCCAGCAGCCCGGCCATCACAGGACCCGCCTGACGGCACCGCTCCCGGAACGGAAGGCCTGGGAAACAAGCGTACTCGAGGATGATCAGGACGACCGGAAGAACCGTGGCGTGCTCCTTGGAGAAGCAGCCTATCGCGTAGAGCACGACAATGCCGGCGACTTCTCCCCGGGTGAGGCTGCCCCGACGGCGCCCCCGGACATACAGGAGAACCGCTCCCAGCACCCCCAATGCCGCCAGCAGCTCACTCTGTCCCACCACGTTGGCCACCGCCTCCACGTGGACCGGATGAACGGCAAACAGGGCTCCTGCCAGCAGGGCAGCCGGGCGGCCGAGCTCCAGTTTGAGTGCGAGACCGGCCACCAGCGCGCTCACCCCAGCGAAGAGCAGAACCGAGACGGCATGAAAGACTACCGGTGAGCCTCCGCCGGCTGCCCATTGCAGGGCGAACCCGAAAATGGTGAGGGGTCGATAGAGAGCCGAGCCCCGATCGGGCGGCCAGTAGGTCTGCGCCAGAAACCGCCAGGGCGCCTCCAGACTGTGTACCCGGTCGTTCTTCGCGATCACGTACACATCGTCGAGGGCGAAGCCGTTCCGCAGAGACGAGGCGGCGACACACAGTGCGAACGCGATCGCGACGAAGGCCGGGTGCACGGGTCGATCGGCGCGCACGGGCTACAGGTCCAGGCTGTGCTGGGCCACCGGAGTGAAGCTCATGCGGTGATGCGGGGTCGGACCGAGCGAGGTCAGCGCCTTGCAGTGGTCGGCTGTCGCGTACCCCGCGTTCGCGTCCCAGCCGTAGGCGGGATAGCGTACCGCCAGCCGGCGCATGAGCAGATCCCGGACTTCCTTGGCCATGATTCCGGCTGCGGCAATCGAGTAGCAGAGCGCGTCGCCATCGACCAATGCCTCGTGGACGAAACCGCACTCGGGCATCGGCAGACCGTCGAGGAGAATCCGGTAGCTGGTCGCGCCGGCCTCGAGGGCCCGCGCCTGGAACGCGGTTGCTGCCACGGCCCGCCCTACCGCCCTTCGCATGGCGAGGGCGGTCGCCCGGCGGATATTGAGCCGATCGATCTCCCGAACCGAGGCCGCCGCGATCCGAACGGCCAGCGCGGTGGCCCGGATGCGAGGCACCAGCTCACCGCGTTGCTTGGCAGAGAGTGTCTTGCTGTCGCGCACGCCTGGAACCGGGCGCAGAAAGGGCGGAAAGGCGACGGCCGCGGCCACCACTGGACCAGCCAGGGGACCGCGGCCGACTTCATCCACCCCGATCAAGAGCGCGCGATGGGACCAGGCGGCTTCTTCCCGCTCCAGCGTGGGGCCCCGGGCGGCACGTTCCACCGCAGTCAGCCCTGCACGTTCTCCCGCTTCTCCCGGATCCGGGCGGCCTTGCCGCTGACCTTGCGCAGGTAATAGAGCTTGGCGCGACGCACCTTGCCCTTGCGGACCAGTTCGATGGATGCCAGGCTCGGGCTGTGCAGCGGAAAGACCCGCTCGACCCCCACGCCCGCTGACACCTTGCGGACCCGGAAGGTCTCGTTGATGCCGGCACCCCGCTTGCCCATGCAGAGGCCTTCGAAGGCCTGCAGGCGCTCTTTGTCACCCTCACGCACTCGGACCATCACCTTGATGGTGTCTCCGGGCTGGAATTCCGGAATATCGGTTCTCATGCCCTCGCGAGCCACCGTTGCCATCCGCTCCATGGTCACCTCCTCAGATCGTGCGCCGTCACCACCCCGAACCCTGTGCGCCTACGGATGACGCGCCAGATATTCGTCCCACAGGTCCGGCCGCCGCTCGCGGGTGAGCCGTTCGGCCTCCGCCTGGCGCCAGGCCGCGATGTCGGCATGGTTGCCGGACACCAGCACATCCGGTACCGCCATGCCTCGATACACTGCCGGCCGGGTATAGCTGGGCGGGCTCAGCAGACCGTCGTAGTGAGAGTCGCCCGCAGCAGACTCATGATCGCCCAGAACCCCCGGGAGCAGCCGCACCACCGCATCGATGATGGCGATCGCGGCGGGCTCTCCCCCCGAAAGCACGAAGTCGCCCAGTGACCGCTCCTCCGTCGCCAGGCCGTCCGCCACCCGCTGGTCCACATCCTTGTAGTGGCCGCACAGCAGCGTGAGGCGGGTCCCCAGCGAAAACCGGACAGCATCATCGTGCCGGAAGCGCTCGCCTCGGGCCGAGAGCAGCACGATGGCCCCCTGACGGCTCTGCTCATCGAGCGCGGCCACCGCCTCGTAAAAGGGCTCTGGCTTGAGCACCATCCCCGCACCACCGCCGTACGGGGAATCATCCACCGTCCGGTGACGGTCGTGGGTGAAGTCCCGGAGCTGGAGCAGCCGGTACTGCACCTTGCCGGCCGCCGCGGCGCGGCCTGGAATACTCGCGCCCAGGTAGGGCGCGATGACCTCCGGGAACAGCGTCACAACGTTGATCAGCATGGGAGTCAGCGTACAGGGTGCAGCGTCCAGCGTTCAGGGACATGAGACCACGCTCGTCGCGCGCCCTGAACGCTGCACGCTGTACGCTGAACCCTCATTCCAGCAACCCCTCCGGCAGCTCGACCACCAGCGCCCGCTCGTTCCGCAGCACCTGCCCAACAAACGGCTTCCGAAACGGCAGCAGGAACTCGCGCGTCTGGCCCTGCACCTCGAGAGTGAGCCCGGCCGGGAGGTCATAGACCGCCGTCACCAGCCCCAGCGGGGTGCCGTCCGCTTTCCGGACTGCGAATCCCTCCAGCTCATGCACGTAGACTTCATCGCCGGCAGGCGGCACCAGTTCGTCGGCCGCGGCGCCGAGAATCTGCCCCCGCCAAGCCTCCAGCGCGTCCCGGGCCTCGAAGCCCCGGAATTTGACCAGCCACTCGCGATGGAACTGGCGACTTCGCTCGACCACTACCGGCTCGCCGACCACCTCCCCGTCCAGCTCCAGCCGCACCAGCCGCCGGCCCGGAGCGAAGACCGTCGCCGGATCACCGGTCAGGGGGAACACCGCGCACTCGCCCTTCAGACCATGCGGCTTGCGGAGACGCCCGACCGCCAGATAGCGGGGGGCCTCCGGTGGCCTCACGCCTTCGGCGCCGGGAGGACGCCAGCCCGTTCGAGAATCGCGCGGACGGTGTCGGTCGGGGTCGCCCCCCGCTCGATCCAGACCTTGGCCTGATCCGCGTCCAGTTGCACTCGCTCCGCGGCCGCCTCGACGCGGGGATCATAAGTGCCAAGGGTGGCGACGAAACGGCCGTCCCGCGGCGCATCCTTGTCGGCCACCACGATCCGGTAGAGGGGAATCCCCTTCCGGCCCACGCGGCGCAGTCGAATCCTGGTTGCCATGCTCGCTGGTATCCTTGCCTCGATGGTCCTGCCATGTGCCGGTGTGATCCGGGTGGCATCGCGGCCACTCCGGCGCACCGGGTGCGGTCTACATTCCAAACATTCCCGGGCCCCGTCCGAACGGCAGCTTCATGCCCGGCTTCCCCGCCGATTTCATCAGCTTCTGCATCTGCTTGAACTGGCTCAGCAGCTGATTCACTTCCTGGACCGTTCGCCCGGCACCCTTGGCGATTCGCAGCCGGCGCGATCCGTTGATCAGGTCCGGATCGGAGCGCTCTCGCGGCGTCATGGAGAGTACGATCGCCTCCACGTGCTTGATCCGCTTCTCGTCCAGATTGGCCGTTTGGAGCATTTGCGGATTCACGCCCGGCAGCATCCCCAGCACGTTCTTCAGCGGGCCGAGCTTCTGCATCTGTTTCATGGCGCTCAGAAAGTCCTGCAGATCCAGGCCCTTCTTGGAAGTCGCCTTCCGCGCAAGCTTTTCCGCCTCGGCCGCATCGACGTTCGCCTGGGCTTTTTCGACCAGAGTAAGCACGTCGCCCTTCTGCAGGATCCGACCCGCCAGCCGGTCCGGGCGGAAGGGCTCGAGCTGGTCGAGCTTCTCGCCCACGCCAAGGTACTTGATAGGCGCCCCGGTCACCCCATAGATGGAAAGCGCCGCGCCGCCACGGGCATCGCCGTCCATCTTGGTCAGGATGACCCCGGTGATCCCCAGCGCCTCGTGGAAGCCGCTCGCGATCCGCACCGCATCCTGCCCCGTCATCCCATCCGCCACGAGCAGGATCTCGTGGGGCCGCACCGCCGCCTTGAGGACCTTGAGCTCGTCCATCATTTCCGCGTCGACCTGCAGCCGCCCGGCAGTGTCCACCAGCACCGTGCGGGCCCGGGCCTTCCCGGCCTCGACAATCCCCCGCTTCACAATGCCGACGACGTCGCTGACCCCCGGCTCGCTGTGGCAGCCCACCTCAACCTGGCCCGCCAGCGTGACCAGCTGGTCCACTGCGGCGGGCCGGTACACGTCGGCCGCGATCAGAAACGGCGCCTTTTGCTCCAGCTTGAGCCGCTTGGCGAGTTTCCCGGCGGTGGTGGTCTTACCCGAGCCCTGCAGGCCGACCAGCAGAATGACCGTCGGCGGTACCGAGGCGAACCCGATCGGCGCCTGCTTCTCGCCGAGCAGGGCGACCAGTTCGTCGAAAACGATCTTCACCAGCTGGTCGCCGGGACGAACCGACTTGATCAGCTGGGTCCCGACCGCTCGCGCCTCGACCCGCTCGAGAAACCGGCGGGTGAGCTCGAAGCTGACATCCGCCTCGAGCAGGACCCGGCGGATTTCGCGGAGGCCGTCCTTGACCGCCTCCTCGGTAAGAACGCCGCGCCCGGTAAGCTTGGAGAGCGCGGCGGTGAGTTTGGCGGACAGCTCGTCGAACATAAGCCTCGCAAAATAGAGAGGTTAGCCTGCTCAGGCAAGTCGGAAGCCGCGTTGGCAGGGGGGCTTTCGTGCGTCGGAATGCGCACCATCGCGTCACCCGGTTGACGAACCGATGAGCGGGTGACGCTAGGCTCGGAGGGACACTTTTCCCGGAGCCCCCGTGACCACCGCCCCTTCCCGTTTCCAGCCGCCGGACGACGCCCGCCTGGAGGTCGGCGTCCGAGTCGCGGACGCCCTGGCCGAGGCCGTATCCCACGGCCCCTACGCGGCCATCCGGACCGCCCGGTCGCTGTCCGACGATGAGCTCCGGCTGGGGCTGGACTTCGTGAGCACGGTGCTCGAGGTGGCGTCGAGCTCTGCCCGTGCCCTGGCCTCGGTGCTGGCGGAGCGGGGTGACGGCGGGGTCGCGGCGCCGCTCCACTAGCCGGGGGCTACCGGACGATCTCCACGGCGGGGACCTGCTTCCAGCCGAGCCATTCGTTGGGGGCGATGACGATGCGGGTGGCGGGGTGGGCGGCGATCGTGGAGCTGGTCAGCTCCAGGCGGTACCCGAGTCGGCGGCGCAGCTCGAGGCGTTGTCCGGTCGTGCCGAGGAACCGGGTCCGGCTGGGGGCATCGTCCCACACGATGTACCACACCATGGCGGGACCGGCTGGTGTCTCGTAGACCCGGAACCGGTCGCCTCCCCACCCCAGGGCAACGGGTGTCTGGATCTCGACGTTGGCGCCCGCGCCGGCGAGGTCGGCGGCAAGGATGCGCATATCGAACTCGCCCATGACATCCTCGTACAGCACGTGCGGCTCGTCCGCGGTGAAGCGCAGCGCCAGCGGCTGGTCGCCGCGGCCATACCGGTAGGGATGAAGGATCTGCTCGGTGGAGACCGGCATTCGTGGTCCGAAGGGGAGACTGTCCCGATGCTCCGAACCGGCCCACCAGCGCAGGAAGTCCGCCCCGGCGAGGTACGGGAAGAGCAGGCTCTCGCGCAGGATCCGGGGCGATTTGCGGTACACCGGCATTTCCGCCTGCTGCGCCCGGATCTTCTCCCGGGTTGACTCCCACAGATTCGGCATCGCATAGAGGTTCTGATCCGGCACCATCACCTGCAGGCCGGCGAGCGTCGCCTGCCCCTCCAGAATGGATTGGGCGGCGGCGAGTCGGTCGTTGTTTCCGCGCTGGCGCATGATGGAATCGAGGGGCAGGTACTGATGCTGCAGCGCATGGACCAGCTCGTGGGCGATGGTGGCCCGCAACACCAGTCCCTCCGAATTGGCGACGACGAAGAGGGTGGTGGAGTCGGGCTCGTAGTAGCCGACGATCTGCTCGGTGAACAGGTCGAGCAGGAGGGCCCGGAGGTCGAGGGAATCGGGCAGCAGACCCAGCAAGCGGTAGGTGGCCTGCAGGCCCCGGGCCTTCTCGGCGGGGAGCTCCTCATCGAGCTTGTGGAGCACATAGGCGCGAACTTGTTCCCGACTCCGGACGGCGGATCGGGGTGGCGCCCGGAACCGGAGTCCGACGGTCCGCTCCACGGCAGGTGCCATGCTGTCCACCAGCCGCCCGACGTCGTCGGCCGGCGTGCTCGGCGGGCGGCCCCGGCAGCCGGGCGAGCCGAGGAGCGTGAGGAGCGCCGCTAGGGCTGCAGGACGAAGGTACGGTACCATGCAATCACCGCAGGGCCGGCGAACCAGGTCAGCGCCGCCCCCGCACTGAGGAATACCCCGAAGGGGACCAGTCGCTTCCGCCCGAAGAATGACAGGGGAAGGAAGACCAGAGTGCCAAGGAGGGCCCCGAGGAAGATGGTCAGCAGAACGCCCTGCCATCCGACGAAGGCGCCGACCATGGCCATCATCTTGATGTCGCCGCCCCCCATGGCCTCTTCCTTGAAGATGCGGGTGCCGAGTGCGCCCACCATCCAAAGGACCGCGAAGCCGGTCGCTGCGCCGATCAAGGCGGCGGCGATGGCCGGAAAGCCACCGGGCAGACTCAGCAGAATCCCGACGACCAGGCCACCCAGGCTGAACTGATCTGGAATGAGATACTCTCTGGCGTCGGTCAGGGTAATGCCGAGCAGAATCGTGAAGAACAGGGCGCCGGCCAGGGCCACGATGGTTGGACCGAAGCGCCAGGCCATGAAAGCCCACACCAGTCCGTTGCCCAGCTCGACCAGGGGGTATTGCATCGAGATAGGGGCTCGGCAGTGACGACACCGCCCACGCAGGAACAGCCACGACAGCACGGGGATGTTGTCGTACCAGGCGATCGGCTGACCGCAGCCGGGGCAGCGCGAACGAGGTTGCACCACCGACTCGTCCCTGGGCCAGCGCAGAATGCAGACGTTCAGGAAGCTGCCGAACATCATGCCGACGATGCCCGCCACGAAGGGCAACAGTGTCTCAACGGTCACCGAGCACCTCGAAAAGGATGATCCCGGCCGCGACAGCCACGTTGAGCGACTCCACTCCAGCAGTGAGCGGCACCGTGATGACCCGGGTCGAGGCCGCCGCCAGGTCAGGCCCGACCCCCGCCCCCTCGTTCCCCAGGACGAGGGCGACCGGATCGGTGAGGCGGACCTCGTTGACCGGCGTTCCGTTGGCCGCGGTGGTCCACAACTCGAGGCCGGCCGAGCCAACCCAGGCGAGCAGCCTTTCCGTGCTCATCGCCACCGACGGGAGGTGGAACAGCGCGCCCATGCTCCCGCGCAGGGCCTTGGGATTGTGCAGGTCCGCGGTACCGGGAAGGGCGATCAGACCGGATGCTCCCAGCCCCAGCGCGCATCGGGCGACCGCCCCGACGTTACCCGGGTCTTGCACTCCGTCGAGGACCAGGACCACTCCGCGCCTGCCCGGGGTCAGCTGCTCGAGGGACCAGCCCCGGGGCTCGACCACCGCCACCACGCCCTGCGGCTGTTCCGTCTCGGCCAGGCGATGCAGCAGCGCGTCGTCAACCGGCTCCAGCGGCACTCCCGCGCGCTCCAGCCGCAGTTTCAAGGCTGCGCCCCGCGGTGTACCTTCCAGCCCGGGCGAGATTGCCGCCCCCCGCACCATCAGACCGGCCGCCAGCGCTTCCTCGAGCAGCCGGATCCCCTCGGCGAGGGTGAGGCCGCGGCGCTCCCGGGCCCGCCTCCGGTGAAGATCCCGGATGGTACTGATCAGGGACACGAGCACCTGAGCGTTCAGGATGAAGATCGCACTCTCAATCGCCGGCTCCGATTCGGGTGGCGGCGCCGGCATTCAGGCCGATCTGAAGACCTTTCACCAGTTCGGGGTCTTCGGCACCACGGTCATCGTCGCGCTCACCGCGCAGAACACGCGCGGAGTCCGTGCCGTCCATGCGGCGCCGGATGAAGTGGTGGACGACCAGCTGACGGCCATCGCGGAGGATCTGCCACCGGCCGCCGTGAAGACCGGTATGCTGGCGAACGCCGGATTGGTGCGCCGGGTGGCGGTGGCGATCGCCGCCTATCGCTGGCCCAACTACGTCTGCGATCCGGTGATGGTCGCGAGCTCAGGAGCGCGGTTGCTCGATGCCCAGGCCGAGAGCGTCGTGCGGGATGCCCTGCTGCCGCTGACGGCACTGGTGACCCCGAACCTGGATGAAGCGGCCATTCTGACCGGAATCGAAGTCCGCAACGTCGCCGAGATGGAGCAGGCGGGCCGTCACCTCCTCGCCCTGGGCGCCCGCGCCGCGCTGATCAAGGGCGGGCATCTCCCCGATCCGATCATGACCGACGTGCTGGTCACCACTGCGGGCATCCGCCGCTTCACTCATCCCCGGCTCGGCACGATGGCGACCCACGGCACCGGTTGCACCCTGTCCGCCGCGGTCACCGCCGGCCTCGCGCTGGGCAGGGACATCGAGACCGCGGTCGCCGAGGGGCTGGGGTACGTCCACCGGGCGATGCGGGCCGCACCAGGCCTGGGCAGCGGCAACGGGCCACTGAATCATACGGTCCCCGCCCGTCAACCGGCATCGGCCGACCGGCTCTCGCGCCCCGGCGCCTAGGCCGATAACCGGGACACCACGCCCGTCAGGACGCGGGCGAGCGCCTGGCCAGCCTGGCCCGCAGCGGCAATTACCTCCTCATGCGTCAGCCGGCCTGCGGAGAGTCCAGCCGCCCGGTTGGTAATCACGGAAAACCCCAGGCAGCGAATCCCACGGGCGCGTCCAACAAGTACCTCTGGCACCGTGGACATGCCGACCGCGTCCGCGCCCAGCCGCTCCAGCATCCGGATTTCCGCCGGCGTTTCGTAGCTCGGCCCGATCACACCCGCATAGACCCCCTCGTCCAGGGTGAGGCCGGCCTCCAAAGCCTCCTGGCGGGCTGCCGCCCGGAGCTCCGCGTCCCAGGGATCGCACATATCCGGGAACCGCGTCTCTCCGGACAGCACCCCGCCGATGAGCGCATTCCTGAATGACACATTGAGGTGATCTGCGATCAGCATCAGGCCGCCGGGCCTCAGGGTCTGCCGGATCCCTCCCGCCGCGTTGGTGACGATCAGGACGCGGATGCCGAGCGCCGCGAAGATCCGGGTCGGGAGCGCGATGCTCGCGGGGGCGTGACCCTCATATCCGTGAACGCGGCCGCGTTGACACAGGACCTCGCGGCCGCCGAGGTCGCCGGCCAGCAGTTCTCCAACGTGACCCTCCACGCCGGGCTCCGGGAACCCCGGCAACTCCCGGTAGCCGAGCCGGGTTGGTCGGGTCAGCGAGGCCGCGACCTGCCCCAGCCCCGACCCCAGCACGATTGCAGCGACCGGGCGCCGCGGGCCCAGCCAGGCGCGGACCGCCGCGGTCGAGCGCGCGAGGAGGTCGCTCAACCGGCCCCCAGGGCCGCCCTCGCTTCCCGGAGCAGCACCTCGCGGTCAGGACGGGCGAGGAATGCGGCCCGAAAGCCGTTCTGCACGAGCGCGGCAGTCTCCGCCGGAGTGACCCGAAGAGCGCCGGCGGCAAGCGCGTATTCGCCCGACAGGGTCACATCGCTCATCAGCCAGTTGTCGCTGCACAGGGTGACCCGGAGTCCGGCGTCCAGATACTGCCTGAGGGGATGGGCAGCCACGTCGCTCACGACGCGAGTCTGCACGTTGGAGGTGAGGTTGATCTCGATGGGGATCTCCCGATCCCGCACGTATTCCTGCAGGGCACGGTCCTCGATCAGCCGGGTACCGTGGCCAATGCGGTTGGCCCGGCACTCGAAGATGGCCTCGGCCACTGATTCCGCACCGGCGGCCTCACCGGCGTGCACCGTGATTCCAAGATGGCCGCGGGCGGCGACCGCGAAGGCTTCCCGGTGCGGCCCCGCGCGGTACGCCGCCTCGTCGCCCGCGATGTCAAAGCCCACGACGCCCATCGCCCGGCCCCGAACGGCCGCTTCCGCCAGCTCCACGGACAGCGAGGGATCGAAATGGCGCAAGGTACAGACGATGAGTCCGGCGCGGATCCCGCTGTGACCCTGGCCGTCCCGGAGTCCCCGACCGATGGCAGCGATGACCTGGTCGAGCGACAGGCCAAGCTCCCGGCTGAGCGCGGGGCAGTATCGCACTTCGAGATAGCGGACGCCATCGGCGGCGGCGTCGGCAACCATCTCCCGTGCCACCCGTTCGAGTGCCGCAGGAGTCTGCAAGACCGCAACCGTCAGCGTGAAGCGTCGCAGGTACTCTTCGAGGTTTCGGGCATCATCCACCCGGAACGCGCGGCGAATCGTCTCCGGGTCGTGCCCGGGGAGCTCAACCCCGGCGTCCCGCGCCAGCTCCAGGAGTGTCCGGGGACGCAACGAGCCGTCGAGATGGACGTGCAGTTCCGCCTTGGGTAGCCGAAGGAACTGCTCACGTTCCGGCATCGGCCTCCACCCCGCCCGGGGGCCGGCGGCTGGAGCGCGCGGCGCGAAGGATCGCTCCCGATTCGAGCGAGTCCTCGAGGGCAACCGGCAGCCCACGACCATCGGTCACGAAGGCCTCCCCCGATTCACAAGCAGGAATCAGCTCCGGCACAGCGGCTCGAAGCGCGTCGCGCACCAGTGCTCCGGCCGGGAGGGTGTAGCTGCGTTCGTTCACGAATATTCGGAGCGAGCCCGGCATCAGCGGGTCGAGACCACCCGTCGGTCCTCGGGCGGAGTCACCGGTTGAGGCAGATGGCGCAGATACTCCCGCAGCACTTCCGCAGGCCGCCGGGTCGTCTGCTCCACCTGCCAGCGGGACAGCTGGCCGGGAGTCCGACATCCCTGCACCGGGCGGCAGTCGGTTGAACCAAGAGAGAAGCCGTCGCCCTGCACGAGTCGCGAGCTGATCGCGACCAGATAGGTACGTTTCCGGTCGATGGATTTGCCGGTCGCACCGAGCCGGACCCGTCGCACCCGTTCCCACGGCTTCGCCGACGGGTCATACTCGACCTGCAGGCCGCTGAACTCGCAGCACGGCGCGGCGCGGGCGAAGGCGTTCTCGAGCAGCTCGCTCAGGTCGGCGCCGGACATGGGGATGCCCAGCAGCGTGGCTTCTCCCATCGCCGCTGCCTCGATCTCACTGGCCGTCAGCCCCCGGGCCGGCAGCCGGGTGGTGCCTTCGTCGGTCAGCGCGATTCCCACATCGGCGCGGAGCGCGTTCCGGTACGCGTCGGCGAGCAGCCGTCCGAGCCCTCCCCCGGGGCCGGTCTCCGCCGGCAGCCGCAAGGTGGCCACGACGACGCCCGCCGCAGCCGCGGCTCGTTCCCGTTCCCGTTCGATGGAGTCTTCGGCCTGCTGCTCAGCCCGGGTACGCCCGAGGTTGAGCCCGCTCGCAGGATCCGGCTCGGGGTCCCCTCCAGCGGCCGCCGCGGTCTCGCGCACGAACAGACCCCGGGCACGCCGGGCCAGGTAAGTGGGCGTGAGGCTCCAGTCATGGCCGTCGAACTGGTCCGGCCGGATGGTCCGCCGGCGCTTCACCTCCGCAATCAGCGCGTCCCGGAGGGTTACACCCTTGTCAGCAACGATCGGTGCGCGGGCCAGCATCGCAAAGCCGCCCTGCCCCTGGTGCCGGTTGGCGGCGATCGCCAGGGTGAAGCTGTCGGATGCCTGTACCGCGCGGCCCCGCACAGTCAGCGCGGTGATCCGCGAGCCCATCGGCTGGCTCAGGTCGATGACGTAGGAAGCGCCGCCCAGCACGTCGTAGCGGTCCGCCGGCGCGTATCGGTTGGTGAACACCCGCGCGGTCGAGTCCACGAAAAAGTACCGGGCGCTCTGTTCCAGGTACGCCTTCAGCTGTTCGCCGGTGATCCGAACGGCGCGCAGGGGATACTCGGACGGCGCGAGGCGGAACAGCTCACCCAGGGTGATTTCCCCGGGCTCCAGCCCGGCGCGTAGATCGAGGACGGTGGCGGCGGACAAGTCCGCGCCGGTGGCGCGGCGCTGCACTTCGTGAATGAAACGCATCAGCGGCACATCCTCGACCCTGGCCGTGGCCAGGGAGAACCGCCCCTGCGATTCGCCCACCCCCGTCGTCACCCAGCGCAACACTGCGGCATGCGGCTCGGACAGGCGCCGCAGCAGGCGCGCCGAAGGCCGCACCTCCGCCAGCGGTACCCGCTCGGCGCGGATCCGGACCGGTGTCAGGCGACCGTCCTTCGGCACCAGCGCGAGGTGCAGGATCGCGACACTCCCCGCCTGAGCTCGAGGTTGCACAAAGTGCACCCCGGCAATCACCGAGTCGACGATTTCCTGATGGGTATGGCCCACGACGACGATATCGGGACGGGACCCGCCTGTCGCGAGCGCGGCCGCGACATTCTCCGCGCCAACGCCGGTGCTGTCGTAGCCGGGCAGACCGCCGAAGCCGCTGTGACACAGGACGATCACCAGGTCCGCGTTCTCCCGCATTGCGCCGACCACCTTGCCCAGTTCCGGCTCGATGCGATCGATCCGATATCGGCTCCGCAGCTGGGCTCCGTTCCAGACCATCGTCCCCGGGGTGGTGAACCCGGTGATGGCGAGCTTCACGCCGTTCCGCTGCACGACGACAAAGGGGGCCAGGGCGAGGGTATCGGCAGGAAGGGCCTTGATATTGCCGCTGACCCAGGGAAAGTTCGCCGCGGCGAGGGCCCGGTTGAACAGCGCCGCCCCGAAGTCGAAGTCGTGGTCGCCGGGCGTCGCGGCATCGTAGCCGACCAGGTTCATCGCATCGATGACCGGGTACGGCTCTCGGGCGTCCTGGCGCCCGAAGTAGGCCGAGAAGGGGGAGCCGGCGAACGCGTCCCCGGCGTCGACCACGACCACCTGACCGGGGTATCGCTCCCGGAGCGAATCGATCACCGCGGCCGCGCGGGCGAGCCCGCCGGCGAGCGGCGTGTTCCGGAGATAATCCCAGTCGGTGACCTCCCCGTGCATGTCGGTGGTCGCGACGAGCACGATTCGCGCGGTGTCGACGGGGGCCATCGCGAGTCCGGCAAGCAATGCAAGCAGCGGCATGCCAAGAATATCCCGAAGGGCTCCCGGGGAGCGCAATGTGCCGGGTCACTCGCGGGACTTGCGTGAGGGTGCCCGACCTTGTATTCGTTTTGCCGAATATGCCGACGCCCCGAACCACGCTCGAGCTGCTCGAAACCCTGGCGGAGCCAACCCGGCTCCGCATCGTCAACTGCCTCGCCGCCGCTCCCTTGTTCGTATCTGATCTGCAGGTTCTCCTCGACGTCCCGCAGCCGACCGTCTCCCGGCACCTCAAGGTGCTCCGGGATGTGGGCCTGGTGCGGGACACGCCGATCGCCCAGTACGTGCTGTACCGGCTGCGGCGTCCGACCGATGTGCTGGGCCGGGTCGTGGGTTCGGTGCTGGATGCGGCCCTGTCAGATCCCGACCTGCGGGCGGAGCGATCCAGCGCGCTGGCCCATAGTCGCCGGCATGCGCGGGAACGCATCGAGGCCGGCCTCGAGGGACACTCCGCATGACCCAACGGATCCTGGTGGTGGATGACGAGCCCGACATCACCGCTCTGGTGGCGTACCACTTGGCCAAGGCCGGCTACCGGGTGTCGACGGCCGCGAACGGCCCCGATGCCCTGAAGGCGGCACGTGAGGAGCGGCCCGACATCGTGGTGCTGGACGTGATGCTGCCGGGGGTCTCCGGCTACGATGTGCTGGCCGAGCTCCGGCGACGGGAGGAAACCCGCGACGTCGGGGTCATCCTGCTCACGGCACGGCGGGAGGAGCCCGATCGGATCCGGGGCTTGTCGCTGGGCGCCGATGACTACCTCACCAAGCCGTTCTCCCCCGCGGAGCTGACCCTTCGGGTCAACGCGCTGCTGCGCCGGCTGGCGGCGCCCGCGGTGGCCGGCGGGTCGAGCCTCGCCGCGGGGCCGGTGTCGATTGACCGGTCGTCGCACCGGGTGACGGTGGACGGAAAGGAGATCGAGCTGACGGCCACCGAATACAAGTTGCTCCTCACCCTGGTAGAGCGACGGGGGCGAGTGCAGAGCCGGCCCCAGCTGCTGGAGACGGTGTGGGAGGCCCAGCCCGACATCCAGACCCGCACGGTCGACATGCACGTGCAGCGCCTCCGGGCCAAGCTGGGCGCGGCCGGAGAGCTCATCGAGACAGTCCGGGGCTTCGGCTACCGCTTCCGCGGTACGGAGCGCGGGTCGCGTCGCGCATGACCTTCGCGGGCCGGCTGGTCGCCGGGACCATCGTGGTCATCATTGTCGCCATTCTGGTGTTGCTTGCCGGCGCGGATTTCGCCCTGCGCCGCGATCTCGAAGGGGACGTCCGCGCCACGCTGGAGCGGGAAGCCCTCCTGGTACGGGAAGCCCTCCCGGCGGATTCCCTGGCCTGGCAGCAAACCGTGACCCGGATGGCGGGTGAGATGCGGATCCGGATCACCCTGATCGATCGGGACGGACGGGTGGTGGCCGAGAGCGACGAGCCGGCCGAAACCGT
>DATBLR010000095.1:0-6248 GCA_036555275.1 Gemmatimonadales bacterium | reverse complement strand
GGAGCCTCGCCCAACAGCGCGGATCAGCCATGAAGACGGGATCATAGCGTCGCAAGTCGCCGCAACGGTCGCTTCGTCTCCCATGGGGCTGCCGTCTGGGCCGCCAGGGGCCTTTGAGAGAGCGCTGCATGTCCTGCTTGTCGCCGTCGACTTGAGGATCTATGCTCTGGATCGCCCCACCCGAAATAGACACAGGCACCGTGACTCCCCCGCCAGCCGGACCTCGGTCTCGGCCATTGGCAGCCATGGTTGGTGTTGCGAGTCCTGTTGTGAGTTTCTCACGACAAGAGGCCCCGAAGGGCCCCGGAACCTCAACGCCGATGCCCAGAACAGCGCGTAGGTTCAACAACTTGTAGAATCCGCGTAACTGCAAGGACCGCATGGGGTTCAGGGGGTCGCGGGTTCGAATCCCGCCGTCCCGACTCGGCCCCCGCCAACGGCGGGGGCCTTGTCGTGATGGTGGGTTCTTGCGTTCGCCGCTCGCCTCTGGCTCGGGGCCTGTCGGTCGAATCCCGCTGTCCCGATGGGTTCAAGCTCGAGTCTCACAGTGAGTTCCGCTGTGGGGCTCTTCGCATACCCGCGAGCGGTGTTGTCCCCGGATCCCGTGGCGTCGACACCGGTGATCCACAGACCGTACACCTCTGCCGCGGTTGCGGGGAGCTCCATTGCCGAAGTGTATACGCCGTTGACGTATATTGGTCATCGCCCTATGTTCTCGTATGGAGATCCGGGAGTCCCACCTGTTCACCCGTCAGGTGGACGCCACGCTTGCCCCGGAGGACTACCGGGCGCTTCAGCTCTACCTCGTCGGTCGCCCGGATGCCGGCGTGGTCATTCCTGGGAGCGGTGGGCTGCGGAAGCTCCGTTGGGCGGCGACCGGGCGCGGCAAACGTGGCGGTGCCCGTGTCATCTACTACTGGTACGTCGAGGCGTCGCGGATCTACCTGCTGTTGGTGTACGTCAAGAACGAGCGGGATGACCTGAGTCCGGAACAAAAGCGGATACTGAAGCGACTTGTGGCTGAAGACTGAGGAGTATCGACATGCGCCGGGAACTTTTCGACCAGTTGGTCGCGAGTGTCAAGGAGATGAAGGCTGTTGAGCGCGGCGAGCTGAAGCCCGCCCGGGTCACCCGTTCGGAGGACCTCCTGGCGACAGACGTCCGCGCATTGCGGGCGCATTTCGACCTGTCGCAGGCCAAGTTCGCGGCCCTCCTCGGCATCAGTGTCGACACCCTGCAGAATTGGGAGCAGGGAAGACGAGCCCCCGAGGGGCCCGCACGGGTCCTGCTGCGGGTCGCCGCCAAGCACCCGGAAGCACTACTCTCGATTGCCGAACCCAAGCCCCGGCGCCGCGGCAAGAGGGCGGTCGCCTAGCGGAAGCGACTTGTTTGCGTGTTGTGAATGCTGTTGTGCGTTCAATGCAACATTCCCAACCGATTCAGATGCAAACCCTCAAAGCCGTCGATAGTACGGGACAAGCCCCCGCCTCACTCCGCCCGCAGCGCGACCAGCGGATCGATGCGGGTCGCGCGGGTGGCGGGAACCCCACACGCGACCAGGCCCACCAGCGCGAGCACGGCCGCCACGCCGCCAAAGATGAGCGGGTCGCGCGCATCGACCTGAAACAGGATCGACCGGATCAGGGTGGAGATGCCGAAGGCGAGCGCCAGCCCCGCCGCCATGCCGACCGCAAGCTGCCGGGCGCCCTGGCCAAGGATCATGCGCACCAGGTCGGCGCCCCGCGCGCCGAGGGCCATCCGGATCCCCATTTCGCGGGAGCGGCGGCTCACCGAGAACGACATCACCGCATACAGGCCCACCGAGCCGAGGAACAGCGCCACCAATCCGAAGATGATGAACAGCGTACCCATGACGCGCACCCGCAGATACCACAGGGAATGGGCGATCGCCTCGTCGAACGACTGCACCCAGAAGAGGGGGAGGTCCGCGTCCAGGCCGGCCACCGCGTCGCGCACGCCCTGCGTGATCGAGAGCGGCGGGGCGGCCGTCTTCGCCGTGATGTACGCGAACGTCGTGTGGGCCTGCGCCATGGGTCGGAACAACGCCGGCTCCATCGGCGTGTCCCGATTCCCGGTGAACGTATTCCCCACCACGCCGACCACCGTGAGCCACGGAGTCGCGCCCCCGATCCGGAGACGCCGGCCCATGGGGTCGATGCCCGGAAAGTAGGCCTTCGCGAACGCTTGATTCACGATGACCACCGGGACCGCCCCCGGCCGGTCGGCGTCGGTGAAGCCGCGTCCTGCGAGCATCGGCGTGCCGATGACGTCGAAGAACCCGGGCGTCACGCTCGCCTCGCGGGCGCTGGGATAGTCCGTATCCTTGAGATATGCCTGGCCCTCGAGGGCGAAGCTGCCGACATCAAAGCCGGGGTCGGCCGCGGGGAGCCCCGAGGTGAGCGCCGCGGTCTGCACGCCCGGCAGTGCTCCCACGCGTTCCGCCACCTGATCGAAGAACCGCCATTCGGCCACGGTGTCGGCGTTCGGGGCCGGGAAGCCGACCCGCGCCGTGAAGACGTTCTTCGTGGTGAAGCCCCGGTCCATGGTGACTGTGTTCGCGACGCTCCGGACCATCAGGCCGGCCGCCACCAGCAGGCTGCACGACAGCGCGACTTCGAACATCACCAGCAGCCTGCTGGTGCGGCCGATGTGGAAGCTCGATGCGCCCCGCGCCGTGTCCTTCAGGGCTTCTTCGATGTCGGTGCGCGATGACTGGATGGCCGGAATCACCCCGGCGGCCAGCGTCGTCACCGCGGCGATGACGATCGTGAACGCCAGTACCTGGGGATGCATCCGGATATCGATGAAGAACGGCAGGAGGGTGCCGGCGATCGCCCGGTTTGAACGCCGTCACGCCGAGCTGCGCCACACCGGTGCCGTGAGACCGACGCCGAGCGTCAGCGCCAGGACGGCGACGATCGTGAGTCCCGGCGTGGTGAGTAACGAGCGGAGTCCGTAGCGGATGTCGCGCAGCAGGGCGTGCATGGGCGTTCCTGACGGCGGGTGGGGGTGGCGGCCTGTGGAACGCCACGGCGAATCGTACGTGCCGATCGGGCGCAGTGTTTCACTTTGGCGCATGCAGGGGGCCCGGCGTACGAAGCCGTCCCGATGGGACCAAGCTCAAGCCTCACTGCGGAAGTTCTCCGGGCTCCATCGCGGCCGCCCGATCCGGCCTTGGCACCATTACGGTTTGGTGGTGGGGCTCGGGTCGGGCGACAGCGGATGTCAGACCGGTGATGGGGGTTCGCTACGCGTGTGCCATCGCTGTGCTGTCCCTGGCGGCCTTGCTGATAAGGCGGGCCACCGCGTCCGGCTGGGAGACGTAGATCGCGTGGCTCCCCGCGATCTCCTGGACGGACGCCCCGGCGCGGTGGGCCATGAAGCGCTGGGCGGCGGGCGGGATCATCCGGTCCTCGGTGGCGACCAGGTACCAGCTCGGCTTCGACTCCCATGCCGCGTGGCCGACGGTCCCCTGCAGAGCCTGGACGCCCCAGGGCACCTGGGCATCGGCCATGAACGCGGCCTGCTCCGGGTCCACATCTGCGGCAAAGGAGGCCGCGAACTTCGTCTTGTCGAGCAGCAGGAAGCCATCCTGGGGTGCCAGGATCGGGGGAACGGGAGCGCCCGGTGGCGGATCTTTGATCAGGGAGGCCACCGACTCCCCTCCGTCCGGCGCAAAGGCCGCGATGTACACCAGCCCGGCCACCTTCGGATCATTGCCGGCTTCGGTGATTACCACACCCCCGTAGGAATGCCCCACCAGGATCACCGGACCGTCCTGCGCCGCCAGCACCCGCCGAGTAGCCTGGACATCATCGGCCAGTGAGGTCGTGGGGTTCTGGACGACGCTGACCGTGAAACCCTCCTTCCGCAGCTTCCGATAAACAGCTTCCCACCCGGAACCGTCCACGAAGCCGCCATGGACGAGAACGATGTTCCGGGCATCGGTGCGAGTCGTTGCTGGCATACGAAGCTCCTTTCGAGAGTACCACCGTGAGATTGCAGAAGGACAGCCGTCACGGTGCCTACCTTACGAACCGGTACATATGAACACAAATTCAAGAAACTCACCTATTAGTGACTGAGGCTTGACAATGGAATTCACCTCCCGGCAGCTCCGGGGCTTTCACCTGGTGGCCCAGTATCGCAGCTTCAGTCGGGCGGCCGAGGCGCTCTTCATAACGCCATCGGGATTGAGCGTGCTGATCCGGGAGCTGGAGAGCCAGCTCGGTTTCCGGCTGTTCGATCGCACGACCCGTCAAGTGCACCTGACGCAATATGGCAGCGAGCTGCTCGAGGTCAGCCTCCGTTCGGTGCGGGAGCTGGAGGCTGCCATGTCGCGCGTCGGCCAGACGGCGAAGGGGATCGGTCGGTCGCTCTCGGTGGGCGTGACACCGTTGGTGGGGGCCAATCTTCTGCCGCAGGCGATCCGGGAGTTCCGGAGCCGGCGACCGGACCTGCGGGTTCAGCTGTTCGACGGAGATCTCAAGGCGATCCTGCGGAGGGTGCAGGCCGGCAAGCTCGACATGGGGCTGGGCATCTTCAGGAGCGTGCCGGGGATCCGGCGGACGCCGTTCTTTCGATTCTCGCTGATCCTGATTCGCCCTGACGAAAGCCTGGCGCCGCGACCCTCGACCACCTGGGCTTCGCTGGACGGTCAGCCGCTGATCTCCCTGTCTTCCGATAACCCCCTGCAGCACTTGATCGACCGCCAGTTGGCGAAGGCCAGCCTCACCTGTCCGCGGGATATGGTCGTCAACCTGCTGGATACCCAGATCGCGCTGGTCGAAGCCAACCAGGGCATCGCCATCATTCCGTCGTTCGGCCTGCCGGTAGCCCGCAATCGCCGGGTGGCAATGAGCCAACTCGTCAGTCCGGTGGTCAACCTGGAGTACCATCAGATCAGCGACCGTGGGAAGCAACCGCCACCCGGCGCCGCGGAGTTCACCGCGTTCCTCAAGACCTACGTGGCGCGGTGGGCGGGGCCGGGCAGGGGTGGTGTAGTGGTGTAGGGGTTGAAGCGGGCATCGCCCGGCCCTCGTCTGACGGCGGGGCCATGTCGCAATGGTGCTGCGACAAGCCTCCCGCCTCCCAGCCGCCCGGCACGCCCTGGCGCGAGATCTCGGGCTGGTGGCTCGCGGTGGAAGTCTACAGCCCGTCCTCCCGGGTGTACGACCGCGAATTCAAGCGCCCGGCCTACCTCCGGCTTGGGGTGCGCGAAGTGTGGCTGGTGGATCCGTGGGAGCAGGAGATCCTGAGCCTCCGTCAGGGTGACGCCCGGGAGACCGCGGTCCGCGACCAGATCCGTTGGCAGGCTGACGGGATGTCTGCGCCACTCGTCATCCCGCTCCCCCGGCTGTTCGAGGGATTGCGGATTTCCCTGCCGGAGTAGCGCGATACCCGGCCAGCGGTCGGACGGTCATCCCAACGGAGGCAACCTCAACTTCGCGACGCCTGACGCCTGACGCCTGACGCCTGACGCCTGAGGCCTGAGGCCTGAGGCCTGAGGCCTGACAGCCGCGGGTCCCCCCGACCGCCCCCGAATCGCAGCACGAGATCCTGTGCCCTTCCGCGTCGCAAGGATTCCCATCCACAACCAGCCCATGCACACAGTGGGCTCATGTCGCCGAGTTGCCAACCCCGAGCGCCGAGCCGACCTTTATGGGTATGCCAGGACTTGTCGAGCCAATCTACTGGACCGCGGACATGGTCCGGGCGCTCCCGGACGACGGGAACCGCTACGAGGTGGTGTACGGGGAGCTGCTGGTGACCCCGGCCCCCCGGATCTGGCATCAGGAATTGGTACTCAGGGTCGCCGTCGCTCTTCATGACTACCTGAGGCAGTATCCGGGGCTGAAGGTGATGACCTCCCCGGCCGATATCTCATGGGCGTCCGACGTGCTGGTCCAGCCGGATGTCTTTGTGATCCCCGTCGAGCAGGCCCGCACCCTTTCCTGGGCCGCGGTCCGCGACCTGCTGCTGGTCGTCGAGGTGCTGAGCCCAGCCCATCCCCGGAACGACCGCTTCATCAAGCGCCGCCGTTACCAGGAGGCCCAGGTGCCGGAATACTGGATCGTGGACGGCGACGAACACCAGGTGGAGGTCTGGACGCCCACCGATCTCTTCCCCACCGTCGAGCGGACCCGCCTGACCTGGCACCCCAGCGGCGTCCCGGAGCCATTCCGGCTCGAGCTTGCGGAGCTATTTCGGCCTATCTAGCCCCCCCC
>DATBLR010000091.1:0-77534 GCA_036555275.1 Gemmatimonadales bacterium | reverse complement strand
ACCGCCAGTTGGAGCGCGGTCGCCCGGGACCCGAAGGGCAAGGAGCTGGCCGACCGCGCCATCAGCTGGACGTCGAGCGCGCCGCAGGTGGCCAGCGTCAACGCCAGCGGAACCATCACCGGCGTTTCTCCGGGGACGGCGGAGATTCGGGCTGATGCCGAAGGCAAGTCCGCCAGCGAGCGGGTAACGGTCGCCGCCGCCCCGGCCCCGGTGACACCGACGCCGGCGCCGGCTCCCGCGCCGGCCCCCGGTCCTCCCGCCGCGCCGCCGGCCGCGGCAAGCGCGGCGCTGCTCCCGCGGCGGTCCGCCGAGGCCGGCGGCGGGTTGTCGTGCGGCATCGCGCAGAGCGGTGCGGTGTGCTGGGGCGGGGCACGGGAAGGGCTGATTGCCGTAGACGGCACGGCGGGAATCTCGCAGCTTTCCGTGGGACGAACCCACGCCTGCGGCCTTGTGTCAGGCGGCCGCGCGGTGTGCTGGGGTGACAACAAGGGTGGTCAGCTGGGAGACGGATCCCTGACCAGTTCGGCCAGCGCCGTCGCCGTGGCGGGTGAACTAAGCTTCTCGATGATCTCCGCCGGAGCGGGACACACCTGCGGCATTGCGGGCGGCAAGGTCTACTGCTGGGGCAGGGGCAAGGATGGGCAGCTGGGCGACGGGTCGGCCAATGATCGCAAGAAGCCAGTGCCCATCAAGGGTGGCGGATCGTTCATCGCCGTCAGCGCGGGCGGCAACCACACCTGCGCCGTGACAGCGTCCGGCAAGGCCTACTGCTGGGGCGACGGCTTCTCGGGCCAGCTCGGGTTCGGCGCCCAGGAGCGGCAGATCGAGCCGGTTGATGTCTCCGGCGATCAGAAGTTCAGTCGCATCGCGGCGGGCGGGAAGCACACCTGCGGGCTCACCACCGGTGGCAAGGCATTCTGCTGGGGTGCAAACGACGTCGGCCAGGTGGGAGACGGCTCCAAGTCCGACCGGCCCAGCCCCACTGCTGTCACGACCGGGCAGACCTTCACCGAGATCAGTGCCGGCGGCAACCACACCTGCGCCCTCACCAGCGGTGGAGAAGCCTTCTGCTGGGGGGAGAACGGCGCCGGCCAGCTGGGCGACGGGTCCAAGGTCGACCGCAACAAACCGGTGGCCGTGAGCGGCGGGTTCAGCTTCACCTCGATTTCGGCGGGCGAGGGGCATTCCTGCGGCATGACCCGGACCGAAGCGGTCTGCTGGGGCCGCAACGACCGGGGACAGCTCGGCGACGGGTCCACGACCCCACGCGGCACGCCAGCACCGGTGCGCGGGGAGTAGCGGGAAGGGGCGGAGCTTCAGCTCCGCCCATCCCCGAGCTCTGAGATTGACGGGTCGGGGCGGAGTTTCAGCTCCGCTTTCACCGATTCCGCCTCCTCAACCGCAATAACGAGCAGGGGCCGCGGCTTCGCCGCGGCCCCCTCATGCTTCACTCCCCTGCGTCAGCGCGGGCCGATCGGGATGCCGACGCTGAAGATCAGGTCGGACTGGAATTTTCCGGGATAGAAGCCGTTGAGGGCATTGTCGCCCTTGTCGGGGTTGAAGTTGTAGAAGTTTCCCTCGGCCCGGATGCTGATCGGGAAGCGGGGCGTGACGTTGGCACGAAGGCCGATCCCGGCCACCCCACCGAAGTTGGTGAGCTTGCCGTCGATCGTGGGATCATCCCAGAAATCGCCGCCGTGATTCACGACGATGCCACCAAGGATCAGGCTCAGGTTGCTGCGCCGGGGCTTGATGACCGCGCGGAGGCTCCCGATGATGACGTTGCCTTTGCCATTCGTCGCGAAGTCAAACCCGCCGTTCTGGCCGGGATCCTTCACAATGAAGCGGATGTTGCTTCGCGCGTAGCCGAAGGAGCCCTCCATCGCGAACGTCGCACCCACCGGGACCGAGACCCGCAGGCCGTACATGGCGGTGTTCTCCTGCGTCACCGTGATGTTCGTGGTTCCGGTCAACGGAGGAATGTTCGAGAGGTCGAAGTCATCGTTGTAGAAATCGGCTACGGTGAAGTAGCTGCCGATCCACGGAGTGACCTCGAAGCGGTTCTGGGCGGCCAGCCCGGCCGGGGCTGCCAGCGACGCCGAGAGCGCGGCCAGCACGAGACGCCAGCGCACGGACGCAGAGTGGTGCACACAACCCCCTTGGGGAGAGACGAGCGGAGGACGGGAACGCGCCGGGGGACCCCGGTCGATGCCGCGTACTATGCCGAGCGTTGAAGGGGCTGTCAACCCGAGGGACTGCGGGGAACAGGGAACAGGGAACAGGGAACAGGGGACGGGGAACGGGGAACGGTAGAAGCCGGGGAAGTTTGCGATGCGTGCGGACGACGAGTCCGCAGATACGGCGCAACAGGGAAGTCCTCCCGTTCCCTGTTCCCCTTTCCCCGTTCCCCTTTCCCCGTGTTTCTTAGTGTCATGCACCTCTACCTCCACGTCCCCTTCTGCGCCCGGCGCTGCAGCTACTGCGACTTCGCGATCGCGGTCCGGCGCGAGACCCCGTCTGCCACCTACGCTGATCAGGTTCTCGCCGAGTGGCGCCGCTGGCTCGACTCGCCGCGCCTGGACGCACTAACCTCGCTTGCGACCGTCTACTTCGGGGGCGGCACCCCGTCCCGCCTCGATCCTGCAGCCCTCGCACGGATTCTGGGGGCCATCACGGATGACCGCCGGCTCGCGGCGGGGGCGGAAGTCACCCTCGAGGCCAATCCGGACGACGTGACCGAAGCGGGCGCCAGCGCCTGGCGGGCCGCGGGGATCAACCGGGTCTCGCTGGGCGCCCAGTCGTTTCATCCCCCGGCCCTCGCCTGGATGCATCGGACCCACACAGTGGAGCAGGTACCGCGGGCGGTCGCAACGCTCCGGGCGGCGGGGATCGCGAATGTCTCCCTCGACCTCATTTATGGCTTGCCGCCCGGCCTCGGCCGCCACTGGGCGCGGGATCTCGATCAGGCCCTGGCCCTCGCACCGGATCACCTCTCCCTCTATGGCCTGACAGTCGAGGCCCATACTCCGCTTGCCCATTGGGTGACCCGGGGCATCGCCGACCCGGCTCCCGACGAGCGTCATGCCGAGGAGTTCCTGTATGCCCATGCTCGGCTGACCGGTGCCGGGTTCCGCCACTACGAGGTGTCGAACTACGCCATTGGCGGGCGGGAGGCGGTCCACAACTGCGCGTACTGGCAGCGGGCCTCGTACCTAGGGCTGGGACCCTCCGCTCACAGCGCGATCGGAGACAGAAGGTGGTGGAACCTGCGGGAGTGGGAGGCCTGGAGCCGCGCCGTCGCCGATGGGCGGCCGACTGTCGCGGGCGAAGAAGAACTCGATGCGTCGGCGGTGGAGCTGGAGACGCTGTATCTCGGCCTGCGCTCTGACCGTGGCGTCGAGCCGCAGCTTCTTGACGCGGAGGAATGCCGCCAATGGGCGAGCGCGGGATGGGCCGAGCGGACTGACGACCGGGTCCGACTCACCCCGGAAGGCTGGCTGCGCCTCGATGCCCTGGTGGCCGCGGCGCGGGGGTGACGGGTGGACAGGCGGGCTGGCGGGCAGGCGGCCAAGGCGGACGGGAGTGAGGGCGCTGTGTTCCCTCGTCCTCGTGTCCAAACCACCACGCCTCCCCGCCCCATCGACCCTCGTCCTCGGGAACACGCGCCCTCAATCATCACGGCCACTTCCGTCCGCCTGCCCGCCTGTCCGCCCTCCGGCCGTCCGCCCAACCCCGCTGCCTGCTAAATTGCTTATATGTCCCTCGACAGCCTTTCCGACCGGGAGATCCGCGTGCTGGAGGCGGTCATCCAGGTCTACATCGAGACCGCGGAGCCCGCCGGGAGCCAGACCATCGCCCAGCGATTTCCGCTGGGGGTGTCGTCGGCGACCATTCGGAACGCGATGAGCGAGCTGGAAGAGAAGGGCTTTCTCTATCACCCACACACCTCGGCCGGCCGGATTCCGACCGACCGCGCCTACCGCTGGTACGTGGACAACCTGATGCACCTGGCGCCACCCAGCCGCGAAGAGCAGCGGACGTTGCAGGACGAGCTGACCCCTTCCCGGAGCGCCATGGAGGAGATCCTGCGCCGGGCCGCCCAGGTGCTGGGGGTGCTCACGCAGGAGCTGGGTGTGGCCGTGGCCCCGGCCTTCGATCGCGTGGTGCTGGAGAAGCTGGATCTGGTCGCGGTTTCGGCAGAGCGGTTGCTGCTGGTGTTCCACCTCAAGAGCGGTGCGGTACGAACCATCTTCGTACAGGTGTCGAACTCGATGGCTCCCACGGTGGTCCAGCGGGTGGCCCAGACTCTCAACGAACGGCTGGCAGGCCTGACTCTGCTGGAGATTCGGACGACGCTCGCGGACCGGCTCCGCAACGCGGAGCGGAACCCGAACGAGCGGGAGCTCCTCAACATCTTCATCGAGGAAGGCGACGAGATCTTCAAGCTGCCGGCGGGTCCGGAGAGCGTGGTCCTGGGGAGCGCCCAGATGCTCGCCGGCCAGCCGGAGTTCGCCTCCAGCGGCCGGATCCGTGACCTGCTCGACCTCACGGAGCGGCGGGACGTGCTGCAGCTCGCGCTGAACGCCCGGCGATCTGATGGGTTGACCATCACCATCGGGGGCGAGCACAACGACTCGCGGCTGGCCGGCTTCACCCTGGTCACGAGCTCCTACCGCTCGGGCGACCTCATCGGCGTGATCGGGGTCATCGGACCTACCCGCATGCCCTACGACAAGATCATCGGGCTGGTGGACCACACCACCCGCCTGGTGGAAGGACTGATGGAGTGAGCGAGTACTACGATTTGCTCGGAGTGTCCCGGGATGCGTCGGAGGCCGACATCAAGAAGGCCTACCGCCGGCTGGCGATGGACTACCATCCGGACCGAAACCAGTCCCCAGATGCCGAGGCGAAGTTCAAGGAGATCACCGAAGCCTACGAAGTGCTGAAGGATCAGGATAAGCGGGCCCGCTATGACCGCTACGGCAAGGCGGGCCTGGGCGGGGCCGGTGCGCCGGGATATCACGGGTTCCACCATGTGGACCTGGCGGAAGCGCTGAACATCTTCATGCGGGACTTCGGCGGATTCGAATCGATCTTCGGCCAGGCCAGCCGGCCGGAGCCGCCGCGGGGCCAGGACATCCGGGTGAACGTCAAGATTTCGCTGGCGGAGGTGGCCAGCGGCGCCAAGCGTTCCATCAAGCTCAAGACCCTGGATCGCTGCGCCGTCTGCGAGGGCACCGGGGCTGGCAAGGGTACCAAGCCCGCGAGCTGCTCGACCTGCGGCGGAACGGGCGAAGTTCGTCGCGCGGCACGGAGCATGTTCGGGCAGTTCGTCTCGGTGAGCCCCTGTCCCACCTGCGCCGGCGAGGGGGTCGTAATCCGGACCCCCTGCGAGGAGTGCCACGGAGAAGGCCGGGTGCGCAGCGAGAAAACCGTCCAGGTCGAAATTCCGGCCGGCGTCTCGGAGAACAACTACCTGACGCTTCGCGGGCAGGGCGCCGTCGGGCCGCGCAATGCGCCGCCCGGAGACCTGCTCGTCATGATCGAGGTGAAGGACGACGAGCGCTTCGAACGCGACGGTGACAACCTGGTCCTGGACCTGCCGCTTTCCTTCTCCCAGGCCGCCCTCGGGCTGACCGTTCCGCTCCCTACCCCGCACGGCGAGGAGCGGGTGACCATTCCCGGGGGAACCCAGGGGGGGACCATCCTGAAGCTTCGCGGCAAGGGCCTGCCGAGGCTGGGCCAGGCGGGCCGGGGGGACATGCTCATCCGGGTCCATGTCTGGACCCCGGAGTCGCTGACCGAGGAGCAGGAGCGGCTGTTTCGGGAGCTCGCCAAACACGAGGGCGACCCACCCAAGCGCGCCGCCGGCTTTTGGGCCAAGCTGAAAGAGGCCCTGCGCGCGTGAGCTGGTATGAGATTGAGGTGCAGCCCGACGCGGACCGCCGCGACGCCATCGCTGCCTGGCTGGTCACCCGGACCGGGCAGGCGGTCGAGGAGCGGCCGGACGGGACCCTGGTCTCCTCCGCCCTCACCATGCCGGCGGCGGAGGCCATTGAGCACGACCTGGCGCGGGTGCACGGACCGGGGATCCCGGTCTCGCGGCGCGAGCAGCCGGATGTAGACTGGACCAACGCCTGGCGCGAGGGGTTGGGCGTCCGGCGAGTGGGCCGGTTCGCGGTGGTGCCGACGTGGATCGAGCACCCGGCGGCGGACGGAGACCGGGTGATCGTGATCGACCCGGAGCTCGCCTTTGGCAGCGGCGAACACGGGTCGACCCGGGCCGCGCTGGCCCTGGTCGATCGCTTCGTGCGGCCGGGCGATACGGTGCTCGATCTGGGGAGCGGGAGCGGCATCCTCACCATCGCCGCTGCCCTGCTGGGAGCGGGGAAGGCCATCGGCATTGAAGTGGATTCCGACGCCCTCCCCTTCGCCACGAACAACGCCGAGCGCAACCGGGTGCTGGAGCGGGTGGTCTTCCTCGAGGGGGACGCCGCCCAGCTCACCCCGCTCGTCGCACCCGCCGACCTGATCGTGTCCAACATTCTCCGGCTGATCAATATCGCGCTGCTGCCCGAGATCCACGCCGCCCTGCGGCCGGGTGGAATCGCCATCTTCTCCGGTATGGAGGCGGCGGAGGCCGAGCTGTTCCGGCCTGCGCTCCTCGCCGGTGGGTTCACTACCGTCGCGGAGCAGGTCGACGAGACTTGGTGGGCGGTGGCCGCCGTTCGGTCATGATCACCGTCCTCGCGCGCCCGGGCAGCCTGGTCGCGGGGGCAACGGTGACGCTCGAGGCGGAAGAGGAACACCATCTCGCAGTGCGTCGAGCAGCGCCCGACGCGCCGGTGCGTCTGCTCGACGGCGCCGGCGCGGAGGCCAGCGGCCGGCTGGCGCTCGAGGGCCGGCGGGTGACGGTGCGGGTAGAGGCGGTGGCCCGGGAGCCGGCCCCGGTCCCCACGATCCTCGCCGTGGGCGCGGGAGATCGCGACCGCTTCGGCTGGCTGGTCGAGCAGGCGGCCCAGCTCGGAGCCACCCGAGTGGTGCCGCTGGAGACCGCCCGAACCGCGAGCGTGGCCACCCGGCTTCGGCCGGCGCATCTTGAGCGGGTGCGTCGCCGGGCGCGCGACGCCATCAAACAGTGCGGCTCGGCATGGGCCCCGGTCGTGGCGGATCCGGTGCCGTTGCCTCAGTTTCTGGCTAGCCCACCGGAGGGGGCGCGGTGGCTGGCGGAGGAGGAGGGAAAGCAGTTCCCCGGTCTCGGCCAGACCGATGCCGTCACCATCGCGGTGGGACCCGAGGGGGGCTTCACAGCGGAGGAGCGCTCGGCCCTGAAGGCGGCGGGGTTTGCTCCGGTGCGGCTCGGTCCGAACCGGCTGAGGTTCGAAACGGCGGCGCTCGCCGCCCTCACCACGGCGTGGCTGGCACGCCAGCGAGGCGGTCATGGCTGAGTGCGTTTTCTGCAAGATCGCGAGCGGCGACATCGCCGCCAAGCTGGTCCGCCGGACGCCGGAGGCGGTCGCCTTTCACGATCTGACCCCGCAAGCGCCGGTCCACGTCCTGGTCATCCCCACCAAGCACTACTCGGCGGCACGGGACCTCTCCGGATCGGAGGGCGAGGCCCTCCTGGGGAGGCTGCTGCTCTTCGCGACCAGCGTCGCCAGCGAGCTGGGTCTGGACACGTCGGGGTATCGGCTGATCACCAACACCGGACCCGACGGCGGGCAATCGGTGTTTCACCTTCACTTCCATCTGCTGGGTGGCCGGCGCATGGCATGGCCGCCGGGGTAGGGGGCGCATGCATGCGCCCCCTACCCGCGGCGGCCCTGCCACCGTCACGATGAAACCCACGTTCTGGACCTACCTCACTTCCGCGTTCAACGCCCGGCCGTTCGGGATGTTCGTGGCGCCGAACTGGATCGGCCTCGCGGCCTTCGGCCTGTTAGGTCTGACCAACCCCGGCTTCTGGCTGGTGGGGGCCGGGGTGGAACTCACCTACCTGCTGACGCTCACCACCAACGGCCGCTTTCAGCGTGCGATCGCCGCCAGGGCCACGTCAGGCACTGAGCGCGAGTGGAAGGACCGGTTGGACGCCATGGTACGACGATTGTCCGATCCGGACCAGGCGCGCTACGTCGCTTTCGTGGCCCGCTGCCGGGGCATCCTCGATCTCTTTGCCCAGCAGGATCCATCCGGTTCCGGCGTCGAAATACAGAGCGAGAATCTGAGCAAGCTCATCTGGGTTTACCTGCGTCTGCTGATTGCCCGCCGCGCGATCAGCCGGGTGCTGAAGGAACCGAACCTGGGGGAGACGCAGGAGCTGGAAACCCGGCTCTCCGACCTGCAGCGACGACTGGGCGACGCGTCGCTCGCTGGGGACCTTCGCAAGAGCCTCACCAGCCAGGCGGAGATCCTGCAGCAGCGAGTGCAGCAGCGCCGGGAAGGACGCGAGAAGCTGGACTTCCTGGAGGCCGAGATTCTGCGGATTCAGGAACAGGTGGAGCTGCTCCGCGAGCAGGCCGCGCTGTCGGCGGACGCCGACGGCATGTCGGCCCGACTGGACGAGATCACCGGCAGCCTGGGGGGTGCCACCCAGTGGATCTCCGACCAGCAGAAGCTGTATGGCTCGCTGGATGACCTGCTGGAAGAACCGCCGCCTGCCGTCGCCCGGGCGGCCCTCAAGGAGGCCCGATGAGCACCCCGCTGCCCTCGTGGGCGATGGAGATGCGGAACCTCTTCCGCTCCGGCGGCTGTGCCCAGTTCATCCTGCACGGCAACATCTTCGACGCCGTGCCCCAGGACGGCAGGATGCTCTCGGTGAAGGGCTTTCTGGATGAAGTGATGTTCGCGTCCTATGACGTGGTGCTGCACTACGACCGGAGCCGCGGCATCCGCGCCGTCCGGGGTGGGGAGGACTGGAGCGAGTGGCTGCGCGGGGCGCTGGGAGACGAGGCCCGCAACCAGAGCTACCTGCGCGAGCCGGGTTCAGCGCTCGAGCTCATCGATCGCTACCTGCTCCGGACCCTGAACCTGCAGGCGATCGGGGACCAGGAGGCCGCCGCCCGGAAGCTGGCGGTGGTGATTGATTTCGCCGAGTTCGTGGTGCCCCGGGGAGACGCGGTGGCGCTGGGCGGCGCGTTCAGCGCCAACGTCGTCAAAGTGCTCGGCTGGGCCAACGACCCGGCGATCCTCCATGCCAATGTCGTCACCGTCCTGCTCAGCGAGGGGCTGCACGACCTCAACGAGCTGGTCGTGGAGAACCCCCACGCCGTGGCGCTCCGGGTCCCGCTGCCGAACGAGGCGGAAATGCGGGAGTATCTGGCCGTCCTGGTTCAGAAAGAGATGCCGGAGCTGCCCGCCAGCTGCGACGTGTCGATGGACATCCTCGCCCGGCGACTCACCGGCCTCTCCCGGGTGGCGGCGCGTCGGGTACTCGCCCTCGCGCTCAAGAACGGGGAGCGGATCACCGTGGCGTGGCTCACCCGGATGAAGAAGGACGCCATCGAGCGCGAGTGCCAGGGGCTGCTGGAGTTCATCGAGTCGAGCTACACCCTCGACCACGTCGCCGGCCTCGACGCGGTGCGCACGTGGCTCCGGGAGGACGCCGAGCTGCTCCGGCGGGGCGTGCTGCACGCGCTGCCGATGGGCTACCTCATCGCGGGCCGCATCGGGACGGGAAAGACCTTCCTGGTCACCTGCTGGGCCGGCGAGCTGGGCATTCCGTGTGTGGTCTTCAAGAACTTCCGGGATCGCTGGGTGGGCGCCACCGAATCCAACCTCGAGAAGATCTTCGCGGTGCTGCACGCGCTGGGTCAGGTCGTCGTGTTCGTGGACGAGGCCGACCAGGCCGCAGGCAAGCGGGAAGGGGGCGAAGGCGACAGCGGGCTCTCCGGCCGGGTTTATTCGATGCTCGCCAAGGAGATGTCCGATACCGCGAACCGCGGCCGCATCATCTGGATCTTCGCGACCTCGCGACCCGACCTGCTGGAAGTGGACCTGAAGCGCCAGGGCCGACTCGATGTCCACATTCCGCTGTTCCCCCCCGAGACCGTGGAGGAGCGCCGCGCCCTCCTCCTCGCGGTGGCGCGGAAGATCCAGGTGCCCCTCGGCGACGGGGATCTGCCAGAGCTGCCTCGCGACCTGACCCTGGGCGGCAACGAGATCGAAGGCGTTTTCGTGCGCAGCCTCAGGGTGTGGGAGCTGTCTCCCGAGCCTCGCCGGCCGCTGAAGGAGATCCTGGTCGAGGTTATCCGGGAGGTGCGTCCCAACGCGCACACCCGCAAGCTCGAGTACATGGACCTCGTGGCGGTCAAGGAGTGTACCGATGTCCGGTTCCTGCCGGCGCGGTACCGGGATCTCGCCCCGGAGGAGATCGAGCGGAAGATCGAGGAGTTGAGGCGGTTCGTGTAGGCCAGAACGGGGAAACGGGAACGGGGAAAAGAAACGGGGGAACAGGGAACGGGGAACGGGGAACGGTAATCATGCCCCTCATGACGCCCTTACGCCCATTGCATAAGAGTTCGTCCCGTTCCCTGTTCCCCGTTCCCCGTTCCCTGTTTGACACCACTCACGGGCGCGCCAATCTTCTAACCCTCACCGTCACTCAGCGGGGGCACCATGGGCCTGTTAGCTCGGATCGGCCGTTTGTTCCGCGGGTTCGTCGGACTCTTCATCAGTGGGCTTGAAGAGTCTAATCCCGAGGCCCTCATGGATTCTGCCCGGCAGGAATTCCGGGAGAAGATGGCCCAGTACAACTCCGCGCTGGCCCGGATGGCGGGAGTCGCGGAGCGACTCAAGGGCCAGGTTAAGGCCAAGTCTGCCAAAGCCCAGGATCTGGAGCGCCGGATCCTGGCCAACCATCACGCCGGCAATATGGAGCTGGCGGGCAGCCTGGCGCGGGAGCTCCAGGAGTTGAAAGCGGACCTGTCGACCGACGCCTCGGAGCTGACGGAAACCGAGGAGGCGTACCAGGCCAACCTGCGGCAGGCAAAGGTGGTCCAGAAGGAATTCGAGGATAAGGTCAAGCGCCTCGACAAGCAGCTCGACCAGGTGAAGATCAAGGAGGCCCAGGCGGAGGCGGCCGGGGCCCTGACGAACGCCACCTTCAGGGTCGGCGATCTTGGCGACACCATGAAGACGGTGGATGAGGTGCTGCAGAAGCGCTACGAGAAGGCGGCCGGGAAGGCCCGGGTCGCCAGGGACATGGTGGACATGGACAAGGTTCGAGAGAAGGAAGGGGAAACCAAGGCGCTGGAACAGGCGGCGTTGGCCGACTTCCTTGCGAGCCAGGGAATCCAGGCAGGCGCGGCGCCGGACACCCCGCAGACACAAAAGGAGATCGGGCCCTCGTAGTGGGTAGGGGCCGCAGCGATGCGGCCCGCAGCGATGCGGCCCGCTGCGATCATGCCGCGGCCGATAGCCGATAGCCGATAGCCGATAGCGATAGCCCTGACCGGAACCGCCATGGCCGACAACGCCCCCCGCTTCACCTTTCTCGGCAAGCTCTTTTCCCTCGCCCTGATCGGCGGTCTGATCTACTTCGGGGCGCAGCTGCTCCGGGGTCGATCCGTCCACCTGCCAAGCCTGCCGGGCCGGGAAGAGCCCGCCGCGACGGTCAGTGAAGTGCAGACGGAAGTGCCGACCCTGGCACCGGCGGCGGCCTTCGAGCTGAAAGTTGACAGCGTTGTCCCCATCGAAATCAGCGAGTACGCCGGCTACGCGGGCCTGATCGCCGCCAACGGCGGACTGGAGCCCGGGCCGGGCTCTTTGTTCACCCGGTACTGCGGTTGCCGGGTGCGGCTCAGCGTGAGCGAGGAGGAGAGCTGGTCGGCGCTCAACAGCGGCAAGCTGGCCGGTTCGGTGACGACCGCCGATGTCCTGGCCGTGTACGGCCGCCAGTTCAAGGTGAAGGTGCCGGCCCAGATCGGCTTCTCTCGCGGGGCCGACGGCCTGGTGGTGCTGAACGACGTCCGCCGAGTCAACGCCCTGCGGGGAAAAACTGTCGTCGCGGCCCAGTTCACCGAGACCGACTTCTTCATTCGCTATCTGGCCCAGGAGGCGGGGCTCTCCATCGCGACGCTGGGCAGCGGGGACGCGACCCCCAGCCCGGATCGGCTCAACCTGGTCTACACCGATGACGGGTTTGCTGCCGGGGATCTCTTCCTCGCCGACCTGAAGGGTGGTAAGGGACGGTTCGCCGGGGCGATGACCTGGGAGCCCAAGACCTCGGAAGTCATCGCCCAGAGCGGCGGCAAGGCGCGGCTCCTCACCAGTAACCGGAATCTGCTCATCATCGCCGATATCCTGGTCCTGAACCAGGGCTTTGCCGAGCAGCATCCCCGGATGGTGGAGGGGATCGTCCGGGCCCTGCTGGAGGGGAACCGCATGGTCCGCGACAACCCTGAGAGCCAGCTCGCCGTCGTGGCCCAGGCCTTCAAATGGACGCCCGACCAGGCCCGCGCCGAGCTGGCGAAGGTCCACCTCGCGAACCTGCCCGAGAACCTGGCCTTCTTCAACGGGTCGATCGACGCCGCCGGCAGCTTCGGCGGCATCTACCAGTCCGCGGTGTATGCCTATGGCAGCGACCTGATCAAGGACGCGGCCGATCCGGCGCGATTCGCCGATCTCGCGGCCCTGACCGCCCTGGACAAGGCGGGTCTCTTCAAGGACCAGAAGATCGCGATTGCCCCGATCAAGACCGGCGGCCCTGGAAGCGTCGAGAACGATCCCCTGCTTTCCAAGGACATCCGCTTCCTGTTTCAGCCCAACTCCGCGGTGCTGGACCTGGCCCAGGCCGAGAACCTGAAAAACCTGGAGGCCATCAAGCAGTTGCTCACGGTGAGCCCGGGCTCGACCATCCTGCTGCGCGGCCACGTTGACAATTCGCTGGTGGAAGAATTCCGAAAGAGGGGTGGCGAGGCGTTCGTGCGGCAGATGGCGCTCAAGGCGGTGGAGCTGTCCCGCGACCGGGCCGGGGAGATCCAGCGCCTCCTGATCCAGAAACACGGCGTCGATCCCAAGCGCATCGAGATCGTCGGTCGGGGTTGGGATGAACCGGCGGGTACCGACCCGGAGCAGAACCGCCGCGTCGAGGTGCAGTGGTTCACGCTGGAGTAGTGGCCGCATGCATGCGGCCCCGAGCACGCGGATCACATCCGCCCGTTGCCTTTCGCGATTCTCCCCTCTAAGTTCCCATCCCTCAACACCATACGCCATCGGCGGTCGAGAGGGGTGAGTCCTGGGATGTCCGAAGTCATCATCCATGATGACGAGAGCTTTGAACGGGCCCTCAAGCGGTTCAAGAAGAAGTGCGAAAAAGCCGGGATTCTCTCCGATTTGCGCAAACATCGCCACTACGAGAAACCCAGCGAGAAGCGGAAACGAAAGCAGAACGCGGCGCACCGCAAGACTCGCCGCACCTATCCGCGCCCGCCACGGATTTGATTCCCTTCCATGGCCGTCATGAGCAAGAGACCCGTGTCGCTCGCCGGACTTCAGGCGGGATGACCGACCAGACCCAGATCAAACTCCCCGACGGGGTGCTAGTGTCCGCGGACGCTGGCACCCCGTCCGCTGTTTCGGCGGCTCGGCGGCTCGGCGACGCGGCGGCAGGAGCCGACGAGTGGGCCGAGGCGCTTGAGGCGCTCGAGTTCGCCGCGGTCGTCGAGGAGATCGCCGAGCGGGCAGCCGGTGAGTTAGGCGCGGCGAGTGTGCGCGGCAGGAGTCCACGGCGAGATCCGGTTTGGATCCGCGAGGAGTTGCTGCGGGTGGAGGAGCTGGCGAGACTGGCTCGGGAGGGGAAGGGAATGGTGGCGGAGCCGGTGCCGGCGCTTGCCCCGGTGCTGGCCCGGCTCCGGATTGGCGGCAGCGTGCTCGACGGACCCGAACTCCTGGCGGTGCGGCGGACGCTCACCGCGGCCCGGGTGGTCATGGGCGAGCTTCGCCGGGTGCTGCCGTGGGCGCCGCACCTGGCGAGCCTTGAGCTGCCCGCCCCGGACAAGGCATTCGAGCGGCGGCTGGAGCAGGCCCTCGACGATGACGCAACCCTCCGCGACACTGCCAGCCCGGGGCTTGCGGCCGCCCGCAGCGACATCCGCAGCGCGCGCGAGCGACTGGTCCAGAAGCTGGAGGCGATTCTTCGCGCCACGGGCGCCGAAGCCGGGGTCACCCTCCGGGAAGGACGTTATGTGATCCCGGTGCCCCGCGATCTGCGGGGCCGGCCCGAAGGCCTCGTGCACGGCGAATCGGCGAGCGGTGCAACGCTCTACCTCGAGCCGACGGCCGCGATCGAGCTGGGGAACGCGCTTCGCGAGGCTGAGTCCCGGGCGGCGCGGGAGGAGCTGCGCATCTTCCGGGAGCTCACCGACATGCTGCGCCCCGCACATGCTGAGCTCGAAGCATTGCACGCCGCCTGCGTGGCGCTGGACGATCTGGTGGCCCGGGCACGCTGGGCCGTGGATGTTGACGGCCACGCACCGCAGGTCTCCGCGGCGCCCGCGGAGCTCAGGATCGTGAACGGGCGGCATCCGTTGTTGCTCGCCGGCTCGGCCGGCCCACCTGGCCCCGCCAGTCTACCAAGCCGTGCAACCGAGCCCTCGAGCCGCCGAGCCGAGCCGCCGAGCCGCCCGGACGTCGTCCCTTTTGACCTGACGTTGGAAGGCAATGAACGCTGCGTCCTCCTCTCCGGCCCCAACACCGGCGGGAAGTCGGTGCTGCTCAAGGCGGTGGGATTGAGCGTGGCGCTGACTCAGAGCGGGATCATTCCGCCGATCGGGCCGGGGAGTGCTCTCCCCGTGTTCACGCGGGTTTACGCCGACATCGGTGATCGGCAGTCGATCGCCGCGAGCCTCTCGACCTTCAGCGCCCACATCACTGCCCTCCGCGTCATCCTCGACGAGGCGGACGACGAGACCCTGGTGCTGATCGATGAGATCGGAGGCGGCACCGATCCCGCCGAAGGTGGGGCGCTGGCCGGAGCTGCGCTGATCGCGCTGACCCGTCGCGGAGCCATTACCCTTGCCACGACCCATCTCGGCGCCCTCAAGCGCCTGGCGACCGTCGCGCCAGGCATCGTCAACGCCTCGCTCCAGTTCGACGCCGCGACGCTCCAGCCTACCTATCGGCTGCTGAAGGGCGTTCCCGGGCGCTCCTACGGCCTGGCCATCGCCCGGCGGCTGGGCCTTCGGGAGGATGTGCTGGCCGATGCCGAGACCCAGGTCCCCGAGGCGGAGCGGAATCTCGACGCCCTGCTCAGCGCGGTCGAACAGCGGGAGCGGGAGCTGCGCGCACGGGAACAGGAGCTCTCGGCCCGGCTGTCCGAGGTAGAATCGCGGGCCGCGGCGCAGGTGGCCCGGGAGGAGACCCAGGCACTTCGCGACAAGGCGCTCCACCAGCGGGAGCGTGCGGCGGAGAAGGCAGCCCGGGAACAGGCTCGAAGCTATCTGCTCGAGGCGCGGGAGAAAGTCGAGGCGGCGATTCGGCAAGCGGCGGCGGGTGACGACGCGGCCGCTCGCGAGGCTCGGCGAGCGGTGGAGGCCGCGGCGGCCGCGGAGGCCGCGGCCCTCAGGAGCTTGGAGGAGGCGGATCGGCGGACCGGCGGAGCGGCGGACGGGATGAAGCCGGGCGCCCGGGTTCGGCTGGCCAGCGGCTCGGTAGGGGAATTCATGGAACTTCGGGGGGATGGAAAGGCCGTCGTGCGGGTCGGGTCGTTGAAACTGGTGGTTGATCCCGGCAGCCTCACCGAAGTGAGGGGAGACCGCCGGTCCGCCGCTCCGCCGGTCCGCCCGTCCGCCTCATCCACCTCATCCGCCGCTCCCTCGTATGACATTGACCTTCGTGGCATGACCGGCGACGAGGCCGAGCAGGCCGTGGTGGCCGCGCTCGACCGGGCGGTGCTCGCGGAACAACCGTACCTCCGGATCATCCATGGCAAGGGAACCGGCGTAGTGCGCGACCGGGTGCGGCGGGTGCTCCAGCATGACCGGCGGGTGAAGAGCCACGGGTTCGCCCCGCCCACGCAGGGGGGCACCGGCGTGACCGTGGCGGAGTTCGCACCATGAGCATGATTCCCGACGAGGTGATCGAGCAGGTGCGCGACAGCGCGGACCTGCTCACCATCATCGGCGAATCAGTGGACCTCAAGCGAACCGGCTCCGACTACCGCGGCCCCTGTCCCTTTCACGGCGGCCAGCACCGCAACTTCGCGGTGATCCCGAAGAAGGGACGCTACTACTGCTTCGTCTGCAAGGCGTCCGGCGACGTGTTCTCGTGGTACATGAAACGGTTCGGCCTGGACTATCCCGAGGCGGTGCGCGAGGTGGCCCGCAAGGTCGGGATCGTCATCCCGGAATCCACCCGCCAGGGTCCCGATCCCCGGGAGCCGTTGTTCCAGGCCGTTGCGATGGCTCACGACTGGTTCGCCCGCCAGCTGCGCGACGCGCCGGACGCCGAGGATGCCCGACGCTACCTGCTGGGACGGGACGTCGAGCTGGAAACCGTGGAGCCCTTCGAGCTGGGCTTCGCCCCGAGGGCCCAGGGCTTTGTCCAGGCGATGAAGGCGCTCGGGCTGGAGGAGCCGGTGATGCTCGAGGCCGGCCTGCTGGCGCGTCGCGAGGATGGGACCATCATCCCCCGGTTCCGCGGCCGGCTGCTGTTTCCGATCCACGATCTGCGTGGCCGGGTCGTGGGCTTCGGTGGGCGGCTGCTGGGCCCTGGCGAGCCCAAATACCTCAACTCCCCCGAGAGCCCGATCTTCAGGAAGGGTCAGACCCTCTACAACCTTCACGCGGCCAAGAACGCAATCCGTCGTGACGGCGCCGTCATTGTTGTGGAGGGATACTTCGACGTGCTCCGCCTGGTGCTGGCCGGTTGTGAGAACGTGGTGGCTCCACTGGGCACCGCGCTGACACCGGACCAGGCCGGCCTGCTCAAGCGCTACGCTCCGCAGGCGATTCTGCTGCTCGACAGCGACATGGCGGGACTCCGGGCCACCTTCCGCGCCGGCGATGAGCTGCTGCGGCACGAAACGCGGGTCAAGGTCGCGACCCTTCCCGCCGGTGAAGACCCCGACAGCCTGGTCCAGCGTGGCGGATTGGCCGCGCTGGAGGGGATCCTCGGGGATGCGGTCGACATCATGGAACGGAAGATCCAGCTGCTCGACCGCAAGGGCTGGTTCAGCGGGATCGAGCATCGGCGCGACGCCCTGGATCGTCTGCTCCCGACCATTCGCGCCACCAAGGACCCGATCCAGCGTGAACTCTACCTCTCGCTCGTGGCCGAGCGATCCGGGGTCGACAAGAAGGTGCTGGAACACGAGGCGGCGGAGGCGCCCGCTCCACGGACCGCGGAGCCGCCGGGCCTCCGAGCTGCTGAGCCGCCGAGTTCGTCAGGATCCCCCGCACGAAAGGCCGGTTCCAGGACCGAGCAACAGATGCTCCGGCTGCTGATTACCGACAACGAATGGCGCAGCCGATGGCGCGAGTCGATGCAGACCGAGTGGTTTCAAACGCCCTCGTACCGGGCGCTCGCTGAGGTCCTGCTGACCCTTCGTGAGCCGGGCGTGGCCGTCCCGCCGGAGACTCTCTCCGACGCAATGAGGGCCGAATGGCTTCGCCTCGCGAGCTCCGATATACCGTTGGACTACACCGGCCAGGCCAATCTGTTCGCGGCCGCAAGCCGCAAACTCGAGGCCCGGTCGGAGTTTCAGACGTGGCGGGAGCTTAACGAAAGGATCCGGCAGGCCACCGGCGCGGAGAAGTCCGCCCTGCTGGCCCTCAAGGATCAGAAGGCCCGGGAACTGAAGCTGAAGTATCCGGAGGAATTCCGAACGCTGGGTTTTCAGGCCACGCGTCGCGGCCGAAGGGCGACGCAGGACGCTGACGGCTGACTGCTAATGGCTGACGGCCAACGGCTCTCTTGGTCTCTTATTCCGAGGACGCTGCATGCACCCTGATCTCGTGAAACTCCTGGAGCTGCAGGCCAAGGACGTGGCGCTGCTGGAGGCCGATCGTGGCCTCGATAGCGTCCTGGCCGAGGCCGAGGCACTCGACGTCCAGCTGGCCGACGCCCAGCGTGCGCTGGCGCAAGCCCAGGGGGCGGTGGCAGACGCGGTTCGGCGTCGGCAGGAGCTGGAGGGAAAAATCGACAACTACAAGAAACTCGAAGAGCGCGGCAAGGCACGGCTGGAGCAGGTGCGCTCTCCCAAGGAGCTGCAGGCCGTGTCTACCGAGCTGGATCTGGCCCGCTCGGTGCTCGCCCGGGAAGAGACCGAGTGGCTCAAGCTCGCGGACGTCATTACCGCCCTGGAGCTGGGCCAGAAGCAGGCGGAGAAGCAGGTCGCCGAGCTGCGGGAGGGGCAGGTGACGGCGCGCGGTGAGATCGATCTGCGGCGGGCGGATGCCGAGGCGCGGCGTGACGCCGCGCTGGCTGCCCGCGACGCAGCCGCTTCCGAAGTGAACCGTGCCCTGCGCACCCGCTATGAACGGCTGCGATCGGTCAAGTCGGTCGCGGTGGTCGTGGCGCTCAATGGAGCAGCCTGCGGTGCCTGCTTCACCACGGTGCCGCTCAACCGCAGGAGCCAGATCCGCGCCGGCACGCTGATTGATTTCTGTGAGAGCTGCGGTGTCATCCTCTACGCCGACGATTCCGGTGAGTAGCTCCTTCCCGGTTCCCGCCCTCCGCTGGGTCGTCGAAGACCCGCCCGCCGAGGATCTGGTAGCCGCGCTCGCCCACGGCCTGGGTGTCGCTCATGCCCTGGCCGCGCTGCTGGCCCGACGGGGGCTGGAGACGCCCGAGGCGGCCCGCCGCTTTCTTCGCCCGACGCTCGACGATCTGGCCCCGCCCGGGGCGCTTGCCGGGATGACGGAGGCGGTCGCCGCCATTCGCCAGGCGGTGCGTGCCGGAACGGGGATTCTGGTCCACGGCGACTACGATGTCGACGGCCAGTGCGCTACCACGCTGCTGACCCGCGCGCTCCGCGCCGCTGGCGCCCGGGTCACCCCGTTCCTTCCCCACCGGCTGCGGGACGGGTACGACCTCGGCACGGCCGGGATCGCCGCGGCGCGGGCGGCGGGCGCCGGGCTCATCATCACGTGCGACTGCGGGATCACCGCCCTCGATGCGGTGGACATGGGCCGGGCCGCGGGCATCGAAGTGGTGATCACCGACCATCACCTGCCCGGCCCAACGCTCCCCCGCGCACGGGCCATCGTCGATCCTCAACGCGAGGACGACACCTCCGGCCTCGGATCCCTGTGCGGGACCGGGATCGCCTTCAAGCTGGTCCAGGCGCTGGTTCCGGAACTGGGGCTGCCCGCCAACCTCCCGTACCACTTTCTCGATCTGGTCGCGCTGGCGACGGTGGCGGATATCGTGCCGCTGGTCGGCGAGAATCGGGTGCTGGTGCGACAGGGGCTCAAGCTCCTGTCGGACAGCCGCTGGCCCGGAATCCGGGCCCTCATCCGGGCCAGCGGCCTGGAAGGACGGGAGATCCGGGCGGGGCAGGTGGGGTTCATTCTCGCACCGCGACTCAACGCCGCCGGCCGGGTGGGGGACGCCAACGATGGCCTGCGACTGCTGCTGACCGACGACGAGGCCGAGGCGGCGCGGCTGGCCGCGATGCTGGAGCGTCTCAACGCCGAACGGCAGGGGCTGGACCAGCGAATCCTCGAGGAGGCCATCAGCCAGGTGGAGCGGGAGCGGGATCCCGGGCGCGACACCGCGCTGGTGCTCGCCTCGGAGACCTGGCATCCGGGCGTGGTGGGGATCGTGGCCTCGCGCGTGGTGGAGCGCTACGGCCGGCCCGCGTTTCTCATTGCGCTGGATGGCGAGATCGGCAAGGGCAGTGGCCGGAGCATCTCGCGCTTTGACCTGCATGCCGCGTTGCATCGCTGTGGGGATCTGCTGGAGCGCTTCGGCGGGCATCACATGGCGGCCGGCCTGACGTTGCGCCGGGATCGGCTCGACGCCTTCCGCGAGCGGTTCGCCGCGGTGGCCCGCGAGTCCCTGAGCGATTTTGACCTGGGGCCCGAACAGCGGGTGGATCTGGTCCTCGACCTGGGGGAGATCAATCCGGATCTGGAGCGACTGTGCCGCTACCTCGAGCCCTGCGGCATGGGAAACCCCAGCCCCGTCTTCGGGACCAGGAGCGTCCGGCTCGAGGCAGCCAGGCGGGTCGGGAGTGGTCACCTCAAGGCGACCTTGGCTACGCCGGGTGGGCGACTCCCCGCCATTGGCTTCCACTGGGCCGATCGCGCCCCCAGTACCGAGGTCGTGGACGCCGCCTACCGGCTGGAGCAGAACGAATTCCAGGGAGAGATCACGCTGCAAGCTCGAATCGTCGCCTTGACGGTGGCGGAAGCGGGGGCGGCGGGAGAGGCGGGCGCTGCTCCCGCCCCTCCCGCCCCTTCTGCCTCTTCTGCCCCTCCCGTCTGAGCCCGTGCGTATCGTCGGTGGGCAGCTCGGCGGCCGCAGGCTCGAGGTGCCGAGGGATTCCCGGGTTCGCCCCACGTCGGACCGAGTGCGCGAGGCCTGGATGAGCATCCTCCAGGACGCCCTCCCCGGGAGCCGGATTCTGGATTTGTTCGCCGGTAGCGGGGCCCTGGGCATCGAGGCGCTCTCCCGCGGCGCGGCCAGTGCGGATTTCGTCGACCTGGCGCCGTCATCGCTAGCGGCCCTGCGGGCCAACATCACCGCACTGGGGCTCGCCAGCCGGGCGACGGTGCACCGGGCCGATGCGTTGCGCTTCGCCGCCCGGCTCGCGCCCGGCAGCTACGACGTGGCCTTTGCCGATCCGCCCTACTCCCGGGACGACGCCGCCCGGCTCGTGGCCCTCTTCCGCCAGAACGCGTTTGCGCGCATTCTGGCGGTGGAGCATCCGGTCCGAACCACGCTGGCGGGGGACGACACCCGCCGGTACGGCGACACCGCCATCACCTTCTGCTACGCGCCATGATACGGACCGCCGTCTACCCGGGCTCCTTCGATCCGCCCACCCGAGGCCACAGTGACCTCGTGCACCGGAGCCTCGTCCTGGCCGACCGGGTCATCGTCGCGGTGGCCCGCAACTCGGCCAAGGAGCCGCTGTTCAGCCTGGAGGAACGCCTGGAGATGCTCAGGGTGGCGATCGGCAGCGACCCCCGGATCAGCTTCGCCTCGTTCGGGGGGCTGCTGGTGGACTTTGCCCGGGAGGTGGGCGCCACCCTCATCGTGCGGGGGCTGCGTGCGGTGAGTGATTTCGAATACGAGTTCCAGATGGCCATGATGAACCGCCATCTGCTCCCTGGGCTGGAGACCGTGTTTCTGGTGCCGCCCGAGGATGCCACCTACCTGAGCTCGAGCCTGGTGCGGGAGGTGGCACGCTACGGTGGGGATGTCTCCTCGCTGGTCCACCCGGTCGTGGCGGACGCGCTCCGCCGGCGGTTCTCCCGGTGAATTTCCGGTCGGAGCTCCTGGCCCGCGCTGCCAAGCGGCGGCGGCGGATCGTAATGCCCGACGCGGCCGACCCGCGGATCCAGGAGGCCGCCCAGCGGCTGCGCCGGGACGGCATCGCAGAGCCCATACTGGTGGGCCCCGGCGCGATCGAGCCGCTCCATGATCCCAGGCATGCCCGGGTGGCCCAGCACCTGCGGGACCGGCGCCCGGACCGGGTCAACGATGCGGTGCACGCGCTGGATCTCGCCGCCGATCCGCTCCGGTTCGCCGCCTCCCTCGTTGCCCTGGGTGAGGCAGACGGGTGTGTGGCAGGCGCGGTTGCCACCACCGCGGAGGTCGTCCGCGCGGCGTTGTGGGCCATCGGCACCAGCGAGGGCGTGCACACCGTCAGCTCAGCGTTCTACATGGTGCTCCCCGACAACCGGGTCTACACCTTCACCGATTGCGCGGTGGTGCCGGAGCCGGGCCCGGAGGAGCTGGCCGATATCGCCCTTGGGGCCGTCCGCGACCGGCACCGGCTGGTGGGCGACGATCCCCGGGTCGCGTTTCTTTCCTACAGCACCCATGGCAGCGCGGAAAGCCCCTCGGTGGCCCGGATGCGCGCAGCTGCCCGCTGTTTCCATGCCCGGGCGCCCGAGATTCCGTCCGATGGCGAATTGCAGGTAGACGCGGCGCTGGTGCCGGAGGTGGCCGGCCGGAAAGCGCCCGAGTCGCCCCTCCACGGGCGGGCCAATATCCTGGTGTTTCCCGATCTCGACAGTGGCAATATCAGCTACAAGCTGCTGCAGCGGCTGGGCGGTGCGGTGGCCCTGGGCCCGGTGCTGCAGGGCCTGGCCCGTCCCATGAGCGACCTCTCGCGCGGCGCGTCTCCAGAGGATATTGTGGAGGTCGCAGCGATGGTGGCGTTGCAGGGGACGGAGTAGAGGAGGGTCGGGTGAGGGCTGGCCGCTATCGGCTATCAGCTATCGGCTATCGGCCGTCAGCTGGCGGTCAACCCTGAAGCGGTCGGAATGCGACCGACCCGAGCCAGAAGCCGGTCTCCGCCCAGCGACTGATAGCCGATAGCTGATAGCCGGTAGCCAGCAGTCGACCGCCCGCTCTGAGGAGCCTCATGCCATTCACCGCCACTAAAGACCAGGCCGGCGTCTACGTGATCCGGGTCGAGGGTCAGTTGATCGTCGGCAACCGGCAGGAGCTCAAGACGGCAGTGCAGCAGGCCCTCGATCACGACGAACGCCGGTTTGTCATCGACTTCTCCCGCACGGGGTACATCGACTCCTCCGGGCTCGGTGCCCTGGTGTCGATTTCCAAGAAGGTCCGCGAGCAGGGCGGGGAGCTCCGGCTTTCGGGGCTGAACGAGGATCTCCGGTCACTCTTCGAGCTGACCAAGCTGGACACGTTGTTCGCCATCAGTGACACGGCAGAACGGGCGGTCGGGAGCTTCGCCGGATGACGGCTCCGCTTCCCGCCTCCCTGAGGCTGTGCGTGCGCCGCCGCCGGGTGCCCGGCCCGACCGGAGCGATGGTGCAGGTCTCGCTGCGGGTACCCAGCGACGTCGCCTGTATCGAAGAGGTGGTGGACCTTCTCATGCGGCACTGTTGCGACGGCGGGTGGCTGTGCCGCCGGTCCCGTTTCAACCTGCGGGTGGCGACCGCGGAGGCCCTGGCGAACGCGATCGTCGCCGGCAACCAGGAGGATCGCTCCAAGTGGGTCCAGGTCCAGGCCGAGGTGTGCGGGGACGAGATCCGCATCGAGGTCACCGACCAGGGCCCCGGCTTCGACCCGGCGGCGGTCCCCACGCCCATCCTGCCCGACGACCTCGATCGACCCAACGGCCGCGGGCTCTTCCTGATCAAGAACCTGGTCGACGATGTCCGCTTCAACGCACAAGGAAACTCCATCTGCATGACACTGCGCCGCCGCTGACGGGCCTTGAGTCCGTCGCGGATGCCCTGGGCGCCCTCGCGGGAGCCCGCGTGCGGCTTTGGCGGTATGACGGGCGGACCCTGCGCCGGTTTGGCACGGGCCCCGATCCCGGATTCACCCCGCCGATCCCGCTGGCTCCCGGGCTTGTCCCTACCCCCACCGGCAGCGTGTGGCTGGCCCCCGTACCTGACACGAACGGGTACTGGCTGGAAGTCGGGGACCTGCCCCAGGCCCGCGCGGCGGAGGTCGCCCCGCAACTGGCCGGCATCCTGGGCGCCTTCCTGGGGGTCGAGCGGGATACCGCCGGGGTGGTCGACGAGCTGGCCGGCGTCTACAAGGAGATCGACCTCCTCTACGCGATCAGCGAAATCCTCGGCCACACGACCCGGCTGGAGGAGGCTGCGCCGACCATCGTGAAGGAAGTGGCGGATGTCGTGGGATCGCGGCGGGCATCCATTATGGTGCACGACGAGGCGACCGGACTGCTCCGCACCGTCGCCGCCCGCGGCTTCTCGCCCGAAGGACTCCTCCCCGTAGCCACCGACGATCCCCATTCGGTGGCGGCGCGCGTGTTCCGCGAAAAGCGGATCATCGTCTTCGACCCAACAGATCCCACGGCCCAGAACCTCGGCTCCCAGGACGCCCGCGACTACAAGAGCCAGGCGTTTCTCAGCATCCCGATCTGTTACGGTCCGGGCGGCCGCTGTGTTGGGGTCATCAACCTCACCGAGCGGCTCCTGGGCGACAGCTTCATGCCCTCGGACGCCAAGCTGGTCTCCGCCGTGGCGAACCAGATCGGCGCCGCCATCGAGAACGCCAGGCTGGTCCAGCGGGATCTCCGTCGCCAGCGGCTGCAGCGGGAGCTGGAGCTGGCCCATGACCTCCAGCTCAAGCTGCTCCCGGCCCCCGGCGTGCTGCAGGGGGACGCCCAGGTCGCGGCGATCTGCCGCCCGGTGGACAGTGTCGGCGGCGACTTCTACACCTTCACCCGGCTCGGCAACGGCCGGGTTGGAGTGATGCTGGGGGATGTGTCCTCCCACGGCTTCGCGGCGGCCCTGGTCATGGCCCTCGTCATGTCCGCGGCCGGCATCCACGCCGGCGGCGGCAACAGGCCCGATGAGGTCCTGGCTTCCATGCTGGAGAGCCTGGGTGACGAGCTGGCCTCAACCGAGATGTTCCTCTCGGTTTTCTATGGAGAACTCGATCCGAAGCACCGCCGCCTGACCTATGCCAACGCCGGGCATCCGCACGCCTTCCGGGTGCCGGCCAAGGGGGACCCCGAGCGGTTGCCAACGACCGCGCCTCCCCTCGGACTCGCGGCCGCGGCGAGTATCCAGCGGAAACAGGTAGCCTGGATCCCGAAGCAGGATCTGCTCTGCCTGTGGACCGACGGGCTGATCGAGCAGGGCGGGGAGTCGGAGTTCACCGAGGAACGGCTCCTCGCCGAGATCGTCCGCCGCCGGGCCGACCCGCCGGACGCGATTGTCCGTGCGGTGTTCCGGGAGGCGGACAAGGCAACCGCTCAGCCGGCCGACGACCGGACGCTGCTGGTGATGCGGATCTAAACTGCGGAGAACAGGGAACGGGGAACGGGGAACGGTCGCTACGTTCCCCCGTTCCCCGTTCCCTGTTCCCCGTTCTCCCATGCCCCGCCCCAAGAAACGCCTCGGCCAGCACTTCCTTTACGACCCTGGCATCCTCCGGCGCATCGCGGACGCCCTGGAGATTGAGGGGGACGAGGCTGTCCTGGAGATCGGCCCGGGCCCTGGTGGTCTCACCGCTCAGCTCGCAACCCGGACCCCGCACCTCTTCGCGATCGAGAAGGACCAGGCGTTCCTCGCCCATCTGCGGCAACATTTTCCCAACCTCACGTTGATCCACGGTGATGCTCTCGAGCTGGACTGGCACGCGCTGGTCGGGCAGGGACGTTTCCGCGTCATCGGGAACATCCCTTACAACATCACCTCCCCGCTGCTCGAGAAGGCGCTGCGCCCACCCCGGCCGGTCTGCATCGTCTACCTGGTGCAGAGGGAGGTGGCAGATCGGGTCGCGGCGCTCCCGGGGACTGCGGAGTATGGGGCTCTCAGCGTGGGGGTTCAGGCCGTCACGACGGTGGAACGGCTGTTCACGGTCCCCGCCGGAGCGTTTCGGCCTCGCCCCAAGGTGAGCTCGGCCGTGCTCAGGCTGAGACCGAGGCCGGAGCCGCTGGTGAGCGACGCGGAGATCGCCCCCTTCCGGCGGTTCGTCGTTGGGCTGTTCGGCTTCCGGCGCAAACAACTGAGTCGCGCCCTCCGGGACCTCACCGGAGCACCTGTCTCCGACGTGGTCAGCTGGCTGGCCTCAGTCGGTCTCCATGAGACCATCCGACCGGGCGAGTTGGGCCCCGATACGTTCGCCCGTCTGTATCGCGCGATCCCCGTCTCCATCCTGCCCGAATAGCAGTCCCTTTGCCCGGCCGAGGCATTCGAGTAGATTTGTGAAAACTTTCACAATGCCGATGCGGAAAATCGCCGAATCCACCGTTCGCCGTCTCTCGCTGTACCTGCGCTTCCTGGAGGAGTTCGAGGGGCAGGGCATCGAGACCGTCAGTTCCGGAGCCCTTGCTGCCAGGGGTGGGACGACGTCGGCTCAGGTGCGCAAGGACCTCTCATTCTTCGGGTCCTTCGGCAAGCGGGGGCTGGGCTATTCGGTGGTGGAGCTGGTACGCCGGCTCCGGGAGATTCTCGGCCTGGGCCGTGTGTACCGGGTCGCGATGATCGGAGCCGGGAAGATCGGCAGCGCGCTGGTACAGTATCGGGGGTTCCGACAGCGTGGCTTCGAGATCGTGGCGATCTTCGATTCCGACCCCACCAAGATTGGTCGGGCGTGGAACGGCCTGACCGTGAAGGACGTGAGGGATCTGGACGCCGAGTTGCGCCTGCACCCGGTGGAGATCGCGGTGATCGTCACGCCGGGCGACGTGGCCCAGCAGGTTACCGAGCGGTGCGTCGCGCAGGGGGTCAAGGCGATCCTCAATTTCACGCCGGTCCAGCTCTCGGTGCCCGATGATGTGGTGGTCAAGACGGTTAACCTGGCGCTGGAGCTGGAGACGTTGAGTTATGCGTTGACGAATCGGTGAAGCCGAGCGTTCAGGGTGCAAGGTTCAGCGTGCAGAGGGTGTGCGTTGCCGTGGGCTGTGCGGCGTCATTGTGGTCGCCCGGCCGAATGCGGTGGGCGTCACCTTCCTCGTCATGGATAGAATCAGGGTCCGTCGGGGTCATCAGCGCCTGACCGTCTGGGTCAGGGCCATGCAGCTGACGGAAGCCGTGTACAAAGAGGCCACTCGATTCCCAGATCATGAGCGGTACGGCCTCAGCGCCCAGATGCGGCGGGCATCGGTCTCGATACCGTGCAATATCGCCGAGGGCTACGGGCGCTCCTCACGTCGCGAGTACCTCCGTCATCTCTCGATCGCCAACGGGTCGCTGCTTGAGCTGGAGACGCAGGTCCTCGTGGCGCACCGGGTAGGCTACCTGGCTAGAGCTGATGCCGACACCCTGCTCGGACTCGCGTCGGAGGTTGGCCGCATGCTAGCGAGGATGTCAACGTCCCTTCGCGGTCTCGCCCGAGCGCCCGCACCGGCCCCCCTGAACCCTGAACGCTGAACCCTGAACGCTATTAGTTTCTCAAGCCATGCCCCCCCTCAACGTCACGAGCGAGATCGGCCTGCTGGAAGCGGTGCTCGTCCACACGCCGGGGGCGGAGCTTCGTGCGGTAACGCCGGGCAACAAAGGCGCCTATCTGTACGACGACATCATTCAGGTCGAGAGCGCTCGACGGGAGCATCGCCGGTTCGTGGCCGTGCTGCAGCGGTTCGCCACGGTCTACCAGGTGGCCGACCTTCTCGCCGAGGCCCTGGAGCGGGAGGACGCGCGGCAATTCTTCATTCGGGCCACCCTGGATGTCGTGCCGGAGGGTGAGCTGGGCCGGCGACTCAACGATCTCGAGCCGCGGGCCCTGGCGCGGTTGATCGTGGAGGGTGTGGAACAGCAGGGCGGGGCCATTGCCAGGGCGCTCAACTCAGTGGGCTACATGCTGCCGCCGCTGCCGAACCTGTTCTTCCCCCGTGACATCGGGGTGATCATCGGCCGGCACGCGGTGGTGGGGTCGATGCGCCACGGCGTGCGCTGGACGGAGGAGCTGCTCATCAAGACCCTGTTCGCGTTCCACCCCGCGCTGGGGAACGAAGGGCTCCTGTACGATGGGTCGGAGGAGCGGCGCAGCGACTACACCCTCGAGGGTGGTGACATTCACATGCTGCGACAGGACCTCCTGGTGATCGGCTTCAGCGAACGATCCACTCCCTCGGCCATCGATCACCTCACCGAGGTGCTGTTCGAGCGGACCGAGGTCAGCGACGTGCTGGTGGTCGTGATGCCGAAGGAACCGACCGCGATCCATCTCGATATGCTGTTCACCCAGGTGGATCGGGAGCTGTGCGTGGTGTACCCGCCCTACTTCATCGGCCCGGAGCGCCTGGCCGTGCTGCACCGCAAGAAGGGCCATGACGGAGTGCGCGAAATGCCGGATTTCTTCGCTGCCCTGCGGGAGGTCGGGTGCCCGCTCACCCCGATCTTCGCCGGTGGCACCCACCGCTCGATGCAGGAGCGGGAACAGTGGGCCTCGGGCTGCAACATGGTGGCTCTCAAGCCCGGGATGGTGGTGGGCTACCGCCGCAACGAGGAGACCATCGAGGCCCTGAAGCAGGCGGGCTTCCGGCCGGTCTCCAGCGTGGATTTCGTCGCCTTTGACGACTGGCTCGATACCAAGCACCGCACGGTCATCACCGTCGACGGGGACGAGCTGGTCCGGGGCGGGGGTGGCCCGCGCTGCATGACCCTGCCGCTGCGGCGCGGTGCGACATGACCGGCCTGGCCTGCATCCCTGACCGGACCCTCGCGGAAAGGGCCATGACCCTGATGGCCGGCGGCCCGCTGGAGGTCGGGCGCCTGGCCCGGGAGGTGCTCGGCATGGTCAATGCGCCGGCCGCCGTGGCGGAGCGTCTGGCCGTGGCTCTGCTGGCGGCGGACCCGCGGGTGACCCAGCTCGAGGATGGGCGCTGGGCGCTGGTCGCCGAGGCGCAGGGTTCACCGCTGGTGGAGGAGTGCGCCTTTGCGGTGGTCGATGTGGAAACCACCGGCATGCGGGCCTGGGGCGCCGACCGTGTCACCGACGTCGCCGTCGTGGTGGTGCAGGGCGCGCGCCGCGAGATCGTGTTCGAGTCGCTGGTGAATCCCGGCGTTCACATCCCGGTGCGGATCCAGGGCCTTACCAACATCACCCAGGCCATGGTGGCCAAGGCACCGGGCTTCGAGCAGGTCGCGGACCAGCTGCTCGGCGCGCTGGCCGGACGGATCTTCGTCGCCCACAACGTCCGGTTCGACTGGGGGTTCCTGAGCGCCGAGATTCGTCGCGCCCGGGCGCTCCGGTTGACGGGTCCCCGACTGTGCACCGTCCGCCTGGCCCGCCGCCTCCTGCCCCACCTCGAATCGCGGAGCCTGGACAGTTTGAGCCTGTACTTCGGGCTCGAGAATCGGGCCCGGCACCGGGCCGCGGGCGACGCCCTCGCCACGGCCGAGGTGCTGGACCGGCTGATTCTGCTGGCGCGGGAGCGGGGCGTGAGAACGTTGCAAGATCTGAACGGGCTGCAGCGCAAGAGGAACACTTCCTGAACGTACTGCGTACCGCGTACCGCGTACGATGTGTGTACTCGGTACGCGGTACTCGGTACGCGGTACCGAGATGGCGCTCTCGCAAACCTTTACCCTGGGCTCCCTCCGCTGCCACCTCCTCGAAGGCGGCTGGCAGCGTCTCGATGGTGGCGCCATGTTCGGCGTGGTGCCCAAACCGCTCTGGTCGCGCAAGGTGCCGCCGGACGATCGCAACCGGATTCTGCTCGCCATGCGCTGCCTCCTGATCGAGCACCCCGACGGACCGGTCCTGGTGGATACGGCCCTCGGAGACAAGGAGGACCCCAAGTTCCTCGACATTTACGCAGTGGAGAATCGGGGCGACCCGGGCCCGACCCAGCTCGAGGATGCGCTGCGGGAGGCGGGGTTCCAGCCCGAAGAAGTGCGTTGGGTGGTCAATACTCATCTGCATTTTGACCATGCGGGGGGGAATACGGTGAAGGCGGACAAGACGGACAGGACGGACAAGACGGAGTCGTCCGTCGCGTCCGTCTTGACCGTCCCATCCGTCCGTCTGGCTTACCCCAACGCGACCTACGTGGTCCAGAAGAACGAGCTCGAGTTCGCCCGCCACACCAATGAGCGGACCCGGGCCAGCTACCTGCCCCCCAACTTCGAGCCGGTGGCCGGGGCCGGTCGCTGGCAGCTGGTCGATGGAGACCGGGACCTCCTGCCGGGCATCCGCGCCCGACTCACGCCGGGGCACGTTCCCTGGCACCAGAGCATCGTCGTCACGAGCGGCGATGAAACGGCGGTATTTCTCGGCGACCTGATCCCCACCAGCGCCCATCTGCCACTGGCCTACATCATGGGGTACGATCTCGAGCCGCTCCGGACCCTCGAGTCGAAGCGGGCGCTGTATCGCGATGCCCTGGCAGAGAACTGGTGGTTCATCTTCGAGCACGACCCGCAGGTTGCCATGGGGCGGTGTGTCGAGAACGGGAAGGGCGTGGGCCTGACGGACGTGAAGTCTGCACCGTGAGTCCGGTACCGTCTCGGTGGGCTGCTGCTCCTTGCGAAACGCTCGCCGGGCGCCGCCTCGCCGCCGCGACAAATACCACCCCACCCGGCCCCGGTTTCGTGGCGGCTTGACGCGGCGCCCGGCTTCGCGCTCCGTGCCCGTCCTCTCGTCCTCTCGTCCTCTCGTGCTCCCTAGTTGACCGCCCGGTGCCTCCCGAGCTAGCTTTGCCCCTGTTCCATGAAAGCGGGGGTTCAGCCCCCCACCCCGAGCCCGGCGGAGATGCCGGCGCGACCGGGTCCGTAGCCAGCGATGACCGGTGGGCCGCCCGGGGGCGTGCCCACTTTCGCGCGCCGGACACCCAGGGGTACTCGGGTGTCCGGCTTCTTCTTCCTGGGGAGCGACGCACTGTCCACTAACGAGCGTGAGCGCCGGGTCCGCATCAATCGGCAGATCCGGATCAGCCCGGTCCGGGTGATCGGCCCCGGAGGCGAGCAGCTGGGTGTACTGCCGGTCGAGGAGGCACTGGCCGCCGCGCTGGAGCGTGGCCTGGATCTGGTGGAGGTGGCCCCGACGGCACGCCCCCCCGTGGTCAAGATCATGGACTACGGCAAGTTCAAGTTCGAGGAAGCGAAGGCGGCGCGGGCCGCCAAGAAGAAGCAGCACGTGATTCACCTCAAGGAGATCAAGGTCCGTCCCGGCATCGAGGAGCATGACTTCGAGTTCAAGAGCCGGCACGCCCGCGAGTTCCTGGAGGACGGCAACAAGGTGAAGGTCACCATGATGTATCGGGGGCGGCAGATAGCTCACCTCGAGCTGGGCCGAGCGGTGCTGGACCGGTTCGCGAACGGCCTCGCGGACATCGGCAAGATCGAGCAGGAGGCGAAGCTCGAAGGCCGCAACATGGTGATGGTGATGGGGCCAAAATGAGCGGACCGGCGGAATGGCGGACCGGCGGACAGAGGTGTGCGTCCGCCCGTCCGCCCGTCCGCCCGTCCGCCAACTGAAAGCCAACGACCGATGCCAAAGCAGAAGACCAAGCGTGCGGCGATGAAGCGGTTCAAGCGGACCGGGTCCGGGAAGCTCAAACGGTTTCATGCCAACCACACGCACATCCTGACCAAGAAGACCCGTAAGCGGAAGAACCGGCTCAAGAAGAGCGCCCTGGTGGCCTCGGCCGATTTCCCGCGGGTGAACCGCCTGCTCCAGGCGTAAGGAGGAGACCATGCCTCGCGTCAAGAGCAACGTCGCTCACCACGCCCGGAAGAAGAAAATCATGCGCGCCGCCAAGGGTGCGCGTGGCGCCCGGAGCAAGCTCTACAAGCCGGCCAAGGAAACGGTCGAGCGGGCGATGCAGTATGCCTATCGCGACCGGCGCAAGAAGAAGACCGAATTTCGCAGCCTGTGGATCACCCGCATCAACGCCGCCGCCCGGATGCACGGGTTCAACTACAGCGGGTTCATGGCGGCGCTGCGGAAGGCAGGTGTCGAGGTCAACCGGAAGGTTCTGGCCGACCTGGCTGTGAGGGACATCGACGCCTTCGCGAAGATCGCCGAGGTAGCGCGGGCTCACGCGTAGGGCGTGTCTGACCCCGAGATCCATCCGTGGGGTCGCCCGCCCGGTGGTGGGTGACCCCGCGTTGCTTGTCAGCCCGGAACTCCATGTCTGATCAACCCAAGTACTTCACCGACCTGCAGCAGATCGCGTCCCGATTGTCGGTGATCCCGACCCTCGGAGAGCGGGAGCTCGAGGCGGAATACATCTCGCTCCTCGGCCGCAAACAGGGCCGCCTGAGTGAAATCCTCAAGACCATCCTGCCGAAACTCTCCGAGAGCGAGAAGCGGGTCCTCGGCGGGAACGCCAACAAGCTCAAGGCCGAGCTCGAAGCCGCGTTCGCCGCCCGCCGGGCCGCGCTCATCCGGGAGGCGGAAGGACGGGCGGCCCAGGGCCTGGACCTCACCATGCCGGGCCGGGAGCGGTGGGGGGGCGGTACCCATCCGGTCACCCAGGTCATCGAGGAGATCGTCGGCATCTTCCACGGCCTGGGGTTTGCCCGCGCGAGCGGACCCGAGGTGGAGACCGAGTGGTACAACTTCGGGGCGCTCAATTTTCCGCCGGATCACCCCGCGCTGGACATGCACGACACCCTGTACCTCGACATTCCCGACCGGCGCTCCGGCGCGGACCGCCGGAGGAACCGGACCTCGGGTGTCGAGGCGGGATTTGAGCGCCGCGAGCCGGCCGAGCGACGGATGCGTGACCAGGGTCGCTGGCTGATGCGGACCCACACCTCCCCGGTGCAGATCCGGGTCATGCAACAGGAGCCGCCGCCCATCCGGGTGGTCATCCCCGGCCTCGCCTACCGCAAGGACACCTTCGACGCGTCCCACGCGCCCGTGTTCGCGCAGATCGAGGGCCTCGCGGTTGACGAGGGGATCTCCTTTGTGGACCTCAAGGCCACGCTCATTCACTTCGCCCATGAGTTCTTCGGGGCGAAGACCGCTGTCCGGTTCCGGCCGTCGTTCTTTCCGTTTACCGAGCCGTCTGCGGAGATGGACGTGACCTGCGGCGTGTGCGGCGGAACCGGATGCGCGGCCTGCAAGGGCACCGGCTGGATGGAGATTCTCGGGTCAGGGATGGTTCATCCCACCGTGCTGGCAAACTGCAACCTCGATCCCGAGCGCTACGCCGGCTTCGCCTTCGGGATGGGCCCGGGACGGATCGCCATGAACCGGTATGGCATCACGGACATCAGGTTGCTGTACGAGGGGGATATGAGGTTCTTGGAGCAATTTGCAGGCGGGCGGGCAGGCGGGCAGTGAGCGCGCTCGTACGTTCGGGTACTGTCCTCCTTCTCCTCGAATCGCGAAGGTGGCTCTCCGCTCGCCGGTCCGCCGGCCCGCCGGCCCGCCTGCCCGCCTGCCCGCCTGCCCTCACATGAACCTCTCCCGCCGCTGGCTCGAGGCGTTCCTGCGCCGCCCACTCGACGTCGGCGACCTGGCCGCGCGCCTCGCCATGCTCGGAGTGTCCGTGGACGGCATCGAGCCGTTGCACCCGGGGCTGGAACAGGTGGTAGTGGGGCTCGTGGAATCGGTGCGTGCCCATCCCAACGCCGATCGGCTGACCCTGTGTGAAGTCGACGACGGCTCGGGGGCCCGGCGCCAGGTGGTGTGCGGTGCGCCCAACGTCACGGCCGGGAGGAAGTACCCGTTCGCGCGGGTCGGGGTCACGCTCCCGGGTGGGGTGACGCTGGAGCGTCGCAAGATTCGCGGCGAGCTCTCGGAAGGAATGCTCTGCTCCGCCCGGGAGCTGGGTCTGGGCCAGGACCACGACGGCATTCTGGAGCTGGACACCGAAGCGACGCCGGGAACGCCGCTCCTGACGGCGCTCCCCGTCGGAGACGATCGGCTGTTGCTGGACATCACCCCCAACCGACCGGATCTGCTCGGTCACAAGGGCGTGGCGCGGGAGGTGGCGCAGAGCTACGGCGTGCCCTTCAGGCTACCGGAGATCCCCGGGATTCCGGCCGAGGGCATGGGTGCGCTCCGGCGGGTTGAGGCGGCGCGAGGCACGGTGGCCGGAGTGACCGTAGGGACCGACGATGCCGTGGGATGCCGGCGATTCACCGCGACGGTGATCCGCGGCGTGAAGATCGGGCCCTCACCCGGCTGGCTGGTCGATCGGTTGCAGGCCGCCGGTGTGCGCAGCATCAACAACGTGGTGGATGTCACCAACTACGTCATGCTGGAGCTGAATCACCCCATGCACGCCTACGATCTGGCCCGGCTCGAGGGCCCCATGGTCGTGGCGCGCCGGGCGCGGGGCTCGGAGAAAGTCACCACGCTGGACGGGGTCGAACGGACCCTGACTGCCGAGATGACCGGAATCGCCGACGCGAACCGGCTGATCGGAGTGGGTGGCGTGATGGGGGCCGCAAACACCGAGGTCAGCGAGACCACGACCGACCTGCTGTTGGAGTGCGCCTGGTTCGATCCGCCGCGCATTCGCCGGACCCGGCGCAGCCTGGGCCTTTCGACCGATGCGTCCTATCGCTTCGAGCGGGGCGTGGATCTGTGGGGGCTGCCGGAAGCGCAATGGCGTGCCGCCGCCCTGATCGTCGCCACCGCCGGCGGACGGATCGAGGACGGGGTGGATGTCTGGCCCAGGCCGGTCAACCCGCCACGGATTTTTCTGCGCGTCGCACGAGTGGCGCAGGTCCTGGGCGCGCCCCTTCCGGTGGCGGCGATCGAGAAGTACCTGGTTGCCATCGGCTGCACGGTGCTCAACAAGCCGGAGGATGGACGGCTGGCCGTGGATGTGCCGGGGTGGCGGCCCGACCTGGTCGCCGAGATCGACCTCATCGAGGAGGTCGCCCGGCTGCATGGGTACGACAGCTTTCCGACCGATCTCCGTCCCTATCGGGTGGGGCGGTTGGGCGACTCCCCGATGGACCAGGCCATCGCCCGGGTGCGGGACGGTCTGGCGGCGCTCGGCCTGCTGGAAGCCCAGTCGCTGCCGCTCGGGCCCAACGAGGGTCCTGGCAGCGTCAAGCTGCTCAATCCGCTCTCGACCGAGGAGGCCTGGCTTCGCCAGACTCTGCTCGGCGGGTTGAGTCGGGCGGTAGCGGCCAACTGGTCGCAGCAGGTGCGGGACATCAGGCTGTTCGAGATCGGCATCACCTTCCGCCAGGGCCGCGGCGATGGTCGCCCGGTGGAGAGAATCCGGGTCGCCGGCGTTATCAGCGGCTCCCGGGTTCCGCCCCACTGGACCGAGAGCGGCAAGACGCGGGACTTCGATCTGTGGGATCTCAAGTCCCTCTTTGAGGCCGCAGTGGCTCTGGCAAATCCGGCAGCGACCGTGCAAGTTCATTCGCAGGGCTGGATCGCGGAAACAGCAGCGGGAGAGCGGGTGGGTCGGGCCGAACGACTCGACATCACCCCGCCCGCGTGGGCGGGTCCGGTGCTCGGCTTCGAGCTGGACCTGAGCGATGCTCCGCGACCGGCGCCGCGCTACAGTGCACTCCCGGTTACCCCGTCTTCGTGGCGGGACCTGAACCTGATCCTTACCGCGGGGACCTCCGCGGGTGATGTGGTGCGTGCGATGCGCAGGGCCGGTGGCGCACTGCTGGAGTCGGTGGACGTGGTGAGTGAGTTCCGGTCCGACGAGCTGGGAAGCGATCGCCGGGCGGTCCAGTTCCGCCTCACGGTGCGGGCGCCGGATCGGACGGTTCGCGACGAGGAAGTGGACGGGCTGGTGAGCCGTCTGCTGAAAACCCTGGAGCAGGAACTTGACGCACGCCTACGAACGTCCTGACGCCAAAGCGGTCCAGGAGCTGGGCGACCTCCTGCAGTACGTGGGAGAGGAGCTGGCGGCGTGGCGGCGCCGCTCGCTCAAGGCGGAAGCCGAACTGGCCGAGGCGCGGGCCAAGGGTGGAGTGCTGGCGGGACCCGAGCTGATCCAGTCCCGGCAGCGGCTGATCGAGCTGGAGGTCGAAAACCAGGCCTTCCGGGAGCGGATGGACGCGGCCCGGGACCGGCTGCGAATGCTGGCCAACCGGCTTGGCTTTCTGGAGCAGGACGCCGACGAGGGAGCCGCGTGAACCCGCCGAAACATGCCGTACGGGTGACCATCGGCGGTGAGGATTACACCGTCCGGTCAGAACTGCCGCCGGAGTACACCCGGGAGGTGGCGGCCTACGTCGACGCCGCTCTGCGCCGCATCCGGGAGATGCTACCCCAGGTCGAAACCCACAAGGCGGCGATTCTCGCTGCCCTGGCCATCACCGACGAGCTGTTTCAGGCCCGGCGAGGGGACCGGGAGCACGCAGCACGTCTGAACGCGATGGCGGACGATCTGGCCCGGCTACTGCCGCCGGCCAAACGCGGCCGACGGGCGTCGGGTTCACACGGTATTCCAGGGTAGGAGCCGCATCCAGGGTAGGGGCCGCATGCATGCGGCCCACTTGTGCAGGCCCTGGGCCCGTGCGGGCCCAACACACACATTGTCGTGTCGTTGTCATCCCGATGTCCACGATGGAGCTGTGCCGCCCGGCGCGCTCCTGGAGAATAGATCGCATGTCGCCGCTCCAGCTGCCCCTCGCCGAGGGGCTCATTGCCGGTCTCGTCGTGGCCATGGTGGTGTTCCTCCTCTATAGCCGGATCCAGCGGCAAGGCGCGGCGCGCACCCTGGACGCCGCCCGCAAGGAAGCACAGAGCCTGGTCGCCGAGGCAGGCAACAAGGCCCACGAAGCCCGCAACCAGATCGTCCTCGAAGGCAAAATGGAGATCCTCCGGCTGCGCGAGGATCTGGACAAGGAGGCCCAGCGCCGGCGCGAGGAATGGGACCGGTTCGAGCGGCGGGCCGAGGAGCGGGACAGCTCGCTGGAGCGGAAGTTGGAGGAGGTGCGGCGCCAGGAGATGGGCTTCGGGGTGCGCGAAGTGGCCCTGGCCCAGCGGGACGCAACGCTGCGGGAGAGGGAGACCGAGGTCGAGCAGTTGCTGCAGGAGCAGCGCCAACGGCTGGAGCGGATTGCCGGGCTGACGGCGGAGGAAGCTCGCCGGGAGGTCCTGCAGCGAGTCGAGGACGAGGTCCGGAGCCAGGCCCAGGCGCTGGCCCGCGAAATCCGGGAACAGGCCAAGCGGGCGGCCGACAAGGACGCCCGGAAGATCGTGGCCCTTGCGGTGCAGCGCATCGCCGCGGAGCATACGGCCGAAACGACCGTGTCGGCGGTGGCTCTCCCCAGTGATGAAATGAAGGGGCGCATCATCGGGCGGGAAGGGCGGAACATCCGCGCCTTCGAGCAGGCGACCGGCGTGGACGTGATCATCGACGACACCCCGGACACGGTGATCATCAGTTGTTTTGATCCGGTACGCCGCGAGGTGGCCCGGCGCTCGCTCGAAGCCCTGATCACGGATGGCCGGATCCATCCGGGCCGGATCGAGGAACTGGTGGCCAAGGCCGAGAAGGACCTGGCCACCGAGATGCAGGAGCTGGGGGAGAAGGCGGCGTTCGAAACCGGCGTTCATGGCCTGCACCCGGAACTGATCCGGCTGATCGGCCGGATGCGTTACCGCACCTCCTACGGCCAGAACATCTACGACCATTCCAAGGAAGTGGCGTGGCTGGCCGGCATTCTGGCGGCCGAACTTCACCTCGATGTCCAGCTCGCCAAGCGGGGCGCGCTCCTGCACGACATCGGCAAGGTGCTCACCCACGAGAGCGAGGGCACCCACGTGGAGCTGGGCGTGGATGTCGCGCGCCGGTACGGGGAAAGTCCCCTGGTTATCAACTGCATCCACGCCCACCACGACGATGTGCCCCACGAGAGCGCCGAATCGGTGCTGGTGCAGGCCGCCGATGCGATCAGCGGGTCCCGGCCGGGTGCCCGACGGGAAGCATTTGAGAGCTACGTGAAGCGGCTGACCATGCTGGAGGAAATCGCCAACAGCTTCCCCGGCGTGGAGAAGTCCAGCGTGATCCAGGCCGGCCGGGAAGTCCGGGTCATCGTGACGCCGGACAAGGTGGACGACACCCAGGCGGTGACGCTCTCCGACCAGATCGCCCGGCGGATCGAGGGCGAACTGCAGTATCCCGGCCAGATCAAGGTGGTCGTCATTCGCGAGACCCGAGCGGTGGACGTGGCCCGATGACCGCACGCATCATCGACGGAGTCGCCCTCGGCCGGACCATCCGGCAGGAGGTGGCCGAAGAAACCGCCCGCCTCAAGGCCAGGGGCGTCGTCCCCGGGCTGGCCGTCGTCCTGGTGGGCGAGGACCCCGCCTCCAAAGCCTATGTGAGCAGCAAGGACAAGGCGTGTACCGAGGCTGGCATGCACTCGGTCAAGATCACCCGTCCCGCCACCATCACCGAGGCGGAGCTGCTCACGATCGTGGACCAGCTCAACGCCGACCCGGCAATCCACGGAATCCTGGTCCAGTTGCCGCTGCCCAAGCACATCAACAGCCAGAAGGTGCTGCTGCGTCTCGATCCAATGAAGGATGTCGACGGCTTCCACCCGGTGAATGTCGGCAAGCTGGTCATCGGTGACCCCACGGTGCTCCGGCCCTGTACCCCGTGGGGAGTAATCCAGATGCTGATGCGCAGCGGCATCGAGACCAGGGGCGCTCACGCAGTGGTGCTCGGTCGCAGCACCATCGTGGGCAAGCCGATGGCCAACCTGCTGATCCAGCAGGGGCCGGGGGGAGACGCCACCGTCACCGTCTGCCATTCTCGCACCCGGGATCTCCCCGCCGTCTGCCGCAGCGCGGACATTCTGATCGCCGCGATCGGCAAGGCCGAATTCGTCACCGGCGATATGGTCAAGCCGGGCGGGGTCGTGATCGACGTGGGGATCAACCGGGTGGACGACCCCACTCACCCCAAAGGCTACCGCCTGACCGGCGATGTCGCGTACAATCAGTGCGTCGAAGTCGCCTCGGCGATCTCGCCCGTCCCCGGCGGAGTTGGGCCAATGACAATCGCGATGCTGATGGCCAACACGTTGCAGGCGATGAAGCAGAGGATGTGAGGGGCAGCGTTCAGGGCACAGCGTACAGCGTTCAGGGGTGCCCGGCACACCATTCCGGGCTAGACGACGGAGCGTTCTCCTTAGTTAGACTCTGAAGGGTCCGGCCCTGAACCCTCTACGCTGAACGCTGAACGCCTCAGCGAACGCCTCCTTTCAGGAACCGTTCTCCACATGCCCGACCTCTTCTCCGGTTCTGATCTCCCCTGGACTCCCACCCTCCTCGCCAGAACGGCCCGCCGGGTGCTCGAGGGGAGCATGGGCGCGCTATGGGTACGGGGTGAGCTGTCCGGTCTCAAGGTGTACCAGAGCGGCCACTGGTACTTCACCTTGCGGGATGCCGAGTCGCAGATTCGCGTAGTGATGTGGCAGAGGTACGCGAGCCGGCTCAAGGGCCCGCCACCGGCGGACGGCACCCAGGTCTTCGTGCTTGGAACGCCCACCGTGTGGGAGGACCGGGGCGAGTTCCGGCTCAACGTAACCGAGCTTCTGGTCACCGACCAGATCGGTCGCCAGCAGCTGGAGCTGGAGCGGGTCCGTCGGGCGCTGGAGAGGGACGGCCTGTTCGACCCCACCCGGAAACGGCCGTTGCCGGCACTGCCGGAACGGATCGCGGTCGTCACCAGCCTGGACGGGGCCGCGCTCCGCGACATGATCACGGTCACCCGGAAGCGGTGGCAGGCGGTCGAGCTCCTGGTGGTGGGGAGCAAGGTGCAGGGGGCAGAGGCGGAGGGGGAAATCGTGCACGCGCTCGGGATCGTCAACCGGCTGGAGCGGATTGACGTCTGCGTCATCGGGCGCGGGGGCGGCTCCAAGGAGGATCTGACCGTCTTCAACAGTGAAGTAGTGTGCCGCGCGCTGGCCCGGGTCCGGGTCCCGACGATATCGGCGGTCGGACATGAAACCGATCTGTCGCTGACTGACCTTGTCGCCGATGTGCGGGCCGCCACGCCGTCCCAGGCGATCGAGTTGGCAGTACCGGACCGGGGTGACCTCGCCCGCCAGGTCGGCGCGCTCGGGCTCCGGCTGGGGAACGCTCTCCGCCGCAGCACCCGGCTGGCGGCGGAGCGGCTGGCCCGGACCGCGGATCGGCTGGAGGTGGCGCTGGCTCGCGAGCTGGAGCGGCCGCGGCGGGACCTCGAGCGTCTGGCCGCGCAGCTTGACGCCCTGTCGCCGCTCCGGGTGCTCGAGCGGGGCTACAGCGTGGCGCGTGATGAGACCGGCCGGGTGCTCCGGCGGCGGGTGCAGTTTGCTCCGGGCCTGCCGTTCCGGCTGCGGGTCAGCGACGGGGAAGTCCCAGCTCGCGCCGAGGGTACCCCGTGACCCGCCCCGGGCCCGAGGGCCCCGCCTCCCTCGCGGACGACCTGAGGCGACTCGAGGAAATCGTTCGACAGCTGGAGCAGAACGACGGCGATCTCGATCGCTCCCTCGCCCTGTTCGAAGAAGGGGTCGCGCGCCTGCGCAGCGCCCGGGAGCGGCTGGGTCAGGCCGAGGCACGAGTGAAGAAGGTCCTGGAAGACGCTGAGGGAACTCTGCGGGCCGAGGACATGGATGCTGGATGCTGATGTCGAGGCTCTGCTCTCCGATGCGCGCCAGCGGGTAGACAGCCTCCTCGGCGCCTGGAGCGACCGGGTTCGGCGAATCGTTCCCGGTCGGACCGGAGAGGCGCTGGGATACGCGCTGACCACCCCGGGGAAGCGGGTTCGCGCCGCGCTGGTCATGGCGGCCTACGACTCGGTGGGCGGATGCTCGCCCGCGATCGCGGCGGTGGCGACGGCGGTCGAGACGGTGCATACCTACTCGCTCGTCCACGACGATCTGCCGTGCATGGACGACGATGACCTGCGGCGCGGCCGCCCGACCACGCACCGGGCCTTCGACATTCCGACCGCGACCAGAGTGGGCTTCCTGTTGGTGCCCGTGGCGGCGCTGGTCCTGACCCAGGCGGCGCGGGATCTGCTCCTCGGGCCCGACACCCTGCGCCGGATGGCGCGGGAGCTGTTCGAGGCGGGTGGCATCGAGGGGATGGTGGGGGGCCAGTGGCTCGACCTCGAGGCGGAGCGGAAGACCCTCGACCTGGACGGGCTCACTGCGGTCCACCGCGGCAAGACCGGAGCCTTGATCCGGGCCGCGTGCCTGCTGGGCGGCATCGCCGCCGAGGCTCCGCCGGCGGCCCTGGACGCGCTGGGGGAGTACGGCCAGGAGATCGGATTGGCCTTTCAGATCGCGGACGACGTTCTGGACGTCACCGGCACTAGCGCCAGCCTCGGCAAGACGGCCGGACGCGACGCCGCGCTCGAAAAATCCACCTACGTGACGGTGCTGGGGATCGAGGGGGCACGGGCCGAGGCGGCAAGCCTCGCCGGTCAGGCCATCCGCCACCTGGAGCAGGCCGGTGTCCCGTCCGGGTCGCTGGGGGCCTTGGCGCAGTATATTGTGAGCAGGGAAAGTTGAGACAGCGTACAGCGTACAGGGTTCAGGGTTCAGGGTCTTAGACCAAGGCCCGGTGTTAGACCCTGAACCCTGTACGCTGAACCCTGTACGCTGTACACTGACCGAGGCTGAACGCCGAGACCCGACGCCCATGACCCTCCTCGCCACCATCCACTCCCCCGCGGATCTCAAGCGCATCCCGCGGGACAGGCTCCCGGAGCTGGCAAGCGAGATCCGTGAGCGCCTGATCGAGTGCTGCTCCCTGACCGGGGGGCACATCGGTGCCAGCCTGGGCGTGGTCGAACTGGCGATCGCCTTGCTCTACGAGTTCGACTCGCCCACCGATCGCATCGTCTGGGACGTCGGCCACCAGGCCTACGCCTGGAAGCTGCTCACGGGGCGGAACGCCCCCTTTCCCACCCTCAGGCAGACGGGCGGGATCTCGGGTTTCCTCAAGCGCGACGAGAGCGAGCACGACCAGTTCGGCGCCGGGCACGCGGGCACCGCCATGTCCGCGGCGCTGGGCATGGCGACCGCGCGCGACCTGAAGGGGGAGCAGCACAAGGTCGTGGCGGTGGTCGGTGATGGGGCGCTAACCTGCGGCCTCTCCTACGAGGGGATGAACAACGCAGGTCACTCCGACCGCGACATCGTGCTGATCGTCAACGACAATGGGATGTCCATCTCCCCCAACGTCGGGGCCATCAGCAAGACGCTCGGGAGCATCGTGGCCAGTCCGGCGACTAACCGGATTCGGGAGTTCATCAAGCACTGGACCCTCCGGCTGGGCCGGGTATTCGGGCCCGAGGTGGTCGAGCTGGCGAAGAACATCGAGGAGAGCGCCAAGAACCTGTTCTCCGAGGGGATGTTCTTCGAGGAGCTGGGCTTCCGCTACTTCGGCCCGATCGACGGTCATGACCTCCGAAAGCTCATCGACACCCTCCGCTTCGTGAAGCCGATGACCGGGCCCCGGGTGATTCACGTGATCACCGAGAAGGGGAAGGGCTTCGCCCTGGCTGAGGCGAACAAGGAGAAGTGGCACGGCCTGGCGGCGTATGACCCCGAGACCGGGGAGCCCCGCAAGAAGTCGAGCGGGCCTCCGACCTGGACCCAGGTCTTCGGGGAGGCGTTGACGACGCTCGCGGAAGAGCGCCCGAATCTGGTCGCCATCACCGCGGCCATGCCCAGCGGCACCGGCACCAACATCTTCCAGCGGAAATGGCCGGAGCGGTTCTTCGACGTCGGGATCGCCGAGGGTCACGCGGTGACCTTCGCCGGCGGGCTGGCTACCCAGGGGATCAAGCCGGTCGTGGCGATCTACAGCACCTTCCTGCAGCGGGCCTACGACAACGTGATCCACGACATCGCGGCGCAGCGTCTGCCGGTGGTCTTCTGCATGGACCGGGCGGGACTCGTGGGGGAGGACGGACAGACCCATATGGGCCTGTACGACATCGCCTACATGCTGGCGGTTCCGGGGATGACCGTCACCGCCCCGAAGGACGGGGACGAGCTGATCGGCCTGCTGAAGACTGCTCTCGCCCACCGCGACGGGCCGTTCTGCACCCGTTACCCGCGCGACAAGGCGCCGGCCCAGCCGCGGCCGGTGTCGGAGGTGGAAGCAATCCCCTACGGCACCTGGGAACGGCTGCGCGACGGTAAGGACCTGGCCATCCTCGCCGTCGGCACCATGGTGGAGGCGAGCCGCCTAGCCGCCGAGCAGCTGGCCGCCGAAGGCATCGACTGCGCCGTGGTGAACTGCCGATTCCTCAAGCCGATGGATCAGGGGATGCTGCAGATCCTCGCGGCGGAACATCGCACCCTGGTCACCGTGGAGGAGGCAACCATCGTCAATGGCTTCGGCGCCTGCCTTTCCGAGACCCTGCAGACCACCCATCCGGAGGTCCGGGTCATCGCCCTCGGCGTACCCGACCGGCTGATCGACCAGGCCTCTCGCGCCGAGCAGCTGGAGACCTACGGACTCACCGCCGGCGGGATCGCCCGCCGCCTGCGGGCCCTGCACAGCGAGGAGAGCGTCGAGGCCCGATGAAGGTCGGGGTCGTGGGGAACCCGCGCTACGCCGACCTCAAGGCGGTGCTGGGCGAGCTGGCAGGCCTCGCGCCTCCACGCGGTATTACCCTCCTGACCGAGCCAAGCCTGGTCCCGTTGTGGGATCAGGTGCTTCCCCTGCTGGATCAGGACACGCCCGACGCCGTGGTCAGCTTCGGCGGAGACGGCACCCTGCTTCGGGGAGCCCGTCTGTTGCGCGGCCGTGAGGTGCCGATCCTGGGCATCAACCTGGGACGGGTCGGGTTTCTCACCAACGCCACCCGGGACGAGTTGGCCTCCGTGCTGGATGCACTGGTCGCCGGTCGCTACGCGTTGGAACGGCGGCTTTCCCTGCATGCCAACATCTTGAGCGACGAGGGCGCGCTGCGCAGCGAGCAGCTTGCTCTCAACGACGTTGCCGTCCACAAATCCGGGGTCGCCCGCGTGGTCCGGATCCGGCTCAACGTGGACGGCGAGGACCTCGGCCCCTACAGCTCCGACGGTGTCGTGGTGGCGAGCCCCACCGGCTCGACCGCCTACTCGCTCTCCGCCGGTGGACCGATCGTCGCGCCCGGGGTCGAGGCCATGATCATCACTCCGGTCTGCGCCCACACTCTTGCGGTACGCCCGGTCGTAGTTCCCCCCGATTCGACCATCTGCGTGGAACCGATGTCCCCCTGGGCCGACGACCTGCTGGTCTCCTACGACGGCCAGCTCGGTGCCACATTGGCCGCGGGCGACCGGGTCTTCGTCCGCCGCGCCAAGACGCGGGTGCTTCTGATCCGTCTCGGCGCAGAAGGGTACTTCACCCGGATGCGACAGAAGCTCAATTGGGGCGATCTCTCCGAGCGGGAAGTGATCCGGTGATCCGTGAGCTGCGGGTCCGCGATCTGGTCACGATCGCGGAAGTAACCCTGGAACTGGGCCCTGGCCTCAACGTCCTCACCGGCGAGACCGGGGCGGGGAAGTCGATGCTGGTGGATGCCGTGGCGCTCCTGCTCGGAGCCCGGGCCGAGAGCGGGATGGTTCGCCCGGGCACTCCCCGCGCCGTTCTGGAGGGCGCCTTCGAGGTCGAGGATCCCGTCCAGCGTCGCCGGCTGGAGGACCAGGGTATTGATATCGAAGAGGGTCAACTGGTCATTCGCCGCGAGGTCGGCGCCGATGGCCGCTCCAAGGCGTGGGTGAACGGGAGCCCGACCACGATCGGGGTCCTGGCCCGGATCGGCAGCGTGCTGGTGGATCTGCACGGGCAGTATGAGACCCAGTCCCTGCTTCACGCGGAGGCGCAACGGGAGATTCTGGATGCCTATGCCGGGGCGGCTCCGGAGCGGGCCGCGCTCGCTGAGGCCTGCGCGGCGCTCCGTTCGGTGTCGGAGGAAGAAGCGGCCCTCGCGAACAGGCGGGACGAGGTCCGCCGCCGTGCCGACTACCTGCGCCACGTCGTACAGGAGATCGACGCGGCCCGGCTCCAGCCCGGGGAGGACGACGGCCTCGACACCGAGGCGCGGAGACTCAGCCACGCCGCCACCCTGGCCGATCAGGCCCGGCGCCTCGGGCAACTCCTCGACGGGGAGGAGGGCGGAGCGCTTCCCGCCCTCGGCCAGGCCGACCGGCTGCTGGGAGCCCTGGAGCGGATTGACCCCACACTCGGCGGGTGGCGCGAATTGCTCGATGCCGCCTACGCCAACCTGACGGAGCTGGCCCGGCTGGCCGGGGAATACGCCGACGGATTGCAGGAAGACCCGGCACGGTTGGCGGAGATCGAACGGCGGCGAGACATCATCTACCGGCTCAAACAGAAGCATGGCGCGACGCTCGAAGCGGTGCTCGAGGCCCGGGATCTCGCGAGAGCCGAACTGGAGCTTCTCGATACCGCGGACCTGGACCTGCGACAGCTGGCGGCGCGTCGGGTGGCGGCGGAAGGCGCCGGACGTGCCGCTGCGGATGCCCTGACCGGCAAACGGCGCGAGGCGGCAGGTCGGCTGAGCAGGGCGGTCACCCGGCTGCTTCCCAAGCTGGGGCTGAGCAGCGGGAAGCTCGAGGTCGAACTTCAACCACTCGAGCGGATCGAGTCCACCGGTCAGGAAGTGGTCACCTTCACCGTCCGGCTCAACACCGGCCTCGAGCCCCGACCGCTGGCCCGGTCCGCGTCAGGCGGGGAACTGTCGCGCATCATGCTTGCCCTCAAGGTCGTGCTGGTGAAGCACGACCAGATCCCGACCCTGATCTTCGACGAGATCGACCAGGGGATCGGTGGCGAGATCGGCGCGGAGGTGGGCCAGGCGCTGGCGGAAGTGTCGGCCGGTCGGCAGGTGCTGGTGATCACCCATCTGCCCCAGATCGCGGCCCGCGCCGAACGGCATCTGGTCGTCTCCAAGGCCGCGCGCAAAGGCGTCGCCACCAGTGACGTGGAGCGGATTCATGGAGAGGACCGGGTGACCGAACTGGCGCGGATGTTGGGAGACGCGGATGCGGTTACGGCGCGGAGACACGCGGAGGTGTTGCTGAAGGGGGAACGGGGAACGGGGAAGGGGGAACGGGAGTGAGGCGTGTCTTCCCTTCTGGATCTCCGACGGAGGGGGGAAAGGGGAACGGGGAACAGGGAACGGGAAGTGCACTTGGCTCTGATCTCTCAGCCATCGATGGTGCCCTTGCAGCGTTGACGCGGGGAGAATTCTCCAGGCTTGTCCCGTTCCCCGTTCCCTGTTCCCCTTTCCCCGTTCCCTATTCCCCGTTCCCCATTCCCGTTCTCCTCATCTCCAAATCCTCTGATACCACCGTATCTCGAGCCTTGTCGTCCGGAACTTCACCACCCGCCCACCCCAGCCCTGCACCACGGTGGTGTAGCTCCATCCTGCCTCGATGGGCCAGCCGCACCTGCGGCCCGGCTCGCATTCGTGGGCCGAGCGCCCTACGTAGCTGACGCCCCCGCCGACGGCCAGCGCGCTTCGCCGCTTCTCGGCCAGCAGGTTGGCCGAAAGGCCGGCGATGGAATCCGATGGTGAGTCATAGGAGACGGCGTCCGCGAGGGTGCGCTGGAAGTCCACCTCGCCGTGGATCGCGATGTTTCGGGCCAGGCGGAAGAATGGCCGGGCCCCCAGCTGCATGACGTCGCCGGCGTCTTCCCTGACATTGGTCAGGGTACCTGCCAGGGCGTAGGGAGCGCCCGGAGCGGTCAGTCGCCGGACCCGGAGAGTCGACAGCCGCAGGAGGTAGCCGCCTGTGAACCGCGCACCCAGCCGTCCCGCACCCAGATCGGCCGTGCCTGACACACCCACCTCGTAGCGGCCGTTGCCGGTCCCCACATCGAGCAGGTTGGCGGGATTGTCACGCTGCCCCGTCGGCAGCCGAACCAGCCCCGTGACGGCGAACCGGAAACCTCCCGTATGCCCGGGGCGGTCGAAACGGTCTACCAGGGTCAGTACCGCCCCGACGTCCATGTCGCCCATGCGCGATATCTTCGATTCGCCCAGCGGAAACGCGTCCATGGGCCCCGCGGGGTCGCTCACGAAGCCTGCGAACTCCTGATCGGTGAGGCGGCCCGCGGCAAGCACCGGGTCGCTGGCAAACCCCGGCACGCCCAGCGTGTTCGCCAGCGTATCCTGCAGTCCTCTGATGCTAGCGACGATCTGTTGCCCGGTCGGGCTCGCGGCGGTCGGGAGGAAGGGTGAGGCTTGATTGGGATCACGGGTGATCGTGGACAGCGCGTCCCGGGCCGTGGTACCCCGGGCGGCGATTTCGAGGGCGATGGCCTGCAGGGTGGGGTCCCCGGCGTAGGTCCCGCTCTGGATTCTGCTCTGCAGGGTCGAGAGGGCGTTGTCGAAGGCGGTGAAGAAGGTGGCGGCGAGGGCCTGATCGGAGGCGTTGCCCAGGGTCGGGTGGGCGGGGTTCAAGCCGCCGTCTGCGGCAGTGGAATCGAGCCGGAGCCGCGCCTGCACCCGGGTCGTGACGAAGGGGACGTTCGCGAACAGGGTGACCTTGCTGGTGATGCCGAGCGCCGCTGCGATAGTGCCGGTACCGATGGTGAGTTGGCCGTTGGCGCGCTGAGCGCCGAGATTGAGCCGGTACCCCGCTTGGCCGAGAACGGTCCCGACCAGCGAGTCTGTCGCTCGCAGGAAGGGGAGGCGGTCGCTGCCGAACGCGGAGCTGCCGAAATCGGCCAGGTAGTCTTCGGTCTGGTCGTCCAGCAGGCGCCGATCAGCGCTCTCGAACGCGCCCCGGATATCGAACCTGAGCGAACCCTTGGGCGCCCCCACCGGGGCGAGCTGGGCCGGGAGCGATGTGGCCAGGAGGAGCGGGACGAGAGACAGGCCGAGCCGCAGAAACCGATGCAAGGCGCCTCCATGCAGAGCAACCGATCGTGACCCAGGTCTCCCCCGTCGGACAGGCAACATCGCTGTTTCAGGAGCGGTTTGGAAGCGGGCCGGCCGTGGTCGTTTCGGCCCCAGGCCGGGTGAATCTCCTCGGAGACCACAGCGACGACAACGGTGGACCGGTGCTGCCGTTCGCCATCGAGCGGCGAACCGCTGTCGCGGCCGAATCGAGCCAGCTATGGGCCGTGGTCTCGGCAGTGGACGGCACCGTCAGGGTGATCGAGCCGGATCTGTCGCCAGACGGATCGTGGACCGCGTACGTCAGCGGGGTCATTCGGGTCCTCGGCCGTCGCGCGCTGGCCCCCAAGGGGGCCCGGCTGGCGATCGCCAGCACGATTCCGATCGGTGCGGGTCTGGGATCCTCCGGCGCGCTCACCGTTGCGTTGACCCGCGCGCTGCTGGCGGTCGCCGGCCGGCGTCTCCCCGTGAGGGACGTCGCCGAGCTGGCCTACCGCGCCGAGCGTGACGAGGTCGGGGTGCGCTGTGGCCGGGCGGGTCAGACCGTCGCCGCGCTGGCTCGCCCGGGCTACGCGCTCCTGTTCGAGACCGCGACCGGGGAACTGACCTACCTGCCGTTTGGCGCGCGGGCCTGGATGCTCGAAACCGGGGTGGTGCATCAGCTGAGCGACGGGGGGGCTAACCTGAGGAGACAGGAGTGCGATGCAGCCCTCGGCATGGTCCGGGAACACGGCGTAGCCGTCGAGCAGCTGGCCGCCGTCCCCGGGGAACGCCTGCCGGCGCTGCTGCGGGCCATCCCGGCACCGTGGAGTCTCCGCCTCAAGCACGTAGTCACGGAGGTCGGGCGCACCCACGAGGCTGCCCGCGCCCTGGCGGGTCGCGATCTCCCAAGGGTCGGTCGGCTGTTGGTCGAAGGGCACGAGTCGCTTCGCCGGGACTTTCAGTCCAGCTGCGATGAAGCGGACCATCTGGTGGCAAGCGTCATTCGGCACGGCGCCTGGGGCGCGCGGCTCACCGGGGCAGGGTGGGGTGGCGCGGTACTCGCGCTCGTTCCGCCCGAGGTCGAGGCGCGGTGCTTGGCGGAGGTGCAGGAGGAGTTCCGGAAGCGGTTCGGCCGGACGCCAACCATTTGGGCCACGAGGGCCGCGCTTGGGGTGCGCGCCGGGTAGGGGCCGCACCCATGCGGCCCAACACCTGAGGCGTCGAGCGGGCAGGAGTCACGATTGATGGCGGCCTCCGATCAAAGGGAGCGGAGAGTGAGGAGGGTGAAACGAGGCGAGATTAAGGAAGATTGGGGTTGACGCACGCGAAACTCCAACTCATCATCGGGCCCCGTTCCCCGTTCCCCGTTCCCCGTTCCCCGTTCCCCGTTCCCCGTTCCCCGGCCGAAGGCGCTAACTTCTGGTGCCGCTCGGGTGGCGAAACTGGCAGACGCAAGGGACTTAAAATCCCTTGGGGAGCAATCCCCGTGGGAGTTCGATCCTCCCCCCGAGCACTCCACCACGATCTTCCGGGTCCTGCAGGAGGCACTCGCTAATGTCGCGCGCCACGCCAAGGCGGATCTCGTCCGGGCCCGGCTTGACATCGCGGACGGGCTGGCCACCCTCGAAGTGAGCGACAATGGCATCGGCCTTCCCGCTGAAGCCATGCACCATCCCAGCTCCCTCGGCCTGCTCGGCATGCGGGAACGAGCGCTGGCGCTCCATGGCCGCTGCGAGATCCAGAGTGCAACGGGTGAAGGAACCCGGCTCTCCCTCATCCTGCCACTCACCGGAGCGCCCCCGCCCGGGAGAGCCGATGATCCGGGTCTTCCTCGCCGACGATCACCCTCCAGTGCGCGAGGGCTTGAATCGCATCATCCGGGATGACCCGAGCTTCCAAGTGGTCGGAGAGGCCTCCGATGGTGCGGGCCTTCTCACCGCGCTCGATTCGACCCAGGACATGCTCCTGCCCGACATCTCGATGCCCGGCCCGGGCTTTCTGGAACTGATGTCGCGTATCGGCAGCGGCCATCCCCAACTCAAGGTCCTCGTGGTGAGCATGCACCCCGAGGCCCACTACGCCGAGCGCGCGCTCAAGGCAGGCGCCCGGGGGTATGTGAGCAAACGGCAATCGGTCGATGGGCTGTCCCGCGCTATCATGCGGACCTTGGCCGGGGGTACCTACGTCAGCGGCCAGTCCGACCAGGAGCCGTACGCGCGGGACGCGGCGCCCCCTCAGGGCACTCGCATCGGGGATCTTTCTACCCGCGAGTTCGAGATCCTGGTGCTTCTTGCTCAGGGAAGGGGGATCACGCAGCTCGCCGGTGAGCGGGACCTAAGTCCCAAGACTGTAAGCACCTACCGCCTGGGAGTTCTCCAGAAACTGGCCATGGAAACCAACGCCGACCTGGTTCGCTTTGCCATCGAGAATCAACTCATTGCCTGACGCCATTCCCACCTGCTCCTGTCGCAGCAGCCCGCCTTGATTTAGGGGTAACCCGCTGGCCGTATTGGTTGCCTCACAACGGTTTGTCCCCAATTGTCAGATATGTCTGATACCGCTTCCGGGGGGGTTGGCCTTATCGTGGTCCGCATCTGGTAGATGCTGACTGGTGTAGCTTCTCTTGACAGTACCGACCTCGGTCCGGTCGCCAAGTCGTAGCCCTGGCGAAGGGTCGGGCGGAGCAGATATGAGAATCAGCGAGCAGGAGATGCGATCGGCGGCGCCACGATCCGACGGCAGGTCCGAACGGAAGCGGAGTGCCCCGGGGGCCCCGGCGCTCTCAGTTTATCGACAGGCTGCAGCGGCGCGCCATCCCGAGGCGCGGATCCTCGTCATAGACGACGAAGATCTCAACCTCCAGTTGCTGGAGGGCATTTTCGGCAACGCGGGCTACCGCGCGGTCAACTGCACGGCGGATTCGCGGCAGGCGCTGGCGGTGTTTCGCGAGTTTCGACCGGACGCGATTCTGCTCGACCTCCACATGCCGGGCCTCGACGGGTTTGGTGTGCTCCATGCCCTTCGCGAGGAACTGGCCGCGGACAATCACCTTCCGGTCATCATGCTGACTGGCGACAGCCGCACCGAAGTCCGGCAGCAGGCATTGGCAGGAGGGGCACGGGATTTCCTGCTCAAGCCGTTCGACGGGGTGGAGGTTCTGCTCCGGATCGGCAATCTGCTGGAAACCCGGTTCTTGCATCTGGAGCTCAAGGAGCAGAACCGGCAGCTGGAAGGGATGGTTCTAGCCCGGACCCGCCAACTGGACGAGTCCCAACTGGAGGTCCTGGAGCGTCTGGCGAGCGCGGCGGAATTCCGCGATGACGACACCGGACGCCACACTCAGCGCGTGGCGGCCCTTTCCGAGGCGCTGGCCCGCGCAGTCGGCATCGAGGAGAATGGGGCGAATCTGATCCGCCGCGCGGCACCCCTCCATGACGTGGGCAAGATCGGGATCCCCGACCAGATCTTGCTCAAGCCCGCTCGGTTGACGGAAGCGGAGTTCACGGTCATGCGGACTCACACCACCATCGGGGCCCAGATTCTGGCTGGCGGGCAGACTGACCTGATCCGAATGGCGGAGCGGATTGCCCGGAGTCACCATGAGCGCTGGGATGGAGAAGGCTATCCGGATGGCTTGGCGGCCGATGACATTCCAATCGAGGCCCGGCTGGTCACCATCGCCGACTATTTTGATGCCCTGACGCACGCCCGTCCCTACCGCCCCCCGTGGTCACTGGAGCGTGTCACCGCCGAGATCTGCGGGCTGAGTGGCCGCCACTTCGATCCTCGGCTGGTGGCCGCCTTCATCAGACTTCCCCTGCCGCGCCATCTGAAGGATGTCGATGCCGGCGAAAGGCGCTGAGGAAGGGAATGAAGCGCCGCGGTCCCGCCACCCGCCGATCGAGGCTGCCCCCAGCGGACTTCCGGGCGCTGTTTGAGGCGGTTCCGGGGCACTACCTGGTGCTCGCGCCCGACTTCACCATCATCGCCGTGAGCGACGCCTACCTCCGGGCGACGATGACCCGCCGGGAGGCCATTGTGGGCCGCGGCATCTTCGAGGTCTTCCCCGACAATCCCGACGAGATCGCCGGCACCGGAGTCGGGAATCTCCGGGCCTCGCTCCAGCGGGTTCTCACGCACCGGCGGCCCGATGCGATGGCGGTGCAGAAGTATGACATTCGCCGGCCCGAGGCCGAGGGAGGCGGCTTCGAGGAGCGCTGGTGGAGCCCGGTCAACTTTCCGGTATTCGGCCGGGGGAAGAAGGTTGCCTACATCATTCACCGGCTGGAGGAGGTCACCGAGTACGTGCGCCTCAAGGCGGCGCGGACCAGCCCGGACGCCCTGACCTCGGCGCTCGAGGCGCTGCGGCGAGCGCATGACGAGCTCCGCACTATCGTGGCGGCGTCGCCGCAGGCGATCGTGAGTATCGACCTGACCTGCCGCGTTACCAGCTGGCCCGCCAGCGCTGAGCGCATGTTCGGCTGGACGGCGGCCGAGGTCGTCGGGGGGGAGCTGCCCAACGTTCCCGCCGACCTGACCGAGGAGGACAGCGACCTGCGCCGTCGCGCCCTGGGTGGAGAGGTGATCACCGATTTCATGACAACCCGTCGTCGCAAGGACGGCTCGCGGGTCGATGTGAGCCTCTGGTCCGCTCCGCTACATGATTCCGGCGGCGCGGTGATCGGGGCCGTCGTGGTCTACGCTGACATCAGCGAGCGCCGACGTGCGGAGGAAGAGGGGCGCGGCCGCGAAATGGCGGAAGCGGCCAGCCGCGCCAAGTCACAGTTTCTCGCCAACATGAGCCACGAGCTTCGGACTCCGCTCAACGCCATCATCGGCTTCTCGGAGCTCCTGGAGGACCTGAGCTCCGGTCCCCTGAACGACCGGCAGCGGCGCTACGTGGGGAACATTGTGACCAGCGGCCGACACCTTCTCGATCTGGTCAACGACATTCTCGATCTCGCCAGGATCGAGGCTGGACGCCTGACTCTCGAGCCCAGCAGCTTCGAACCCGTCGCCGCGATCCGTGAGGTGCAGCGCATTGTTGAGTCACTGGCGATGGGGAAGCGGCTGCGCCTGGAGGTGAGCTCGCCGGCCGCGTTGCCGATCATCACCGCGGATCGGGCCAAGTTCAAGCAAATCCTCTACAACCTGCTCAGCAACGCGATCAAGTTCACCCACGACGGTGGGCTGGTGCAGGTGCGAGCCCGGACGGTCCCTGACCCCAGCGCCCCGGGGGAGGCGGAAGACTGGCTGGCCATCGAGGTGGAAGACAGCGGTATCGGCATCCGGCCGGAAGACCAGAACCGGATCTTCCTGGAATTCGAGCAGCTCGACGCTTCCTACGTCAGGGAGCAGCAGGGTACCGGACTCGGCCTCGCTCTCACCCGCCGGCTGGTCGATCTGCACGGCGGAAGGATCGGCCTGGAAAGCACCGTCGGGAGGGGCTCTACGTTCTCCATCTTCCTGCCGCGGGTTCCGCCCAGCGTGCTGACACCCGGCCGGGCTGGAGCAGGAGCAGCGGCCCTGCCCGGGGAGGACGGCAAGCCGGTCGTGCTGGTGGTCGAGGATGATCCGGTGGCCGGCGAACTACTCTGCCACTATCTGACAAGCCAGGGCTACGCCGTCGCCCAGGCCGCGAACGCCGAGCAGGCGCTTGAGATGGCCCGCCGGCTCAAGCCGGTCGCGATCACCCTGGACATCCTCCTGCCGGATCAGGATGGCCTCGAGGTCCTGTCCCGGCTCCGGGCATTGGCGGACACCGAGCGGATTCCGGTGATCGTCGTATCGATTACCGACGACCGGGCGCTTGGGTTCAGCCTCGGGGCCTCGGACTGGCTGGTCAAGCCGGTCAACCGGGAGCGGCTCCTCGATGCGGTGTCCCGGGCAGTACCGGCGACATCGAACGGCGGGGAGCGCACCATCCTGGTTATTGACGACCACCGGGAGACCGTCGACCTGCTCGCGGATACCCTCGAGCGCCGCGGCTTCCGAGCCTTGCGCGCTTACGGCGGGGCCGAGGGGATCCGCCTCGCAACCGAGCAGCTTCCCGATGTCGTGGTGCTCGATCTCGTCATGCCGGGTCTCTCCGGGTTCGAGGTCGCCCGCCGGCTCCAGGAGCAGGAGGCAACTCGGGGCATTCCGGTCATAGTCTTCACGTTCAAGGAGCTGGCTGCGGACGAGCGCGAGGCACTGAGCGGGCGGGTGCGCCGGATCGTCTCCAAGTCGGACACGGTGACCCTGCTCGACGCCATCGAGCGGATCCCCTCCCGCCGTCGCGCGCCCGACGCCGTTTCCGAAGGGAGCGAACCCGCGTGACCAGTGCCATGGTGCTGGTGGTCGAGGATCATCCGATGAATCTGGAGCTGGCGTCGGATGTGTTGCGTACGGCAGGGCTGACGGTCCTCGAGGCGACCACCGCCACGGAAGGGCTGCGGATGGCGGGGGAACACTTGCCGGATCTGGTCCTCCTCGATATCCGATTGCCCGATATGAGCGGACTGGAAGCATTGCGGCGCCTTCGCGCCGATCCCCGGACCGCGGCGATCCCGGTCGTGGCGCTCACCGCGCAGGCGATGAAAGGAGACGAGGAGGCGGCGCGCTCCGCAGGGTGTATCGGGTATATCACCAAACCGATCAATACGCGAACCTTTCCGACCGAAGTCGCTCGATACCTGACGCGTGAAGGACCGGAGCGTGGCGGCATCACCCGCTGACGAGGTATTCGCTCGGTTGAAGGAGCCGGGGCGCGTCCTGGTCGTGGACGATGAGCCGGCCAACCGCCAGCTGCTGTGGAAGCTGCTGGAGACCAACGGGTATGTTGTCGAGGAGGCAGAGAACGGGCTCGACGGGCTCGCCGCCGCGAGTGCGAGCAAGCCGGACGTCATTCTGCTCGATGTGATGATGCCGAAGCTCGATGGCATCCGCGCCGGCGCCAGTGACTTCGTCACCAAGCCGATCGACAGCGCCGACCTGCTGCTCCGGGTCCGCAACGCCCTCCGCGGGAAGAAGCTCTATGACGAGTTGGAAGCCCAGGATGTCCGGCTCCGCGAGCTGGAGGTGCTCCGCGACAGTCTGGTGCACCTGCTCGTCCACGACGTCCGCTCTCCGCTCGACGCCTTTTCCGCGTACCTGCATCTCCTCAGCATGGACGCCGCGCGGACCAACGCCGAAGAGACGCTCCGGATGCTTACCCAGCTGAAGACCCTTGCCGGAGAATGAAGGACATGGTTGATACCGTCCTCGATGTCAGCCGGATGGAGTCGGGCAGGATGCCCATCGAGGCCCACGGCGGTGAGGTCGGGGTGACGAGTCGAGTGGGGGAGGGAACCACCTTCTGGTTCCGGCTGCCGAGCATGGCCCAGCGGGAGGTCTCGCAGGGAGTGGCGTCGTGACCGGGCGGCGGGACCCCGCGGGAGATCTCGCGCAGCTGTTCGAGGCGCTGGGACGAGACCGGCGGATCTTCAGGGAGCTGATCGAGTTGTTCCTCGAGCACGCACCGCCCATCCTTGCCCAGTTGCAAGCGGCGGTCGCCGCCGGTGACGACGCGCGCGTGGGGTGGGCCGCCCATCGGCTGCGAGGCAGCGTGGCCCAGTTCTCCGCAGGCGAGGCCAGCGAGGCACTCCGGGGACTGGAGCGGATGGCACGCTCCGGGGATCTGCGGGAGGCCCGGGCGGAGCTGCAGCGAACGGAGAGCGCGATGATAATGCTCATCCGGGCCATGCGCCCATATCGGGCGCGCAGTCACAACCGTCGCTGACGAGGTGCGTCCATGGTACGGGCTGAGGCGGGAACCAATCGCATCCTGGTGGTGGACGACGATGCTGAGATGCGCGACGCGCTGCGGCAGTTCCTCGCGCGCCTCGATTTCGAGGTGGTCACCGCCCAGAGTGGGGAGGACGCGCTCAAGGCGCTGGAGGGCCAGCCCTTCAGCTTTGCGCTGTTCGATGTGAACCTCCCCGGCATGAGCGGGATGGATCTCGTCCAGGAGGCCACCCACCTCGATAGGAACCTCGCCATCATCATGCTCTCCGGCCAGACCGAGGCGGTGAACGCTACGGTCTGTCTGCAGCGGGGCGCCATGGACTACCTCGTCAAACCGCTCCAGCTCGACTCGCTCGAGCGGGCGCTGCAGCGGGCTGCCCGGGAACGGCAACGGCGGATGGAAGAGTACGACACCGCCCATTATCTGCGGGAGGAGCTCGCCAAGCGGAGCGCCGAGGTGCGGTTGGAGCAGGCGAACCTGGAGCGCCTGGCTCTCGGAGCCCTCGGCGCGCTGGTCACCGTGCAAGAGGCGGGTGATCCCTATCTCACCGGCCACTCGGTCAGGGTTGCCGAATTCGCCGCCTCCATGGCCGCGCAGCTCGGCCGGAGCGATGAGGAAGTGGAGCTGGTCCGCCGGGCCGGCCAGCTCCACGACCTCGGCATGATCGCGGTCCCCTCCGCTATCCTGAAAAAGCGGGGACGGCTCCTCCCCGAGGAGTTTGAGCAGGTGAAGAAGCACAGCGCCATCGGCTCCGAAATCCTCGCCCCGCTCCCCGGGTGCGAGGAGCTGGTGCGCTTCGTCCGCCACCACCATGAGCGCTGGGATGGCGGCGGCTACCCGGATGGCACGGCCGGCATGGAAATCCCCTGGGGAGCCCGCCTGCTTGGGGCCGCCGAAGTGTACGATGCCCTCACCAGCGCCCGGCCCTACCAGGAGCAGCTGGGTCCCGAAGCCGCTGTCGAGCGCATGAAGGAACTCCGCGGCACCATTCTGGACCCGAAGGTCGTTGATGCACTCGGCGCGGTCGTGGGCCGGCGGCAGACCCTGACCTTCGTCGCCGATCACAGTGAGCATGCCGACCCGGTCGAGTTCCGCGGGCCCGGCTCGGTGACGGCCTAGATCCTCCCTCACCCCTCTCAGGAGGCCTTGCGCGCTGCAGCTCGCGGTGCGCTGGGGCCCGTCGCCCAGGATGCCCGCTGGGGCGGAGGGCGGTCCGGCGCCTCCGCCGTTCTGTCAGGCAGCGCCACGCTGTAGGTCACCCGCCACACTCTTCCACTTCAAAGCCTCGGAAATCCGCCCAATTCGCTTCCTTCTGTCAGACAGATCTGACGCGGCTGCAGCTCTAGCGCCCAGTTCCTTGTCGCCACCGATTCTCGTGCAGTGGGCGAGCAGTTCATCTCTGCCTGTCAAGAATATGGACGATATCTTGGTCCTAACCTTGCATGGACATTGATCTTAGCTGAAGTGTTCACCTTCTGACAGCAGGCCAGCGAGGCGGCAACATGAACAGAATTCTGAGGCGGGATTGGGGCGGAGGGCGGATAGCCGGACTCGCCATCCTTATCGTGTGCGGTGCCGCGGTTCCGGCCTTCGGGCAGGGGAGGGCCACGGTACAGGTCAGCGCGCGGGTGGTACCGCTCGATACCATCCAGACCGCGGCTGTACGACACTTCGCGGCCGGTGAGCTTGGCTGGCACCCGCCAGCGGGAACCAGCACCGCCGACGCGTGGGTAGAGGCCGCGGGGCGTGACCTAGTGACCGGTGACCAGTCTCGGGAAGCGCGGCGAGTTGTAGTCAGCTACGTGAGGAACTGATTGGGGAGGGGTGTGCGGGTGCACCAGCCGTGTCGCGCCCGGATCCGCCGCAACACCCCGCCCACATCGGCTGACGCAGCACGCGCGGCGAACGCTGTTGACGCCCGGTGCAGGGCCCACAAACCCTAGTGGTCTGGAGGCAACCCCAGCACACCTGACTAGCCGCGCCCTCCCGGATCGGCCCCCTGTGCGCCTCCCTGGGTGCTGAATAACCGAGTCTTGTCGGAATTTGCTGACACCGAAGCGGATACCTCCCTTCGTATATTCTATCTCTTCTCGTAGTTCCAGGCGCACAGGATAACAGGATTGGTACGCCAACCGAGTGGAGCCGAGGGGGGGCGGTGGTATCCCTGCTTGTCTTCGAGATTGGGGGGTGGTGCCTGGCCGTCAACGCGCGCTCGGTCAACCGGATCGTGCGGGCGGTTGCGATCTCTCCGCTCCCTGGAGCACCGGCAGTCCTCGAAGGGGTCATCAATGTCGGCGGTACCGTGACGCCCGTCCTCGACCTCCGACTGCGATTCGGTCTGCCCGCCGCGCCCCTGCAACCAGACCAACACCTCATGCTCGCCGACACGCTCGGTGGCCCCGTGGCGCTCCGAGTCGACCGTGCGCTTGACCTCCTGACGGTGGCTCCCGAAGTCATCCGGAAGGTTGCCGACGTGGTTCCGGGCGTGCAGTACGCTTCGGGAATCGCCACACTGCCAGACGGAGTCCTGATCATCCACGACCTTGATCAATTCCTCTCGATCGAGGAACGGCTGGAGATCGACCAGCTACTGAGCGTGGCCATGCGGGGCGAAGTCCTTGCTGCCGCATCGGGTCCGACCAGATGAGCCGGCCGGCGCCCCTGCCGGCGGCCATCGTCGCCGCGGCCAGTGAAGTGCTCCGTCGCCGGACTGGGCTCGTTGCCAGTGAGTCCCGCCAGGCGGCGCTCGAGGCGGGCATTGCACGAACCATGCTTTGCGCCGGCCGGATGGATCCCGAAGAGTTCCCTGCTCGACTCGCCAACGAGGCGCCGCTGCTCCAGGCCCTCATCGCGGAGGTGGCGGTCGGGGAGACCTACTTCTTTCGGGACTCGGCGCAATTGGCATTGATCCGCGACGAGATCCTCCCCGGGTTCGTCGGATGTGAGGGCGGGCTCCGTATCTGGAGCGCCGGCTGCGCGACCGGGGAAGAGCCCTTCAGCCTCGCCATTCAGCTGGCTCAGCTCGGCCGGCTCGGCGGAGCGAGGATCCTCGGAACCGATCTCGCGCGACCAGCCTTGGCGGCCGCGCGCCGCGCCCGGTACGGCCAATGGTCGTTCCGAGGGGTCCCGCCCGATGTGGTTGAGGCGTACTTCCAGCGGATTCAGGGCAAATGGGAACCGGTGCCAGCGGTGCGTGAGGCGGTGGAGTTCCGCTACCTGAACCTGGCCGAGGACATCTATCCTTCCCCGGCGAGCGGGATCGGAGAGATGGACCTCATCCTCTGTCGCAATGTCCTGATCTACTTCGATGCCGACACCGCGGCCCGGGTCGCCCGGCGGCTGATTGATTCGCTGAGCGATCGGGGCTGGCTCCTGCTGGGTGCGGCGGATCCACCGATCGCTCGGTTGGCCCAGTGCGAGGTGCTGACTACCCCGGCCGGGCTGGCGTACCGACGGGTCCGCCCGGGTGGCGGACCGGTTCCGCCAAGGTTTGCGAACCCTCGCCCCAGACCGATGGAACCGGCCCATCCCGTAGCGCCCATTCCGGTGCCGCCGACGGTCCAGGAGCCTCCGGCGGTTATCGCCGATACCGAACCCGAGGCGCTGGTTCGGTATGCCGCCCGCGATTACGAGGGGGCCGTGCTTTGCCTCGAACGCTGGCTCCGCGGGAGTCCGGACGATGCCGCCCTCTGGATCCTGCTGGTCCGCGCGCATGCGAACCGCGGGGCCCTCGCCGAAGCGGGGCGGGCATGCGCAATGGCCCTGGATCGGCATCCGCTCGTGGCTGAGCTGGTCTATCTCCATGCTCTTCTGCTGAGCGAGGCGAGACTCTACGCCGAAGCCGCCGCCGCGGCCCGCCGCGCCCTCTATCTCGACCCCACCCTCGCCGTGGTCCACCTGCTCCTCGGGTCGGCGCTGCTCCGGCTGGGTGATGTCGCGGGGGCGGAGTGCGCCTTCACCAATGCGGAGCGCCGGCTCGCCGCGCTGCCGGAGTCGGCGATCGTGCCTGCGTCCGATGGCGAACCCGCAAGCCGCTTGGCGACCCTGGCGCGAGCCCAGGCACAGCTCGCTCGATCGGCAATCGCGTGAGGGCGCCGCCGCAGGGCATGGCCGCGGACCCCCTTCTGTTGCTTGAGGAACGGGCCCGGCACCTGGCCCGGCCCCTCAAGCAGCAGCCCGCCGGAGCCGCGCTGGAGGTCATCGCGTTCACGCTCGCCGGGGAGCTCTATGCCATCGAAGCCCGCTACGTCGTTGCGGTCTCGCCGCTCCTCCACCTCTCGGCGCTGCCCGGGGCCGAGCCCCCCCTTCACGGTGTAACCGGCTGGCGGGGAGAATTGCTGACGGTGCTCGACCTCCGGCGGGTACTCGGGCTATCGGTCGCGGCTCTCGACGATCTGAACCAGGTGCTGGTGCTGGGCGAAGCTCGGGCGGCCTTCGGCCTGCTGGTGAACGCGGTCCAGGTCCTGGCCTCGGTCCCGCTCTCGAGTATCCATCCCCTTCCCGAGGGCCGGACGATGGCGCGTCCCTATCTCCGGGGCATGACCAGTGAGGCGATGCTGCTGCTGGACGCCAAGGCCTTGCTTCGCGAGTGGGCGGATGTTGTGTGACGAGGCCCGGGAGGCCGGGACAGCTGCCGGGACGGACTGAACTGGAGGTCGAGCAATGAGATTGGTCATCTCCCACAAGATTGCGGCCGTCGGGGCGTGAGCCGTCCGCTGCAGGAAACGGCGACGGTGCTGGCGAGCAGCGCGAGCCAGATCCTGGCCGCGACGACCCAGCAGGCGTCGGGGGCCACCGAAACATCGGCCGCGGTCACGGAGACAGTGGCCACGGTGGACGAAGTGGCGCAGACCGCCGAGGTGAAGGGCCTCGCGGAGCAGTCGAAGCGCGCCACCGTGGAGGTCCGTCGGATCCTCGGCGAGATCCAGCGGGCGACGGGGGCGGCGGTGATGACCACCGAGGAGGGGACCAAGCAGGTGGGGACCGTTGCCAGGCAGGTGCGCGATGCGGTGGGTGAGGCCGCCCAGGCGGCCGCCCAGATCGTGGCCTCGGCGGGCCAGCAGACCGTGGGGATGAGCCAGATCCGTCAGGCGATGGCCAACATCCACGAAGCGACCCAGCAGAACCTGGCCTCGACCCGGCAGGCGGAGCGCGCGGCCCAGGACCTGGATCGGCTGGGACGCCGGTTGCTGGCGCTGGTCCAGCAGAGTCCGGCGACGGGAGACGGCGCGAGGTCCAGGGACTGATGGACCGCGACCAGATGGCGCGTCGCCTGCTGGTGACCTTCGCCAGCGAGCTGGACGAGCAGGTGCGGATCATGAATGCCGACCTGCTGGCCCTGGAGACCGCCCCGGCAGACGTTGAGCGGTTGCGCTCGCTGTTTCGGGTGGTTCACTCCCTCAAGGGGGCCGCCCGCGCCGCGCGAGTCGACTCCGTGGAGGAGGTGTGTCATGCGCTGGAGGCTGCCCTCGCCGAGGTGCGGAGTGGCCGGCGCACCCTGGGCCACGAACAGTTCGGCGTGCTCTTCAGAGCCGCGGATGCGCTGACGGCGGTTGGCAATCGGCTCAAGGCCGGAGCGGAAGCCGGGGAGGCGGTGCCGGCGGAGCTTCGGAAGGCGCTGCAAACCCTGGAGGCAGGCGCCACCACTGGCAGGCGGCCCCCCCCTGCCGCGGAGGCCGCCGCATCCGTCCCCCCGCCGGTCATTGAGCGGAGTGACGGACACGTGCGGGTCGAGGCCGACAAACTCGACGGCCTCCTCGCCGCCGCTGGGCAGATTCCGATGCTCGAGGAGCGGCTTGCCCAGCATCCGGTCGAGCTCCAGTCGCTGCATGAATACGCCGTCACCTGGGCGCTGACCTGGAAGCGGACCAGCCGGCAATTGCGCCTCGCCCTGGATCATTCGCCGGCCTTGGTCCGTTCCCTGGAGTTGGTGTCGGCTCACGCCGAGCACCTGATCCAGGAGAGCCGCCGCCTCGCTGCGCTCGCGCTGCAGGACACCCGCAGCCTTGCCCGGGTAACGGACGACGTCGCCGACCGGGCCCGCCGGCTCCGGCTCCGGCCCTTCGCGGAAGCGTGCCAAGTGTTGCCCCGCACGGTTCGCGACCTCGCAACGAGCCTCGGCAAGGAGGCGCGGCTGGTCATCCGGGGCGGGGAGGTGGAGGCCGATCGCGCCGTGCTCGACGGTCTCCGCGACGCCCTGCTCCACCTGGTCCGGAACGCCGTTGACCACGGAATCGAGACTGCTGCCGAGCGGCAGGCTGCAGGGAAGCCCGCGATGGGAGAGATCATGGTCGAGGCGGCGCTCAGCGGTGACCGGATCGTCGTAAGCGTGGCTGATGACGGCGCCGGAATGAGAGCTGACGCCCTTTGCGAGCGAATGCGCGCGGCCGGCGCGCCGGTGCCTGGTACCGATCGGGAATTGGGCGACGCTCTCTTCCGCGGTGGGTTCTCCACCCGCAGCGCCCCGACCGTCGTCTCGGGGCGGGGGGTGGGACTGGATGCGGTGCGCGCGGCGGTTGGACGGATCCGGGGTCGCGTCGCGGTCGCGTGGGAGGCGGGACGCGGCACTCGCTTCACCATCGAGGCCCCTCCCAGTCTCGCGACGATTCGCGTGGTCCTGGTTGGCCTCGGGCCGCAGACGCTGGCTATTCCGACGTCGGCTGTGGATCGGCTGTGCCGGGTGAATCCGGCGAGCCTGCACAACGCCGAAGGCCGCGATGTGCTGACCACTCCCGAAGGGCCGGTACCCCTGGCCTCCCTGGCAAAAGTGCTCGGCCCGCCGTTTCAGGAGCGCCCGACGGCCGGCATCCTCCCGATGGTCGTGGTGCGAAGCGGCGAGCGCCGGTTGGCACTGGTGGTGGACGAGCTCCGGGCCGAACAGGAGGTCGTCGTCCGGCCGGTTGGGCGAAAGGACAGACCGTCGCCGAATCTGAGTGGCGCCGCGCTACTCGGGACCGGCGAGGTGGCGCTGGTGCTCGACCCGGCGGCGGTGGTCGACGCGGGTCTCGGGCTGGGCGGCCGCCTTGGGGTCAGCTCGGAGGCTGCGGAGGGCACGCCGACCCGGCGGCGGCTCCTCGTCGTGGACGATTCCATCACTACCCGCGCCCTGGAGCAGAGCGTGCTGCAGGCGGCCGGTTACGAGGTGGACACGGCCGTCGACGGAGCTGACGCGTGGCGGCAACTCCAGGAGCGTGGCGCGGATCTGGTCGTCGCCGACGTTGACATGCCCCGGATGGACGGCTTCGGCCTGTGTGCGGCCATCCGCGCGTCGACGCGATTCCGGCGACTTCCCCTGGTCCTGGTCACCGCCCTGGAGTCGACCGAGCACCGGGCCCGCGGGCTCGAGGTCGGCGCGGACGCGTACCTGGGAAAGTCGAGCTTCGACCAGCAGCAGCTGCTGGATGTGGTGCGCCAGCTGCTCGGCACATGATTCGGGTCGTCGTGGCGGAGGATTCGCTCACGGTCAGGACACTCCTGGTCGGGGTGCTGCAGAGCGATCCGGAAATCCAGGTGATCGGTGAGGCCAAGGACGGCCTCGAGGTCGTCGAGATGACCGTCCGGCTCAAGCCGGATCTGGTTACCATGGACGTGCACATGCCGCTGCAGGATGGCTTCGAGGCGACCAAGGAGATCATGGTCCTGGCGCCGACCCCGATCGTCATTGTGTCGTCGAGTGCCAGCGGCCGCGATGTCGAACTCTCCCTCAATGCCATGCGGGCCGGGGCGCTGGCCGTGGTCCGCAAACCGGAGAGCCCCGACTCCGAGCTCTTCAACGGTCATCGGGAGCGCTTGCTGGCGATGGTCAAGGCCATGGCGCAGGTCAAGCTCGTCCGACGCTGGCGGTCCCTGGCGCCGACACCGGCCAGGCCCGGTCGGCTGGCGCCGCAGGCGGGAGCGATCGAGCTGGTAGCCGTGGCCACCTCCACGGGCGGCCCGGCCGCGCTGCATCGCGTGCTGGCGGACCTCGACGGTTCCTTTCCAGTGCCGGTGCTCGTGGTCCAGCACATGGCCGCCGGATTCATCGGCGGCCTCGCCACCTGGCTCGATTCCAATTGCGATCTCCGGGTCAAGGTCGCCGAACAGCAGGAAGTCCTCTCCCCGCGCACCGTCTACCTGGCGCCCGATGAGCGCCATCTCGGCGTGAGCCGCGACGGCCGGATTCACCTCGGCAGCGAGCCGGCCATCGGCGGCTTTCGGCCGTCCGCGACCTATCTGTTCCAGTCCGCCGCCCGGGCCTACGGCTCACGGATGCTCGCCGTCATCATGACCGGCATGGGAGCGGACGGAGTGGATGGGCTGCGCTCTGCCAAAGAGGCCGGGGCGAAGGTGCTGGGTCAGGATGAGGCGTCATCCGTCGTGTACGGCATGGCCCGGGCCGCGATGGACGCCGGCGTGGTGGATACCCAGCTACCGGTCACCGAAATCGGCTGGCATCTCATGAATCTGATCGGCGGGGGGAAACGATGCCCGTGAAGATTCTCATCGTCGAGGACAGCCGGACCCAGGCGGAGGCGCTTTCGCTGCTGCTGCAGGAAAGCGGATACGACGCCACGGTGGCGCCGAACGGCGAGCAGGCGCTGGCTCTGATGCACGACAGTGCCTTTGACCTGGTGATCAGCGACATCACCATGCCGGGGATCGATGGGTATGAGGTGTGCCGCCGGATCAAGGCGGAGGCCGGCTCGGCCCAGGTCCCGGTCCTGCTCCTCACCAGCCTCAACGACCCCATGGACATCGTGCGCGGTCTGGCCGCCGGCGCCGACAACTACATCACCAAACCCTACGAGCGCGAGCATCTGCTGGCCCGGATCCGGAACGTGCTCCAGAACCTGGAGCTGCGCCGCAGGGCCAAGACCCAGATGCGGGTCTCGGTCACCTTCCTCGGCTCGACGTTCACGATCGGCTCCGAGCGGGAACAGATCCTCGACCTGCTGATCTCCAGCTTCGAGGATGCGGTGCTCAAGAACCAGGAGTTGAGGCAACTGCAGGCAGAGCTGGAATCACGGGTCCAGGCACGCACCGAGGATCTGCGGCAGACCATTGGGCAGTTACAGCAGGCGGAGGAGTCACTCCGCCAGCAGAACCTCGAGCTGCGTACAGCCGAACGGAGCCTTCGCGAGAGCGAGGCCCGCTTCCGCACCTTGGCGAACTCGGCGCCGGTCCTGATCTGGATGTCGGGCCCCGACCGGATGGTGACCTACTTCAATCAGGGGTGGCTCGAGTTTACCGGCCGCACGCGGGAACAGGAGTTGGGGCACGGCTGGCAGGAGGTGATCCACCCTGACGATCTCCGTCCCTGTCTCGAGCAGTACGATGCGAGCCACGAGTCGCGCCTGCCGTACACCGTCGAGTACCGACTCAGGCGGCGGGACGGCGTGTACCGGTGGATGATCGAGACCGGAGTGCCCCGGTCGTCGGCCGACGGAGAGTTCCTGGGCTTCATCGGCTCCTGCCTGGACATCACCGAACGGAAGGAAGCGGGCGAGGCGCTGCGGCGGGCCCACGATGAGCTGAGTGCCCTGGTGGAGGCCTCGCCGCAGGCCATCGTCGGCTTCGACGGCGATGGTCGGGTGGTGAGCTGGTACGGCGGGGCCGAACGAATGTTCGGATGGAGCCGCGCGGAGGTAGTCGGTCAGGAGCTGATGAACATCCCGAGCGACCGGATCGCGGAATCCCAGGAGCTGCACGACCGCATGATGCGGGGGGAAGAGCTCGGCGGGGTCGAGACCATCCGGCGGCGGAAGGACGGCTCCTTGATCGAGGTGGCCATCTCGACCGCGCCGCTGCACGATTCCGCCGGGAAGATCTCGGGCCTGGTTGCCGTCTACTCCGACCTGTCGGCGAACCGGCGGGCGGCCGAGGAGCAGCGGGCCCGGCAGATGGCGGAGGCGGCCAACCGCGCGAAATCGCAGTTCCTCGCCAACATGAGTCACGAACTCCGGACGCCGCTGAACGCCATCATCGGATTCTCTGAGCTGCTGGAAGACCGGACGTTCGGGGGCCTCAACGACAAGCAGGTCAGGTACGTGGGAAACATCCTCGCCAGCGGGCGCCACCTGCTGCAGCTCGTGAACGACATCCTGGATCTTGCGAAAGTCGAGGCGGGGCGCCTGACTCTGGAGCTCGTCGCGTTCCCTCCAGCCCAGGCCATTGGCGAGGTGCAGCAGCTGGTCGAGTCTCTCGCGATCGGCAAGCGCCTGACCGTGCAGGTGGAGACCCCCGCCGACCTGCCCGAGTTGACCGCCGATCGCTCCAAGTTCAAGCAAATGCTGTACAACCTGCTGAGCAACGCGATCAAGTTCACACCTGAGGGGGGTCGAATCCGGGTCACGGCCCGCGTGGTGGCGGCGGACCCGTCGTCGGGGGCGGATCGGCGCATCCAGGTCTCGGTGGCGGACACCGGCATCGGGATCGCAGCGGAGGATCAGGAACGCATCTTCCTGGAGTTCGAGCAGGTCGGGTCGGTGGTCTCCCGGGAGGAGTCGGGGACTGGCCTCGGGCTCGCGCTGACACGCCGGCTGGTCCAGCTGCACGGTGGAGCGATCTGGGTCGAGAGCAGTCCAGGAGTGGGATCGACCTTTACCTTCTCGCTGCCGTTGGAGCCGCTGGGATATCGCAAGTCCCCTGCGGTCGCACCGGCTCCGATGGTCGATCGGGCGGAGGGACCGCTGATCCTGGTCGTCGAGGATGACCCGGCGGCTGGCGAGCTCCTGTCCCACTATCTGCGCGAACACGGCTACGCGGTGGCGCACGCGGTCACCGGCGCTCAGGCCGTCGAGATGGCGGAGCGGCTCCGGCCGGCGGCAATCACCCTCGATGTCCTCCTCCCCGACCAGGACGGGCTGGAGGTTCTCGCCAGGCTCCGGGCCGTCGCCGACACCGAGCAGATCCCGGTGGTCGTCGTCTCCATTACCGACGATCGCGAGCGGGGAGTGGGCCTCGGGGCCGCGGAGTGGCTGGTGAAGCCAGTCAGCCGTGATGACCTGGTGGCGGCTGTGCGCCGGGCAGTACCGCCACGCGCTCAAGCCCGCCCCACGGCGGTGCTGGTCGTGGATGATCACCATGAGACGGTGGATCTTCTCGCCGAGACCCTCGAGCGGCGTGGCTTCCTGGCCCTCCGAGCCTACGAGGGCGAAGCGGCCATTCGGCTGGCCAATGAAGCGCTGCCCGATGTGATCGTTCTGGACCTGATCATGCCCGGCATGAGCGGGTTCGAAGTGCTGAAGCGACTCCACGCACAGCCGGCCACCCGCGACATCCCCGTGCTGATCTTCACCTTCAAGGACCTGACTGAGGCGGAGCAATCGGCACTTCGGGGACAGGTCGCCACGATCGTAACGAAGTCGGACACGAGTGAGCTCCTCGAGGTCCTGAACCGCCTGCCACCCCAGGCGCGGCGCCGGACCCCGAAGCCGGAACGGGGATGAAGGCGCCCACGGCAGAAGTGCCTGCGCTGCATCACGGTCGATGCGGGGCACATGCTCGATGCAGGCGCAATGTTATGTCTCCAGAGGTGAGGGGGAGCCTATGCAGTGGACCGTGAGTCGCCGGATCGTTGCGGGGTTCGCGGTGGGTCTGAGCCTCGTGGTCGTCGTGGTGCTGGTAGGCGTCGTGGCGCTGCGAAGGACGTCGGAGACCTATCGAGCCGCCCTGGATCGGGAGCGGCGTACGCTCGTTCCCGCGCTCACGGCGCAGGCGGAATTCCGCCGCGCCATCCTGGATTTCCAGGGATTCCTGGCTCGACCGAACGACGCAGAGCTGCGCAGCCGTGATAGCACCCTCGCCTTGAGTTACGTGCTGCTCGTGCAGTTGCGCGACTCCGCCTATACTGCCGAGGGCCGGGCCATATGGGCCGAGGCCCTTGGCGCGGTCTCACAGTGGGACGCAGCGTCGCAGGCATCAATGACGGAAGCGCGGGCGGGCCGGGGCGTCGAGGCGGAGCGCATCCGCGAGTCGCGCGCCGTTGCGGCCCGTGAGGCCGTGCGGGCGGCGATCCAGCGTGGCATTGCGCGCGCCGAGCAGCTGACCGATGCCGCCACCACGGCAGCGCAGACGACCGCGGCCTGGATGCAGACGGTCCTCCTGCTGGCAGGTCTGCTGGCGCTGGTGGTCGGCACGCTCTCGGCAGTATTCCTGAACCGCGCCGTGAGCGGCCCGCTCCGCGAAACGACCGGGGTCCTCGCGTCGAGCGCGGCGGAGATCCTGGCGGCCACGACGCAGCAAGCCTCCGGCGCAAGCGAGACGTCGGCCGCGGTGGCGCAGACGGTGGCGTCGGTGGACGAAGTGGCGCAGACCGCCGAGCAGGCGGCGCAGCGGGCCAGGGCGGTGGCCGACTCGGCCCAGCGGGCGGCTGAGATCGGCGAGGCCGGCCGCAAGGCGGTCCAGGAGTCAACCGCGGCGATGAAGGGCGTGAAGGAGCAGGTGGAGTCCATCGTAGAAAGCATCCTGGCGCTGTCCGAGCAGGCCCAGGCGATCGGGGAGATCATCGCGACGGTGAACGACATCGCCGAGCAGACCAACCTCCTGGCGTTGAACGCCGCCGTGGAGGCGGCGCGCGCCGGGGAGCAGGGACGCGGCTTTGCCGTCGTGGCGGGAGAGGTGAAGAGCCTGGCCGAGCAGTCGAAGAAGGCGACGGTCGAGGTCCGGCGGATCCTGGGGGAGATCCAGCGTGCCACCAGCGCCGCTGTCATGACCACCGAGCAGGGCACCAAGCAGGCCACGGCAACGACCCGGCAGGTGACCGAGGCCGGTGAGACAATCCGGGCGTTGGCCGAAGCCGTGGCGGAAGCCGCACAGGCGGCGGTCCAGATCGTTGCCTCGGCTGGGCAGCAGGCCGTGGGCATGACGCAGGTCCGCCAGGCTATGGCGAGCATCCACGAGGCCACCCAGCAGAACCTGGCCTCGACCAGGCAGGCCGAGCGGACGGCGCAGGACCTGAACGCCTTGGGGAACAGGTTGCTGGCCCTCGTGGGCGGGAACCGGCACCGGCCCGAGCCGCGGAGTTCAGTTACCGCATCGGCGAGGACAGGCTGATGCCCGCCTCCTGAGCGGCTCCACCGAGTTTGCAGGACGGGCCAACGCTCACCTGCATGATGCTCAACGCCGAGACGGGTACGGCGACGGCCGTGCCGAGGTTGGCCTATGAACATTGCCCCGGTTCATCCGCGCACGGTTCGACGGACCTGCCGCCATTCCCCGTCTCTCCGGCCGCGTCACCATCGGTTCTCGCTTTCCGCCTGCCTCGTACTCGGCCTTGCGGTTGGTGCGGGCCGCGCCTTTCCTCAGGCGCCGGACTCCCTGCTGGCACCCAGTGCCTTGAAGAAGTTGAGCCTCGAGCAGCTCATGGCAATCGAGGTCACCTCAGTGTCCAAGCGGCCGGAGAAGCTGTCGGAGACCGCATCGGCCATCGAGGTCATCACCGCGGATGAGATCCGGCGCTCGGGCGCCTCGGTGCTTCCGGAGGCGCTGCGGCTGGCTCTGAACCTGCAGCTTGAGCAGTCGAAGTCCTACGATTGGGCCCTCACCACCCGCGGGTTCAATACCCCGGATTTTGCCAACAGCCCACGGGCCAACAAACTGCTGGTACTGATCGATGGGCGCACCGTCTATACCCCGCTCTTTGCGGGGGTGCTGTGGGATGCCCAGGGTGTGCTTCTGGAAGACATCGACCGCATCGAGATCGTGAGTGGGCCGGGGGGAACCCTGTGGGGCGCCAACGCCGTCAATGGCGTCATCAACATCATCACCAAGAATGCGGGGGATACCCGCGGCTGGTACGCCTCCGGCGCGGTGGGTTCACTGCTCCAGGACTTCGGCGCGGCGCGTTATGGGACGAGCGTCGGGCGACACGGCGCACTCCGCCTCTTCGGCCAGCGCCTCGACCACAACCGCACCACGCTGGCAAACGGCAATGACGCGCCTGACCAGTGGCATACCACGCAGGGCGGATTCCGGAGCGACTGGTCGCCCTCGGAGCGCGACACCTGGACTCTCCAAGGCGATGGCTACATCGGCCGCGAACAGTTCACCGCCGATCGTAACACGGTTTTCAACGGCCAGAACCTGCTGGGCCGCTGGACCCGAACCTGGTCCGGCGAATCGGCGCTGCAGGTCCAGGTCTACTTCGACCGCACCTGGCGCCACTATCCCGATATCTTCGCCGAGGATCTGCAGACCTACGACATCGACCTGCAGCACCGCTTTCCGGTGAGCCGCTCGAACAGCGTCATCTGGGGCGGCGGGTTCCGGCTGATGCGGGACCAGGTCGAGAACGGGCTGTTCATCCTCGACCCGGCGCACCGGACCCTGCAGCTCTACAGTGGGTTCGTGCAGGATCAGATCACCGTGGTGCCGGATCGTCTCAAGTTCACGGTCGGGACCAAGGTCGAGCACAACAGCTTCAGCGGGTTCGAGGTGCAGCCCAGCGCCCGCGTGGCGTGGACCCCTGACCGGCGCCAGACCGTGTGGGGAGCGGTGAGCCGAGCGGTGCGCTCGCCCAGTCGAGCCGATACAGACTTCCGCTTCCCGCTGGCCAACTTATCGGGTACCCCGGACTTCAAGTCCGAGAAGGTGATCGCCTACGAGTTGGGCTACCGGGCGCTGCCGACGGAGCGCCTCTCGCTGTCCCTGGCCGGGTTCGTGAATGACTACGATGACCTCCGCACGATGAACCTGCTCAATCCTCCGACCGGCTTCGTCTATGCCAATGACATGGAGGGCCGGACCTGGGGCCTGGAGTTCGCGGCGAACTTCCAGCCGGCGGCCTGGTGGCGTCTCCGGGCGGGGTACATCCACCTGAACGAGGATCTCACCGTCACCAGCCAGAGAGCGGTGACGGTGCCGACCGACGAAGCCAACGACCCCGCCGACCAGATTCTGGTCCATTCCATTCTTGACCTGCCCTCGCACTGGCAGCTCGACGTTGTCGGGCGATACGTCAGCGAGCTGCCGGCCGCCACTCCGAACGTCGACAACTATTTCACTTTCGACGCCCGGCTGGCCTGGCAGTACCGCCAGCTCGAGCTGGCGGTCATCGGCCACAACCTCGCCGAGAAGGAGCACGGAGAATTCGGGACCCAGACCATTCCGCGTAGTGTGTACGGGAAGGTGGCGCTTCGGTGGTAGGCGGTGCCTTGGGCATTTCGCCCCGCAGGGTGCCGCACCTTCCGCGCCTCCCGCTGATCGTAGCGGGCGCGCTGTGTGCGGCGCCGGTAGTGTCACGGGCCGTGGCGGCTCAAGCTCCCCCGGCCACCGAGTACCAGCTCAAGGCCGTCTTTCTCTACAACTTCGCCCAGTTCGTGGAATGGCCGGAGAGCGCCTTTCCCGAGCCGGACACGCCGTTCGTCATTGGAGTGCTGGGAGACGATCCCTTCGGCCGATATCTGGACGAGACCGTGCAGGGCGAAGCCGTGAACGACCATCCGCTCGTGGTGCAGCGGTTTGGTCAGGTCGACGAGATCAAGGCCTGTCACATCCTCTTTGTGAGCCGCCGGGAGCAGCAGCGCCTGCCGCAGATCCTCGCGGCTCTCAAGGGTCGCGGGATTCTCACCGTGGGAGACGCGGATGGCTTCGCCGGCCAGGGCGGGATGATCCGGTTCGTGACCGATCATAACCGGATCCGGCTGCGCATCAACCTTGAGGTCGCCCGGGCCGATAACCTGACCATCAGCTCCAAGCTGCTTCGCCCCGCGGAGATTGTCTCCACCGGGATGGAATGACGATGCGGCTCGCCGACGCGCCCATCCAGCGAAAGCTGATGACCATCCTGCTCATGACGAGCGGGCTGGTCCTGCTGCTCACGAGCGCGGCGTTTGTGACCTACGAGTTCCTTACGTTCCGCCAGACTTCGGTCAGGCAGCTTTCGACCCTGGGCGAGATCATCGCCTCCAATAGCACCGCCGCTCTGGCCTTCGACAACCCCGACGACGCCCGGGAAACCCTGTCCGCGCTCAAGGCCGAGCGACACGTCGTAGCTGCGGCGCTGTACGACAGGGACAGCCAGCCCTTCGCGGCCTATCCCGAACGGCTCCCGCAGGAGGCGATGCCGCAGTCGCCCGGAGCCGACGGCTATCGCTTCGCGCACTCGCACCTGATCGGCTTCGAGCCCGTGGTTCAGGGGAGCAGGCGGCTGGGGACGCTCTATCTCGAGGCGGACATGGGGGCGATGTACGAGCGGCTCCGGCTCTACGGCAGCATCGCCCTGCTGGTGATCGGTGGGTCATTCCTGGTGGCCTATCTCCTGTCGCGCAAGCTGCAGGCACAGATCTCCCATCCGATCTTGGCGCTCGCCGAGACCGCGAAGGCCGTCTCGGCCCGGCAGGATTACTCCGTCCGGGCTCCAAAGGCGGGACAGGACGAGGTTGGGCTCCTCACCGACGCGTTCAACCACATGCTTGGGCAAATTCATCAGCAGAACCAGGCGCTGAAGGAGAGCGAGCTGGCGCTCCGAGAGAGCGAGCAGAGTCTCGCCACCACGCTCAACAGCATCGCCGATGCCGTGATCGCCACGGACACGAAGGGGAGCATCGTACGCATGAATTCCGTGGCCGAGCAGCTGACCGGGTGGTCCCTGAAAGAAGCGGAGGGACGATCGCTCACGGAGGTATTTCGGATTGTCGATGAGCAGACCCGACGTCCACTGGAGAGCCCTGTCATCCGGGTGTTGAGCGATGGGGTGATCGTCGGCGTGGGGAACCACACGGCGTTGACCTCACCCGGCGGTTCCGAACGACCGATCGCGTACAGCGGTGCGCCGATTCGAGATCCGAAAGGAGAGATCCGCGGAGTGGTCCTGGTCTTCCGGGACCAGACCGAGGAGCGAAGGACGCAGGAGATGCGGGTCAAGAGCCTGCAGTTGGAGGCCCAGAACCTGCGCATTCAGGAGGCCAGCCGGCTCAAGAGCGAGTTCCTCGCCAACATGTCCCACGAGCTGCGCACCCCCCTCAACGGAATCATCGGGTTCGCCGAGCTGCTGCACGATGGGCGGGCCGGGCCGGTCGCCGCGGACCAGAAGGAATACCTCGGGGACATTCTCAGCAGTGGCCAGCACCTGCTGCAGCTCATCAACGACGTGCTGGACCTGTCGAAGGTCGAGGCCGGCAGGCTGGAATTCCGGCCGGAGCTGGTGGACCTGCCCAGGCTGGTCGGAGAGGTCCTCGGGGTGCTTCGCACTGCCATCGCATCCAGGGCGATTCGAGTGGAGTCTCACATCGATCCGGGATTGACCGATGTCGTGCTCGACGCCTCCCGGTTCAAGCAGGTTCTCTATAACTATCTTTCCAACGCCATCAAGTTCACCCCCGAGGGCGGTCGCATTGTCGTCCGCAGTCTCCCGGAGCCTGGTACTTCGGCTTTCCGATTGGAGGTTGAGGACACCGGTCCGGGGATCGCTCCGCAGGACATCGGTCGGCTGTTCGTCGAGTTCCAGCAGCTGGATGCGGGAGCCCCGAAGCGGCATGGCGGGACAGGTCTGGGCCTGGCGCTCACCAAGAGGCTGGTCGAGGCGCAGGGGGGAGCTGTCGGGGTGACCAGTACGGCGGGCCAGGGTAGCGTCTTCTACGCTGTCCTGCCACGCCATGCCCTCGCCGGCATCCCGATATCTCCCCCGCCCGCTCCCCAGGAGGCTCCTGCGGAAGCGCCCGCCGTGCTGGTCATCGAGGGCGACGAGCGCGATCAGGCGACACTGGTTCGAACCCTGACGGAGGCCGGCTTCGCGGTCGATGCCGCCGCGACCGGAGCGCAGGCACTGGCTAAGTGCCGGGAACGCGCCTTCGACGCGATTACGCTGGACCTCCTCCTGCCGGATATGAGCGGGCTCGACCTGTTGCGGGCGATTGGTTCCGAGGGCGAGAATCGCAATGCCACAATCATCGTTGTCACCGTGGTGACCGAGAAGGGAGCGGTTGCCGGGTTCGCGGTTCACGATATCCTGCCGAAGCCGCTCGATAGCCCGGCGCTTCTGGCCTCCCTGCGCCGGGCGCGCATATCGCCGGAGCGCTCGGGAATGGTACTGGTGGTAGACGATGATCCTTGGTCCCTCAAGCTGATGTCCGCCACCCTGACTCAATTCGGCTACCGGGCGATCTCGGTCGCGCGCGGAGAGGAAGGGCTTCGCGTTGCACGCGAGTCGCCCCCCCTCGCCGTCGTGCTCGACCTGCTGATGCCCGAGATGGATGGCTTCGAGTTCCTGGACCGCCTGAGACGGCTGCCCTCCTGCCGCCGCGTCCCCGTCATCGTATGGACGGTTAAGGATCTCACGGCCGAGGAGCATGCGCGTCTGGCCCGGTCCGCCCAGGGGGTGGTTGCCAAGGGCGAAGGGAGCGCCACCGTTGTGGAAGAGCTCCGGGCGCATCTACCGGGGAGACGACGCCCGAGGGCGGGGAGTGACGATGGCGGGTGAGCCGATCCTGATCGTGGACGATAACCGCGTGAACCTGAAGCTCGCGCGGGTTCTGCTTTCCGCGGAGGGTTACAATGTGCAGACCGCCGAGGATGCCGGCGAGGCGCTGGCCATGCTCAGGGAATCCCGTCCCCGGCTCATCCTCATGGACATTCAACTCCCCGGGATGGATGGGCTCGAGGCGACGCGACGGCTCAAGGCCGACCCCGCAACCCGGGACATCATCGTCATCGCGCTCACCGCCTACGCCATGAAGGGCGACCACGAGAAGGCGCTCTCGGCGGGCTGTGACGGCTACGTCACGAAGCCGATCGATACCCGTGCGCTGCCGGGCATGATCGCCTCCTATCTGGCTCGACAAGGCGCGGAGGGGAGCAACCAGTCATGATCCGCGCAAGAATCCTCCTGATCGAGGACGGCTCGACCTACGCCAAACTCGCGACCCTTCTGCTGACCGGCCTCGGTCACACGGTCACCCGAGCTGCCACGGCAGAAGACGGCCTTCGGGTTGCCCGGGAGGAAACGCCGGACCTGATCCTCATGGACATCACCCTGCCTGGCATGGATGGCTTCTCTGCGGTCAGAACGCTCCGGCAGGATCCCCGCACCGGACATATCCCCACCTTGGCGCTCACGGCGGACCGGATTTCCAGCGCGGACCAGGAGCGGAAGGCGCGCGAGGCCGGCTTCGATGTGTATGTCGAGAAGCCGATCAACGAGGCGACATTTCGCGACCTGCTGGAGCCGTTTCTCGGCTCGGCGCAGGGGCCGCGCTGAGCAAGCGAGCCGCGGCCATCTCAATACTGGTAGCAGCACGATCTCTGCCTACGCTCCCCATGACCGCAAGCGTGGGCCCGACTGTACCCTGCGGCGCTGGGGGCTCCAACTGGCGGCCCGCGGGGCGGAAGAACGGGAAGAAGCGCGCGGTGGTGGGCGTCGCCCGCAAGCTGGCCACGCTGCTCCATCGCCTCTGGATCGCTGGGGCCGCGTACGAGCCCCTGTGCAGCGCGGGCTGATCCCCAGGTCGGTGGCGACCTCTGCCGCTCGAACTCCACCGCCCGTTTCGGTGACTGCGGCTTGCAGCTTGGGTCCTGGAGGCCGCGCATGAGATCAGCACCACCCGGCCGGACGAACCTCACCGTGCACCAGGTGCCGAGTGCACCGAATCGAGTGCTGATGGAAGCGAGTCGGGGAGTCGGTGGCGGAGCGGCCGCCACGACAATACGCTCGCCACTGTGAGAGGTCGTCGTCGCGTTCCGAGAAGGAGGCGACGAACACGCGATTGTGTCTGGTGACTCCAAGCAAGCTCGAATAGCTGGCATACAGGCGTTTTCGGCGAGGATTGCGCTGTTGCCGAGTTTTTCGAAGGGGAGTGTGAGCCGGGCCGGAGCCCTTAAGTCCCGAGATTCTGGCCCATTGTAGCCTACGGTAGCCTACTGTTCCCCAGGGGGGCTGAGCCTAAAACCCCTTGGGGAGCAATCCCCGTTTGGGTTCGAGACCCACCTCGAGCATTCTGTTAACTGGCGAGAATCGAAGCGGCTACGGAAACGAGAGCGGCCACCCAAATTCGTGGCCGCTCTTGCTGCTGCCTCAAGCTCGACCTTGGCCACTCCCGCCGGGCGAGTCCGGTTCCGCGACGAAGTCGTACGGAGGGAGATAGGTCACTCGCTCGGCAGTGCGTACGCCCGTGCCCACACCTTCGCAACCTCTCCGCTTGCGGCGTTCACCTCCACCATCATCCCCGCCTTGCCCGAGGCCGGTTTCAGGTCGAATTCGTACTCCGGGGTGCCGTCCGATGCCACTTCATAATCGACGCCCAGGATCTCACCCGGCTGTGCTTTCAGAGCAGTCTTCCGGGCATCCGGTTCACTGATTTTCGCATTCCGCTGGAAGAGCGGGTCGTGAGCGCTCGACACCTCGCGCTCCAGATCGACCACCGCCCCCGTCTCTCCGTTGCAGGTAACCTCCCACCTGCTGCCATCGGGGTTTCGCACTTTGAACTGCAGGAACGGCGTCCCCTTCGGAGAGCCGGAGAACTCCTCCGGCATCACAATGGTAACCATCTCTATGCGCTCGATTTCGGCCATTCTCATGGGGCCCGCGGCTCGAGTGCAGCGCGACAAAGTCTCACGAAGTCCCTGCGCCTCTACGCTGGTCCAGCCGAACCCAGCGAGCAAGGCCGCGCTCAGGATGAAAGCCCTCATCTCCGTCCCTCCATTCCGTTGCAGAAGCCTGCTCGCCACCCGTCCAACCGGTTCTCGGGAACCCGCTTGAGACCGAAATCGCCATACGACTAGGACCGGACAATAATCCGCACTGCTCACCGGGGCTAATGGCGCCAATGTGCAGCCAGCCGGTTTCGACAGTCGTGAATGTCGTTTGAGAGGAGCTTCAGATTCTGGTGACCTGGCGGACGACCTCGCGGTGGTCCCCGTCGGTCCGGGCCTGTCCACCCAGAGACCTCGGCCTCAGGCCTCCGTTCGCCGCGGAGTGCGAGGGCCGGGAGCCGGAGAGAACATGAGGGAACCCTCATACAGGCTTTCGGAAGTCTGCATGCTGGCGGCCTAGATTCGGGCCTGTATCGGGCAAGGGTGTGGCGGCCCGTGATTGGGAGGTTCCGAGCGTGCTTGGTCCGTATTCGGCCGCCCATCGCATGCCCGATGGAACCCGCCTCGACATAGAGTTTGTGACTCCCCGACCGGCGTATGGCTGTCGCGACAAGGTCGCGGGCGGTTCGTTTAGGCACCGCGTTTCGTCTGGGGGTCGCCGCCCTCTGCTCAGGGGGACCCGCGCAGGTCTACTTCTCACCGATCCGAATCGCCAGAAGCCGGGGGCCCGGGACCGGGTGCCCAAACGCCACCCGGCCCCCAACGCACACTGATCGAAAGGAGCGCACCGATGGGTACCGCCACCAAACCAGTCACCAAGGCAACGCTGCCCGCCTTGGCAGCCGGATTCAAGACCAGCGTGCCGATCCGGGCACGTTATGACAACTGGATCGCGGGTGAGTACCTGGCCCCCGCACGCGGCCAGTACTTTACCAACCCCACCCCGATCACGGGGCAACCGCTGTGCGAGGTCGCCCGCTCCACTCACGAAGACGTCGACAAGGCACTCGACGCCGCGCACGCGGCGGCGCTGAGCTGGAATGCCACCTCGGCCACTTATCGGGCCAATATCCTGAACCGCATCGCGGACCGGATCGAGGCCAACCTGGACACGCTGGCGTTCATCGAGACGATCGACAACGGCAAGCCGATCCGCGAGACGACCCACGCGGACCTGCCCCTGGCTGTCGACCACTTCCGCTATTTCGCCGGGGCGATCCGGGCGCAGGAGGGGAGTGTCGGTGAGCTCGACCACGATACCGTCGCCTACCACTTCCATGAACCGCTGGGCGTCGTGGGCCAGATCATCCCGTGGAACTTCCCGCTGCTGATGGCCACCTGGAAGCTGGCCCCGGCGCTGGCCGCGGGGAACGCGGTCGTGATCAAGCCGGCGGAGCAGACTCCGGTCTCACTCATGGCCCTCATGGAGCTGATTGCGGACATCCTGCCGAGCGGGGTCGTGAACGTGGTGCAGGGCTTCGGGGTGGAGGCCGGCAAGCCGCTCGCCGCGAGTCCCCGGATCGCCAAGATCGCCTTCACCGGCGAGACAACCACCGGTCGCCTCATCATGCAGTATGCGTCCGAGAATCTGATCCCGGTGACATTGGAGTTGGGAGGCAAGTCGCCTAACATCTTCTTCGCCGACGTCCTGGAGGCCGACGACGACTTCTTCGACAAGACGCTGGAAGGCTTCACCATGTTTGCCCTGAACCAGGGCGAAGTCTGCACCTGCCCCTCGCGGGCGCTGGTACAGGAGTCGATCTACGAGCGGTTTATGGAGCGGGCGGTCGCCCGGGTGAAGCAGATCGTCGAAGGCAACCCGCTCGATCCCAAGACCATGCTTGGCGCCCAGGCCTCCAACGACCAGCTGGAGAAGATCCTGAGCTACATCGACATCGG
>DATBLR010000080.1:0-10461 GCA_036555275.1 Gemmatimonadales bacterium | reverse complement strand
ACGTGCAGCCGGTTCTCCGCTTCATCCACCACGACCGAGGACGGGCCGTCGAGCACCGCGTCGTCGATCTCGACATTGCGACGGACCGGCAGGCAGTGCATCACCGCGGCCTTGCCTTGGCGGGTCGATTTGAGCCGGGAGGCGCTCAGCCGCCAGTCGCGCAGTCCGGCACGGAATTCCGCTTCCGCCTCCGGCTGCCCGAAGTACTTGAGGGACCCCCACGACTTCACGTACACCACGTCGGCGCCCACCACCGCCTCGTCCGGGTCGTTCATGATGTGGACGAACTCGCCGCCGCGCGCCTGGGCGATGCTCCGCACCAGCGCGGTGTCATCAGGGTCGAGCTCGTAGCCGTCGGGCCGGCCGATCACGACTTCCATGCCCTGATGCGCCGCGGCCAGCGCCGCGCTCGCCGGCACGGCAGTGGGCAGGGCCTTCGGGTGCCACGCCCACAACAGCACGAAGCGCTTGCCTCGCGGATCGCCCAGCCTTTCCTGCAGGGTCATCGCGTCGGCCAGCTGCTGGCACGGGTGCCGGCGGGCGGACTCCATGTTGATCACCGGCTTCTCGCAGTACTGGCCGAAGTCGTGGAGGATCCGGTCTTGTCGCGCCACCGACCAGTCGGCGCCGCGCGGAAACGAGCGCAGCCCGACCACGTCCGCATAGCGACCCAGCACCCGCGCCGCGTCCCGCACGTGCTCGACCGTCGCGCCGTCCATCACGGCGCCCGGCTCGGTTTCAAGGCTCCAGCTGCTCCTGCCAGGTTCGAGGACCACAGCGTGGCCGCCGTGCAGGAACATGGCGGTTTCGAAGCTGGTCCGGGTCCGCAGGCTCGGGTCCATGAAGACCATGGCCATGACCTTCCGCTCCAGGCCGCCGCTCACCTCCCCGCGCTTGATCCGGGCCGCAAGCGCGAGCAGGCGATCCACCTCGTCGCTGCTCCAGTCCTCGACGCTGAGGAAGTCGCGCTTCACAGGCGGACTGGCGGACCGGCGGATCGGCGGACAGCCGGTTCCGCTGCCCTGCTTGCTGAAGCGCAGGCGACCGCGACGCGCCGGAGCACCCCTCCGCCCGTCCGCCCGTCCGCCCGTCCGGCTAACACGGAAACATTCCTCCCCCCCGGAGCCCCATTTCCTCCGGCAGCCCCAGGGCCAGGTTCATGGCCTGGATCCCCTGCCCGCCGGCGCCCTTGACCAGGTTATCGACGGCCACCATGACCTGCGCCTCGCGGCCATCGGCCGACTGCGCGACGTGAAGCAGCGCGTAGTTGGTCCCCACGGCATGGGTCAGCTCCGGTGGCCGGTCCAGAATCCGCACGAAGGGCCGCCCGTTGAACGCGCCCCGAAAACGGTCCACCACCGCCACCGCGGCGCCGGTCTCTCCCAGGTCCACGTGCAGGGTAAGGTGGATGCCCCGGACGAAGGGGCCCGAATGGGTCATGAGCCTAGCCCTGGCGTCGGGCCGGCCGGTCCATTCCCGCCAGTGCTGCAGAATCTCCGCCTCATGCCGGTGGCCGAGCACCGAATAAGCGAACAGGTTGTGGGCCCGGGCCGGGTGATGGGTGGTCGGTTTCGGATGCGCACCGCTCCCGCTCGAACCGGTGACCCCGAACAGCGTTGGAAACAGGTCGAGCGCCACCGATGCCAGCGGAAACAGGGCCAGCTGAGCCGCCGTCGCGAAACACCCCGGAACCGCGAGCGCCGTCTTTCCCCGGAGGGTTGGCCCCAGCACATCCGCCAGCGCATAGGTGAACCGCGGTACCAGCTGAGGTGCGGCGTGCGGCCCGTAGAACCTGGCGTACAGATCGAGATCGCTCACCCGAAAGTCCGCCGCCAGGTCGATCACCAGTGCCGACCCTGCGCTGAAGAGCTCCTCGGCGATCTTCGAGGATTCGCCGTGCTCGAGCGCCAGAAACACCACGTCCGCCTGCCGCGCCGCCTCCGTGGCCGTCGCGCCGGAGAAGCGGACGTCCGTGAGCGGAGCCAGGCCCGGATGCACCTCTCCGACAGGCACGCCGGCCCTGCTCCGGCTGATGGCGAGGAGGTTGTCCACCTCCGGGTGTTGCAGCAGCAACCGGAGCAGTTCGCCGCCGACATAGCCGGCGCCACCGATGACCGAGACGCGGAGTGCCATTACGTTGTCGGCCGTCGGCGGTCAGCCGGGTGCCCTCGCCCGCATTGCATTCAGGCCGTCACCAGCGTCTGACTGGGACCGGCTGGCGCCTGACAACCAACGGCTGCCAGCCTCTCCTGAATGACTGCGACGAGCCGGTCCGCATCCTTGAGCGCGTTGTGCGCCGGCAGCCGCAGCTCCGCCGTTACGTAGTCGCGGCCGACCTCATTGTCGGTGGCCGGTCCGGTGATCACCGCGACCGGCAGACCGAACATGTCCCGCATCAGGGTCACCGCCCCCCAGCACCCGACCGGGTCGGGGGCCGCCATGACGTAAGCGGCGCTCACTGCCGTGAGCTCGGCATCTCGAAGGATGTCCTGCACCCCGTACTCACCCAGAATGCCGTCGCCCAGCTCGGCCACGATCACATCAGGCCGATGCGTTGCGAGCCGGTTGAAGATCCCCTTCGCGGCGGAAACCGTGAGTCCCGCGCGGGTGGTCGCGATGCCGGTATCGTTGAAGGTGAGCGCGGCGATCGCGCCCGCGTCCAGCATCGAGAGCGCATCCCGCATGAGCGAAACGCCCGTCAGCTTGGCCGCCGCAACTCGAAGGCCCGCGCGCGTCAGGCCCCGCACCAGCTCGGTCGCCGCCACCGTCTTGCCGGCATTCATGCAGGTGCCCGCGATATAGACCACCGGGACCTGGCTCTCCAGCCGGTCCGCCGGTGGCACCGCGTGGTCTCTGATGTGCGCCGGCCGGCCGATTCGGTCGCCCAGTTCGGGGAAGGCGAGAATGGATCCCAGTACCTCCGCCCGAAACGGCGGGCCGATCTCGGGATTGGAAGAGGTGCAGCGCCCGAGGATGCCGCCGAGGTTGAGCACCTCGATGGTATCGCCGACGGCGATGTGGCTCGGCACCACCCCAGCGTATCCGCGGAGTGCCCGACGATGGCCCAGCGTGCCGGCCAGCACGTCGCCCTCCCGGAGCGGAATCATCCGCCCCGAGACATCCTCGACCGTGTTGTAGCTGGACTTCTCGTGCTGGATCCGCACCGCCAGGAGGTACCCCTCCGCGGCCACAATCTCGTCGCCCACGATCACCTCGGGGCCGAGGTGGGCGTTTCGGGTAGACGAGGAGATCCGATCCAGACGGATGCGGGTAGTCTTGACCATGTGAAATACGCTCCCTTGGATAAGGCGGGGCAGGGAGAGGGCAAGGCCCACACCCTCTCCCCTGTCGCCTACTTCCCTTCTTCCCTTGCCACCCTGGCCGCCAACAGCTCCGGTATCGCCGAGACCCGGCTGAATGCCCGCGCCTCATCGCCGGACCACAACCGGTTCTCCTCGCCGTAGGTGGCTACGGTCCGGTCCATCATCGAGAACGGGCTCCTGGTGCCAACCACCTGAAAGCGCCCGGGCGCCAGATGGACCCGGGTATCCCCAGCGACCCGCGACTGGCTGCTTGAGAGCAGCGCCTCGATGTCGCGCAGCGCCGGATCGAAGTAATGACCCTCATGCAGCCGGTCTCCGTAGAATCTGCCGAGCTGGTCCTTCCAGAAGGTCTGCCATTTCGTGAGGACCAGTTTCTCCAGCTCACGGTGAGCGGAGATGAGGAGCAGTGCGGCACCAGCCTCGAAGCCGATCCGTCCCTTGATGCCCAGGGCGGTCTCGCCCAGGTGGATGCCCCGGCCAAAGCCGTACTGTTCGCCCAGGTCGCCCAGTTGCCGGATCAGCTCGGGGCCACCGAGGGGTTTCCCGTCCAGGCTCACCGGCAGCCCGTCGCTCCACTCGATGGTGATCTCACGCGGGGCCGGAGACTGAGCGGGCGGATTGAGCAGCTCGGCGGGGGGCCCGGCCCAGGTGTCGTGGGTCCATCCGCCGCCCCAGGTCGTTCCCCACAGCCCGCGGTTGATGGAATAGGCGCCGGCCCTGGGCGGAACCGGGAGCTTCCGGGCCTCGAGGTAGGCGATCGCCTGCTCGCGCCGGATTCCCTCGTCCCGGATCGGGGCCAGTATCTGCAGCTCCGGCGCGAGGACCCGGAAGGCGATGTCGAACCGGACCTGATCGTTGCCCGCCCCGGTGGAGCCGTGGGCGACGGCCGTGGCACCGATCCGCCGCGCGCTGTCCACTACGGACAGCGCCTGCTGGGTGCGCTCGGCCGCGACCGAGAGCGGGTAGACCTCGCCGCGGAGGACATTGCCGTAGATGAGATAGCGGACGAAGCGATCGAAGACCGCCTGGCGGGCGTCGATCGCGTGATGCTGGACCGCGCCGACCGCCCGGGCCTGACCGGCGATCGCTTCCAGCTCGGCGGGAGTAGCACCGCCGGTGTCGACATAGACCGTATGGACCGTCCACCCCTGCTCGGCCAGATGCGGCACGCAGAAGGAAGTGTCCAGGCCGCCGGAGAAGGCGAGCGCCAGGGTCTTCATAGTGGATAAATATGCATTATGCAATTGTCTGGCGCAAGCCTGTCCACCCTAATACGCTTGCCACTTGCCAGGGCGGCAGCAGACCCCCGCCGGCCGTGACCTCTCCCCGGAGCATGCTCTATGATCCCGGACGATCCCGATTTCTCAGATGTGAGCGGGGGCAGTTCCTCCACCGCTGACGCCAAGGGCGGACGCACCTACACGGTCGCCAAGGGCGACAGCCTCTCCAAGATCGCCAAGAGGTTCTACGGTGATGCCAAGCACTGGAAGAAGATCTACGAGGCCAACCAGAGCACGATCAAGAACCCTGACCTGATCTTCCCCGGCCAGGTCCTCAAGATTCCCGACGCCTGAGCCGAGAGGAACCGACCATGACCCGGAAGATCCTGGCGGTGACGAGTGTCGCCGCGCTGGCCCTGGCGCTTGTCACCGGCTGCGCCAAGAAGGAAGCTCCTGCACCGGCCGAGCAGCCTGCCCCACCACCCCCGGCCCCGCTGGCCGTCGGCTCAATCGACCTCGGCAAGACGATCGGGGCCGACAAGATGGTGACCACCGCCGCGGCAAGCTTCGGCCTGCGCGACACCATCTACGCTTCCGTCAGCACTACCGGCGTCGGACAGAACGCGACGATCGGTGCCAAGTGGAGCTTCGTGAAGCCGGACGGCAGCACGATCCCCGTGAACGAAAGTTCGCAGACCATTAGCACCACCGGTCCGGCGGCGACGGAATTCCACATCACCAAGGCATCACCCTGGCCCAAGGGACATTACCGGGTCGAAGTGACCTTGAACGGAGCGGCGGCAGGGACGAAGGAGTTTGACGTTCAGTAAGGCGAGAGAATAGGCGAGGAGGCGAGAAGGCGAGGTCCTATCCTTTCTCGCCTCCTCGCCTTCTCGCCCCCCTACCACCTTTCCGCAATCAGTCGCACCACTTCCGCGAGCCCGACCAGATCTCGCAAATCCATGGTCTCCGCGGGAGAGTGTGAGTAGCGAAGCGGCCAGCCGATGGCCACGTCCGGCACGCCCCAGGGCACGAACACGGAACCGTCATTGCCGCCACTGGTCGTCCCGTACTGGATCGGAATCCTCGCTGCCCGCGCCAAGGTGCGGAGCGAATCCACCAGCACGGCCGGCGCGGCGGCACTGTTGTCCAAGGCCCGTATGACCGGCCCCTTTCCCAAGGGGGCGTAAGCATAACTGGTGAGCTCGAGCGGAGCGTCCGACGAAACGAAGGTGTCGATCGCGTGAACCCGCGCCGGGCTGATACCCAGTGCATCAGCCGCGACCCGAGCACCTTCCAGGCCGATCTCCTCCCGCACACTCCAGATGAAGACCACGGCATGCCGGAGCCGGGCCGGATCGAGCCGCCTCAAGGCAAGAAGCAGCGCGGCACAACCGACCCGATCGTCGAAGGACCGCCCCGTGGCGCGAGTTCCGGCCAGCCTGACGTACTGCTTCGGCATCGTCACCGTCGCTCCGGGCCCAATCCCCAACGTCTCGGTGGCCTCTCGGGTTGTCGTTCCCAAGTCGACCCGGAGTGCGCCCGGGCTCCTCCGGCTCGTGCCCGAATCCCGAGGCGTGAACACGCCTGGCACCATGCCGCGGGCCGTATGCACCAGGGCGGGTTCAGCCTCGAACAGAGAAGTGAAGAAGCCGCCTCGGGGCTCGAGCAGCAACTGACCGTCCTCGCGTATGCCGGTGACCCGGAAGCCGATCTCGTCCAGGTGGGCAACAAACACGACCAGCGGGTCCCCGCTCCCGGCTCGGACCCAGAGATTCCCCGCGCTGTCGGTCTCGGCGCGGGCCCAGCCTGGAAGCTCCCGCTGGACCAGCGCCCGAACCGAGTCTTCAGCACCCGAGACCCCGTAGGCCTCCACCAGGGGAGCCAGTATCCGCTCCGCGTCCTGGACGCTCAGCCGCTGCTGGGCGGGCAAACCCCGCAGGGGAGCCGCGACCAGGGCCACACCCACGCAGAAGAACCAGAGCCTCATTCGACGCCTCGCATCCTGTCGAGCAGGCTTCGCTCAAGCCTGGCGGCCTCGACCAGGGACACCGTTTCCACCGGCGTCCCGCCGTACCGCACGCTCAGACCCAGCACGGTGAATCCACCCAGGTGGGTGGGGTCCGGTGAGTCCGCCGGCTGGGCATGGCCGGGACCGGTCATCCCGTCGACCAGCACCACCTCCTGAAACGGGCCCAGCCTCCGCCCCAGAGCCAGCAACCCGCGTCGCGTGTCCACCAGGAATGCGACCGTTACCTTGCCCGGAATCGGGCCGGCCAGGAGGGCCGCCCGGACCAGAGCCGCGCAGGCGGCCCGGCGGCCCGCCACCGGAGCAGCCAGCAAGGAGTCCCCGTAGCGGAGCGGAGCCTTGGACCGGGTAATGGGGGCGAGGACCTCGATGCCCAGCCGCGCTGCCCCCGCGCTGTCGACGGCGCCGATATCGACATAGGCCTCGTCCAGGGTGAACGGAACGTCCACTGTAGCCCGGCCCCGCGTCAGATGAGTGGAACGCACCCCAACGACTCCCGGTACGGCGCCCTTCCTCCCCAAAACCGTCACCCGCTGGCCCTCCAGCTGTTGATCCGCCAGCGGGGCCGGGCCCGGGCCCGCGCGTCGCAGCGTGAGGTATCCATCGGGCCGAACTCCGCCCACCAGGAAGCCGGGCTCGTCCATGGGGCAGGCGAGCAGGACTCTGCGCTCGCCGGAGCCCATACTGAGGACCAGGTTACCGAGGCGGTCTTGTGTGGCACCCGGAAGCAGGCCGCCGAGCGAATCGGCCATGGCCTGTGCATACCCCGCCACGGCAGTCATCGCCGAGAGGCGGAGAGCCAGTCGATCCAGCGACGGCGCCGCCTGAGCCGCAAGCGGGAGCGGAATGCAGGTCAGTGCGACGACTCGGACCCAGAGGCGCATGCAGGCGACCCCGCCGTCAGGCACCCGGACGGAACGGGCCGGCTCCGGCGCCGGTCCGGCCGATGGCGGATGCAATTTCGTCCAGGTCCGCAGTGGAGAGAGTCAGCGCCGCGCCTCCGATCCAGCCGTCCACCTGGGCCGCAGTACGGGCTCCGACGATTGCGCCGCTCACACCAGGCCAGGCGAGCGCCCAGGCGATCGCGACCGCCGAGATCGTGGCTCCGTGCCGCGCGGCGACCGGCCTCAGCGCATCGCGAAGCGCGATGTTCCGCTCCAGCCTCGGGGCCTTGAACTCGGCACTGTTCCGGCGCCAGTCGTCCGCGGCCATGCGGGCGATCCGGTCCTGGCTGAACGCCTCCGTCAGGATCCCCGCCTGCATGGGGCTGTACACGATGACACCTGTGCCATGCCGCGCGCACCAGGGGATGAGCTCGTCCGCGGCGCGGCGCTGGATCAGCGAAAAGGGCGGCTGCAGCGAGCCGACGTGGTGGACGCGCTCACAGCGCTCCAGCAGCCCTACGTCGAAGTTGGAAACGCCGGCGCACCGAACCTTGCCCGCCTCGACCAGCCTCGCCATCTCAGCCCAGGAATCTTCGACCGCGATGCCGGTCTCGTCGGGCCAGTGGAACTGGAACAGGTCAATCCGCTCCACGCCCAGTCGTCGAAGCGACGCCTCGCACTCCCGCCGGATCGAGGCAGGCTCGAGACTCCGGACCGGCGCCGCCATGCGGTCGGTTTCCTTCCAGAGCAGACCGCACTTGGTGAAGACCAGCGGGGCGTCGGCGAGCGCCAACCCGCGGAGCAGCCGGCCGACGACCTCCTCCGAACGCCCCAACCCGTAGATCGCCGCGGTGTCGATCCAGTTCACTCCCAGCTCGACCGCACGACGCATGGCGGCCAGCGATTGGGCGTCATCCTGCGGGCCCCATCCGAAGGACCAGTCACCACCGCCGGCGGCCCAGGCTCCGAACCCGACGGTGGTGATCCGGAGGCCTGTGGTGCCGAGGGAGCGGGTCGGCAGGCTCATTGCTCGTCCACCACGATCGTCACCGAGGCCCGATCACGGCCGGCCTCGGCCCTGACCAGATGCCGCCCCGGAACCAGCACCCAGCGCGCGGCCTTCACGGGGCGGTCATCCACGTACCACCGAATGGGAAGACCGGCCCGCTGGCCCGCGGCGCGCAACGCAATCGACGCGTAACGGCGTTCAACGCCGGGGGGGATGCTGTAGCGGTCACCGGGTTGCGGAGAAGTGATTACTAGGCGGCTCGACGGCTCGACGGCTCGGTCTTCAGGCGAGGATGTGGTGGATCCTGGAGCCGCAGCATGACCAGCCTCACCTGCACTGGATTCGCGAGCTGGCGAGCCGTCCAGCCGCCGCGCCACCGAGCCGTCGAATCGAGCCGCCGAGCCGCCGAGCCGCCGAGCGGTCAGGTTCGCCGCCGAGCCGTCGAGCTCCACCGCCTCCCACTCCGCATACTCGGCGGGCAGCCGGACCGTCTCACCGCGGTGCCAGTCGCAGGCTCGTTCCGGCGCGGTCCCGGGGAGGAAGTACTCGGTGACCGAGGGGCAATCGGGAGAAGCGAGCAGACCGGAGAGTCGGCAGACGGTCGCCGGGACCAGCCCGACCTCGGCCGGCTCCGGGAGGTGGCCCGGGGCATAGCGCGCGGCGGTAATCAGCACGGCTCGATGCAGCAGTGGCCCCGCCCCCGAGACGCCGCTCACACCTTCCATGGGCTGGCCGCTGAAGTTCCCGGCCCAGACCGCCACCGTGAAGCCCTGCGTGACCGCGACCGCCCAGTTGTCGGTGAAGTGTCGGCTGGTTCCGGTCTTGGCCGCCACCCGGAACGGCCAATCGAACGGGGTTCTGAGTCCGAAGCCCGGGATTCTCGCCTCGGGGTCGGCAAGGATATCGAGGGTCAGCGCCGCGGCGCGCGCCGAAAAAATCCGGGTCGCCGTCGTCGCCGGAGGCATGCCGTCGCCGGCCCACCAGCGAGCCGGCGTCCACACTCCGCCATTGGCCAGTACGCGGTAACCGTTCGCAAGCTCCAGCAGGGTGACATCGCCGTTCCCCAGGGCCAGTCCCAGTCCGTAATACTCCGGTGAGCGATCGAGGGACGCGAAGCCGGCTTCGCGGAGACCATGCAGCAGAGTGGCATATCCCAGCCGGTCCGCCAGCTCGACCGCGGGTACGTTGTAGGAGCTGGCGAGCGCCTCCCGGGCCCGCACCGGCCCGTGATAGCGACGATCGTAGTTGCGCGGATGGTAGGGACCGCCGACGGTCTGGTACGTCTTCGCCGCATCGGCCAGAACGGTCGCGGCCGTGGCGCCCCGATCGAAGGCGAGCGCGTACAGAAACGGCTTCAGGGCCGAACCCGGCTGCCGCGTGCTGACGACCATGTCCACCTGCCCCGCGGTATCCGCCCAGAAATCGGGGGATCCCACCCAGGACAGGATCTCGCCGGAGCGATTGTCCAGGACCACGAGGGCGGCCTGCCGCACGCCACGGCTCGCGAGCTGCTCGACCGTGTGTCGGACTTCACCCTCCAGGGCCTGTTGCAAGGCCAGGTCGAGGGAGGTGCGCCACTTCCCCGTAAGGGGCCGGTGCTCCTCCTCGGCGTTGAGAAGGAGGCGGCTGGTGAAGTGGGGCGCGAGAAACGGGTGGCCCAAGTCCGCGTCCATGAGGGGTTCGCGCCGGGCCCGTTCCGCCTCGTCGGCAGTGGCATAGCCCTGGGCTACCAGTGCCGCGAGACCGAGGGCCCGCCGCCCAGCGGCACGGGAGGGGGCAACCATCGGATTCTGGGCGGAAGGAGAGTGCGCCAGCGCCGCGAGCAGCGCCGCCTGGCCAAGGCTGGCCTGCTCGGCTGACGCCCCGAAGTAGAGCCGCATGGCCGCCGGCACTCCGACCGCCCCCTGCCCCAGCGGCACACGGTTGAGGTATTGCTCCAGGATCTGCGGCTTGGTGAGGTGGGCCTCGAGACGAAAGGCCCACAGCATCTGAATCA
>DATBLR010000041.1:0-131762 GCA_036555275.1 Gemmatimonadales bacterium | reverse complement strand
CCAGCTCGCTCTGGACGGGAGCGAGCGGCGTGAGCAGGGCTATTGCCGCAGCCAGGTTCAGCAGCATGGAGACCTCAGGATGAGGAAACGAGTGCCGCACGAGCCGCAAGCGCGGCGTCGAGCGCTGCCTCGGGGGTGGGCGCGAGCACATTGAGGTGCCCCATCTTGCGCCCGGGACGGGGCTCCGTCTTGCCGTACAGGTGCAGGTGCACTCGCGGATCCGCCAAGGCGCGGTCCCAGCGAGGTTCCCCTCCCAGCCACAGGTCCCCCAGCAGGTTCACCATCGCCGCCGGCGATAGCAGGGAGGCATCCCCAAGGGGTAGGTCTGTCAGGGCCCGAACCTGCTGCTCGAACTGGTCGGTGGCACACGCGTCCAGCGTGAAGTGGCCGCTGTTGTGCGGCCGGGGTGCAATCTCGTTTACCAGCAGCTGGTCGTGGCCGACTACAAAGAATTCCACTGCCATGGTTCCGACATAGTCCATCGCCGACGCGAGCGCGGCCGCCGCTTCACGGGCCCGGCGAGCGAGCGATTCGGGCACCCGGGCGGGTACCATGGTCGTATCCAGAATGCCGTTCCGGTGGCTGTTCTCCGCGACTGGAAAGGTCACGGCTCGCCCCGCTGCGTCACGGGTGAGCACGACCGAGATCTCGAGCCGCAGGTCCAGCCGGCATTCGAGGATGCAAGGCTGCCCGCCGAAACCCCGGAATGCGTTCCGCAGCTCAGTCGGGCTGGCGACCGGCGCCTGACCCTTGCCGTCGTACCCCAGGCGCGCCGTCTTCAGCAGCGCCGGCGCCCCGATGGCGTGGAAGGCCGCTTCGCTTTCGTTCTCGCCGAGAACGGGGGTGAACGGGGCTGTCTCCAGGCCCTGGTTGCGGGCGAAGCTCTTCTCGACGATCCGGTCCTGGGTCAGCTTCACGGCCTCGGCACCGGGGCGCACCGGGCCGAAGTCCCGGAGGAATACCAGGGAGTCCGCTGGCACGTTTTCGAACTCGGTCGTCACCGCTTGGGCCAGTCGTCCCAGCTCGCGCAGGGCATCAGTGTCACTATACGCGGCCCGCAGATGGCGGGTTGCAATCCGGCCGGCAGGGCTCGCCGGGTCCGGATCGAGGACCAGGACCTCGAAGCCCATCCGCTGCGCCGCCTGGGTGAACATCCGCCCGAGCTGTCCCCCGCCCAGCAGGCCGAGGGTGGCGCCCGGCTGGATCACGTGGGCTCCGGCAGGGTGAGCCCGAGCACCCGATCGGTCTGGCTCCGCCGGAACTGGTCTAGCTTGGTGGCGAGCGCGGGATCGCGGCGGGCGAGCAACGCCACGGCGAACAGGCCGGCGTTCTTGGCGCCGGCTTCGCCGATGGCGAAGGTTGCTACCGGGATGCCTCCCGGCATCTGCACGATGGAGAGCAGCGAATCGAGGCCGTTGAGGTGGCGTGAGGGTACCGGCACGCCCAGGATCGGGACCGGGGTCTTGGCAGCGAGCATGCCCGGCAGGTGCGCCGCCCCGCCCGCACCGGCGATGATGCACTGCAACCCGCGGCCGGCGGCTTCCTCCGCATATCGGTATAGCAGATCGGGAGTGCGATGGGCCGATACGACTCGGGACTCATACGGAACGCCGAAGTGGGTCAGCTGGGCTGCGGCGTGCTGCATGACATCCCAGTCCGAGTCGCTGCCCATCACGATGCCGACCAGCGGTGCGGCCATGCCAGCCTCACGGAACCGGGGAGTGGTGACGGGCAGGAATAAAAGCCCGCCCCAACGCCGGTGGCAAGCGTCGGGGAGCCTGGTCTAGGGCGTCCGGAAGATGAAATACACCGCCCCCAGGATGCACAGCGCCGCGTAGAGATAGTCGAGTCGCAGCGGCTGCCGCATATAGAACACGGCGAAGGGAATAAACACGGCGAGGGTAATGGCCTCTTGCATGATCTTGAGCTGGCCCAGCGTCAGCACGGTGTATCCGGTCCGGTTCGCGGGCACCTGGAGCAGGTACTCGAACAGCGCAATGCCCCAGCTCACCAGCGCGGCAACGTACCAGGGGCGGTCACGGAGATTCCGCAGATGCGCATACCAGGCGAAGGTCATGAACAGGTTCGACGCGACCAGCATGCCCGCCGCGCGATAGATGACGCTGTTGATAAAGCCTCCGGCGAGAAGGGGGGTGACTGCGGGCCCCGGCAAGAGCGGGGCGGCTCGACTGGCGTCCCATTTCAGTCCAAGGTACCTTGCCCGCCACCCCGACCTGCGGGAGTCAGCATGGCATCGGATGGCTTTTCGTGGACCGGCTTTCTGGCTCGATTGGCGGCGGCGGTGGTCCTGGTCTATGCCACCTACAATCCTGAAGGCGTGTCCTACTTTCACTGGGTCGTGCAACCCAGGGCGGGAGAGACGGGAGCCGGGGCCTACCTCCATGGCTTCACGCCGCTGAAGGCTTTTGCGGGACTCGGCCTGGTGGCGGTGTGGATCGTGTTCCTGCAGGCTACCCGTCGCTCACTCGGGGTGGGTGGAGCGGTCCTGGTCATCGCGCTTTTTGGATGCACCATCTGGGCGATGATCTATTATGGCCTGCTCTCCCCAACGAGCAGCAAGGCCATCGCACACCTGGTCCTGATCGCTCTGGCACTGGTGCTTGCGATCGGCGTTTCGTGGTCACACCTGACCCGCAAGCTCACCGGCCAGATGGACACCGACAACGTCGGTTAGCGCTTCCGCTTCTCGTAGGTCCCGATCAGCTCCGCCTGTCCCAGAACATGTCCGGCCATGGCCCGCTCCACCTGGGTCTTGGTCCGCCGCGGCTGGGCGGGAAGGATCGTATCCAGCGCGTAAAGCTTGAAGAAGTAGCGGTGGCGACCGATGGGCGGGCACGGACCACCCCATCCGGTCCGTTTGAAATCAGTGACTCCCGCCAGCGTTCCGGCGGGCAATGCGGCTGGCGCGATCCCCTCCGTCAGGCCGGATGCCGATGGCGGGATGTTGTAGAGGACCCAGTGGACCCAGGTCATGCGGGGGGCCGCGGGATCGGGGGCGTCGGGGTCGTCGACAATAAGCACCAGACTGCGGGTGCCGGCAGGCACGTCGGTCCAGGTCAGTGGCGGCGATGTGTCAGGCCCCTCACAGGTGTGACGGGCCGGAATGGCGCCATTGTGGACGAAGGATGCGGAGGACAGAGAGAGGGCCATGGTTCAACCTGTCAACGCTGCGGAGTAGGGGTCGTTGCGAGGGGGGCGGGTTAGTTGGTCATGGTCGGGGGCCGGCCGAAGATGATCCGACCTGTGGCCCGGAAGGCAAACACCAGCAGAACCCCCACGAGAGCGAGGCACACCAGCGGGAAGACAATGGCGAGCAGCGTCATGAAAGCGGCCCCGACCAACTCGGCCGTGGAGACGATCGGATTGGCCACCCCGCCGGTGAGCGTGGTCGACTTGAGGCGGAACAGCACCGACACCCCCTGAATCAACCCGGCCGAAGCTCCCCCGCCGATGACCGGGAGGACCCACCGAAGCACGGGGGGAACGCCGTGGAGAACCGAAGCGGACGCCAGTATCCCGGCGACCACCGCTGCCGGCGTGGCGACCATGTCGAGGGCGTGATCGAGCCAGGGGATGTAATAGGCGCCGACTTCCAGCACCGCCGCGGTCCCCAGCGCCAGGAGCGCCGGCACGCTCGCCAGCCATTGGAAATCGGCGGCGAGCTGCAAATGCCCCAAACGGGCGGCCGAGCCGGCGATGAGGAGCGGAATAAACACCCGGAACCCACAGGCCGCCGCCAAGCCCAGCCCAATCGCGATGCTAAGGAAGGTCTGGATTCCGTCGCTACCGAACACGGGTTCAGCCTCCGGCCCGGATCCGTCCGATCCGGTCGAGGAGCTGCTTCATCAGAATCTGCATCTCGGAATGCTCAGGCTGCAGCACCCGGCCACCCTCACTTTCCAGATCGCTCAGGATCTGACGCAGGATGTCGATGCCGCGCCGCAGCCGAAAGCGGGTGATGAAGTTGGGGTAGTTCCCCGATCGCGAGGCCGACAGCACTGCCCAGACGCTGGTTCTCAGGTTATCCACGATAGCCTTGAGGTCCTCGAGGCCTTCTGCCTTGCCACCGTTTTTCGCGAGCTGGCTGTCCACCACGGTAAGCTGCTGGCGAAGCAGGGCGACCTGCCGGCCCAGGTTATCGTCGGTCATGTCTGGCCCTCAGAGAGTCTTCCGAACCCGGTCAAAGCCCGCCTTGATTTCCGCGACCAGCTTCTTGGCGGCCTCTCCCACGTTCCCCATCGCGTCCTTGGCCTCGACCCCTGCGGCGTCCGTCCGCTGGCGCAGGTCCGAGATCTTCTCATCCAGTCGCGCGAGTTCGTCGCGCCCCTCAGCCTTCGCGAGATGAATCTTGAGTTTGAGCTCATCCCGCTCCCGTTCCAGGTCACTGAGGGTCTGGGCCCATCGGGCTCGCCAGTCTGTCATTGTTCCTCCGAGAATGGGTGGCTCGGTGCCACCCCGGCTGAAAGGTATACCGCGGTGAGCCCCGACCGAAATGCCGCTGGGAGCCACCCCATTCCGGCGACAGGGTGGGGCGGGGAACGGTACCGTCGCAGGTCCGGGCGGGGCCGGGGGGGGCTGGGTCGTGCGCTGACGGCGAGTGCTGACGGCTGGGGCCGGGCGCGAGCCTGCGGCGGGATCAGAGGACCCGGTGGCGCCGGTGCCGCACGAAGAGCTTGCTGATGTTCTCCTCCCGGAACTCGCTGAACTCCCCGGCGTCGAAAAACACCCCGTAGCAGAGCGGGCAGGATTCGAACCACAGCGTAGGCTGAGCGGTGTCGACCATGCGAACCATCGGCTGGTCATCGACCGGGCAGCGTACCAGTCCGACCTTGTCATAGCGCGTTCCCAGCTGCGGATCGCCCGTGTCAATCACCTCTGCTCCGGGCTGGGTCCGAAGCTGTTCCCGCTCGAGCATGTCGAACCACAGGCCGCCGCAGCCGGGACACCGGTCGACCTCGACGCCGGCGAAGGTCACGACGCTCATCTCGGTGCGGCACTTCGGGCAGCGCAGGGGGCCCGGGGGCCGCAGCGATGTCGGTTCGATGGGGGTCTCGTCCATAGCGCTCGAAGCTGGAGGTGTGACCGTCAAGCTACCGTAATGTGGGTCACCGGTGCCAGGTGGGGAATCCGTCTCGACCTTTCGTCATCCATCCGGCCCACGGATCGGCTGCCGAACCCGCCGCGAGGCCTCGAACCGTCCGCGATAGCGCTCGGCATGAATGCTCTGGAGTCGCGGTGCGTGGCGCGCCAGGTAGTCCCGATAGGCATCGAGCGATGGGGAGCGATAGACTATCACGAAGCCTTCCCGGCCATTCGCCGGGCGGGGCTCGATGAGCCGGGTCACCCCGCAGCCCGTGAAGCAATCAGTCCCCAGCACGTCCGGGAGGTGGACGTCGCGCATCCACTCCAGCCATTCACTCGCGATGAGGTTCTCGACCAGAACGGTGACTTCATACAGTATCGCATCTGTATCCTGGCCCGCGCTGCGGCGCTGGAGGTCCTGGAGCAGGGCGCAGGCCTGCTCCCCATCCTCGGGAGGAACGAACAGGTGGTCGTGGTGGAGCCCGGAGACCGCGTTGCAGGGGATCCCGGCCGCCGCAAGTGCCGAGGCGATGCGTGCCAGGAAGCCAACCGCATCAAGATCGGAATGCACAGTCAGGATGATCCGGCGGGCCAACCAGGCGACGTCGAGCCCCAGATTCCGTGCGATCGCTTCATCCAGGATCACGGTGGTCCCCTCAACCTCGCGGAACAGCGCCAGTGGTGCCGCGCCGGCCGGGAGTTCCTTCCCCGCCAGCCGACAGAAGGCGTACGGCACCGGGTCGAGTACCGGCCCCATGCCTGCGAGCAGGCGATGAAGCTGGCGTTGGGCTCGGTCCGAGTCAGTGATGCCGCTCATGGGCTGCGAGTCGCGGCGGGGGCCCCGCGGACGAACCCGATATAGTCCGTAGGCACCGGCGCTGTGCCGGCGGCCCGAAGCCGGGCGGCGAGCTGGCCCCGGTGGTACGATCCGTGAAGGCAGACGTGCAGGATGATATCCTCGACGGTGGTCTCGAATGTCGCCCCGGCGCTGTTATGGTAGGTCACCATTCGCTGCAGGTCGGCTGGCGACGCCTGCCAGAGAAACGCGCGGTAGCTGCGATCCATCTCGTCGGCGAGGCGGCCGCACTCGTCGATTGTGAGCGTCGGCCACACGGCGATGGTCGGAGTCGATCCGTTCAGGCGAGCCAGCCAGACCGCCTCGGCCCCGAGAACGTGGGCATACAGCGCGAGCGCGGTTGGATCGGGGACCGGCGTGGATCGGAGGGCTGCCTGAGCCCCCTGGTCGGCCCAGGCTGCGTGTGCCAGGAGTCGCAGCAAGGACCTCAGATGGAGGGGAGCTCGGGTGCGGCCGGCCTCGAAGTCCGCGCGGGTCAGCTCGAACCGGATGACGCCGGGCTCGGAGCCCGGTCCCACCAGACGGAGTCCATTCCGTTCCAGGACGGTGATCGAGGCGCCGAGGTGCGGCAGAGTCTCGCCGAGCACTCGCAGAACCTCGGGAAAGGTGAACGCCCTCGCCACGAGCGCCTCCGCGGCCTCGGTCGCAATTCCCTGACCCTGCTCGGCCGGAACGACCGAATAGCCGATCTCGACAGTGCCCTTCCCGGGCTTCCCCTTGTAGCCGGCGATACCGACAACCCGGCGATCAGATGGAGGGTCCTCCCGGACCAGGTAGTAAAACCCCCAGCCCGCCTGGCTCGGGTCGCCCTCCAGCTGTTTCAGGGTGCCTTCGATGGCGGGAGCGTCAAACAGGGGCGGTGGCCATTCCCGATGGACCGGAATCCGCAGCACGCCCTCCAGCGTCAGCCGGCCGGCGAGGTCAGCCCGGGCCAGCTCAGGTGTGGCAGGGAGCAGAGAGAGTCTCGCGGTTCGAATCACGCCGGTCGGGCCCTACTGTCCGGGGCAGGAAGCGCGGGCGTACGCGAAGTTGAGCGTTCGGGGGCGGTCCCGAACCGTGCCCGATACCACGGCGAAGAGACTATCCTCCCGCCGTCTCGAGTAGCGAATCGCGGTGGGATACTGCCGGGTGAGATTCTCGAAGGTAACCGAGCTGTCCGAGGCCGCCGAGGCCAGAAACGCCACCGTCGGCATTCCCGAGGCCGTGACCTCCAGGACCAGGCCGTTGGGTCCGCCGCGCACCTGCATCATTGCCCAGTCTCGCAGCGTATCCGCCTCGATCGACCGGCTCACGCCCAGCATCATCCCCGCGGCTGGGGCCAGCCAGACTTCATCGACCACCTGGCCGGCCTCCACCTGACGCCAGCAGCCGGCCAGCCACACCGGGATGGGCGGCGGGCCGGACTGCTGCGAAGCAAGGGGTGAAGCGAGCAGAGCGAGCGCCCAGGCGAGAGCCAGCAGCCTCCGGGGTTCAGCGGTTGTCGTAGACGTAACTGTTCAGCTGGGCGATCGTGATCGCCTGGTCGGCGACCTGGAAGGCCATGAGATCCCCCGTCGTGACGATGCCGGCGAGGCCGTCGGGACCGATGACGGGGAGGTGACGGATCCGGCGGGTGGTCATCAGGGTTGCGCATTCTTCGAGCGGGGCCTCCAGGCGCGTGGTCATCGGGGCTGGAGTCATCACCTCCCCGACCGTAGTGGTAGAGGGATCGCGCTGACTGGCCACTACGCGGCGCATCACGTCGCGCTCGGTAAAGATTCCCAACAGGCTCGCGCCCTCCAGCACCAGCACGGCGCCAATGCCGCGAGCATTCATCAGCTGGGCGGCTTCGAGGACAGTGCTCGCGGGAGCGACCGTCACCACGGCCGGCCCCTTTCGGGTGAGGATGTCACGGACGGTCGCCATGGCGCCTCCGGAGCGGGAAGGGGGATACTGCGATAGTACAGAACCAATCCGCTTCGCGCCAGACTAGAGGCGGAGGCTCATCAGCAGGTCCCGCTGCACGCTGGTCCCCAGGGTGAAGGGGGTCGTCCCGGCCTCGATGAAGCCACACTTGCGATAAAACGCGATGGCGCGCGGGCTTTGCTCCCACACCGTGAGCCAGAGAAACCCGGCTCCTCGCCGACCCGCCTCCGCCCGAACCGCCTGCATGAGCGCCTGGGCGATGCCACGACCGATCCAGGCCTGCTCCAGGTAGAAGCGCCGCAGCATGACGCCACCTGTGCCCAAGAGCGGCGGAGGCTCGGCGCTCTGAATCTGGGCGTACCCGGCCGGTATTCCATCGACCTCGGCAACAAGGGTGGCACAGGCCGGGTCCTCGAGCAGCGCACCCATGCGTTCCGCAGTGAAGTGGGTGCCGAGGTGCAGCGCGAGATCTTCGGGAGAGTTCGCGACGCCGTAGGCGTCGCGGAAGGTGCGGGCCGCGAGCTCCGCCAGTTGCCGGGCATCTCCGGGCCCGGCCAGGCGAATGTGGAGCCTCGTCGGGGAGATCACTCGACCGATCCGGGTTCCACCACGGTGGCTCCCCAACCGTCATAGGCGCCGCCCCGCGATTCGGCCAGGATCGCCAGCCGCGCCCGGAGGCGGCGCAGCTCGTCGAGCTCCGGGCGAAGGCGACGCGTCGCCAGACAGAGCCAGTCGCCCGCTGCCTCTCCGGGCTGGATTTCGGTCTTGAATCCTTCGCCGGCCAGCTGCTCGGCTAACACCTCCGCCTCCGCGCGGCCCGGGAGATAGAGGAAGAACTCCACGTCATGTTCCCTGGTCACATCCGATCCAACCCGAACCAGCTCAGCGAGGGTCGCGGCGTCCGGATCGGTGGCCGGTTCCGGCGTCCTACCCCGCGACAGTCCCCGGAGCAAGAAGTAGATGCCGAGCAGGCCCAGAAGAGTCAGAAACGGAATCGACATGGCCATCCAGGGTCAGCGGCAGGGGGCTCCCCAGACTGCGACGCCGGGCATCAAACCTTCCGCGGACGCCACTGGTAGCGGCGCAGCGGGACTCGCCCCCCGGCATCTACCATGACGCCCTCCGCGAGCAGCCGGAGGCGTTGCTCCAGCCCGCCGGCATGCGGCGGTAGACTGATGCGGCCGGCTCCGTTGATGACGCGGTGCCACGGAAGCACGGTGCCTCCGTGCAGGGCGTGGAGCGCGTACCCGACCTGACGAGCCGAGTTGACGAGGCCCGCTAGGGAGGCGACCTGACCGTAGGTCGCAACCCTTCCGCGGGGGATCCGGCGGACGACGGCGTAGATGCGACGGTACGGATCACGGCCCGTCATTGGACCTGCCTTGCGGCGGGAGCCCGCCCACCTGCATCCCGGGTCAGTCCCCGGCCCGCTCTGCGACCCGACCGAGATGATGGGCGGTGTGATACACGGTGAAAGCGAGCATCTCCCGAACCGTCAACGGCCCCAGCACGGGATGAGGCAGCGGCTGCCGATCCAGCGCCTTCTCGGGCCACCTCGCGACGGCGTTCTGGAGCCCCACCGTGGCTCTGGCCCAGTCGTTCATGATCTCGTTGCGGCGAGCCGCGGGATCAGCGGGGACACCCTCGGGGGCCGGTGCGAAGCGGCCAGCCTTGGCCCCGCGCGCGAGCGCTGCGCGATACACCTCGCGCATCTCGGCAAAGGACCGGGACTGGCCGGCCCCGCGGCCGAAGCGGATGGCCAGGAGCCAGCGCGGCAGCGTAAGGGCCAGTGCCACCGGAGTCGCGGAGCGATGGAGATGGCGCACGTGGTCCGCTGGTGGCCAGGCGGAGCCCTGGGGCGCGAAGAACACGCTGTCCGGTAGCCCGGCCAGATAGGCGGTCCCGGTGGCGAGAAGCGCGCCAAGGGCGTGGCGCAGGTCCGCTCCGGAAGCGGGTGTGCCCGTGTCGAAGACCTGCGTCATGACCGCAGTATAGGGTCTGGGGCGACGCTAGGGAACGGCGGGTGGCAGCGCGAGCTCGTAGACGAGGAACAGCTCATCCTTCCGGTATCCGACGGACTCATACAGTCGCTGCGCGACGATGTTGTCCCTCGCCGTCTGCAAGAACAGCCCGGTTGCCCCGGTCTTGATTGCGTGGGTGCGCGCGTGCTCCATGAGCGCGCGCCCGGCCCCTTTCGCCCGGGCGCCGGGGACAACGTAGAGGTCGTTGAGCAGCCATAGCCGCCCCGGTCGGGCGGCCGTGGACGAGAAAACCGGGTACAACTGTACGAACCCGATCGGCTCCGTCCCGGAGCTCGCCACGAAGATGACCGAGTCCCCGGTGCTCAGCCGTTCGGCGATGAAGGCCCTGGCAAGGGCGGGGTCCGAGGGGAGAGTGTAAAACTGCCGATAGGCGTCGAACAGGGGTGCGACGCTGTCAAGATCGGACGGGCCGGCCTGGTGGATCTCCATGACCCCGTTGATTGGGACGTGGTGTAGCGGGGCCTGCTGCGGCCTTCTCAACCGCGCGCGGTACGTCCGACAGCGATGCCGGGGGCCGCTGCGACAAAGCGAGCGAGGAGCTGGTGGAGGGCCTGGTCGTGAGTCGGTATATGCTCGCAAGCCACGATGCGCACGGTCTCCTGAATGTCCCGCAGAACCCCGAGAATCCGGCGCTCCCGGGTTCGCACCTCGATTCTGAGCAGACGCCCTTCGATATCGTAGGCCGCGGGATAGGCTCCGGCGCGGATGTCCTCCGGCGAAAGTTCCCGCTCGGCCGCCGCGGGACTGGCGAATATCAGCAGGTCGCCTTTGGCGTCGATTACGATCGGCGGCTTGAGCAAGGCCCGGGCCTCCAGAGCAACAAACGGTGGGAGTGCAGGGTCCGTGAGCGGCGCGGAGTCAGGCGCTGAGCGCCGCCAGGGCCGCGGCGGCGATGACACCATCTTCAGCCGACGTCATGCCGCTGACGCCGATCGCCCCCACCACCTGGCCATCGAGGACAACCGGCAGCCCGCCCTCGAGGGCGAGCAGGTCGGGAATCGTCATGAGCGCGTGCCGGCCGCCGGCGACGCCGTCCTCCAGCACCTTGGTTGGGCGGCGCAGCCGGGCCGCCGTCCGCGCCTTGAGCACCGCGATGTCCGGGCTCCCGGGCTGGGTACCGTCGAGCGACTGGAACAGGATGAGACCGCCGACCGGATCCACGACCGCGACCGCAACGCTCCAGCCGCGGCGCTCGGCCTCGGCCTCAGCCGCAGCCGCCAGGCGCTTGGCCGCCGCGAGAGTGAGGACCGCGGTCGGGCGGGTCAGTGTCATCGAGGGAACGTACGCCGGTTCGGGGCCGCCCGGTAGAGCGATGCCGGGCGACCGCCAAGGAGCGCCACGGGCCGGCCTGGCGCCTGGTCCCTCAGGAGAGCTCGTGGTCAAGGCCATGCTCTTGGACGTATCGGTCCAGGCTCTTCGCGGCCTGAGCCCGGATGGCGCCCCGTACCGGCCGAGCCCATCCCAGCAGCCAGCCCTTCGGCCCGAGGGCCTGGCCGGACCAGCGGTACAGCGAGAACCTGTCCACATGGCGAACGATCTTCCCGGCTCTGAAGGCGAAGGCCGCAGTAATCGCGTTGTGGACTGGCCGGCCGGTGACAGTGAACGTGTACCACGCCTCCCAGCGTGCCGACCCTCGCCCATCATCGGCGAGGACGTCCCGGAACTGAATCTGAAGGTCCCTCCCGCGATCGCAGAGCATCCTCCACATCGCTCCGATCATTGGGCCGCTGAGCTGGAACACGGGATCCTCGAAGGTCGCATCGGTGGCGTAGCAGGCACCCATGGTCGCGCCATCCCGTCGCTGAAAGGCCGTGTAGAGCGAAGTGACCAGAGCGGCGTTGGGGTGCACGCGGGGTAGGCGTTGAGCTTACCGTTATTCGGTGGCGATCAGGATCTGGCCCGACGGATCGACCGTCCGCAGCAGTTTCACCACGGTGTTGATGGCTGGCTCGGTGGCGTGGTAGCGATGGCCGCTCTTGAAGACGACCGTAACCTTGCGCGCCCGGGTCTGCATGACGGCTCGGAGCGAGTCTGGATGGGTCCGGATCAGCGACTCCAGTTCGGGCCAGGTCACGGAGCTGTCGTCAGGCGCCGGAGGCGCCTGGCTTACAACCGGTGGCGAGGTGACCTGGGGCAGGGTCGGGTAGGCAGCGGGATTCCCCGCGCTGTCCGCGCTGGACCGCCTCGCGGGTTCAGGCTTCCCCGCGCAGGCCGCCAGCACCGGGATCAGGAACAGCAGGGTGCTCCGTCTCGACGGCGTCACTGGTCCGCGGCCGCGATGAGGGCCCGCGCCTTGGCGACGTAGGCGTCGTAGGCTTTCCCCCACAGTCCCGAGAAGCGGGATTTCTTCGGAATGTTCTGGATCATCTCCAGGAGCGGCTGCAGCTTCGGATCGGCCCAGTCTTCCGCCTCGACGTCCTCGAGAACGGTGCTGCGCGGAATCAATCCCTCGAAAAAGGCATGCGCCCGCACCGCAATCTCGTGGCGGCGCGATGCACGTGGATCACTTGTCATGCACGGTCCCCGGCGGGTTGCAATCGTTGGATACTACCGCGCCACCGGCCGTCACGCCAATCCCGGCTTCCGCCCTGTCGGGCTGCGCCCGATGTGCGCTCAGCTCCCGACTGGTTTTCGGCCCAGTCTCCCGGACAGCGGCCACACAACCTTCTGCTTTGCGCCCGGCCCACCCCACAGTTGGGCGAGCTCGGCGTGAAGCCCCACCACGGGGTCCCGGCCCTGGTGCCTGCGGTACGCCGCAACCGCCGACCACGTCCGGACATAGGACGTGAATTCCTCCAGGGTCCAGGAACGCTCGATCGCCAGGTCGGGGAAGGGGATCTCCGGCAGCGGAAAGGGGAGGGTGCGATACCCGGCGTCTACCAGGCGGCGTTCCGGCGCCCAGAAGGGCCCGATGATGCGGGTATAGAAGTCGGCCAGTGGGGCATCGATCTCAGCGGTCACCCGACAGAGCCCATAGCACCACAACGCCAGGATCCCTCCGGGGCGCAGGACCCGCAACGCCTCGGCATAGAAGGCATCCAGGTCGAACCAGTGTGCCGCCTGGGCGGCCGTGACCAATGCGACTGATGCATCGGGAAGCCCGCTCCCGGTTTCTGGCCCTTCCCGGAAGTTGACCCTGGGGTGGGACGGCGCTTCGGCAAGCTGGGCAAGACTCGGATCGGTCGCGGTCACCTGAGCGAAGTGCTCAGCCAGTCCCAGCGCAGCCTGCCCATTGCCCGTACCGCAGTCCCAGGCCGCGTCGCGATCCGGTGCCAGACGCGCGAGTTCGGCCAGTAGCGCCGGAGGATATGTCGGTCGCGCCTGGACGTAGAGCGACGCACGTTCGGAGAAATGGTCCTTGAAGGCCACAATCGGAGGTCGTCGATGCACCCTGCGGCGTCAGTACTCCGCGAGCAGGTCCTGCAGGTGGGTCAGCGCGGTGATGGGTCGCCCCTGAGCGGCCCAGGCGAACAGCGTCATGCTCCCGTCCGGGGTGGCGACGAAGGCGAGACATTGAGGGTGGTGATACACGAAGCGGGCGGCCAGGGCGTGACGCCCGTTGCCGACGCTCAACGCCGTGCGGTCGTGCTCCACCTGACCGGTAACCGCGTTCACGACGGACAGGGTGACCTCGGCCTCCGGTGGCTCCAGCGCGGCCCCGAAGCCGAACAACGTCAGATCGTCTCCAATCACCACCGCGCCTTCCGCCGCACTGAGCTGTCCCATCTGCACCAGCAGCCGCTGGCTCAGGTCGGCGAGCAGGGACTGGGACCGGCTGGTCCGGGGCAGCAGCAGGCCCGGGACGTCCGGCGCCGAGGTGCGGCCGCGGCCCTCGGGACGCTCGGGGGAGATATCGTCCTGATCGACGAGGCGCGATCGCGATATCCCGCTCGAGCGCTCGTCGAGGGGGTAGCGCATGCGCACGGAATCGGGCCATTCCCCGACCGCCGTCGGGACGACGACGATGGTGCCGCCTTTGCCATGGCGGTGCATCGTCGCGACCACCTTGAGGAGATGCTCGACCTTGGCCATCCGATCGGGAGATGGTGCCGAGTCTCCATGATCCAGAGTCCCGCCGATCACGTCCATGAGGGAATGTGGCCCGCCGCGGACCAGGTGGGTCTCGCCGCCGCGGATGAGGCCCAGCACGTCCTTGTCCTGCGACACCACGATATGGGCGGGCCCCGCGATACGGATCACCGGTTGCCATGGCGGCGCGGCCTCCAGCACGCCCCACACCTGGGGCATTCCGTCGGGCGAGAGCTCAACGGCTGCGAGGGCGTGCCCGAGTGCCGGGGTCAGCTGCACGATTGATTCCTGGGTGAGGATCACCGGTTCCCGGAAGCGAAGCCCGCCGGGGACGGTTCGATCGGCGATGGTAAGGGCGCCCCTGGCGGGGGGACCTTCTTCATGCCGCAGGCTTGCCCAGAAGGATGTATTCAGCAGGTAGGCCAGATGCCGACCTTCGAGCTGCAATTGGTCGGCCGCGGTGGGTCCACGTTCGGTGCCCGCATAAAGCCGCTCGCGCTCCTTGGCTTTCTCGACCAGGAGCTTGACCAGTGGGGAATCCGGTGCCAGGAGCGGGAGAATGGTGGAGTCCGGTCTTGGGAATCTGTCAACTGGCCATGGTCCGGGGTCGATTAAACCCAGGGCACACCTGGTAAAGCTGCATCACAAGTGGCGGGTCGCCAAGTCCCCTCCGTCAAAACGGCGCGTGGCCTCGTTCACGATGGCACCCGATCGGCCGCCGCCGACGGCTTTCGCACCAGCGACAACACTTCCTCGTCGGGAGGGACGAGTTCGAAAGCCGACGCCAGCGTCGATGGAATGAGCGCCGGTCGGCCGGTTGCCGCAGTCACGAACACCCAGATGGTCTCCGCGCGCGCGATCACCTGCTGGTCGCGCTCCCGCCAGAACAGGAATCGGCGGGCGGAGCTCTTTCGCCGCATCGTAGTCACCCAGGTAAGCAGGGCGACGTGGTCTTCTCGAAAGAGCGGTACCAGATACTCGATGAAATGCGACCGCACCACCCAGCCGGTGCCGGTCTCCACATAGCGGGCCACCGGCCATCCTCGCGCTTCCGAATGGGCGATCGCGGCATCCTGCATCCACTGGAGGTAGGCGAGGTTGTTCACGTGGCCGTTGACGTCGATGACGTCGTCCGGCACGACGAGCCGCTGAATCAGGACGCGGGGCACGGGGTCAGAACCCTTCCGCAGCAGCCGCTCGACAGCGAACGCCCCCTGCGCCGCCCCGGCCCTGTGCGGATGCCGAACCACCGGCCAGTACCGGTCCGGAGAGGCCCCCGGCCGACCGAAGGAATTCCGCAGACTGTTGCGGCCAGCTCACCGAGGTAAGCCGCCCGCCCGCCGGGGGAGCTGCCCCTGGTGGTGTCGGGCGTGCAGGGTGAGAAGCTGCAGGCCCGTGATGAGCGGCAGCCGACCGAAATAGGGGTGGGTGATCCGGCAGTGGACCGGATCAGGGTGAACGGCAAGGGTGGACTCCAGTGCGGTGACGGCTTCTCCAAGGGCCGCGATCGCCTCCGCCTGGGGGGATGGGGTCGACGACGGCCGGGTCTCCCGCGGAGCGTGGAAGCCAACCGGAAAGATTCCGGTTCTGAGTAACCGTCTGAGGAAGACGGTTCGCGCCACGAAGCGCTTCCAGGCGTTCATCACTGTGGCCATATGAGCCCGCCCGGCGGTCTCATCGGTAAAAGCTTCGATGGACAGGGTGACATGCGCGGTGATCAGCGCGGGGGACCACTTACGGGGTCCAACCGGCCTCAACCACGCTCCGGAATCGAGCTGCCGAACGGCGCTGATGAACTCCCGCACCGCGGCCCGATGCTCGGAGAGAAATGCCTGGTGCGGGAGCACCTGAGACGGCACTGCACCTCCGGGTCACGCTGCACCTCAAACATAGGCCGGTGACCCTGGAAGGCCAGTCGACTCTAGAGGGCGAGCTCCATGTAGACGTCTGCCCTGGCATAGCCGGTGTCCGGGGGCAGCTCGTGATGCCGAAAGCCGAGCTGCTCGTACAAGCCGATGGCGGCGGGCAGTTTGCGGTTGGTGAGCAGAAAGAGCCGCTCCGCCCCAGCCGAACGGGCGTAGGCGATCACCGCCTCGGCCAGGCGCCGCCCGATGCCCCGACCCTGTGCGGCGGGCATGACGGCCATCTTGGCGAGTTCGAAGCTGTGTGGGGCGTGACACACGGCCGCCGCCGTGCCCACCACCTCGGCGTCGAGACAGGCGAAGAAGATCTGTCCCCCCGGTGCGAGGATGGTACGCTCGGGGTCACCAAAGACCTCTTCGTCCGCCGCTTCGAGCCGGAACAGCCGCTCGATCCACTCGCGGTTGAGCTCCCGGAAGGCTCCCGCGAACTCCGGACGATACGGCACGATGGTCAGACGCCCCTGACTGCGAGACTTCTCGGTCACTGCTCGACACCTCCCAGATCGGCCGCGGCATGAGAAACGATCTTCGCGAGAGCGCCGCGGTAGTTTTCGCCCACTTGCCCCAGCCCGCTCACACAGAAGCCGAGGTCTCGAAGCAACCCGTCCTGGAGTCGATAGACCCACCCGTGGACGGCCAGAGGCTGATCCCGACGCCAGGCATCCTGGACGATCGTGGTGCGGCAGACATTCTGGGCCTGCTCCAGCACGTTGAGCGCACAGAGCCTATCCAGCCTTGCCTGATCGTCGGGGAGGGAGTGCAGAAAGGTTCGATGCCGGTCCGCGACATCCTGCACGTGGCGCAGCCAGTTGTCGATAAGCCCGAGCGGCTGTCCGCTCCATGCCGCCTGGATTCCCCCGCATCCGAAATGACCGCACACGATGAGATGCTCCACGTGGAGCACGTCGACGGCGTACTGCACTACCGAAAGGCAATTCAGGTCGGTATGGACGACCACATTCGCGACGTTCCGGTGCACGAACAGCTCACCCGGGAGCAGGCCAACGATTTCGTTGGCCGGTACTCGGCTGTCGGCACAGCCGATCCAGAGGTAGCGCGGCGATTGCTGCTGCGCCAGCTCGTGGAAGAAAGTGGGATCCCGCTCTGTAACCCGGCCAGCCCAGGCGCGATTCTTGTCGAAGAGATGAGCGAGGGTGCACATGCGCGGAGTTGACAGGGTGGACAGCCCGGGTTTCGTTGGTGTGTGGCGCCGGCTGCTGGGGAACGCCCTCGACAGCCTGTCAAACTCCGGGCGCCTGTGATGCTGGTGGCGCGGAGCGGGCCCGGTAGCGGCGCCAGACCGAGCTTCCCAGCCAGACAGCCCCGAGCCAGCACAGCCAGTTGGTGGCGGCGAGGATGCCGGTGCCGGCCAGCTGCATCGGAATGTGGCCGCCGCGAACCACGTGGGTGAGGACCAGCCCGTTCCGGAATCCGCAACATAACCCGATCATCGACAGCAGCTGGATTCCCGGCAGGTGCACCAACGCAAGCGGGATCTCCCACAGCGGCGCGTTGGAGACGAGCTCGCTGCCGAAATAGGGGAACCCGCGAACGTAGATGAACGCGGCGAGCAGGATCTCCACGCACGCCAGGCCCAACACCAGGCGCCCCCGCCCTCCGAGGCTCAGGCCGGTCACCGGCCCGCTTCCGGTGGCCCGGCACGGCGGTGCGCAGATGGGGCGCCGACAGCTGTCTGCGTTCCCTGAAAGAGCATGCCGAAATGTCTTCCGGACCCGGGTTTGGCGCTACTCTCCCCTCGATCGCCAGCCCGGAGCGACCCGATCTGAGACTCTCTCGCGGGTGCCATACCGGTTTAACGTGGCTCCGCCGGCTGCATCCTGCAGTGCCAGATGGACCAACCTTCCCCCTTCTCCGCGGAGGGCTCTGATGCGTGCGAAAGCCCGATTGGCAGCTGCCGCACTCGTGCTCACCGCCGCCGGCATCTGGATCGGCGGCTGTGGATCCCCGCCCCCTCCCGGGGCTGTATACGCCAGCCGACGGCCGCCCCCCGATCGGGTCGAGGTGGTTACCGTGCGGCCGGGCCCGGGCCATGTCTGGATCGGCGGCCACTGGCGATGGGACCAGGCTGACTACGTCTGGGTGCCCGGGCACTGGGTCCCGGTCGAGCGTGGGTACCATCGGTGGGTGCCGGGCCGCTGGCATCATGGCCGTCGAGGCTGGTACTACCTTGACGGACACTGGCGGTAGGGCAGTTCCCCTCCGACCAGGCCCGCGGCGCGACCGCGGCCCCTAACGCTTGCTGCCGGCGGACGCCTGGAACCCCAGTCGGCTCGCCGCATCGGTCGAGGCAGCCTGAATGTAGACCTGGGCGATCGCCTCGTAGGCGATCGCGGTGGGGGCAGTGGGCGTCTCAACCAGGGAAACAGCCGGCGGGAATTCGAAACCTCCCCGTGCCTGACCCTGCGGGGCATGAATGTCCAGCATGACGTAACCCGGTGCCGCCTCCTTGATCTCCCGGACCAGGAACTCGCGACCGTCGTGGAGGATCATCCGCACAACGGGGGTGCCTGGTACATCCTTGAATTGGGTTGGCAGCCGGGTCGTGAAGTATTGGGCGTCGAATGCCATGGTCACCTCGCGTCTGCCCCGCTCCGGGGGTGGCGGTCGGACGGCGGGCTCGAAGGACGGGTCCGGGGGGCGCTTGCCAGTGGGATCCTTACGACTGGGGCACGTCGGTCAGCGTTCTACCCTTCCAATTCCACCACTTGAGCAGGGTCCGCCGGGGACGTCGGCTCCGCGCGAAATACACAGCACAGCGGAAGGTGTACAACACACACGGGTCCTGGCGGATCCCGCGCACCCGGTTGAGCGCGGCATACAGGCGCTCGGGGTTCCGGCGGCGGAGCAGACTGACCGAGGTGACGCCGAGATCGCGCAAATCTCGCGCGATGCCGGGACCCACGCCGGGGACGGTCTCCAACTGGTTGCTAGGCGGCTTCCGGGCCAGGCGCATCCGCTTTCTCCGATTTCGGCTCACCCCGGACGCACCTCACCAGGCACCAGTTGCGGCGGTGGGCGGAGATGGCTCATTGCTGGGACGATCGGGCCGAGGGGCGGAACAGGTTCAGAAAAGTGATCAGGACATTGGCCCCGCCGCAGATGGCCCCAAGAAACACCAGCCAGAACGCCGTACGCCGCAGGATGGAGAGTCGGTGGATACCGATGGCGACCAGGAAGACCTTCGCGCCAATCAGGGCCAGGGCGGTGGAAAACAGCACCAGCTGGAAAAGCAGCAGGGGCCGATAACCCAGGTCGATGAAGAGCCAGTACAGCGCAAGGCCGATCAGGAGAATGGTCAGGAGACCGGCTCGGGTGCTCATGCCCAGGGGAAGGTCCTGGATCAACGAGACGACGAGAAGCAGGAGTGCAACCAGCCAGAGCAAAAGCCGAATACCGGCTCGCCAGAGACGATCGACCACGGGATGCTCCGGAGAGTTTGCAGCGGGCGCAGACATCAGCCTCCCTCACCTCGGAAGCCGAGGGGCTGCTGGTAACTACTGCCCGATAAGCTGCGCGCGGGGACCCGCCGAGGCAAGGCCACCAGGAGGGGGCCGGAGCGATGCGAGGTGAGGGACCCCCGGCCCGGGAGGCGCGCCTGAGGCATTGAAGGACGGGTCACCGGGAGGGACGGGGCCAGGTGGGGAGCGGACTACGGAAGTGGGTCAAGCCCCAGCTCGAGATAGCGCGTCTCGGCGATCGGATTGTACCGATAGGGCGGAATGTCGCGGAAACCAAGCTCGGTGTACAAAGCCTGGGCCTGTCGCATCGACGGCAGGGTATCGAGTCGCATGGTGCGATATCCGGTTCGGCGTGCGGCGACAATAGCCGCCTCGGCGAGCCGGCGCCCGAGGCCGGATCCACGAAACTCCGGACGGACATAGAGCCGCTTCATCTCGCAGACAACCTCGTCGAGTGGTCGGACCCCGACACAACCGGCTACCGCCTGTTCCCTTCGACCCAGCAGCACTGTGCCACGCGGTGGGCCATAGCTGCCGGGCAGCGTCGCAAGCTCGGTGGCGAAGTCCTGGAAGCCCAGATCGATCCCGAGGCCGGCGGCGTATTCGCTGAACAAATCGCGAACCAGAGCGAGGTCAGCCGGGAAGGACGCCGGCACGATCGTCACCTTGGTCAATGTCTCCGCCAATCGCGCGATATGACCGGCCCCGCTCTGCCGGGAGAACGGGTGGCCGGCCATCGGCTCCCGTCAAGCGCGTGGCTCCCGGCGGACCGAGCCCGGCGGGGAGTACGGTCAGCCGCGACCGGAGCGCGAGCGACCCCGTGGCTCATGACGACTTTTTGAAGAAACTCACAATCAACGGCAGCAAGAGTCCGACGATGGCCGAGCTGCTCACGTTCCCGGCCGTGGCGTTCCCCAACATGTTGGTGATGACCTGGCCAAGGAGCTGCCCGCCGCCCACGCCGCCCAGAGCGCCCAGAATGGTATTCACCAGCGGTCCGAGACTCTTGGCCTTGTTGAGCACGCCGGCGACATTTCCGCCCACGGCGCCGGAAATAACCTGCACCAGCAGAGTCGTGAGATCCATGATTGCTCCAGGTGAAGTGAGGTGGGCCACACGACCGAACCCGAGCGACTAAGATGGGACCGGGGAGTCGGCCCGCAAGAGCGGGCTCTGCTTCGAGGTGACGCGCTCTCCGTACGGCACGGGCATGCATGAGTCCCGTGTTGTCTACCCTGGCGAAGGGCGTGGGGCGGTCAGGGTCGGATGATCCACGTTGCCGGTGTTCCGGGTGCCGGCCGGCTCAAAGAGAAGCACAGCGACTTCCTCCGCTGCGACCGGTCGATGCTCGACCCCGCGGGGAACCACCAGGAAGTCTCCCTTCATCAGGTCGACGCTGCGGTCACGGAACTCCATCCGGAAGGAGCCGTCGAGCACCAGGAAGAACTCATCTTCCTCCTCGTGGTGGTGCCACACGAACTCGCCCCGGAACTTCACCAGCTTCACGGCCTGCCCGTTGAGCTCGGCGACAATCTGCGGACGCCAGTGCTGGTGAATCGTAGCCAGCTGTTCGCGAAGACTGACCTTGAACGGTGAGGATGGCTGGCTCTCTCGCATGGGAAACGGGCGCGTGCCTCACTGGGGACGGCTTGGCGCAACCACCAGCCGCACGATGTCTTATGTTCCCGCGGGTTGGCGACAGGGGGCGGCCGCCGCCCCGGGCTTCAGTACCCGATACCCTGAGACGTGAAGAGGGGGCCCTGAGGATGCCCCTCCGCGACTGCCCGGAGACGGAACATGAGCGCCCCCCACGTCGTGTTGCAGCTGACGAAGTAGTCGGTCTCCTGACGCCAGCCGGCATGAACGAAATGCAGCAGCGTCCCGGCCTCCCTGCGGGCCAGGATGAACGTCACCTGCGTGCCTGCCCACTCCTCCCCTGATTCGCACAGCCAGGCTGCCTGCGTCGGTGCCACAAAGGTCTGGGGCCGGAGACGGTAGACTGTCCTTCCGCCGAAGAACCTGAGCTCCACGCCAGACAAGGGATCGGCGAGCTCCCTGACAGCTTCCGCCCACCATTCGGCGAACCCGGCAGCGGACGTGACGAGAGGAAAAAGCGCCTCGGGGCGGGCGGCGATCTGCAGCTGGTGGCGGATGTCGGGCACCGGCACTCCCGGTTTGGAGGCTTGGCCGTTTGTCTGATCCGACTGCGGCTCAACTTCCGCAGGCGCCGATTCCACGCTCGATCACGAATCGGACCGGACCCCTCACGACGGGGCAGGCCCGCGGCGTGCATGGCGATCTCCAGCGCAGACTGCAGCGACGATGGTGCGGACTCCCGCGGAATGACGCAGCCGGGAGGATCGGCTAGGCCGTGACCAGCTCGATCTGGTCGCTCGCCAAGATGATCTCGCCATGCCCGGGCACATCCAGGGTGACCCGCTCCTGAACCGGGCCCGAGGCAGGGCGCCTGGCGTGGGCGATCTCGACGATCACTCCGGTTCTTCCCACCACCCGGGCAACCCCGCACCGGAGGATCTTCGCCTGGCGGCCCAGGAGTGCGTCGTCAAGTGGGCCTGGACTCTTCATGGTATCCCTCCCGGGGTCGGACCGCAGGCCGAGGACGCGGATGGATCATGAATGCGCCCAGGCCGCCTGCCGCTGCGGATCAATGTTCCATGGTTTCAGGTGGATCGCCAGTCCGTCCCCCGCGCTACGGGGCTCACCAGCGGGTGCCCGGTCATTCACGGGGCGGCCGCGATCGAGTCCTGCTTCGCGATCCGGCCGCTCTCGCTGTCGGCCGCGTTCAGCGCCTGCTTGACCGCTGACGCCCCCGGGACCTGAGAGTTGGCGATGACACTGTCCGTTTCCCGCTCAGTGCGCCCGGTACTGGCCTTGGTCGAGGAGGAGCAGGCGAGCAGTGCCAATGACAGCAGGGCAAGCCAACGGGTTCGCATTGTCGAGTTCTCCTTGCCGCGGCTAGGCGCGGCCTTTCAGCTTGGCAACCCACCAGCGCAGGCCGACCAGCAGGAACCGCCAGTCCTTGAGGAATTCGGGCGGCTTCCCTTCGACGAAATGCCCCAGGAACTGGAACATCCAGCCCGCGACGAACAGTCCCAGACCCCACGGCCACAGCCCGTGAACGGCCAGCGAGCCGAGCAGCAGGATGATGGAGAGAGTGATGATCGGGATTCCGAGCGTGTGGCAGAAGCGATTGAACGGATGCTGGTGACTGTGCGCATACTCCGCGATCCATTCATCCATTGATCGATTGCCCAGCCGCATGGACAGCCTCCAGGAGAGTGGGGGTATGGCCGGGCGGTACCGATGGTACAGATCCCAGCCTGCGACCCCTGCTGCTGAACCGAACCGCACCCGGATCAGGAACCTATCCGCTCCATCTGATAGGTGCGCTCCTGCACGGTGCCAGTGCTGTCGCGCCAGCTCAGCCTGGCTGCCCAGGCGGAACGGGACTCCAGGGTCCAGACGAAGCTGTTTCTAGCGTTCCTGAGCGGTTTGAAGCGGACACCCGTGCTGTCGAGTCCCGTGAGGATCCAGGTGGCAGATCCCTCACTCGAGGTCACCTCGCCATTCCGTAAGGCGATGAGGCTGCTGTCGTCGGCGAGAGCAAAGGTCGAGTCGGGGTAGCTGAAGCTCTTGATGGTCGAGTCGTCGAGGAATGCATAGCTCTCGAAGAAGAAATGCGCCCCCGCTTCCGAGCCTCGCCAGGTCCCTTGCAGCCAGCGCAGGGCCTGGAACTGATCGAGCGAGATCCGCGCCGGCATGGGGCGGTCCTCCGTGGGGCGATCGGCGGGGGAGCAGGCCAGGAAGACCGTCACCAGGAAGAGCAGGGAAAGCCGGCCCATGCGCGGAGCTCCCGGAGCATTGCAGAGGGTGAGCATGCCGGGAGGGCTCGACCTGGCCCGGGTGCTCGGTACCGCCCCGGGGAAGATAGCCGCTTCACTCAGGGCCGCACGGCGGGTGTTCCGGTGTTGCCCGCTGCTCGTCGTTGGCTCGTGGCTAGCCCCCGCCGATCGATACCCGCTGTACCTGCCAGTGACGCTCCCCGGCGAGGAGCCGCAGCCTGGGCCACCGGAGATCTCCGGACGGAGTGATCGCCAGAACCGCGACGAGAACGGTGTCGCCCGTGCCCGCCGCAATTCCCAGGGCGACACAGGCGACTCGCCGGTCGGGCCAGGTGGGATCGTGGCGGCGATCCAGGCACTCTCCCCAGTCCGCGAAGCGGGTGGGTCGGCCGGCCAGCCGGAACTCCGCGGAGGGGAGAGCGCTCAAATCGAGGGCGCGGGGTCTCACGGCTGGGACGAAGAACGCCGGCGGAGGGGTGGGCAGGCGGACGACTCTGGGCTCCACGAGGAGCGAATCGCACGGGGAGGTCGCACCGCAGAACGCGTCCCAGCCCGGGGGACCCGAATCCCACGGGAGGGCGGCGATCGTGCCGGCCAGTCCCTGCTGCAGGGGTAGAGGCCGATCCCGCCCGGGCAGACAACCCAGCACGCAGAGCGCCAGCAACGTGGCTGACCATGGTCCTGGGAGAGGCATCGGCCCTCCGATTGGCGCGCTACCGGCAATCTGACTGGGAACCGGCCGCTTGGGGCGATCCGCTAGTCCCACCATAGGTAGAGATACCGCTGCCCGTCGTCAACGTCGGGCGAAAAGCCCTCCCGGCGTGCCTCCCGTGCGCCTCGCTCGAAGAGAGCCCGACGCATGTTCTCCTGGCGGGGCAGTGCCACCAGGATGGCATCGGCGTATGCCCAGCCTTCCCGCGCAATCCACGCACTGTCCTGCTGAACGTTCAGCACATACACAGTATCGGCACCCAGATCGTACAGCGAATCGACGAAGGCGCGCGCCGCAGCGGCACTCTCGCCCGATCCCGGCCCCCCGGCCCTCGTGGCCGGGCAGGGAGCACCGAGGAGTCAATCATCAAGACAATGTTTCCTGGCGAGCAGCCGGGCGCCAGCTCGGGCTCAGTGGGTCAGCTGGGCGGCGGCGGATTCGGAGCGAAAGGGTGGAGAAAGGGCGGTGGGTGTGCAGGACGGACACAGTCCGTAAACCAGGGCGTCTCCTTGGTCGGACTGAAGGACCTCGCTGAGAGTGGTCCACTCGTCTCCATTCCGAATGCGCTGACAGGAGATGCAGAATGCGGCGCTGAACTGGGCCTGAGCCCAGCGGCGAAACAGGGAGGTGGTCACCGCAAGACTGGCCAGGGCCACGATGGCCAGCAGGGCCGTTTCGAAGGCCGACTCTTCCGGTCGAAATGGGGTGGGCTGGGCGTGAAACAGCCAGCGGGGCAGGTCGAGGTATTCATCAAGCCAGATCACCACGCCTACGAGCAGGAAGCCCAGGGCCTGAAGCCCAACTGCCAGTCGGCGCAGGTGAACCAGTCGAGCGGACATGCGGGCTCAAGGTTCGGGGGATACCGAGGCCTGGCGCTCGGGCCTTGGTGCCGGGGTCGGGACCACCCGCCGGATGCCGGAATGCGCGGATGCCGGGAGGATGCTCAGGGATGCCGGGGAGTCGCATGCTCGGGAATCGGCACTCAGGAGGCGAATGCTCGACAGCGGCCTGGCTAGAGCAGTGACTTGGCGAAACGGATGCCTTCGTCGCGATAACCGAGGTGGCGATAGAATGGGTGGGCTCTCTCATGGGCCGGCCCACTGGTGACTTCGACGCGCGTGAGCCCCAGAGAGCCAAAATAGCGCTCCGCCTCCTCGACCAGGCGGCGTCCTACCCCGGCCCTGCGTCCCTCGGCCATCACGGCGAGGCCGGTAATCCGGCCCACCCAGGTCGGGCGGTGAAGCGCCGGGGTGCAGTGAAGCGTGGCGAATCCCAGGAGTGCGCCGCCCAGATGGGCGACGATGACCCTCCCCGTAGGATCAGTTGCCTGGAGACGGATCAGTCGCTCCCGAAGCGCGGGCACGTCGGCTGGGTAGCCGAGGGTCTCCAGGAGGGGTGCCAGCTCGGCGGCGTCGCTCACTTCGGCATCTCGGATGAGGAGCTGGGACATGGTTCGGAGCCGTGCTCAGCGAGGGGACTCTGAGTGGATGCTCGATGGGCGCGGGTGGGCAGCGCCTCCGCCTGGTCACCCGGGCCAGGTTAGGACGTTGCCGGGCATTCGTCCGCAAGCGGCGCAAGTGGGCCGGCCGGCGGGGTGTCCGGGGGTGGAAATGGTCGGTGGAACGAGAAGGCCGTCGGGGTCTCGCCGTGGGTACGGAGGTGCTCCAGCCGCTCCTTGGCTTCCTGAACCGAGGGCCGGCGCCCCGTGGGGATCCACCACAGTGCAACGTAGGCCTCCACCATCCGCTGGAACCACGCCCGGCGCTGGCGCATGACCTCGGCGTGGTCACTCCGGAAGACGAACTGGTGCAGAGGTTCCAAGCCGGTCCAGACCGACAGGTTGACCAGGATACGATCATCTTCGTAGGGACGAAGTGCGGTCGCGTCGCCCTCCTCGGTCTGGAGGCGCCACACAAAGCCTGATGCCCGGTCGGCCAGGGCATTAACGTCGGCCAGGCGCGCGACGAAGCCGGCAAGCTCCGGAGAATCGAGCGGGGCCACCAACCGGGCGATGTTGACCTGCGCGAGATGGTAGTGGGACATGGTCGAAACCCGCCAGAGATCATGTCGTGCGCCGGGCGCTTCGGGCGACTCGGCGCAATCCCGCGACGATTCGTCGAGCCGGCCAACTCGTGAGGTATCACTCGCCGGGCGTCCACGGCGATCAGCAGGGCGGACGCCGGCACGCGCCCCAACCAGACTTCCACCAACAACAGCTTCTCGGTGAGCCAGATCGCTCCGCACGGTGCCGCTGTCATGGTCCCCCAGCCGGAGACCGAAACACGCACCCGCAGTCGTCCCGGTCGCGACCGTCGTATCAGGGGCGGTCCCGAAGATAGTGAGGCCGGGTCACGGTGTACCAGCGGGTGCGGTGGCTGCTGAATGGGAGCAGAACGTTCCGGAGCACGGTCATGAACGCCAGCCTTGACCCGGCGGACCGGGTCTAGTCCGAATCGTGGCTTTCCGTCTCCTCTGGGCGGCGAGTCGTCCCCTGCCGCCCCGAGAACCCTTCGAACTTCTCCACTCCGAGCAGGACCGCGATCGTGACCAGGGTGAGGACGATTGCCGCAGCCAGGTGCCCGAGCCCGACCAGGGAGCCGAGAGCGGCGAGAACCCAGATGACGGCCGCGGTGGTCACCCCCTGAATGCGTCCTTCCCGGGCGAGGATGACCCCGGCGCCGAGGAAGCCGATCCCGGTGACGACCTGTCCCAGGACGCGGGCGGGGTCGGACTCCCCGGGACTGAAAGAGGCCCCGAGCGCGACGAAGATGGAGGTCCCGAGACAGATGAGGATACTGGTGCGGATCCCGGCAACCTTGCCTCGGAGCTTGCGTTCGACACCGATCGCGCCGCCGCACAGGACCGCGGTGACAACATGCCGCCAGAATACGTCCGAGTCGGGGGAAAGCGCTGGGGGAGCGAGAGGCATGAGACTGAAGGCAGAGGTTGATAGGGAACCATCCACCCTGCTCGCGGGGGTCTTGCGCAAGATGCACCGGAGAGAGTTCCGTTGCAACGCCGTGGAGAGCCGAGGCACGGTTTGAGTGGTCTGCGCCCTTCAGACCATTGCACTGCGGTGGCGAAGACTCTGCCAGGTCCAGACCGCTCCGGCGGCGTCGATCAACCCGAACAGGAGGATGGGCCAACGGACCCAGCCGGCGAGAACGAAGCCGGCGAGGAACAGAGGGGCGGTCACTCGGGTGAGTACCGTTGCAACGAAGAACGGCACCAGGTTCAGTCGCGCCGCCAATCGGTAGTACACCGAGAGGAAGGCGAGCAACATGCCGATGACCCGGATCCACACTTCCGAGGTTGGCTGGAGTCCGAATAGCTGGAGCAGGGGATTGGGAGCGACCAGCAGGACGACACTCAGGACCAGGAGGTATGCGGCGAACACCTGGAGGGAACGGGCTGCCGGGGTCATTGGGTCCTCGGGACGAGGAAGGGTCACGAAGTGCCGTCGGCCTGGTAGTGCCAGTCCAGCACCACTTCGAAAAGCAGGTTTGCGTCCGATCGAGCGCCAATGTGCGCATCGGCTTCGGTCCAACAGTCGCCAATCGTGGCTGCGAGGTCCACGGAATGTTCGGGTCGCGGACGGACCGCGGAATCTTCGGGGTCGAAGCCGTTGATTCCAAGAATACGAACGCCCTCGAGCCGCGCTGCGGCAATCAGCTCCCGACTCGCCGGCGGAGCGAGCAGCAGCCGTCGCCCCCGCCGGAGGCCCCGGGCGTCGTACTGTGCCTCCAGTTCTTCGGGAGTCAGCGAGCCCTCCGGTGCGCGACCGCCACGTTGGGAACAGTGCGGACCGCTGGCGGTCATGGCAAGTAGCAGGAGCGTCAGGCCGGAACCCCGGCAGCCCGGTAGGCTGCGAGCACCTCAGGGCTGAAGCAGGCAACGGTGATTCGTTGGAGGCCTGCTTTGGGTCCCTCGGCCCGCACCGTCCGAATCGCGATCTCGGTCGCGAGCCCGAGGGGAAACCCATAGATCCCGGTGGAGATCGCCGGCAACGCGATCCAGCGAAGTCCATGCTCGCCTGCGATACGCAGGACGGAGCTGTAGGCAGACGCGAGCAGCCCCCCCTCGCCCTGGGATCCGCCCTGCCAGACGGGGCCTACCGCGTGGATGACATGCCGGGCTGGAAGCCGGAACCCCGGGGTCAGCCGAGCCTCGCCGGTTGGGCACGGGCCCAGGTCGGCACAGGCCCGGGCGAGTTCAGGGCCGGCGGCCCGGTGGATGGCGCCACACACGCCACCTCCCGGCGCCAGCTCCGGGTTGGCCGCGTTGACGATGGCGTCCGCGGCGAGGGTGGTAATATCGACGATGCAGGCTTCGAGCTGCATGTGGCCGGGTCAGTGTGTCGGTTGTGACCGATTGGGAGAATCGGTCAGGGCGAACGCGCGAACCGGAAATGTTCCGAACCCTCGCACCTTGACCGGCACCGCGAAGAAGCGAGCCCCACGCTCCGGAACCGCCGCCAGCCTGCACAGGTGCTCGGCGATGGGGATCCCCTGCCGAAGCAGCACGCTGTGCACCGGCCGCTCCCCGGTGTCGATGCTGTCGATATTGAAGGAATCGATGCCTACCAGCGCAGCCCCGGCTCGCACCAGCCACTCGGCAAGTTCCCCCGTCAGGTGGGGATGGTTCTCGAAATAGGCCTCGGTACGCCAGTGGCGGTCCCAATTGGTCTGCACCAGGACCGCGCGCCCGCGTACTTCGGCCGCGGAAAATGGCACGTGGGCAACGGCCCGGTTCTGGTTCGGCGTGATACGAGCCACCAAGCACTCGAGGTTTGCCAGCGATGACAGAGGAAGATCCGCCAGATCGGCGCCGTCGGCGTACCGATGGAAGGGACTGTCCACGTAGGTGCCCGTGTTGGCTACCATCTCGATCTTGCCGATCTGGAACTCCGTTCCTGCAGCGTAGCGCGAGCGTGAGGCCTCGCGGCTGAGGTAGTCGCAGATCAGGGGCGCCGGAAGCCCCTTGTACGTGACCATCCCGTGCTCGATCGTATGACTGAGGTCGATGAGTCCGGCTGGTGACGGGGGAACCATCAGACCTCCGGGGGCGGGGAGAGGAGCCACGGCCGCACGATCTCCGTGCTGGCTCAAGCCGGAGTCGGTGCCGGGTCGCACCGTCGATCGACTGCCATCCGCGGCCCGGAGCCTAACCGCAGAAGACGGGCTGACCGCCCCAGACTGCCCGAAAACGGCCTCGCACTGTCGTACCGCTCGGGAACTGGAGATCGGCCCATCCATCGACGGAATCGGGTGAGCTACCAGCCCGGAACCGCACGCGCGCCGATGCTGGCTGTTCGCAGGTGCCGGTTCCGGGGCAGAGGAGAACGGTGCCGATCTGCTCCGATGTTGGCCAGGAGAACGAGGCCCCAGGCAGATCGGTCCTGCTTCGCCAGATGGCCACGCTGACAAACGAGCTTTGCGGAGACGGCACGCCGGTCGAATCAAGTGGCTCGCGAGTGAGGTAGATGATAACCGCCGGACCGTCCCAGGGGGCGCAGGAGCGGCTCGCGTAGGCGTACGGGTAGTCTCCGGGGTGCGCCGGGAAAGGCTTCAGGCCTTCCCCCGTGCCGCAGGCGAGGGCACACAGGAGGCCCGGAAGCAAGAGGGTGGCCCGTTTCATTCGAGTGCCTGACGCAGATCGGCCACGAGGTCCTCGGGGTGCTCGAGCCCGACAGAAACTCGGAGCAGGCCCTCGGGTGCGCGGGTTGCCGGACCCTCGATCGAGGCGCGATGCTCGACCAGGCTCTCCGGACCGCCGAGGCTGGTGGCTCGGGTGAAGAGCCGGAGGCGAGCCGCGACGCCCAGCGCCGCCGGGCGGCCGCCGGAAACGACGAAAGAGAGCATGCCTCCGTACAGCTGCATCTGGCTGGAGGCCACCTGGTGGCCGGGGTCCCCCGGGAGGCCGGGGTAGTGCACCCGCTCCACCTTCGGGTGCTGGTCGAGAAACTGGGCGACCGCCTGGGCCGTCGAGCAGTGGGCTCGCATGCGCCACGGGAGGGTCCGCACCCCTCGCACGATCAACCAGGAGTCAAAGGGGGAAGGAACCGCTCCGCCCGCGATCTGAATGCGCCGCAGCCGGTCGGCGAACGGGCCTGCCTCGCGTACGACCAGCATCCCGCCCATGGCATCGCTGTGGCCGGCGAGATATTTGGTGGTGGAGTGCATGACCAGGTCGAACCCCAGCGCCAGCGGACGCTGCAGGAATGGGGTCGCCCAGGTGTTATCGCACGCGGCGATCGCGCCCACTTCACGGGCGATCTGCGCCACCTGGCGGAGGTCGGTGATCGTGATCAGGGGGTTGGACGGGGTCTCGGCCCAGATTAGCTTCGTCTCAGGTCGCGCCGCGCGCGCGATGGCCTCCCGATCCGACATGTCGACAAACGACGCCTCCAGCCCCCAGGGAACGAAGTGCTCCCGCAGCAGCTTCGGAGTACCGTAGTAGGCGTCCAGCGGCGCGATGACGTGGTCACCGGGGTTGAGCGCCTGAAACACGCTCATGGTGGCCGCCATGCCGGACGCGAACGCGATACCGGTCGCGCCGCCTTCCAGCTGGGCGAGGGCGGATTCCAGGGCAGCGCGATTGGGATTGTTGTCCCGGATGTAGGTGTAACCGCCGGGGAAGGAGCCATCCGGGGCGCGCTGGAACGTGGTGCTGAATTGGAGAGGAGGCGCAACTGCGCCGGTGACTGGATCCACCGCGGCCGCGGCATGCACGGCGAGGGTCTCGAAATGCACTTCGGATTCCTCATGAGAGACAGAGAACAGGTCTCGGGCATGGGAGACCATGGATCCTGACCCGATCGCCACCGCCAAGGCGAGCTATGCCCGTTGTGAGGCCAACCCGGATTTTCTCCAGGGGTTCTACCGCCATTTCTTCGCGACCTGCCCCGCGGCCGAGACCCTCTTCGCCCGGACCGATTTCGCGCGACAGATCAAACTCCTCCGGCACGCCATCGGGCTGCTGCTTGCCTTTCCATCCCAGCCCAGGGAAGAACCCACCCTCCTGACCCGACTGGCCGAGAAGCACGGACCGCGAGGCCTGAACATCGACCCAAGCTGGTATCCACTGTTCGTCGAGAGTCTGCTCCAGTCCGTCCGGGAGCATGATCCGGGTTTCACCCCCGCGGTCGGCCTGGCTTGGCGCGAGGCGCTGCGGCCCGGCATTACCTACATGCAGGAACAGCGCTGAGTTCTCATGGCCGCCGGCCGGATCTGTTGGATCTAACCCCTCCAGTCAATACCGGCCCAGGCGTTGGCGGTACCGATCTGCGTCGCCCCGGTGACCTTGGCATAAAGGAATAGCTGGAGCTTGTAGGCCGCCAGCCACTTGAACGGGCCTCCCAGAATTGCCTCGCCCAGCGGCAGCGGGTCCACGCCCGGGAGTGGCGCCTTCTGCGTCTCAAGGGTCTGCTCGGAAACTGAGGCGAAGAAGGCGGCGATCTCGCCCTTCTGACGGTCCATGGCAGCCGGAAAGTCCTCGGCGGGCATGTCCTTCACCTTGGCAGAATACTCGCCGAGCAGCTTCCAGTTGTTTTCTGCCAAGCAGCGGACTCCCGCGATGCCGATGATGGAGAGGTATCGAAGCAGCTCGAGTGTGGTCCGTTGGGTAGGCGACGGCCGGTAGCCGTAGGCCTCAGGGGTGAGCTTGGTGAAGAGGTGTTTGCAGATGTCGCACTCACGCAGCATCCCGGATGCGACTTGGTCCTTGCTGATCATCGTGGTGTCTCGGCAGGCGGAGAGGGGTGAAATCGCTCACGTTCCCAGGCCAAACGCCAGGCCCAGCCCCACGGCGAGCGCGAACAATATGGGGCACAGCGCCAGTCGCAGGCGGTACCGTTCCACGAAGTAGTCCTCGCGCAGCTGATCGAAGTAGCTTCCCAGGCCGTGATCGGTGTAGATCTCGGTCAGCAGGAAGACCAGTCGGCGCGCCTCGTCGCGACTGTTCCGGAAGATCCGATGGATGAAGTAATCGACCACCCCGAGGGCGCCCACGGTTGCGGTCAGGGGGAGCCAGTGTTTGCCGGACACGACGGTGAGCACCATTCCCCCGAGGTTGCTCAGCCACAGCGCGGCCAGGGTGACACGGTCAAGATCGAGGGTGTGCCGAAGCGAAGCCCAGAGGTTTGACTGCAGGTCACTCAGCAGGGCAAGGGCGATCGGGCGATCGGCATCCAGCCGAGTCAACGGCCAGTCGTCGGCCATGGCCCAGTCCAGAGGGTTGACGCTCGATGCGAATCAGGGATCATGGCGCGCATGCACGGCAGGCGAGCGGTGCCGTCCCTAGGCGCCCACGCCGGGCTCCAGGGAGGCAACGGCGGCCCGGTTGACCAGGATCCGGACGTTGTTGCTTTTCTGGTCGACCGGGACCACAAAGAAATAGGGCCGGTTGGGCGGATACCGGTTCATCAGGCCGATAAGTGTTTCGCCGTCCTGAAAACGTACCTTGACGGACACCGAGCCTCGAAGCCGCGGGTCCGCCGGATCCGGCTGGCTGCCTTCCTCATGATGCGCGTCGCCTTCGAGCGACCGCACGAAGAAGAGCGCCTTCAGCTCCGCCAGCATGACCTCCTCGGCCGGCCCAGTCGAGGGTCGAACGTGGCAAACCGGCTTGCCCGGATCGACATCCAGACTGGTTCCCTTGAGGAGTCGGCCGTTGAGGAAGCGGGCGACGACCTGGTTGCTCATGGAGGGAGCGCCTCCTTCCGCGCGGGACTCGCAGCTTCCAAGAAAACCCGCGCTGCTGGGAACCGCAACGTCAACTCTGCGACCCTGATCCGCTCCTCGTGCTCCTAGCCCGACCGCCGTACGCCTCCGCGCCCGGGAGGAGGGGGACTGGCGTTCGCGGGGCCGCTGCGATATACTTGTGGCCAGTGAGCATAGCCTTCGGGCCCCGGGGCATCATGGCAGACCGGGTGATGAACCTGCCAGGAACCATAGTCCCCGCCGGTGCACTGCGCCGGACGGGGCTTTGTGTTTTTGCCACCCCCGATCCGTTCCCCTGAACCTCCGAGCATCGTTCCGGGAACCCGCCTCCGCTCCAGACGTGTCGGTGCCGAGCCGCCGGGCCGCCGAGCCGTCTAACGTCGAACCAGAAGTACTCCTGCCACGACCAGGATGACCCCTGCCAGGCGGGACGGCGTGGCGTGGTGTTCCGCGAAGCCGACCCAGCCGAAGTGATCCAGAACCAGCGATGCGAGCATTTGTCCCGCGACGACACTCGCGATCATGGTCGTGGCACCCAGCCGTGGAGCGAGCACCACGGCGGCCGCGATGTACAGCGCTCCCAGCAGCCCGCCCACCCAGTACCATGACGGGGTCTCGAGCACTATGCGCAGGGATGGCAGGGGGACCCGGGCAAGCAGCACCAGGGCGGCGAGGGCAAGCGTGCCGACGAGAAATGAAACGAACGCCGTCGTCAGCGGGTGGCCGAGGGTGATGCCGAGCTGGGCATTGACCCCGGCTTGAACCGGCAGCACGAGGCCGACGAGCAGGGCGACGAGAATGAGGGCCATCGCGGGGCGCCTCCTCGTGTGAAGGAATTCGATCCGTCGCGGCTCACCGAGGACCGCGCAAGCGATCCGACGGCCCGGTGCCCGGCGCTAGAAGTGGTCTTCGGTGTAGCGACGCGCCCAATAGACACCCAGGGCGGTGCCGACAACGCTGAGGAGGTAGGCCGCGAAGGTCCCCGCCAGGCTGCCCAACCACCATCCGAGCCACCCACCCGCCGTGGCACCCACGAACCACAAGAGCTTGGACAAGGAGATTGGCTCCGGAGCCGGGTCTTCGGCTACTCTCCTAGGGTGAGGTAGCTGGGGCGCGGGCGCTCGCCCCAGGATGGGGCGCCACATCAGGTGCGCAGCAGGTGAAAGGCATGGTACCAGCTGTCGCCCGCAAGATAGTCGAGCTGGTCGGAGGCCACCGATCACCACCCTCCGATGACAGTCGAGCTTTTGCGCCCGCTCATGGCGGTGGCCAACGGATTCCGGGCAAAGCCGGGGCTGGGCAGACTCAATCGCCGTCGCAGCTGGTCCGGCGATAGGGGAAGTCGACCCTCCGGGAGCGTCCGCCGACGGATCCCTCGATCCAGGCCGCCAGGGAGTCGGTGCCGACACGCCGATACCCGATGCGCTGGGGGAAATCGTGAGCCGGGTTGCCGAACACGACCATCGAATCGGTCACCAGCTCCGAAAGGAAGGTCGCCGGCGCCTGGTCCCCAGGATGGGCTTCGTAGGCCAGCTGCGGCCCGTGCTCACGCAGCAGGACGACCTCGTACTCCCGCAGGGTGTCATCGCGCACGGTACGGCCCATGCCCAGCATCGTACCGCCCCGGGGCGGCATCCAGTGCTCTTCGATGACCAGGCGGGGCGTCTCCCTGCGCCAGCAGCCGGCCAGCCAGCGGACCTGGTTGAGCGGGCCACCGGGCGTCGCAGGTGGAAGAAGAAGGACGGCCAGGCTCACGAACGATGCGGCGGCTAGCGTGGAGAGATGCATGGGAACCACCCGATGGTTGAGAGGCCAGGCCGGCCCCACCAGCGATTGTCAGGACTCGGGCTGGACGCCGTAGAACACCTCGCCGGAGACCACGGTCCCCATGGCGTTGAAAAGGTGTGGCCGGCCACCCCCTAGTAGGTCGTCCAGACCCCGGGACTGACCAGCTCAACCGAGTGTCCTTCGGGATCCCGGAAATACAGGCTCCGGCCACCGCGCCCCCACGTGACTCTGCTTTCGATTGCGACGCCTTGGGCAGCCAGCCGAGCCTCCCATTCGGAAAGGTCGGCCTGGGGCACGGCGAACGCCACGTGGAGCGGGCCGGAGCCGTCATGCCCGGGAATCCGGCCGCCGGGGGTAGGAACGCCGTCGGTGGAAGCTCCCCGGCGGAACAGCAGCAGGACGGTTTCGCGGCCGGCGTCGAGTGCAGCGAGCCGCCGGTCTTCGAAGAGGGTCTGCAGGCCCAGCGTGTGCCGATAGAAGGCGGCAGCGCGGGAGACGTCGTCACAATAGAGCGCCGTCTCGAGAACGTGATGCACTGATGGCATGGCAGGAGGGGGATTGGGACTCGTCCGGCTGGTGTGGCACACCGGGGTTAACCTGCAGCCGGCAGTATTCGGTGGCAAGGCTGACAGGAGCGTGAGCTTCGAGGCCTGAGGCCCCGGGAGGTGTGGAACCTAGCTTAGCTGCGGTAACAGGTAGTCGTGCCACAGCGACCGCTCGAACTCGGGCTTGAAGAAGCCGAAATGGCCGACGCGACAGCCGGCACCACGAGCACCAGTGCCCTCGGCTCGGCCGCGGGCCAGAAGAACCGGCCGGTGAGTTCACCTCCGCCTGGAGTGGGAATCAGTTCGGTGACGGCAGCCACAGTCGGATCTCCGGACCTGCCCGAACAACCACGATGTCTGGCACCAATTGACCGAGCTGCCGGCGGCCCCGCTAGCCCTCTGGCTCGGGTGCGTAGTTGCGAAACGGTTCGGTCAGCACCTCGGCACCGTCCAGCGTCTTCCTAAAGACGTGAGTGATCTCCACCTCAGAACCGATGCGCTGAACCCGGGACTCGCTCAGGGTTAGATCCGGGCGATCGGCCAACCCGAGATCATTGAGCCGGTCCGCCTCGGCCTGGCAGACGCCGCCGGGGGTGGGAGTGGGGCGCGGGTAGGCCTCCTCGTGGTGCGCCACCAACGCGCGCCAGTGAGCCTCCCCGGCCCGCTCAACGGAGGCACGAAGATCCTCACGAGTGAATGGCACGGTCCCTCGTCGGCTGTGGCAGATGTGGAATTGCAGCCGGTCCAAGCTCAAACCTGTACTCTGATTGGGGCCGGAGGCAACGGCCGACGGCTGGGCGCCGGTCAACCGCCGGCGGTTCGAGGCTGCCGGTGGGCGTCCACCCACCAGGCCCAGACCACGAAGAGCCACAGCCCGAGGCTAAACCCGGCCAAGGCCCCCGGGCTGGGCGGAGACGGCACCCACGGGGTGCTGGCCCACATCGCGCCCTGGACAGCAACCAGGCCCACAATCCAATGGAGCCGGCGCGGTCCACCGGCGAGGTTGTCCTGAGGTACAGATAGATCCCGGCACAGAAGATTCCGCCTTCGACAACCAGCGTAGCGGGGATCGAGTTCCACAGCCCCAGCCCAAGCAGAGGGGAATGGCCTGGCCAGACCGGCATGTCCGGGCCATGGGAAATCATGTCGAGGAACCAATGGCTCACCACGAGGGCGCTGAGCAGCACGGGAGCTCGCGCCTCCCGAGTCCAGCGACGGCTCACTACGGCAAGGAGGCCACCCCACACCGCTGCCATGAGGAGGCTGTGGGACCAGGGATATGACTCGAAGACCAGAGGAGTATACGGGGTAGCGCCCGGTTCGATGCTGACTCGCTCGAGTCCGAGCAGCAGAAACGGTGGCCACAGGAGATCCAGCCCCATGGCTGCGGCGAAGAGCAGTCCGAGGGAGGTCCGTGGGGCGCGAGTCTTGGCGGCAAGGGCGAGCGCGGTATGACCGACAAACATGATGGTACCCCGACCCGACCTCCCGGCTCGGAGTCGCTCAGGGCGTCACTGGGGGGCGGCGGGGGCTCCGTCGGGAACGCGCCGGCGAGGGTGGGCCAGGCCGTCGCCCGGCCTCCGCGGTATGCAACTGCAGGGTGACTTGCACCGAGTCGCCGACGGCCAGGCCCGCGGCCTGCATGAGTTCCTCGCTGACCAGCAGGAAGAAGCCGCGCGCTCGGGGAACCACCGCAGACTCGAAGGCAATGCCGTTCAGCCGGCCTTGTACCCTATGACCGTGACGCCCTGGCCACAGGCGAACCGCCGGAACCGACCAGCGGATCGCCGGGTCGAAAGCGACTTCGACTGCCGCACCCTTGTGTCCCGCCAGCAGAACGCCCGTCAGGCGCTCGGTTTTCATGAACCGTCTCCCACCATCACAGGACCGATGCTTCCCGAATACGGGCCGCGACCGTTGGCGTCAAGGCCCCATGGTTCTCAGCCCGGCGCGAGGCGCCTTCTGAGGGCCGAGATGGTGGCAAGATGATGGTCATCGTGTTCGGCGACGAAGTAGGCGTGGTCGAGAAGCCGCATGGGCTTGCCCAGCCGCGGATGTACGGCGACACGGGCGACCAGGTTCTCGTCGGCCGCCTCCAGCGCGGCCACCAGGGCGGTGCGGGCCTCGCCGAAGCCGGACAGAAGCTGGTCGATGTCCCTGGCGTTGTGGTTGGCCTCGTGGGTCCGCTGGTTCTGCAAATCCGCCGCCATCAGTCGTGGGGCACCGGCCTGGAGTTCTTTCAGGCGAGCCAACCACAGCGGCTCCAGATCGAGCAGGTGCCCCACGTTTTCCTGGATGGACCAGGCGCCATCAACGCGGTGAGTGAGGATCGGAGCCGGAAGGGACGCCACCCGCTCCGCCAGCCGGGGCGCTGTCCCCCGCAAGCGCTCGACGACGTTGGGAAAGAGCGAGAGAGGCAGCTCGAACGCCCACGGTCGATCGAACCATCGAGGAGGAGCACGCATTGGTGGTCACTCGACTTGCCATTCCAGCGCCCAGTGGGTCAGATAGGCAAGCGGCCAGAGAAACAGGAGAAAGCCGGTCAGCGTGACTCCCCACAATACCGCCGCGATGCTCTCGATGACAACGGCGGTGGGGCTTGAGGCCGAACTTCTCCGGAGGACCAGCTCATAGACACCGACCGACGTCCCGAAAAGCACCGCGGCCAGGTACAGGCTGACCAGAGACCAGAGGATCCGGCGCCGTCCGGTGCCGTCGGCGAAGGAAGAATGGAGGAGGTGGCCGACCGTTACCCCGATCAACGGGCTCGCAAGGACTCCGCCCCAGATGGCCTGGCCGAAGGCTCTGGCGCCGAGGAGGTAGGCGAGGCACCCCCACAGGGCGCCGGCAATGCAGGAGCAGAGCGCGAGACGGGTGCGCTTAGCCACAGCACTCAGCTGTCCGGGTGGTCGAAAGTTGGCCGCCCCGGCCGCGGCGGTAAGCTGCCGGAGCCGTGATCAAACCGCGATAACCGGAAGAACGGCTAGGCGCCCGGGGGCCGATAGCTGACGGTCTTCTTCACAGCCGCGTCGATCTCCTCGGGGGTCAGCAAGAGCGTTGTGCGGAGGTGCGCCGCGCCGGCCGCGTTCACCGCCAGGCTGACCGCGGCTGCGCTCGCATGGTCGGGAAACTCGACAATGCCGCAGACATCGTCCCCGCCGAAGGCGTAATAGAACGCGTGCAGCTTGCCACCCGCCTTCTCGACCATCTGTTGGACCGCGGTGCGGCGTTTCGAACCTCCCTCCTTGACCAGTCCCTTGGTGCCGTCGACGCTGTAGGAGGCTTGCCAGAAATAGAGGGGCATGACGTTCTCCGGAAAGGGGAGGCGGATAAACTAGAGGCGGGCGCGGGGGTTGGTAAGGGCGGGAACCCGGGCGCAGCGCCAATGGGGCGGCGGTGCGCCGCAGGGAATCGTGGGATCGGGCGGGTGCCTGGCGGCGGAAGCCAGCGACCGGTCAGGCAGTCAGGGCGAAGCGCTCCTTCAGGACCCACACCTTGGTGGCGAAGAACAGCTGGATCATGCCAGCGTGATCGTCCGACCCGACCAGCACCACCAGCGTTTCCCCGTCGGTGCCGCGGGTTCGCTTCACCTGCTGCTTAGTCCGCATCCGACCACGCAGGGGGGCAAACCAGCGGGGCAGGTCGTGCCGCTCGTCAGACCGAACCACATCGCGACTCCGTTGGCCGGTGACATCCGCCAGTGCGACCTGACAGTAGCGCTTGCCGCGGGTGGTGCCCCGGGTGGCTCGCATGAAGGTGAGAGAACGGTCGGTCAGCTCTGCCCAAGCCTTGACGGCGGGGGTACGGCGGGGACGGACTTCAATGCGCTCGCTGCCATCGCCCGGCAGCCGAACGATGAACTCCCATTGATAGCGGGCGGGGAAGTTGGTATCGATCGCGGTGTAGGCCTGCTCCGTGCCCGTCACCGGGTTCCCCCCGAAGGTCCACGTGGCCGGCCTGCTCTCCCCAGGGTGGACCAGCACTCGCTCCAAGCGGTAGGTCTTTCGGGGCATCAGTGAGTTCCTCGCGAGAGGGTCACCAGCTCGTCCTGCTGGCCTTGCCGCTTCGGCAATCAACGGCACCCGCTTGATGTCGAGTAAACGTAGGCGTCAGGTCCCGGAGCCGCAACGCGGGAGAGCCCCCGCCTGGCGAAGGATCTCCTCGGTGGTCGCAATGCGGAGAGCCATTCACGGCTTGCTCGCAATGTCGGCGTAGTCCGGGCTCCGGCTCAGCCTCTGAAGCGCCGCGGCCAGTGACGCGAGCGGGGCCACGAGCGCCCGAGTTTCCTGGCTGAGCCAACCGCCCAGGCTCGTGATGCGCGCCGCCAGGGTCGTCCCGCCCCTGAAGAACTCGTTGCGGAGGCGAAACCGGGAAGCATCCGGGCTGAGTCCGGCTACCGTCAGGGTGACGCGAACCTCTTCCAGCAGGTGAATCTCACGGACTTAGTCGATCTGGTCCGACCGGATCACCGGATCCAGACCGTACCGGGCAAGCTCGGTCGTCGAGAAACCGGCCTGGGCGAAGTACATCAGGCGTACGTCGGCGGCGAGGTCCTGATAGGCAGTGGAGCGCAGGTGGCGGTTGGCATCGAGATGCGCCCAGCCAATGTGGAATCGGTGCTCGAAGATCATCGGCCGGGGTGCTGAGCAGCGCCGGACCCGCCGGGCTGCAGAACCGCGTGCAGAAACACCCTCGCCAAGGCGTAGATGCCGGGATCGCTGGTCGCCCGCGGGCCGGCCACATTGAGACGTGAGCCCGGAAGCCCGGCGATCCAGGTCTGAACGTTCCGGACCGCCGCACCGGGGTAGGGAGAATCCAGCGTAAGGCCCATGCACGGCCGGCCAAGGCGCAGCGCCTCATCCAGCGTGAAGGCCGACCCACCCGCCAGCTCATCCCGGAAGAGGATGAGGGTGGCGTCCGAATCCTGCACGTTCAACGAGGTCCGTTGGCCGTACTCGGGGGACGTGGTCTCTCGCAGCCCCTGGTACTCGTCCGGCACCCGTCCGTCTTCAGACAGCCTGCCAAGGGGCACCCAGCCGCCGATAGCCAAACCAAGCTCCTGGGCTACGTCCAGTGCGGCCCGGTCGACGCCGGTTTGCCCTCCGGACCAGACCTCAAGGACTCGCATAGTTCATGGCGGCGGGTGTCATCGAAGCTCCTCCGCCTCACGACGCTGGGAGGCCGGACCGGCGCCCTGGGTGCCAGTGCCCGTTCTTCCACGGCCGGTGACTTTTCTCCTGACCGACCGCACCCGCCTGACGGACCAGGGCCACAAATGGCGCATTCAGCCGGCCCCCTGCGGAAAACCCAAAGAAGCGACCCAAGCCAAGGGAGTCATAGGGGGCGGGCTGGGTTTGCTGGCGGGCTTGCCGCGAGAGCGGGACTCGACGGACCCGCCCCAATGTGGGCCGACCCCCGAGGTCCCGCAACGCCCTGAGCCCCGCCAGCCGCCCTGAGCGACGGCGCCGGCCGTTCCGCCCTCAGTCGGCTTGGGCTGGCGCGACCTCCAGCGTCTTCCGGAGAAAATATCGCCGGTGACCCCGCGGATAGTCCTCCAGGGTCCCGAAGATTTCGTAGCCACGGCGCTGGTAGAAGACTGGAGCCTGGAAATCGTGGCTGTCGAGGTGGATGCCCCGGCAGCCTCGACGGCGCGCTTCCGACTCTGCCCTGACCAGCAACGCGCCGCCATATCCGGAGCGCTGAAACGGTTCTGCAACCCACAGGAAATAGATGTGAAGCCATCCCCACCCGGACTCGCCCAACAGGCCTCCCTGGATGTGGTGGTCTGGATCTCGGAGGAACAGCGCCAGCGGCGCCCAGCCTGGATCGGCGACCTGGCGGCGATTGTAGGCGCGAAGCCCGGCGACGATGGCCTCCCGGTCCGTTGGGGAGGCATCGGGCTCCAGGGAAATGGTCAGAGTGGTCATGGGTGGCGCGAGAGGCGTTCAAGGGCGCAGCACGAGCTCCATCTCATCCTGGCGGCCGCGAAAGCCCAACCGCTCGTAGACGGAGTGCCCGCTCGCAGTCGCATGGAGCCGCAGCCGGGCCAGGCCCCGATCATGGGCCTCCTTGACGACCGCCTCGAGCAGCGCGCTGGCAATGCCCTCCCGCCGGAATCCAGGTCCGACGTACACATTGAGTATGTAGCCCTCCGACGTACCCAGATTGGCCGGGCTCGGAAGCCGGGGGAAGAGCAGCAGTATCACCGCGCCGCAGATCTCCTCATCCCTACTGGTTGCCACCCAGCTGAGGCAGGAATCGCCGCCCATGGCCGAACGCAGGACGCCGCGGCACGCGGCCTGGAACAGCGCGAGGTCGGACTCGGCGGGGCCCTCCTTCAACTCCTGAAACAACGCTACTCGCGTCTCAATCAGCGCCTCGATGTCGGCGACCGCGGCTCTCCTGATGTGGGGCGATGGTGGCGTCATGGAGTGACCCGGAGGAGAGTCTGAGTCCCGAGCATGCGGAAGAGGGCTCCGACCAATGCTGTTGGCGAGGCGGGGCGGCGTCAACCGCGCCGCGTCGATTGGGCTATGGCGCGGCGCCGGCGAGCGTTCGCCGCAGTCCTTCGGTCCGGGCGACGGGCTCCCGGAAACCCAGCCGGTCTCGCAGACGCGAGGAATCGGCCACCAGGTCGACCCTCCAGCAGGCGGGAAGGGAGGGAGGGGTCGCCGGGTCAGCCACGACCTGACCTCGCCAGCCCGAGGCGGCGCCGATTGCGCGTATCCACTCGATCTCCGTCAGGGCATCCGGCTCACCGAGGTTGAACGTGCCGCCAGCCGCACGCGGGTCGGTCGTGGCGAGGCCTATCGCGGCGGCAACGTCCTCGACGTAGCCCCGCGTCGTCCGCCAGGCCCCCTCGTCCGGGTTGACCCGCAGGAGCGCGGGGTCGGCGGCGAGAAGCTCGGCATAGTGCGCGACGCGCCGTTGTGGGTCACCCGGCCCGTACACCATGGGAAGGCGCAGGATCGTCACGGGGACCGGCGCGTGCGCCCGGGCCAGAGTCTCCACATCGATCTTCTCATAGTCATAGCGAAAATCGTCCAGGCCCGTGGCGTAAGCCCGATAGGGGTAGAGGGTGGAGCGGAGCGGCGACTCCTCGGTCGCCGCGGGAAAGGGTGAAATGGGCGGCGGTACCAGGCCGAGAAATGCGGCGTACGATGCATACACGTCCGCGCTGCTCAGAATAACCAGGCAGTCGACTGGATCGGTGAGGGCGCCGAGCAAGGCCGTCGTATCGGCTCGGGTGTAGGCGTTCGTGTCCACCAGAATAGAAGGGGCGAAGGTGCCAATCGCCGACTTCAAGGTGAGTTGGTCCCGCCGGCTTCCGTGGAAGGCGCGGGCGCCCGGTGGGGGAGGGCCGGTGGTGCCGCGGTGGTACACCGCAACGCCGTGCCCCTGGGCCAGAAGCAAGCGAGTGAGCTGGCGTCCAATGAAGCCGGTTCCACCGACCAGGAAGAGGCGCAAGGGAGGCGCGTGGGGGTCCATGCGGTATCGGGGTTAGCGCGTTTGGGATACTTGACACCGCTCGTCGGCATTGCGAGCTTGAGAGTTGCAAATTAGTTGAAAACAACTTTCAAGTGACCCCATGAACAAGTGCGGCTCCAGGCTAGCCCTGGCCAGCTTTCTCTTCTTCCTCATGAAGGGCCTCTTCTGGCTCCTCATCCCATCTCTCCTCGCATTCAGGGGATGTCTGTCATGACGGATCACAAGTCACCCGGGGGAGTCGAGGCCACTCCATCGGTCACTGACGAATCGGTCGCGGGTTCACTCCGAGTCCTTACGGCCGACTGTCACCGGAATGCCGAAATGTCCGGGTTTCAGCGCCGGATGGTGAGCGGCAGCCTGCCGATCAGGGCCTACGCGGCCTGGCTGGAGCAGATGCTCCTGGTCTATCGAGCACTTGAGTCAGGGCTGCGCGAGGGGAGTCTCCCCCCGGCTCACGCCGCCCTGCTGACCGACGACCGGCGCCGAACTCCACAGCTGGAGAATGACCTGAGGGACCTGGGAGTTGTGTCCGACTCGGTCGCCGGCGTGCCAGCAACGGAGGCCTTTGTCATCCGGCTGCGGGACTGGGCGAGGGCCGGCTCACCAGAGTTGCTGGGTGTTCTCTACGTGCTGGAAGGCAGCACGAACGGCTCGCGATTCATTGCGCGAGTTCTCCGAAACTCATACGGGATGGACAGCGCCGGCCTGACCTTCTTGGATCCATATGGCTCGCGCCAGCCGGAGTGCTGGCGGACATTCAAGAGGGAGCTTAATGCCGCGGTCGGCGCCGAGGAGCTGAACGCGCTGGTCCTTGCGGCGCGGGCGACGTTCGAGGCTGTTACCGCGATAGGCCAGGAGCTGCAGGATCGGTACGAGCCGTCGCCGGACCTCCCGCCGGTCCCAGCAGCCTGAACCGCTGGCGACTCACCATGGTGAAGCGCCGGACCTCGCCATCCCGGCCGGTCCGGCGTTCTCCACCCCCAGGGTCCGGGCCTCACGGCCCCTGAGGGATCTGGTTGAGCTCCCGAAAGAGGCTCTCCAGACCCTCGCCCTCCACCGGTACACTGGCCACCGTGATGTATCGGACTCCGTCAAAGACGTAGGTCGTATAGATCCCCGAGCCGGCGCTCGTGTGCCACCAGGTCTGCATCACCGGCCACCCGCCGATCCGCCGGGACCGGACGACCACGAGGTTGCCCCCGAGCCCTCCCACGACACGATTCATCGCTCCGTCGAGGACCGCAAAGGAACAGTTGCCTGAGGCACCGCAGAGACTGGGGGCAGAGCGGACGATCAGATCTCGATGGCCATCTCCGTTCAGGTCCACGGCGAGACCGAGAACGGGCGTGGTGTCGTCGATCTCCAGCTCCGCTTTGACCGAGTCCTGTCCCGCGAGGACAACGGGCCGAGGCGAATCGGACGAAAACCGCCAGTCCAGGGGGTCCGGGGCCTGGGCCCGAAGGGGGAGGAACGGCAGCAGGAGCAGGGCCAGCACGGAGCGCGGCATGGGCAGAGTCTGCGTGGAAGGTTGACCGGCTAGGCCCGACGCTCGCTCAGTCATTCGTCCGCTCTCGGCGTGTCCGCACCGGCGGGAGGCTGAGCCGAGCTGCCTTTCCGGGGCGGCTCACTCATGCCGGAGGCAGATAAGGGGGCCAGTACCCCGCGGCGCGACATTCAGCAGTAGTCGGTGCCTGAGCTGGTGCAGCTGAGCAGAACCGACAGGGCGACTCCAGCCGCGACGGCGCCAACGAGGCCAAGGGTACGGCCCATGGAGGTTCGCCGGACGGAGATGCTCTGGACGTCGGCCAGCGGAATGGCGGGCTTGCTTCCGGTGACGGCGAAGCCACGGAGGGTATCGCCGTCGACACTCGGGTTGAGGAGCCGGACGCTGGAGGAGTCGGTGCGGCGGACCAGGATATCGTCGGGGTTGCGGGCATTGATGTAGGCGGCGGGGGTCGGGCCGGCGACCCGCCAGGTCTGACATCCGGTGAGCTGCAGCATCAGGGCGAGGCCGAGAGCGAATCGGCGATGACGGCGGAACAGAGCTACCTCAGCAGACAGGGACGCGCGAAAGGTGAACGGGGCGCTGACACCGCGCCAGCCCAGGACCTGGGGATCGGCGGAAAATGGGGTGCATCATGCCTCCTCCGCCTGTGTTGTCCGCGAGCGCAGGGCGACGGCCCGCTCGACACGCAACCTGGCTGGATCGAGGAGTGTCAGGCCGGTATCCGGGGCGTCCCTCGGGAGAAGAGGCAGCTGCGTCTTCATGCCTGGCCGGCTGGCTGGTTCCGCTGGGCGCGCTCCGGCCACAGACGCCAGAAGAGGAGGACGTGGCTGCCGATGAGGATCGGCACCAGGAAGGTGGGCAGCAGGCTCAGCGGGAGCCGCAGCAAGGCGGACATCGAGTCGGGGTCAGCCAGGGCGAGCCGGGCCGCGGTCGCGACCACGAAGAGAAGCTCCGCGAAGCCAACGACGTTCCACGCGGCCAGCCAGCCCGGTCGAGTCTCCAGGTTGGGGACAAACAGCACCAGCAGCAGGGCACTGGTGGCTATGAGAATGTCGCCCCAGCCCCCCGGTACCGCGAAGGGGTATGGCAACTGACCGCGCGTGTACAACACCAGGAAGTACGCACCGACGAAGCGGAAAAGGTGCAGGGCCACGATCCGCCGAAGGCGGATGGAGGACAGCCAGGCCCGAAATCCGGCGCTCAGCAGAGCCGCCGCGATCAGGGACCCGGTGAGGCCGGCGAGGACCAGTTGAGGCGCCGGTGGCCGGAGGAGGGACAGCCTGCCCGAGGCACCGGCGGCAAGCGCCAGGCCGAACCACGCGGCGGCGATGAGCGGGTAGATCCGGGATCTGGAATCGGGAGGGCTCACGGTTCTCCTTCGGGCGGTGTCAGATGGCGCAAGGTTGGCTCAAATGGGCGGTGGCGGGCATTCGGCGTGGCCGCACTATCTGGAGATGCCCCGTGGTGTTTCCCTGAGCACCAGCCAGAAGCCGGGGAACGGAACAAACGATCGACTCCCGTCGCCAGCCTCGGAGAGGCTCAACACGGCACCGAAGGGCCTGCCATGCTCGCGGCGAGGGGGGACGATCACCAGGGCCCCGGAGGCGAGGGCCCAGCGCTGCGCCACGGGACCGCGAGCCAGGTGACGAGCAGGATCAGGCCGCAAAGCAGCAGCGTGCTCACGACGTGACCCGCCCGCTCTCCGTAGCGGGGAATGAGTAATACGGTCCTGGCACTGCCATTCAGAATGGCGAGACCGAGGAGCGCGAACCAGGTGATGAAAGCTCGTCGAAGCATGGACCGGAGAAGGAGTGCCTGCGCGGCTTGCCGGGGGTCGTGGTGGGGCTCGGCGGCGGGTGAGGGGCGAAGGCCTGCAGGGGCCAGGCGTCATCGGCGGAGGGACAACGTATGGCAACTTCAACCGGGGCAATGCCCGGCGTGGAGTAGGGCGTCCCTGAGCCTACTGGCCCAGGGCCGCAGCCGCCCGATCGGCCAGGCTCGGGAGGTTCTCGCGATCGACGAACGCCAGGGATTCTGAGTTGACGCAGAAGCGCAGTCCGGTTGGTCGAGGGCCATCGTCAAACACATGACCCAGATGTGCGTCACAACGGGCACAGACAATCTCGGTGCGCAGCATGCCGTAGCCCCTGTCCTCCCGCGTCGTCACGTTCTCGTCGGCTACCGGCTGGAAAAAACTCGGCCACCCGGTTCCCGAATTGTACTTGCCCGTCGAGGCGAAGAGCGGTAGCCCGCAGCAGACGCAGGTGTAAACTCCGTCCCGCTTGTTGTCGAGCAGGGTGCCACAGAACGCGCGCTCGGTTCCCTTGTCCCTGGTGATCGCGAACTGCCTGGGCGTGAGCTGCGCCCGCCATTCCGCTTCGGTCTTCACCACCGGGGGCACGTCGATGGGGCCGACAAGCTGACCGAGATGGTTGAAAACCATGACTCGCATGTGGCTATGGCTCCGGCACCCAACCCCGGCTACCAGGCCAACAGGTCCAGCTCGTCGAAGAAGGCCGCGACGGTGACCAGGGCCGCCAGAGTCGGGGTTCGCTTGAAGGCGTGCGCCGCGGCCCGGAGACTCGGAGTCCCGGGCTGCCCGGTCCGGGTGCGGTACCGGCGATGGGTGTCGCCCAGCTCGCGAAAGACCGCCCGCAAGGAGGCCAGCTCCAGGTCAGGAGACGGCGGGACGGGGCGGGATGAGCGTCCGCTCCCGGGTCGGCGCGTGCGACGGGTGCGTTCGAGGGCGAGGCCCGCCTCGGCTACGCGCTGCTTGACGCGGTCAGCCAGGGTGGGACGGCCCTGTGAAATGGGTGCGGAGCGGGCGGTCGGCTTGGGTCTCGGCACGTGACGATCCGGGTGAAAGGAAAGGCCGCAGGCGCATCGAAAGTGGGGCCGAGGCCGTACATGGAAGATAATCGGGGGCAAATATTTGCGCTGGGGGGTGGCCGCCGGCCCTGACTAGCATGATCAGCGGCCTCACCGCGGCCGGGGGCGGGCGGCTGAGCGAGCCGAGACGGGCTACTGGTGCAGTTCTCCAACGTCGACGATGGACTTGGACCTGGAAAGAGGCAGAACATCCGCCTCGAGGGTCAAACCATCCGCGAAATGCACTTTCCAGAGACGCCACCTGGGCCCCAGCCAGCCGGCGCGGCCGGTTTGGTCCGGATAGGTATCGATGAACTCCAGGGTATAGGCCTGGGCGTAGGGGCTGGGGAGAGCGACAGACGTGGGGAGGCGGAGCTCCAGCCCCGGCGGCACCGTCCCGGTCGCCGCAGCGGTGAGGGCCGCCCGAAGCGCCAGCTCGGCCTGCAAATGCAGGACGGGTGCTCTGCCGGCCCGGTAGCCCAGCAGGCCCACCAGTCCAATGACCAGAAGCACCGCTACCACGAGAAGGAAGCGCTTCACACTGGATGTCAGCTCCCCTCCGCGCGTTTGGCCCAGCGAATCACGGACGAGCCGACTACGACCGCGCAGAGACCGATGACGACTCGGGGGAGTGAACCCGGGGCGGAGGACATCGCACCGTAGGTGCCAAACAGGATGTAGGCGATGCCGGCGAGCAGCAGCAGCCAGCCGAAAATGGCCCAGGAGGGACCGAGACGTTGGGGCATCGGGGTCACACTAGTGCGGGGGTATCGACCTTGCGGCCGCACGGCAGCCGCAGGTACAAGACGCCGGGACGCGTCGGTGAATGTTCGCTGTTGTTCCGGCCGGCGCCAGTCCGCCGCACTATTCACTCTCGCGAGGCCGGCGGCCAGCGCCAAGCAGGGGGGCGTGCCGCTCCGGAGCGACCGAGGCTGCTCAGTCTAGCCGCGGACCCGGCGACGTTTGCCCGCCCGGGTTCTTAGAAAGGGACGAATACTCGCGGGGATGGGGCGGCAGTCACAGTGCTTCTGGTGCTCCCGATGCCAGGTGACGCGCTGGGCGATGGTCGGACGGCGGGGCATGGGATGACGGTCGTGCCACTCAGCGTTCATCGTGCGACCTCGCAGGAAGGAACTGGTCCGGCCTCTCGGGCCCGCACTCAAGCTGTGTCCCTGGACTCATGGGGGCAAGACCGATGCGGCCAGGCCAAGAAAGGCTGCTCCTGCGGGAGCGGCCCTCCTTACGCGTCGCAGTTGTATCCGTTCTCCGCCACGAGGCGCCCGTCCGTATCGGGGCTCACTTCAAAGAGCGAATAGGCTGACTCGCAGAACGCGGAACGCCAGGCCAGGAGGGCGAGCGACGGACCGTCGGGTCGAGGGTACAGGACGATGCCCTTGACCTGCGAGGTGGCGAACTTCGGAACCGTGACGGTGTACCGGTGGCCGCGCCATTGGAAGGCCAGCCGCCCCTCGGGGGCCGTGACCGTCCTGATGTGTCCGGTGGACGAGGTCCGGAGGGAAAGGCCGCTCACCACAAACGCGGCTCGCGGCGCGGGGTCTCCGGGGCTGGCGCATGCCTCACCCAGGAAGAGCGGCTCGCCCTGCACCCGGAAGCTCGAGTCCACGTGGTACACGATTTCGCCCCGAAGCGCGGTCGGGCGAACCGCCATGAACCCCGTTTCATGCAGGATCAGCCACTCGGTTTCTTGGAGCGCCGGGGTGACGGCCGCGACGAATCGGACCTCACTGACTCCGCCTGGTTCGAAGAAATGCTGCTCCAGGGTCTCCGGGCTCGGGTGCCTCACCGCCTCCTCCCCCAGACTCCGGATGGCGAGGCCGGACCAGTCGACCAGGCTGTCAGGCAACTCGAAGCAAACCTGGCCGGCACTGGTGTACGCCCGTCCGAAATAGGGGCCTGAATCGAGCACGAGCAGTCCGCTCAGCAGCGATACAGCCAAGGGTACAACCGGCACGATGCCTCCCGTCACGCGGGCTCTCGCGAGGCCCGACCGGGCGGCTCGCATGGAACCTGTTCGATAGTCGTGGGCCGGGGCTTTGGGGCGTCCCGGCGCAGCTGCCGGGCCCGTTCGGGCGGATCAGGCCGGCTGGCGGTTCATGCCCGAGGCAATGACCGGGCCAGGTGCTCGACAGCCTCGCGAAGGTCCGTCACCTCGCGATGGCCCGATGCCAGCCGCCCGTCGGCAAACTCTTGGGCGAGGCCATTGCAGATTTCGGCGGCACGCCGCAGCCGGAACCGCTCGCGAAAGGCCTGATACTCGCCGGAGCTCGTCGCAGTCAGCACCCCCCAGAGGCGGAAACGGATGTCGTCGATCGCGCTCTTGATGTCTTCCACCCGCTCGGGCGGCAGGGTGCCGCTGGCGAGTTGCGCATCGACGGTTGCGAGCGCGGAACGGAGGGTGACCACCACTGGAACGGAGGAGGCCTTCGGCATCTGAGTACCCGGGTTAAACAGGTCGTGGCGCGGTCCGGGTCGGCTCCATCAGGACGGCAGGGGTGCTGCCTGACACCGGGCCCGCCCGCCGGTCCCGGGTTTCCGCCAATGTGCCCAAGGCAGAGATCCCGGGAACCGGTTGAACGATACGGTACGACTGCACCCTGCGGGTGCGACAGCCATTAATGGGCGAGGTCCCGGAACTGCGTCGGCCCGATCCGGGTGCCCGCAATCACGGTGCCCTGGTTGTCGCTCCAGACTTCGACCGCGGGCAGCACGCGTCGATCATTCATTTCGACAATGACCTCATAGTAGGCGCCGGCTCGAAGCGACCGGCTGGTGCCGACCGGGTTCGCATCATGGATGGTGCCCCCGGGGGCGAGGCGGAGCAGCACGCTTCCGGTTGACGTCTTGCTCTTGGGGCCAAGGAGGTTCAGTTGCCAGACGGTGACCCGCACCACCTGGGTATCGGGGGCCTCGTTCACCAGCGACCAGTCGACCAAGCGCGCCTCGGTCGGAAGCCCGAACGGACCCGTTGCGAGGACGGAGGTGAAGACCGGCGGCGGGGCCGCCTGGGCCACGAGCTGAGGCGCAAGGATGAGAGGAAGCAGATGGAGGAGGCGCATGCGCGACAGAAGGCAGCGAGCGGAGGTTGAAGGACAGTGTCACGTCGCGGGCCCGAAAGCCCGCCAGCACTAAGCTAACAGACGACCTGCGGCTCCGCTCTGGCGCGGCACGACGCCGCCATGGAGGGGGCCAACGGGGGTCGGCAAGGCCGGCAACGGTGGGCCAGGCAACGCCCTCGCGTCGGGTCGATCAGGTGTCGTCGCCGGTCGAATCTTAGCCGCGCAGGCCCTCCCTTATCCCGGTGAGGATAAACTGGGTGGCGACGGCTGCGAGCAGCAGGCCCATTATACGGGTCAGCACCCGGATGCCCGTCCGTCCCAGAAAGTGGAGGAGCTGCTCGCCGAGTCGCAGGGTGAAGTACGAAACCAGGGCGGTGAGTGCGATTGCGCAGTAGACGACCGCGCTGTCGGCCACGGTGCCCGCCTGGCCGGCCAGGACCATGACGGTGGAGATGGCTCCAGGACCGGCCAGGATAGGAATCGCCAGCGGGGTCAGGGCGACGTCTTCCTTGGTCTCGCCCTCCGCCAGTTCCTCCCGAGTCTCCTGGGTCGAGCGCTGGGCCCGGAGCATGTCCAGCGCAACCAGCCAGAGAATGAGCCCGCCGGCGATCCGAAAGGCGGGCAGGGTGATGCCCAGAATCCTGAAGATGAGGCCGCCGGCCGCCGCGAAGAGAACCAGGAGGAGGGCCATGCTGCAGCAGGCGCGCAGGGCCGTCCGCCGTCGGTGCTCCGGCGTCTCATTCTGTGTGATGACCAGGTAGGCGGGAACGGCGGCGAGCGGGTCCACGATGAAGAGGACCGACGTGAATGTGACGAGGGCAAACTGCAGGAACTGCCCCATAGGTCTCGGATGGCCGGTGGCGGCGGGTTGCGGTCCGCGCGGGTTTGCAGTCGCGGGCAGGGTCCACGCCAAGAAAGCCTGGAGGGGAATGGACCGCAACCACGACGGGCCGGCGGAAGCGGCGGAGGACGAGCGGAGTCACCCCTATGGAGCGGAGGTCACCCCCGCCCAGTAGCTCGAGAATGGAATGGGGCATCGGGCCGCCCCGGAGCTCACGCCCTGATTGACGCCACTCCGGGCAGGCGCAGCGCCTCGATCTGCCGAAGGTGATGATGCAGGTGGCCGACGTAGTCTCGCATCAAATAGTCCAGGCTTGCGGGCTCAGACCGGGGGACCGGTTGCCAGGCGATCTGATCGAGGTTGTGGCGGGCATGGGACCGCAGTCGAATGGCATCCGGGCAGGCCTGCATGACTCTCGCCAGATGGAGATTGTAACCCGCCCAGAGACCCAGCAGCTCCTGCCAGGGAGCCTCCTGGTATTGCTGTAGCGAAACCCAGGTGTCCTGGTCGTAGCGGGGAAAGACGAGGTCGTCCTGATCGCCGGCGCGCACGAAGCGCTGATGGTTGTTGGCGGCGGAGTCCACCAGATGCCCGATGATCTCCTTGGCTGACCACTTGCCGGGGGCGGGGCGCCGGGCGGCGTCGGGGTCGGGGACGGTTTTCAGCCGCTCGGCGGCGAGGCGCACGGTAGCGACCAGATCATCGATGTAGTCCATGCGTGACATTCCAGCGAAGACAGGGCATCCCGGCCGCGTTACACGCGCCCCCGGGACTCCCCTCGTCCCAGCGCCTGAGCGATCAGATGGGCCAGGCGCAGTGGTTCCGGCATTCGCGATTTCCGCAGGGTAGCTCGAATGAGGGCGGTGGCACGGGCCGGCTGCGTTGCCGCGAAGGCGACATAGAGCCCGGGAGCCGCCCGGACCGCCGCGGGCGAACGGCGTGCGATGGAGCGTCGCTCCGGCAGTCCCGCGGCCACGAACGCCGCGTCGAGCCGCGATCGCCCAGGCTCACGCCGGGTGACGGCGAGCACCGGCACCTGCAACAGGTCGGCGAGCGCTTCGAGGTCGACCACACCCAGCCCGGCGAGGGTGATCCCGCCAAGCACCACCGCCTGGATGGCTGGTCGCCAGCGAAGCCGAGCGATCCAGTCGGCCAGGAAACCGGTCGCATCGCTTCCGTCCACCGGGAACTCTGTCAGCGCGACGCCCTCTACGAGATCGTTCCCCTCCATCAGCACGCCCACCACGGGGACTGGCCGTGATTGCTTCTTGTCGAAGGGAGCATCATCAACACCGAGGATGTGAGGGCGCACGTGGCCTCACGGCGAAGAGTACCCACCCCGCGACCGCCACCATCAGACCGAGGATTACCCGGCCCGCCCGCCACGTCATGGAGGGCGGCAGCGCCACGGATCCCTCCTGCAGAACCACGACCGATCAGGTGGTCAGGTCGCGCGCTTGGTCCGCCGCCGGACGAAGCGTCCCCGACCGTCGCTGGTCCCGATCTGCGGGGGTCGACCGGTCCTCAGGAGCTTCTGGAGCCAGGCCTCCGCCGCCGCCCGAGCTTTGGCCTTCCCCCCGTGACGGGTATCGCTGAAGTAGGCCTTGTACCGGGGCTTCCAGCCGGTCTTGGTTCGAATGTAGCCGATGCGGACGATATACCCTCGGACCTTGGGATAGTCGAGCCGGACCATACCCGGGGGCAGGCGACGCCCCCGGCGAGGCGCCGGGGGCTTGATCTTGGGGCGGCGTCGAGTGGTGGTCCGGCGCCGAGCTGGGGCGGAAGCAGGCATAGTGATCCTGAGAATCGGGATGGGGTCGGCCGGTGGTCACAAGGGGCAGGGGCGCCCTGCAGCGCCGTCCGGCCGTCAGGAGCAGGGAAGCCAGGGCCTGCGGGCCCTGCGGCCGATAAGTTAGGGATGACACTAGGGAATAGCTAGTGGAGACGCTAGGAAGCCGCTATGGGGTGCGAGGGCAGGGAACCCGGCTCAACGGTGTCCCTGCCCAACCCGGCTGGCTCGTCGGAGGCTCACCCCTCAGGCGGCCGAAGTACGGCGGCCGGGGTATCCATCTCGGCCAGAGCCATCACCTCATAGTGAGCGAAGTTGTATACCGGGGCCATGGCGAGCAGACGCTCTAGCTCCTCGTTCGAGGCCACCTCGTAGATCCAGGCCCCTCCGTGCCTGCCGACGACGTGATAGCGAGCCACGAGCTTGCCCTGCTTCTTGAGCATGGCGGCATACTCGGGCATGCGGGCAACCGCCGGGATCACCTCCGGCCGCAGGCCGGCCAACTCGAATTGCCAGAGAATCAGGAATTTCATGGAGAGACCGCCGGGTCAGTCGCAAGGGAGTACTCGAGCGTGTGCCGGATCTCGCGATAATTGACTGGTGGGCCGATGCCAGCGCAAGGCCGGTGGTGCGATCCTGATTCTGCCAGCGATCCGCTCCCTGCAACCAAGGGCCCATTCGCGCGGTCTATGGTTCTGTGATTCTCTACGGCCGGACACGTTTCATGACCCACGGGCTGCGGACACTGGCTGGCTGTCTTACTCTCATGCTGTCGGGCCTTCCGGCGGCACTCGCGGCCCAGGACCCGCAAGTGGCGCTGTGGGAGGCAGCCCGCCAGGGGGACACCCTTGTGATGGGGAAGGCGCTGGCTGCTGGAGCTCAGGTCGACTCGCTGGATACCGGCCTTAGCCGAAACGGGCGGCGGGCATTGAACTACGCGGCCCTCGGGAACCACGTCGAGGCCATCGCGTGGCTGCTGGGGCACGGGGCAGGCCTCAATCTGAGCAATCGCACCGGGTTCACGGCGCTGCACCATGCCGCAGAGGCCGGTGCGCTCGCCGCGGCCGGCGTGCTGTTGAATGCGGGGGCCGATCCGGAGATTCCCAATCGCGACGGGCTCGTCGCGAGCGAGCACGGCTATCTCGACGTCGCCAGGCTGATCGAGGAAGCCGCAGCCAGGACTCGCCCACGGCCGTGACCGCCGGGCCGGCAGTTGCCGTCCGCCGCGGCTCGGCACTGTGTCAGAGCCTGGGGCTGAGTGCGGCCAACGCCTCAGCCGAGCTCACTACCGGAATCACTTCGAAGCGAACCAGATCGTCCCACCGGGCCATCCACTGCTCCAGCAGCACATGGTCTTCGCACTCCATGACCTGATAGCAACACCGGAAGTCGTCCGTGACCCAGCTCGAGACGTAGCGGAGCCCCTCGGGCGCCAGGCGTCCGTGATCGCGGAACCGGCGGTAGACGGGGAGCGGGTCGCCCTCGCGAAAGTGCTCGATGATCATGAAGAGCATGGCGGCTCCGGAGCATGCGCCATGGCGGCGCCGGTGTCCGGTCTCGCGTAGCGACCCTGCGGTCTGGGCGTTGCCCATGACCAGCCGGATCGGAGCAACATCCGCAGACTACCGAGACGGCCGCCGTGAGGCATCGGAATGCGTCCAGTGCAATACGCTGTGGCAGCGCACGCACGTGAACTCCGGTGGAACGCGACCATAGGGCAGGATGACCCCACAGTGGGGACACCGCCAGTTGCGACGAGTGAACAGGAGGTACCCGACTCCCAACGCGACCAGCGCGGGGAGCTTCAAGGAGGAGCCGCTGGGCCAGAGCACGAGCACCGCGCCGGCGACCAGCAGGGTGAGCACGCTGCCCCAGGCCTGGCGGCTGCGGACCGGCCGAAAGGCCGAGCGGGCGTCGGTGTGGTGGAGGTGCCGGGAGGGCACGGAACGTACCTTGGGATGATGAAATGGAATAATGGGACGACAACCGCACCGGCGTCCAGAAGCGTGAGTCCGGGGGAACCCCGCCGTCAACCGATCGAGGCCGCCTGCAAGCCAAACTGGCGGAGATGGTGGTCGGTGTGGCGATACGCCCAGTGCTGCCGGTCCCTCGGCCTCATGCGACCGAACCGGCAATGGGCCGATGGAAACCCGTCGGTCGGGGCCACTGCCAGCGCGCGGGGCCCGGCGACCGCCCGGGCGCGATCGGCCTCGAACACCCCTGGTCTTGAGCCGTCCAGCCGTGTGTCCACCTGTCGGGGGTCCTGAGGTCGTGCGGCCACGGGAGCGGTGTGGACAGCTCGAGCCACTTGGGGAAACGCCGTGCGGGGGCAGGGCCCGACCCCGGGCTGCTCAGGATGCTGGCAGCCGCGTTGCCGAGCTGGCAGAGCATTTCGCCGGGAGTCAGGGTCCCCCCGCCGCGGCGTGTGGGGGGCGAGAGCGAAGCCTGGCGGCCTCGACGGGGCCGGTCCCGCGGCGTATCTGCCGCTCCGGGACGGCGATCCCGTGGTGGTTTGACGAGCGGGCCGCAAGGCGCTACTTCATGTCACTCGAAGTGGCCGAATGTGCCGGCCGTCGACCGTCCTACCGGAGGAAGATTCATGAAGCGCGCCCTGATTGTGGCGGTGCTGGTCGCCATCGCGTTGGCCGTTTGTGTCAAGTACCTGTATGATCGCAACACCACTGCGCGGCTCCGCGCCGATTCCCTGGCGACCGTGCTGGACTCGCTCTCCGACGAAGCCGCGGGCCTGCAAGCACGGAATACTGCGCTCGCCGCCGCCCTCGATACCCAGATGACGGCGATGTCTCGCCAGAAGGAAGCGGAAATCGAGCAGCTCAAGGACACCTACGACGAGCTGGTCAAGGACATGCAGTCGGAGATCGCGCAGGGGCAGATTCAGATCACCCGGCTGGCGGATCGTCTCAGCGTGAGCCTGGTGGACCGCATCCTCTTTCCGTCCGGCGAGGCCGACATCACCCCGGAGGGCATCAAGATTCTGGACCGCGTCGGGAAGGTGCTGAAGAACACGGAGCGGAAGTCGATCCAGGTCGAAGGGCACACCGACAATGTGGCCATCAGCGAGCGTCTGAAGGGGAAGTTCCCCACCAACTGGGAGCTCTCCAGCACGCGGGCGACCAACGTCGTCCGGTTTCTCCAGGACACTGTCGGCATCGACCCGACACGCCTCCGGGCGGTAGGGCTCTCGGAGTATCACCCGATCGCCAACAACGCCACCGCCAGGGGGAGGAGCCAGAACCGGCGGATCGAGATTGGCCTCCTGCCCGAGGTTCCGGGGACCGAGCGGTAGCAGAGAGGGGTACTGGAGGACCGAGGTTCTGGCAGCCGCTACTGGATTCGCTCGGCTCGGGTCGCATAGGCCGATCGACGCCGGGTCGGGTGCCAGAGCGCGAGACCGTAACGGCGCAGATGCAGGGCATCCTGGCCGGCATGATGCCACCGGCCGAGGAGTTCTTCAATGCGGAGATAGCCGCGCACTGCCTGCAGCGAAGGATCCTCGAAGTAGAGGGCATCATGGTCGAAGCCTATGGCCACCACCCAATGACCGTCGAGCCAGTGATGACAATAGTCGCGGCGCCGCCGCCAAAGGCCGCGCCGCTTCTCTCGGCCCCACGCCTGGATCAACAACAGGACCGGATGCCGGCGCCGCAGCTCGGCCTTGAGCTCGACGATCGTCATCGGACTATAGGCCCGGCAGCGCAGGCCCAGCTGGCGGGCGACGCGCTGGATGGGCTCGGGGTCAGATCCCAGACGATGATCGGTTCGGAGGGAACGGACGAACTCCCATTCGTCGTCCGGTCCGACGCCGTAGTACTTGCAGACCGCCTGGAGGCAGGAAGCGCCGCAGGAATAGGCGGTTTGCTGGGTCGTGTCGGGAACCGCGATGCGGATCGCGCCTGGGGGAATGGGGCGATAGTGGCGGGCCATGCCTAGGTGCCGGTGTCAGGCTGGTGCTTACCCCGAGGCTGCTGAGAGCCGCTGCTCGGTCCAGGGGTCTCTCGCCGCTGCGTCTGGGTGATGGAGCCGGGAGCGAGCGTCACGCCCCGAACTGGCGCAGATGATAGTCGAAGTGGCGATAGCAGAACTTACCCCAGGCCGGCCCGCTCATGGGACCGAAGAGCGCATGCTCCGGCCATGAGGCGCGGTGCTCCTGCCCGACGAACCGGTCCACGAGCTGCGCGAACGTCTGGAGGTCGACCGACCAGACCGTCGGCTTGCTCAGAAACGCCTCCGGCGGTCCCTTTCCCCGGCCTTTGGGCCAGGGAAGCCAGAAGAGGACCAGCTGTCGGATGATGGGCCAGCGCAGCGGGCCACGAATGGGAGCGCAGGCTGCGTCTCCCAGGGTATGGCGCATCTGGTCCGAGAGATGGGCGAGCATCTGCGGCGCGGTCATCCGGCCCCAGCGAGGAGCCGCGCCGGGGTCCAAATCATGGAAGCGGCCCATCAGGTCCGCGGGACAGCGTGCGTCGAAGAGCGTGCGCACAGGCTCGATCCTGATCCTCAGCGCTTGCCAGCTAGCGAGCGGGTCCCCGGCGGTAAATGCATCCGAATCGCCGGCGACGAGACTGGCGCTCTCTCCCGGCAGACGATCGCTTTACGTGGTATGGGCCGCGGTCCGTCTCAAACCTGCACCGGGGTACTGCTGCCGGCAACACCGCCAGCCTCAGTCGCTCTCCCTTTCCAGGTTCAGATTGCCGTCCAGGTACTTCAGGTTGAACCGAAAGCTGGTGATGCGCCAGCGATCCAGCAGCACGAGCCGGAAGTCGTAGCTGCCCACAAACGTCCGCACGTTGCGGCCACTCCGGTTCGCCCGGTAATGGGTCGCGGTGCCGTAGCAGAACGCCTGTGCCTCGTCCCCCATCACAGTGACACGATAGTTGCCGGCCTGGTGGTGAACCGCCTGGATCGGGCGCAACCCTGCCTCCCAGGCCGCGATCAGCTCCCCGCTTGTCAGGTCGCTGGGCGTGCCGCCGGCCAATGAGGTCATGTCGACGTGAAGCCTCGGAGCCAGCGCCTCCTGAACCACAGGCCAGTCTCGAGCGTCGGTACCGATGAACAGGGAGTTGATGGTGTCAATGATGGCATCTTTGGCGACCAGAATCCCGAGAGGCGAAGTCATGGCGGGCAGGGGTAAGCATGCGGGTGGATGTCTGCACGGGGGCGGGTCGATTTCCGGAAAAGCACCACTGCCGAGCCTTTGTCGAAGTCGAGAGCCTGATGGACCGCCCGGGTGTTGGGCGGACTGCTGATAGACAGTGGGACTTACGCCTCCCGGAGAGCCGGGGTTTCGGGGTCACGGCCACGCACGACGCCCGTTACGCGCCGAGCCTCCCAGGCTCGCGCGGACGGAGCGTGTAGCTCATGGCCGGAAGCCCGAGCTGTCGCCGCAGGAGCGCGATCTGGCCGAGATGGTAGCTCTCGTGTTGCGCCAGGAATGCCAGATTGCCCAGGAGGGTCCCGTCCGAGCCCGGGAGAGCCCGGGCCGCTCTGGCGAGCTGGGCCGTATCCAGCCGTTCGACATGGACAGCCACATGGGCCGAGATGGCTTCCCACCGATCGGCGAGCTCGGTGAGGGATGGGAGTTCGGGGACGTCGTCGAGGCAACGCGCCCGGGCAATCGCCGGCGAGAAGGGCGAGGGGCGGGGCGCGCCCAGCAGCTCCGCCATGAAATGGCGGGAGTCGATGAGATGTGTGACCAGGAAGGCAATGTTGTTGGTGGTCGGCGTGCCGCGATGCTGCGCGGCTTCGTCATCGAGGTCGTCGAGGCAGTTCAGTAGCAGCTCGGTGTTGAGTCGCAGGATTGCAGCCAGAGACGTGACGGCAGGATGCATCGGTGCCCCCCCCGAGCACGGGGCCTGAAGCTGGACTGCCAGCGCAGTCGCCAACTCAAGCCTCGGCAATCTACCTGCCGCCACTTCCCCACGGAACGGTTGTGCAACGCGGGCAAGCCGGCCCCGATCCGGCCGGGAAGAGGGTGCGGGGAGCCGGCGATCCCCGATGGAAGCCCGTGGCCGCCGGTCAGCGATGCCGCGAGCCTGTCAACGCCGCTCCAATCCCCAGCCCGATATAAGTCGTGCCGCTGAGATAGCGACCGGAGGTCGCGACCCGCACCCCGCCGGCCCACTGCCGAACGCTCCCAGCCAGCATCGCGTACGCGCAATCAGTGCAGAGAGCCAGGCCCAGAAACAGCGTCCCCAGAGCGACGACCTGGAAGGTCACGTGCCCGTGATCCGGGGAAACAAACTGGGGCAGAAACGCCAGAAAGAAGAGAGCAGTCTTGGGATTGAGCACATTCACAACGACTCCGTCCACAAACAATCGGCGGAAGGGTCGCCGGCTGGCCGCCGGGTCCGACTGTACCGCGTCGCGCCCCAGGAGCTTTCGCAGCCCGAGGAAGATGAGATAGGCAGCCCCCAGGCCACGGATCAGGCCGAATGCGGCGCTCGACGCGACCAGCAAGGCCGATAGACCGACGGCTGCTCCCATTACATGGGCCAGACCCCCGACTCCGACACCCAGGGCGGAGACCACCCCGGCCAGGCGACCCTGCTCGACGCTGCGGGCGACGATGTACAGGACGGCGGGCCCCGGGGTCAGCAGGAGGACGAGGGTCGCAGCGATGAAGACGGAAAGCGCGGAACCGGAGGGCACGCTACCTCCACGGGATGGTCTCGAGCGCTGGCGTGATGCCCGGCGGCCGACTCACTGGTCGGGGGGATTTGCAGGTGCGACGGCTGCCGGCCGTTCCGGGAATGCGAGCCGGGTTTGCAGCTGGTTCTGCAGTTCGGTCGAAATCGGCACCCCGGAGTACCGGTTGAGGATCTCGACTGCCCAGGCCCGGACCGCGCGGGTGGTATCTCCGTGCGGAGAATCGCGCAGGATGCTGATCGCGAGTCCCACAAACTGGCCCTGAATCTCGCGCTCCTTGAGGGCCCTGGAATACAGATGGCCCGCAAGGGCGATGGCGATTGGCACCAGGACGGCGGCCACCATCGCGCTGAGCGCGGTCAACCGCGGAAACAGTGCGGGCGCAGGCGACGATGTCAGCTGCTACTCTCCCTTTCCGAGCGGGCGTTCCCGCCGCGCCGCGAGCAACCGCTCGGCGAAGTCGACGCGCTCCGCCACCGGTCTGTACCACGAGAGGCCCTACCGGCGCCGAATGAACGTCCCTTCGCGCAGCTCGGCGATGGCCTGCTGCAGCTCCTCGTTGGTGTTCATGACGATCGGCCCGTACCACGCGACCGGTTCTTCGATCGGCTTGCCTGACACCAGCAGAAACCGGATGCCGGTCTCGCCGGCCTGCACGGTCACTTCGTCGCCCCGGTCGAACAGCACCAGCGACCGGTTCGCTGCCTCGTCTCCGGCCCCGGTCAGGTCGGGAAGCCCGACCAGCTCGGTGCGGACAGCGGCGGGTTGGGACCCACCCCGGAAGCTGCCGCTGCCCTCGAAGACGTACGCGAACGCATGCTGCGACGTCTCCACCGGGAGGGTCTTCCGGCGGCCGGGAGGGACCCAGACGTCGAGATAGCGCGGGTCGGCCGCAATGCCGTCGACCGGCCCTGTCTTTCCCCAGAAGGTTCCGCAGACGACCCGCACCTTGGTGCCGTCGTCATCAACGATCTCCGGGATGTCCGGGGCGGCGACATCCTGATAGCGTGGATGGGTCATCTTGAGGGAGGAGGGGAGATTGGCCCACAGCTGGAAACCGTGCATCCGTCCCTGGGGGTCGCCCTGGGGCATCTCCTGGTGCAGGATGCCGCTGCCGGCCGTCATCCATTGCACGTCGCCGGCGCCGAGGGTCCCCTGGTTTCCCAGGCTGTCCCCGTGGTTGACTGCGCCTGTCAGGACGTACGTGATGGTTTCAATGCCCCGGTGCGGGTGCCAGGGGAAACCGGCGAGATAGTCGTCCGGGTTCTCGTTGCGGAAGTCATCAAGAAGCAGGAATGGATCGAATTCACGGGTATCGCCGAACCCGAAGGCGCGCCGCAGCCTGACGCCAGCCCCTTCCACGGTCGGTGTCGATTGGGTGACGCGCTTGATCGGTCGCAGGGACATGACTGATTCTCTGGCAGTCGGGACCGCAGCCGGGCATCGCCACGCACCCAGGCCGGCTGTAACCTGCACCGTGCGGGGCACCGCGGCAACGGTGCCTGGGCCGCCCGGCTACTGGCCCGTCACGACAATCCGGATACGTGATAGCTGGCGCAGGTGGGCAAGATCGTGCCCCGCATAGAGCCGGCGCATTCGCTCGATGCTCTCTTCACCGCGCTCAGCATGGAGCCCAACGCGGGCGAGCTCCTCGGACGACGCACTGGTCCAGAAGCGCATGTTGGCACGGCGGAGCACCGCGAATTGTTCAAGGGCATCCTCGACGTTGCTCTCCGTATAGTGCAGCCGGGCGGCCCACAGGTCCTGGTCGTAGGGGGCCAACGCCGGCCGGTCGTGAGCCAGAATCATGCGCAGTCGGAAGGAGCCGACCAGCTCGGAATCAGCCAGGTGCTGGACGACGTGCCGGGCGGACCACTTGCCGGGTGCCTCCGGTTGGCCAAGCTGGGCGGGGGAAAGACGCTGAACCGCGCCCCGGAGGACTGCGGGCGTTTCACGCAGCACTACGAGCGGGTTCTGGGTTCCCAGCAGTTCGAGCAGGGCGGTGGTGTAGGCGTCGGCTTGGTCGCTGGCAAGGAAACCGGAGGCGGATAGCACGGACATATGAGCACTCGCGGGTGGAGTAGCGCTGCCGTGTGCCGCCAGCCCACGGCGGCATGGACAGATGGACCTAAACTAACCTGGGGTTCAGAGCGGTGCTGCCACGGGGCGGGGGCTGTGGCCCATCGTTGCTGAGACCCACGAGGCTGATCTATGGCAGTAGCCGTCGCCTGGCCGCGCCCAGCATCTCACCTCGCCGGCTCAGCGGGAAGTATGGCGCTCGCTGAGTACGGCGGCCGCGATTTGCCCGGGGGGAATCACCAGCAGCCACCGGGCGTCATCGACCAGGGCTGCGCCAGCCCAACCGAGTCCAGCAACGCCCGCGCTGACGAGCAAGTCGGTCATGACCGAGCCTCGTCGGCTGTTCGCGAGGTGGACGCCGAGGGGGGTCCCGAGGGTCAGCCCCACAGTGGCGGCGACCAGCCCGGTTCCGAGACGGCTGTCGCAGTCACTGGCGAGACACGGATCCTGCCTGTCGAGCGCTGTGTAGCCGAGGATCCCAAGCCCGAGGCCGGCCGTTGCCCCCAGCAGACCACCCACGATGAGGCGGCCGGTGCTGCGGGGACCTGGTGGAGCGGGCGCGAGCTCTCGTGGGTGTTGCAGTGGCTCGGGGCGGAGGGAGGGGCTGAAGTACGGGGCCGGCCACTGGGCGAGCGCTGGGCTGGCGACTGCGAGAATCAACGCAGCGACAAGGACAGGCATATGATGCTTGCGTTGGAGGACAGGGGCGAGGATGCGGACCAGGAACCGCCCGTGGATCGCGCCTACGACTAGCCCGGCGGCCAGACAACCGGCGGCCATCGTAACACCAGTTCTGACTCGGCCGGCGTCGGGCGGCATGGTCCCCATGGCGAAGAAGATGACGGGCATACCGAGCGGACATAGAAGCTGCGGCCAAGCATGGGCTCATCGGGTGCGGAAATCGACATCGGGCGGGTCCTACCCCGGGAATGGTCCGGCGGGCGGCTCCCACAACTCGATCCGGTGGCCTTCGGGATCCATGACCCATCCGAACCTGCCAAACTCGGACTCCTCGATCCTCTCATCCACCGTACAGCCCTCGGCCCGGAGTGCCGCCAGGACCTGTCCCAGATCCTCGACCCGGTAGTTGACCATGAAGGGGGCCGGGCTCGGATCGAAGTAGCTCGAACTCGCGGGGAAGATGTTCCAGACTGTTGCACCCTCCCGGTTGGGGACGTGTGCTTCACGCCAGGGGAACACCACTCCCCCCCAGGGCTGGAGGTCGAGACCCAGGTGACGCTGATACCAGGCGCGCAGGGCTTCGGGATCCCTGGCCTTGAAGAAAACGCCGCCGATGCCGGTGACTCGTGCCATTTCGGCTCCTGGGTGCTGGGGCGACGAAGGCTAGGCTGATCGGTGCCCTGGGTCTCACCGGTTCAAACCGGTCGTTCGGACATCAGCGCAAGGACGTTGCCCTCGGTGTCATCGAAGAACGCCATCCACACTTCGCGGTCGGGGAGCTTGGCCACCAGGTGGGGCCCCTGTCTGAACCGAACCCCGCGGGACAGCAGTAGCTGGTGCATCTGCTGGATGTCGTCGACGGCGAAGTACAGGACCGAACCCGGGTGGGCGAACTCCTTGTCCTCCGGGACATCCAGCAGCAGTCGTACGCCCCCGCAGTCGAAGAATGCCAGCTGAGGCGGTGCCCTGAAGAGAAAAGGTAACCCGAGCGCGTCGCTATAGAACCGGATCGCGCGGTCGAGGTCGTGCGCGTTCATGGCGATCTGGCCGATGCGCGAGAGGCCGGCAGCTGCGGTCATGGAGTCCTCGATTCGCTGCGGTTCGGGAACAGTCGAGGCCGCGACGACGGCCTCGGCAAGCGACGCAGAACTCGGCACCACTCCTGCTATCCGGCCTCCGGTGCGAAGCCATATCTCTCCGCAAGCCGGACGACGGTCTTCAGGCCCCGAAAGGTGGTGCTCACCTTCAGGGTTCGCTCAAATACCGCGTTGGAGAAGGTCGACTCACTCTGCCGCTTGGCGCACCACCAGTACACCTCGCGGCCGTTCACGTGGAAGTCGTCGATCGCCGTCTTGAGCCCCATGAGCGCCCGGGTGGACCCGGGCCCGAGCGGCTCCGCCAGAAAACCTACGTTGAGCGCTCCGGCCTTCTTCAATTGGGATTCCCTGAACGGTCGGTAGCGGGCGATTGCGGCCACGTCCGGGCCGGTACGAACGAAGGTCCTGACCTCGTAGCCCAGCGCGGTGCGGAGGCGAGCCTCGATCTTCTGTTCGAGGGCTGGGGCCTTGTGCGACGCTGCCGCGAAGATCACGTTCCCGCTCGCGATGAAGGTCTCGACGTCGGCAAAGCCCAGAGCGACAAAGTGCCCGCGCAGCTGGTCCATCTTCACTACGTGTCCACCGACATTAATGGCCCGCAGGAACGCTATGAGACGCGGCATGCGAATCAGACCGGACCGGCGCCCCGAAGCGGGTCGGCCCCAGGCGTATCGGGGATTCGGGAGCGAAACAGCATGTGGGTGAGCTCGTCGTGGCTCACGTCGCGTTCATAGGCCAGGCCAGCCTTGGTGAGGACGCGCTGGGATCGGAGATTGTCGGGCATCGTGAGGGCGACAATCGTCCGCAACCCAAGCGCATCGTAGCCCAGCCGGACGCAGGCCGTGGCGATCTCGGTCGCGAGGCCCCTGCCCCAGAATGCGGGATGGAAGCTGTAGCCGACCTCGACCTCGTCCTCGCCCTCGAGGAGTAGGTGCCGCAAGAGTGCCCGGCCTGCAACCCGGCCCTGTTGGGCGTCCCGCAGGATCCACACCCCAAAGCCGTGATCCGCCCAGTGCTGGAGATTGCGGTCCAGATAGTCGGCCGTCTGCTGCTCATCGCGGATCCCCCCCAGCATCGCCATCTGCTCGGGGTCGCGATGCATGTCGAACACAATGGAGAAGTGCTCCGGAGTCAGGCGTTCCGCCCGGAGCCGAGCGGTGGCAAAGGAGTCAGGGAAGCCCATGGTCGGCTTTCGTGCCCCTTCAGCTCCCCGATGACGCGGCCCGTCGAGCCTGGGCAAGGTAGCCGGGCTCGAGGTCGAGCAGATTGGCGAGCTTGCGGACCAGGTAGGCTTCATGCTCGGCGATGGATCCGTCGGCCAGGATGACTCCCCACATGACCTCGGCGAGGACCATCTTCTGGGCCAGATCGTACTGCTCGTTGATCGCGCGGGCAAACTGGAAGTGATCGATGGAGTGGGCCCGCTCGGCGGCGGCCAGCGCCAGGAGCTCCCGGGTGGTGGCCTCATCGAGCGCGAAGTGACGAGCCAGCGCGTTCTGAATGTGGGTGCGCTCCGCCTCGCTGAACTCCCCATCGGCGTGGGCGAGCTCGAGCAGGAGCGCGCCGGCAGCAACCTGAACGCCGGGAAAAGCCGGGCGTCCCGGACCGGTGGAGGAGGTGGAGGCCGTGCGGCGGGCGAGGAGATTCTTGATCGCGTCAAGCACGAAAGGAACCAGGCCAAGTGAGTGGCTGCGGTGGCATCAGGTTGCCGGCTTCCACAGCGCGGCGTCGATGATGGACCAGAGATGGATTACCCAGCCCAGCCAGAAGAACCACAGGATGCCGGCGAGCACGAACATGACGGCTGCGATCAGGGGCCGGCCTTGAAGCAGCTGGCCGAGCCCAGGGATGAAAAAGCTGGCCAGCGCCGCGATCACATTTCCGGTTGAACCCTGGCCGGCCACGGGTCAGGGAGCGCGGGTGCCTTCGGACCGGAGATGAAGCACCGAGTCAGGTCCGCTGGTCGCGTAGCGGGCCACCGTCGAGCCCACCAGCTTGCCGTCCTGCAGGCGCAGGGTGCTGTAGGTCGTGACCTGGACACCCTTCCGCAGCACGCTCTCATACGGGCCCGCCTCGGTCACAATGCTGTCACCGGCCACCGCGAGGACGCGAATGGGAACGGGGGCCCGCTTGGGAAAGTTGAAGCTCCAGCCTGAGTTGTCGGCCGTGGCAATCATCTGGTAGCTCACCAACGTGCTGTCCCCGGTCTCGGCCATCGAGCGCATGGCCCAGGTGCCGGCAACGTCGACGAGCGAGATCGGGGCCACGGTCGCGCCGGCTCCGAGCACCGCGGTGGTCGTATCCTTGGCGGCCTGCTGCTCGGGCTTGGCGCAGAAGACCAGCAGGGCGGCAGAACAGCAGGAGATGAAGCGGCGCATGGCGCCTCCTGAAATCGAGGGATTCCGTGGCGACCCGGCCCCATGGGTCCGGTCGTGTGAACTTAGGCTTGGGAGGGAGCGAGGGCAAACCGAGCCTCTGAGCCCTCTGCGCGCTATCCCACCCTCACCTGCATCATCATCCCATGCATCAGATGGGGCTTGCCGTCCTTGGCGTCCGGCGCGAAACAGATGAAAGCATAGTCACCGGCTGGGAGGGCAACCGCGAAGACCCCGCGCCCACCCTTCCCCAGGAACCCGACTCCACCCAGGGGCAGCGCCGGCGGTGGTCCCTTCATTCCGCCCAGGCCCCATTGCGCGAAATCCTCGGCCGACTTTCCTGGCGCGAGCTGGAGCAAGACGAGCTCATGCGGCTGCTCGCCCATATTCTCGACCAGGATGGTGTGCCGGCCCGGTGTGAGAGGATGGGCGGGCGCGAAGCTGTATTCCGCCATGGTCACGGTGTCGTCGGCTTCCGGGAGCTGGCCCGAGACGGTCCCGGACCCGGCAACGACCTCAAACGGGCGGATCATTCCCTTCATCAGATGCGGTGTGCCATCCGGACTTGGGATGAAGCAGACCACGGCGTAATGCCCGGGTGCCAGATCGGACGAGGCGTTGGTCGCCATGCCCGGTGCGGCTGCGTTGGGTCCTCCGATGAACTCTAGCCAGGCCGGAGTCTGACCCTCCGCCGCCATGCCGTGGGCGAGATCGGCGACGGTCTTCCCATCCTCGAGCCGGACCACCATGGCCTGGTGAAGCTCTTTTCCCTGGTTCACCAGATTCAACGTCACGCTGCCCGCCGGAAGCTGGGCGGGGAGGTCTAGGGTATAATCGGTCGCCGTGACAGTCACGGTTGCGGGCACCGGGGTGCCGGTTGACGGCGCACCGGTGGACGCCTGTCGATCCGGCTTGCAGCCAACAAGCAACCCTGTGAAAGCCAGCAGAGCGCCGGCTGACGTCCGGCAGAGCATGCCCGCTCCTTGAAGTGGTGCAGGGAAAATATCAGTCGAGCGAAGGATGCAGCAACCACCGACCGCGCGCCAGACGCCGCCACGAAGCGACCGGAAACCTGCCCGCTCAGCCCACCCCGGCGGCAATCTTCCGGTACTCCGTCTCGGTGAAGGCCCGGAACGACTCGGAGCGAACGTTCCCGGCTGCCCCGAACGTCAGGGCGAGTTGAGCCACGGCCTCATCGCTGGGCAACTCGGCGATGACCACCGTGTCGTACTGGCCCCTCGTAAGGTAGAAGGCCTTGAGCTCCCCTCCGGCTTTGCGATACGCCTCCTTGCCGGCATCCAGCCGAGCCGGGCCGGACTTGGCATTGGCAAGGCCCTGTTGAGTGAACCGGAGCAGGGAGATGTAGGTAGGCATGGTTGGTCTCCGAATGAAGGAGTGGAAGGTCAAGGCGGTGGACCGGCCGCTCCCGTCGGACACTCGCCAAGCGCCAGGCACGGTCGGGCCCCCGCATCACTCATCCAGGTGCAGGGTGTCGTTCCCAAGGTGCGCAGCGAGCAGGAGCAAGCCCCCCGGACGCAGCACGCGAGCCCATTCGACCGGAGTTGAAGCGACCTGTTCCCGGGGCAAGTGAATGATGGAGTAGAAAGCGACGATCCCCGCCCAGGACCCTGCCGGAGCGGGGGGTTGTCGGAAGTCACCCTCGTGAAACGCGATGTCCGGGCTGAGTCGCCTCGCATGAGCCAGCAGGGCGGGGGAGAGGTCGAGGCCGGTCATCGCTACGCCGCGGTCGAACAGGTACCGGGCGACATGACCAGGTCCGCAGCCGAGGTCCCAGACGGGACCTCGCCCCGCCACGCGGGTCGCGAACCGGTCGAGCAGGGCGCGGTCGAACGGCTTGCCTTGGAGCTCGTTGCCAATGCGGCGAACGTACTCGTCGGCAACTGTGTCGTAGCTGCTCGGTTGGGGCGGCCGTTACGGTCGGGCCACCTGGTTCTGTGGATCGTCCGCCGGGTTCACGTAGGTCATGGCGAAGGGACCCATCGCGCTCACCGAGACCACCGTCGGCCCCTTGGCGGTCGCGAAATGATGCATGTTGGCCGGGAGGGTCCCCTTGTCGCCCACCTTCATCGTTTTGGTCTTGCTGAGATCAAAGTGATCGCCCATGCCATAGAGGAAAGTGCCCTCGATGACCTCTACAGTCTCGTCGGTCGGGTGGAAATGAGGCTGGATCCGGTAGCCCGCGGGCATCCTGAGTCGCACCACAAAGGGTACTTCCTTGCCCGGGTCGCCGCTGACGACTGCCATCTGTGCGCCCGCCGGGAACACCGCTGGGGCGGGTCCCCACGAGAGGGTTGCAGGCTTCGCGCCGGGCGAGGCTTGGCCCCATAGAGCCGCGGTAGTGAACAGGAGCGTGGCTGAAACGGTGAGGGTGCGCATAGGGTCCTCGAAGGAAGAATGGCACCCGCAACGATATGCTGGAGGAAGGACCTTAGAAAGGGCCCCCAGTTCGCCTGATATGGCCACAAGATCCGGATAGCCTGGCCCGCCTTGCCTGCCCAGCGTAGGGTTCAACCCCAGCTGAGGAGGCGGCATGGCGGTGTTCCGGTTCATGGGAATCCCCGAGGCGATCGCGAGCGAGGCTCGCCGGACCCTTCGTTCCCCGCAGTACGGCCATCCAGCGCACCGGGAGGCCGCTACGGGGTATGGACCGTGTCGTCTCTGTCTGCGCACCTTCGTGCTCGGCGAGCAGGAGCGCCTTCTGTTTACCTACCAACCGTTCCAGGACCCGGGCAGTCTGCCGGCTCCCGGGCCGATCTTCGTCCACATGGAGCCGTGTGAGCGGTACGACGCGCCGGAATTGCCCCCCGACCTGCAGGCTCTCCCGCTGGTTTTCGAAGGGTACGGGGTCGGCGGCCGTCTGCTGGTTCAGGAGCGAGTGGGGACCCAGCTCCCCGAGGAAGTCCTGTCCCGCGTGTTCGAGGTTGATGGCGTTGCCTACGCCCACCTCCGGAACGGCGAAGCAGGATGCTTCATGGCGCGAGTGGAGCGCGGTTTCGCCCGCGACTGGGCGGCGCCGTCTGATGGCGGGGCGCGCCCCAAGGAGTGAGGTGTCAGCTGCTTGGTACGGTTGGATGCTGCTCCGCCCCGCCTGGGCCCCCGGTGAGGCCGGCATTGTCAGGCAGGCCTTCGGCTGCCGGCCTGGCCCGGTTTGCTTCCTTGGAGTTCGGTGCGCCTCGGGGTGACAACCGCCAGGCGGACTGCAGCGGCCAGGTAGCCCAGGGTGGCCATGATGAGCGGACTGAAGCCCAGGGCAAAGCCGACTCCTCCCGCGAGGATAGTGCCCACCGTCGTCTGAAGAATGAGCCGACCAAGCGGGACATGCCGGAGGAACAGCCACGAAGTGAGCGGCGCGACGACCGCGCCGATGCCAGCCCCGACGGCGCCGGCGAACCCCCACAGCTCGAGATCGAGAGCGCCGCGCCAGTCGCCATGGAGGATGGCGTAGAGGGCAAGGGCACAGCCCGCGGCGAATCCCCCCGCGATCATCCCGACGAGGATTAGACCGCCTGTGATGACGATGACTCGGGGTAGGGTGACCACGCGCGCGACGCTCCAGGTGAGGCGGATTTCGCTGCGGTCGGCTAGCGGGCCGGCAGCAGGGCCAGCAGCCCCTTCGGAGCCACCAGGCGATACGCGTCCTCCAGGAGACCGGTCAGTTCCTCCCAGTCGACTCGGCGGTCCAGCCAGATTCCGACCCACCCGTTGGGTCCCACATAGGCCGGGACAAAGAAACGGTCCGGCGCCGCCTTGATCATGAGGCCCTGATTGCCCATCGCGGCTTTGCACCAGACCGCCGGGCGACCGTTTCCATGGTGATTGTGGGGACTGGCGTACATGGCGAACTGCTTGTTGCGGACGCGAAAGGTCGGCTCGCCCCACGCCACGACTTCGCAGGCCTCGGGCAACGCCAGACACAGTTTCCGGACGCGAAGGAGCGGGTTCGGGGGCATGGTGCTGTCGAGAGGGCGGGGAGGGAGGCGGCAGTCTGTCTCAGGGACCTGTCGTGAGCTCGATGTGGCCGCCGTCCGGAACGTCCTTCAGCTGCCGAGCCAGGCCGGCGAGGAAGGCTAGCCGCTCGGCCCCGGACACTGCCTTCAGGGTAACTCCGTTCTTAGCCTCTTCGACACAGAACGGGGGAAAAGCGCTCAGGAGTTGCCCCGGTTCCAGCTTTTGCCCTTCGCGGAGGAAGGCCACCAGCGGCTCCAGCCCCAGGGTGGCGATGCCGTCATCCCGAACCCTTGTGAGAAATGTCTCGAGGTCGGGGGCGACGGGCTTCACCTCTCCAGTCTCCGCGGACAGCCGGACAACCTCTCCGTTCCGGAGGAGAAACTGATCGCCGCAGGCTTCCTCGCCGAAGGGGACGTCGGTCGGCAGAATTGCGGGGAAGAGGTGGTAGAGCGCCGCAGAGCCCTCCCAGGCCGCGCGCAATGAGTGCCATGCCGGGCTGCGGCAGGCGCCACGCAGGTGAAACCCTCCGGAGAGCGCGATGAGGCCGTTCCGCTCTCGCAGCAGGGTGGCATAGGTCTCGGGCACGCTGGCCAGGATCGCAGGGTCATCGATGGGTGGCCCGGAGTAGGTGAGGTGCGGAAAATCCACGCGCTCCCCGCGGCTAGACGGCTGCGACCGGCCACGGCACTACGTGCTCAGCGGTGAGCACGATGCCGCAATTCTCACAGGAGGCCTTGTCCACGTCCTGAGGCGGAAGCATGCGCACGCAGCCGGGGTGCCAGTGTCGTGGCCCGGCTGTCCCGCAGTGGGCGCAGCGGTGGCCTGAGGCGAGCGCGCCCAGGCAGGTATGGACGGTCATCACACAACGGTAGGCGGGACTGCCATCGGCTTCCTGCCAGAAGCCACAGACCTTGCACGCCCGATACTTCCGCTCGGCGCCATCCTGGGGAGGGATGCCGAGAGGGTGGAAGCATTCTCCGTGGCCGCAGTTGGGGCAGAGGAGGTGCACGCCGCTGGCCTCAGACTGCCGGTCACGATGCCAGTCCTCCTCCGAGTACCCCGGGACAGCGCTGAGATCCATCGAGAGTCCGTTGTGGAGCCGGGAACCTCGGGCACGCCAGAACCTGGGTGAGAAGCGAGCGCCCGCCTCGTATATAAGGTAGGTGAGGTGACATTGCTCAGGAACGCCGCCCCGGGCTGGCCGGGCCGCCGGTCATGGCCGCCTTTACCCGCCCGCTCATCAGGTAGGCGATGAGCGCTCCCCCGATCGGAAGCCCGATGAGTGTGCGCCGGTCGTCCCGCACGATTGCATTGGCAGTGTCCCCGAGCAGGTTGACGGCGAGCAACCCCACCGCCAGGTAACGGCCCCACGGGGCGCGCTGCCAGAGGCCGATGGCCGACAGGGCGCAGCCGGCGGACACGATGGCCATGAGCATGATGGCCCAGCCGCGCATGGCCAGAAACGCGGCATGGGCATCCGGGTTGAGTCGCCACATGGGCTCCAGCGCCCTGCCCGGAAAGAGAAGGGCGATGGCAGTGCACAAACTGATCGCGGCGCCAAGAGCGAAGAACGCCGAGAGTGCGACAACCCCTGCGGGGCGAGCCCGACCCGGTGCCGGATCCTGAGACGGCGGCGTCGCGGTCATGCGGGCGCACCGGTTTGCCCGCTGCCCCGTGACTCCACCCGACCCTGCGCCGCAGATGAGCAGCTTTCCATCCTTGCCAATCGGCGGCGCGTCATGTCGCCGGTCGCCATGCGCTGCCGACTGACGCCGGGAGTGGCTGATTTCATCCGGAGCGGCGGTGCAGCAAGGCGATCATGGCCTTGGAATCCGGAACTGCCTGCTCCGCTCGCCAGTGAAGCTCGTAACCACGACCCGCCAGCTCGGTGGTCAGGGCCTCCTCCGGAACGAGCTCGGGGCGAGCCAGCTCGCGGAAGCGCTCCATGGAAGGCGTGAGTGGCCGGCCGGGGGCCAGCATTCTGGAATCCGCTTCATTGCGCTGGATGATGCAGCCGATCCGGGAGACTCCCCGTTCGGTCCACGCCGCCAGGGCCCGGTGCCAATTCACGTGCTCCAGGACCAGCACGGCGAGGACAGCCTCGATGGGCCCGGGAACCTGAGGATTCTCCGCATCGTCGACCATCGCGACGTGTGTCACGCCGGGACAGCGCTGCAGGCGCCGGGTCAGGACCGTGAGAAACTCCGGGTTGATGTCGGTGAAGAGCCAGGAAAAAGGAATCAGCTCCTCGGGATCCACGTAGTCGAGGAGCTGACCGGTACCGGCTCCCGGCACGAGGATCCGGGCTCCCGGCGGCAAGGTGAGATGGGCAAGCATGCGCAGCAGCAAACAGGCGTTAACAGGCGCTTGCCCGTTCGCGGCCATGTGCTGATCGAGGTCTGCTGCCTGCACGACGGATGTCCACACTTGACGCAGGTCCACCATTCCTCCCGACCTGGCTTCCCTGTCTCGTCGCTCCGACAGACAGGAGCCGGGGTCCCGGCGGCCCCCGATGGGGCTCAGGTGCCTCGCCGGCGACTGGCAAGCCATCCGTCGAGGCTCAACGGACCCGCTCCCCAGGCGGCATAGACCAGCCAGATGAACGAATACAGCAGCACCAGCTCGCCACGATTCTGCCACCAGAAGAGCTGGCCGCTCCCGCCCACGTGGATCCAGAAATAGGCGACCGTCATCTCACCGGAGGCCAGGAAGGCGGCGAGGCGGGTGCCCAGGCCGAGGACGATGCAGGCGCCGGCGACCACCTCGACAACGCCCGCGGCGCCGTAGCGGGTCATGAGATCCACCGCGCCGCCGTTGGGTCCGGATCCGCCAAACCATCCGAAGAGCTTCTGGGCACCGTGAGACCAATAGGCCAGGCCGGCGGCGATGCGGAGCGCGGCCTTTGCGGCGGGAAGGTATCGGTCGCTGAGTGGGGCGATCACAGGGGTCTCCGGGCAAAATGGGAAACTTCTATCTGCGTCGAGGGCCTCATCACAATCTACCGAACCCCGCCTCGATCATGACATCAAAGTGCACGAGCCAGCGCCGCGATGGCTATGGAGTCGGCCAGGTCCTGGAAGCCGACGCTGGCGCGGCAGCGCTGCGGCGGACGTCCTCGGCATCATTGGGTTGTGATGCCGGAGTACACGATGCGCTGCACCTCGAGGTCGAGCGGGTACCCTCCGCCGGCAAGCAGGAGCTGGCTCCATACAATGCCCGTGAGATCGGCATGCGGGTCGATCCAGCAATAGGTGGAGGCGTATCCGGTCCAACGGTAGATGCCCGCCGCCCCCGGTGCCTCGGGGGCGGCCGCCGCCGAGTCCACCAGCACCGCGCCGCCAAAGGCCTGACCATAGCCGGACTGATGCAGCCACTCGGGCACGATGGGGATGAGGCTGGAAGGGAGATGATTGGCCATCATCAGCGCAGCGGTCGTCTGCTTCAGGATCCGCCGGCCATTCAGCTCCCCTCCGTTAAGCAGCATCTGAGAGAACCGGAGGTAGTCACCGACGGTGGAAAGCAGGCCATGCCCTCCGGCGACCATCCGTGAGTCAGGCCGGTAGCCGCCGTCCAGCGAAACGGAAACGGGGTGCAGCCCGCCGTCCCTGCCCTGGACGTACAATGTCGGCGCCCTGGCCGCCATTCCCGGCCGCGCATGGAACGTGGTCTCACCCATCGCGAGCGGACGGAACAGCTCCTCGTCCAGGAACTGGTCGTAGGGCTGGCCGGAGACGACTTCGACCACCCGACCCAGGACGTCGAACGCCACGCTGTAGTTCCACGCCGTGCCGGGTGAGAAGAGCAGCGGGAGCCGGGCGACGCTGTCGGCGAATTCCTCGAGCGATTGCCCAGGACCGAGCAGCCTGGCACGGCGATAGATCGAATCCACCGTGGTCTCGCCGAAGCCCCCGTAGGTCAACCCGGCCGTGTGGGTCAGCAGGTCCTGGATGGTGATCGCCCGGTCGGGCGAACGCAGGGAAGGATGGTCCGCGGGGCCCGCGTCGTAGACTTTCACCTTCCTGAACGCGGGAACATATCGCGCCACCGGATCGTCCAGGCGCAGCAGTCCCCGATCGTAGAGCTGCATGACCGCCACGGCCGTCACCGGCTTGGTCAGCGAGAGGATGCGGAAGATCGCGTCGGCTGGCATCGGTGTGCGACGCGCGAGATCCATGAAGCCAAAGGCCTGAAGGTACGCGAGGCGCCCGTGACGCGCGATCGCGACGACGATGCCACTCAGCTTCCCGGCATCGATGTACGATTGCATGGCGGGGGCGATGCGCGCGAGCGCGGCTGGAGAGAGTCCGACGTCGGCGGGACTCGCGACCGGCAGGGCCTGGGCAAGCCCCGGCCGGACGGGGCTCCCGGCCAGGTAGAGCGCGGCTGCCAAGGCGCACCGGTGTCGGCCCGAGACGCGGGGACGGGCGGAGCCCTCGCCCGTCAGGACCGGGACTCGCTCTCGCAACACGGCTCAACGTGGCTGGCTGGGATTGTCAGTATCGCCTGGCCCGAGTGTCAGGCGAGACGGACGGATCGACCAATCCGCATGTTTCACGCACCCCGATTGCGGGGGTTCACGCTGGACTCAGTTGCAGACTGGAATGGGCACCGGGGTCCGCGCGTACCGCTCACTGGCCCAGGGTGTACTCGAGGTCGTAGGAATGCTGGCCGTCCGCAATGGTGATGACCATCGTTCCGGCAAGGCCTGTGAGTTGGTCGGTGCCTGAGTCGGGAACCACTGTAATGACGAGTCGAGGCGCGCCGCGGGTCATGGTGCCGCTGTGCTGCAGCATGAAGCTGCCGTGGCGGCCATGCAGCGTTCCGGTCACCCGCTCGATTGCCACGTAACCGGCCGAGCCCTTGGTGTCGGTGGAGGCGGTAAGCATTTCGCCTTTGCTGACAGCTTCGAGGTCGCCATGATACTGCTTATCGATTGACATCCAGCCCAAGGCCGTGCCCTCCGTGCTATCGGCCACAGGTTGGGGAGTCAGTTTCACTTCAAACGTTCCGGTGGCGTGGGTCAGCACGCGCGCCTCCTTCTGGACCCTCGCGAGCGTCGTGGATGCGGCCTGGCCCGCGCCGACGAGCCGACGCCGGTGCAGAGGCAGATGCATGCGACGAATCGTGCCGGGGGCCGCAGGAAGGTCGTCATGAGCGCTCCGCCCTTGGGCCAGCCACCCCGACAGGTGACCGCCGTGGCTATGTGCTTGCCCCAAAGAGGCGCCCGACCAGAGCGGTGCATCCCATCGCCAGCGCCCCCCAGAAGGTCACCCGGACGGCCCCGCTCAGAAGAGGTGCGCCACCGAGGCGAGCGGCGACGGCGCCGAGGACGGCCAGGAGCAGCAGGGTAGTGAGCGCAAGCAGGGGAGTCAGCAGAGGACCTGGCGACAGGGCGGCCAGCCCAACCGGGGGCAAAGCCCCGACGGCGAAGGCGGCGGCGGACGCCAGCGCGGCCTGGAGGGGCCTGGCGCGAGTCGTCTCGGACAGTCCGAGCTCATCGCGCATGTGGGCGGCCAGGGCATCGTGGGCCATGAGCTGGTCGGCGACCTGACCAGCCAGCTCGGGAGTGAGGCCCCGCGCCACGTAGATCCCGGCAAGCTCGGCGCGTTCGGCGGTCGGGTCCGCAGCGAGTTCACGCTGCTCCCGCGCCAGGTCGGCATGCTCGGTAGCCGCCTGCGAGCTGACCGACACGTACTCGCCCGCGGCCATCGAGAGCGCCCCGGCTACCAACCCGGCCGAGGCGGCGAGGAGGATCTCGGCGCGGCCCGAATTGGCCGACGCCACGCCGACAACCAGGCTTCCGGTGGAGATGAGGCCGTCGTTGGCACCCAGCACGGCGGCCCGGAGCCAGCCTATACGCTCAGTGCGATGAAGCTCTCGATGCACCATTGTCCGGGAGAAAGAGCGGCGGAAGGATCGGCTGCCGGCCAAACGTACCCGGCGTATGACAACCCCGCAACACCGCAGCATGCAAAGCCTCGGCCTCTGAAGCGCGGGTTGGAGCGCTGGTCAGGCGCAGGCACGACGCTTGGATCCCTCAGGGACCGGGCTTGGCGACCATGAGGCCGAGCGCGAGGAGTGGAGTGATGATCGCAAGAACGCCCGACAGCTCCCACCCGCGCGACAGCCGGCGATACAGCGCCTCCTCCCAGGGTGCTCCCAGCCGCGGCCGTCCGGGCCAGCGAGCGCAAGCGCACCTGGAGCGGGGCGACCCGCAAGCCGAACGCCGGGCCTGAGACCGTGAACAGGGCCTCGACTGCCAAATCCACTGGGTGCCGAGACTGTCAAATGGCCGACGATGGCTGCTGCCGCAACGCAACGGGTGGGCCTGGGGGTCTCGGCGCCTAACGATGGCTGCAGATGGGATCGAGCCTGCCGATGGTGCGGTGCTCGCCGGGTCCGAAATCGACGGTTGTCTCGGTGGCGCGGCAGTAACTGTGGATCACGCGCAGGCGGAATTGCCCGGGCAACACGGTGAACTCGCGCCCTGCGGGACCGATCTCACCGAGGTACCGATCGTTGCCGAAAAGGCTCGTGCCCGACTGAGCGCTCGAGACGAAAAAGTGGGCGAGAAACGGGTCCGGTGGGGGTTCTGGAGGAGGCTGGTACGCTTGTATGAGGAGGCCGATCTCGACGATCGACAGGACGATGAACAGGCCGAGGGGAATCTGATTGCGGCGCAGGGTCACCGCCTCCCGTGCCAGGCGGCGTATGCGCGACGGGGCGGGGCCCGGATGCCCGAGATGCTCGGGAAACAGCGCGGTCGGATGATTGCCTGAAGCCGTTCCTCCCTCTCGTCGCGCCGATTGGCGCTCCGGAGCGCCCTCATCGGGTGGGGCGGGCGGATCGTGGACCTGCTGTTCGGTCATATGCCTCAGGGCCGGGTCCGAAGGCTGGGGACCGGCGGCGCGATGGCTAGCTTACCGCCTGAAGGAGGACTTGGCTAGAGTGGTCCCCGTCGCCGTTCCTCGCGGCGCTCGTAGTGGGCCCAATCGTCCGAACGCGAAATGGTTGGCTCGCGCCGGCGCGAGCGGAAAAGCAGACCCGCCCCGATCAGGGCCAGTCCGACGGCCAGGCTGAGTGCCGTGGGCGCGAGCCAGGCAGGGGCCGCGCCGAGACTCAAGATGTAGAGGGCCAGGGCCGCGGAGAGAGCCCCGATGCCCACTTCCCACAGGTGGCACCGGGGCGCCTGGCGCCATCCCCGCTGCGCTTCCCAGACGAGGACCGCCGCTGGCAGGACGAACCACCAGGGATCAGGGTGCTGACCGCCGCCAATGGCGCCGAGGAGAATGGCCGTCAGGAAGGCCCAGACGAGAAGTGTGACAGGGCGGCGCAGCTGGTCCAGCCAGACGCGGTGGACCCCACGGGCCAGCAGCGCCAAGGCGGTCGCTGCCAGGACAATCTCGAGGGTGAGTTGCAGGGTCACGGCAGGCGTTCCAGAAGAAGGGGGGAGGTGACTGCCTGGAACTGGGCGCGCGCGGCTTGTGAGGTGTCAGGCGCGCTCGACCCGCGTCCACTCGCCAGCGGGCGACCTGACCCAATTGTCGCCGCGCATGTCCCGCCATTCACCGAAGGGGCGATCCACCTTCGGCTCTGAGCCGAAGCGGAGTACGTGCCCATCGGGGTCCTCGATCTGCATCTCGTACGCCCACGGGTAGTTAGTCGGAGCCAGCCGTACCGTGGCCCCCTTCGCGGTGTACTCATCGAAGAGAACCGCGGCATCGTTGACGCCGATCCAGACCCAGGTCGCGTGGTTCCCCTGGTCGCCTTCGCACAGCATGATGACCGCGCGATCACGCGACACCGCTGCCATGTTCCCGGGGTCGTGCCAATCAAGAGTGAACCCGAGCACGTGCCCGTAGTAGGCGATGCTGGCCGCAAGGTCTCGAACACGTAGGATCGGGGTGACTACTTCAAAACGTATGGTGGGTGACTTCGATGTCTCGGTCCGAGGCACTTCAGTGTCCTCCGCCGTTGAGGGAGACGTCGCGGCGATACGGTGTGCCCGTCCCGACGTCGGCTGGTACGAGAGTCCCACTCCCCTCAGGGAAGCCAGGAGAGACTCACGGCAGCCCGCATGAAGGTCCGATCCCGATGGGTGGGGAGGTCACCCAGGCGTCCGTACAGGAGCTGTCCGCCGATTCGCCAGCCCCGAGCGCCCGGACGCGAGTCCAGTGCATAGGTTGTATACAGCGCCGGTGCGAGCAGACTGGGGTCTACCGCCGTCCTGGCGGAGTTGCCTTGGCCGAGGCGAAGCCCGATTCCGGTCACGAACTGATGATGAGCGAGGGCCGTCTCGATCACGGCGACCCGAGGTTCGATGAAGACCCAGACGATTGGTTGGGAGCCGGAGTAGCGTGCCTGATAACCGGCACCAAGCAGGCCGCTGAGTCGCGCGCTGGAGCCCACCAGGAGTCCTCCTTCGATATCGGCGCTGCCCGTTGCCGGGAAACGGTCTGACCCTTGGGTGGCGTAGCCTGACAAATAGCCCGCAGCCACCAGAACACCAATTCCCCACAGGCGCTCCCGTTCGGCCTTATTGGCCGCTTCCAGCAGCGGGTTCCCCCAGACCGAGAATTCGACAGTGTCCGTCGGCACGGTCGGGCTTACGACGAGGTAATGGGGCCCGCTGACGTACGGGTGCACCTCAAACCGGGCCGACCCGTCGACCGCACCGGTCGAAACCAGAGCGACAAAGGCGGCGCGGCCCTTGCCGATGGGGTGAAGGCTCAGGCGGGCTGAAGCAGGACTCACCAGAATGCTGTATTCCCCATGGAACCGGAGCGTGATCAGGACGGTGTCCGGGCCCGGTCCCGGGAATACCTCCCGGACGAGGAGGGTATCGCCGGAGGTAGGTTGAACCCGCTGGGCGACTGTGGCCCTTGGCGTGGCGGAACACAGTGTGGCGGTGACCAGGAACAGATGACAAGCGCGCATCGAGAAAGTCGAGTGAGTAGCGAAAGGGGCATTGGCAGGCTGGTGCAGCGCTGCAGTCCGGCCCTCTCCCCCACCTAATGTACGATTCGCCGCGTGGCCGCGAAACACTCCTCGACATCCCTGCATCGGGGCCCGCTCTGTCGGGGCCGGTTCACGCCATGACCATGGCGGCAGATTGGCCATTGCCCGGCTCAGCGTTGCACCAGCGCCGCCAGATCCTGGTAGAGGGGCTCCGGCAGATTGGCCATGAAGACCTGTCGGAACTCGACAAAGACGGGGTGCGAGAGGCGCCAGCGAAGTTCCCGCCGGGTAAGACCGGATCGAGCGGCCGGAACGTAGAAGCAGTCGATCGCCGCCCGGCGGAGGGTGGCGTGGCGTTCGGGCGCAACACACCAGGCGGCGAAGGCCCAGAGCCGTTCGATGAAATCCCGGGGCGGGTCGGGTTGGAGGTAGGCCTCCTCAAGATTCTGGGCCAGGTTGCTGAGAAGCTCCAGCGGACCGTCGGCCTGCTCGATGAGCCCGCCCCGCTCCGGGAGGAGCCGCATCGCGTGGCGCTTCCAGGCGCTCACGAAGCCGACTCCCCAGTGGGCTGGCCGGGCGTTGCCTGCCGATTCCCGGCCGCGATTGATGGATGCGGAGTGTCAGCCCGGAAGAACCCCCACGTCTGCAGATCGTCCGCGACTCGGGCGTGGCCGAGAAGTCGGTATCCGAAGTGTTCGTAGAGGGCGAGATTGCGGGGGCTCTCGGTGCTCAGGGTCGCTCCGCAGGAGAAGCTATCGGTCTGGGACAGGTTGTGCACGGCGTCGAGTAGTTGCCGGGCCAGCCCACGCCCGGCGTGGGACCGCCGCACGCCGATCATGTTCAAATGATAGTGGGGAGTGTCGATCGTGAACCGGTGGCTGGCGATGCCGAAGGCGTCGTAACGCGCGCGCTCAGCGGCACCCAGCTCCTCCCAGACCGCCTCCCGGCGAACCGCCAGCTGCTCCGGTGAGGCCCGCTCTCCCGGCAGGGTCACCAGCGCAACGGCCGTCATGGCACCGGTATTGTCGGCGATCCCCAGCACGGGCTCGGCGCGCAGCACCCTGGCGCTCACGAAGAAGGCGATCAGCGTGCGCAGCCGCCGGTCATAGTCACGTCCCGGGCCCAGGACGTGTCGCATGACGGGGTAGTCATGGAAAGCCTCGCAGAGCACGGTGACCGCAGCATCAGCCTGCGCAGCGGAAAGGGCGGCAACGGTCATCGGCGACCCTTACAGCCAGCGCCGCACCCGGGCTTTGTACGCCCGGTACGTGTCGCCGAACTTCTGCTCGAGATATTGCTCCTCCCGGGCGATCACTCCCCAGCGCAGGATCGCCAGGAGCGGGATGAGAAGGAGGGCGGGCCAGACGGCATCGACGAGAAGGGTGATGCTCCCGTACAGGCCCAGCGTGGCGAGGTAGAGCGGGTTCCGGCCGAACCGGAATGGTCCGTCGGTCACGAGCACGAGCGATGGCTGATCCGGCCTGACGTTGGTGCCCGCCCTTTTCATCGTGGCTTCCGCCGCCCGGGCAAGCAGCATGCTTCCGACCAGCAGGGCGGCACCGAGCAGACGGGATGGCAGGGGCGGCAGCAGTTGGCTGGGGCGAAGCCAGTGTAACGCCAGGCCGAGCAGGAGCGTACCTCCGAAGAGGGCCGGCGGGAACACCAGTACGTGGGGATGGTCGGTGGCAGGCGAGCTCATGTGTCAGGTCACGAGTGGTGGGGCCCGGTGGTCACGCCCCCCGGTCGCCATCGCCGAACCGCAGCGTCGCAGTTGTGGTCAGGGCGATGGTCGCATTTCCCGGAAGGCGCTCGACGCCATAGAGTGCCCGCGAATGGCAGCCCACATCACCCAGCGCCTCAAGAAACAGGTGCGACGCCCCATCCACCACTCGGGCGAAGTCATTCCATCCAGGCGCCGTGAGCATATGTGCCTCGATGCGGTTGAGACCGGCGATCCGATCCAGACCCGGGAGTCGATCGAGTTGAGCCAGGACGTTGAGGGCACACAGTCGAGCAGCCTGGTACCCGTCTTCGGTCGAGATCTCCTGACCGAGCCGACCCCGCCACACCCACTCTCCGTTCAGGATCGGGAACTGGATGGCAACGTACGCAATGCCGCCCATGATCCGCACCGCCTCGTACGCGCCGCCCGGCTTGGGAGGGGAGGGGAGTGTGATTCCCTTCGCCGCAAGTTCATCCCGAGCACTCATGAGCTGGACTCTCGCGTTCGGAGGCGCGTACATGGCGGGGCGCTGGCTCAGCCGCGGGCGCAGGCCCAAAGGTAATCTGCGATCCCCCGGCCGATGCACCGCTCCCGGCCGCCCCCTCGGCATGTGCTGACTTCAGTCTGGGGAGCGAGCTATTCCTCGATGGTCATCTTCGGGTTCCACACGATTTCCCAGACATGACCGTCGGGGTCCTGGAAGTAACCGCCGTACCCGCCCCAGAAGGTCTCGGCGGCCGGTTTGACTACCCGGGCGCCGGCTCGGGCGGCCTGTTCCATGACCGCATCCACTTCGGCCCTGCTGTTCACGTTGTGTCCAATCGTGAACTCCGTCGAGCTTGGCACCCCCTTGCTCAACCGGGCATCATGGGCAATGTCGTTTCGCGGCCATATGGCGAGCTGCAGACCGTTCTGCAGCTCGAAGAACGCGACGGCTCCATGTTCGAACTCTCTGCCGACGATTCCACTCGTGGCGAGCCCGAGGCCGTCGCGGTAGAAAGCGAGAGCGCGGTCCAGATCGTCGACGCCCAGCGTAATGACGGTGATGCGTGGTTTCATATGCGAACCACCCGCGTGTGGCAACGACCTGCGACCCCGTTGTAGTCTCACCGCTCAGTGCGGACCTGGGGGGCCGCCGCCAGCACGTCGAGCAGAGGAACCTGGGAGGCCAGGATGCGACGGCGCGCCTCGGGCAGGTTGAACCAGGCCGCGCGATCGACTTCGGGATAGTGGCGTACCTGACCAGAGCCTTTCGGCCACTCCACCGCAAAGGTATTGCTCTTGAGCGAGCCTGGTTCGAAGTCGCCTTCGAGGGCCCAGGCATGCACGACCTTTCCACCCGATTGCTTCACCTGCCCCAGCGGGAAAGGTGTTCCGAACGGGTCGAGACCGATTTCTTCCCGGAACTCGCGCCGGGCGGCGGAAAGCAGCTCCTCCCCTGCCGCTGCCTCGCCTTTGGGGAGAGACCAGGCGCCGAGGTCCTTTCCCGCCCAGAACGGACCGCCAAGGTGGACCAGCAGGACTTGCAGCCCGCCAGGTGCGTGACGGAAGAGCAGAAGGCCGGCAGCAGTTTTGGGCATTTGGTGATACCTCCCCGACGAATCTTCACTCCGATGCTGGCCCTCTCTTCATACAAGGGCCCCTAGGGTGTTTCCACGTAATCCTACCTTCGGGGCGCCCGAGCGGCCCGCTTGAGGGCGCCGGAATTGGAGCGGTCCCATGCACTCTCCTGTGCCACGCGGCCCTTCCCGGATCGCCGGCCTGGCTCTCTTCCTGTGGGCCGTGGGCAGCACTGCCACGACTGTCAGAGCTCAGAGCAGTCCGGGAACGGAAGCTGCAGATTCCACGTACTTCATCTCCTACCATGCCCCTCCGCGTGACACTGTATCGGCTGCTGTGTACGACGGCTTCAAGCAGTTCGCGTTGAACTGCGCCCGTTGTCACGGCGATTTCGGTGTGGGGACCTCCTTTGCGCCCGGATTGATCGAGTCCGTCAAGCCCACGGGGACGATTCCGACCCGTGAACTCTTCATTCAGACCGTCTGCGCTGGCCGGGTGGACAAGGGCATGCCGGCGTGGTGCGCCATCGGTCTCGATATCGGCGCGATGCAGCAGATTCACGAGTATCTGCTGGAACGCTCGATCGGGACGGTCGGGCTGGGGCGACCGGCGGTCGGAGCGGAGTAGGGGGCTCTCCCCATCGGTTGTCCTGGGGCCAGAGACTCACACCGGCCTATGTCAGGGGGGTACCTGAGCATGCCTGACCGGATTCGGGGAGGAGGTGGGCCTCGAAGCGGGGATTACCGGCCGATGCCCTCTGCTCGGCAACGGGGGCGCTCCGGTCAGTCCCCATGACCGTCGCTCGTTTCGAGGCCGGGCGCGAGTCAGGCAGCCATCGCCGACCAGCGGTAGCCCTGCACTCCGTGGACGCGGATGAACAGGACGGCCGCAGCGTAGATCAGCAGGGCAAAGTTGGGGTGTCCGCCGGCCAGGTGCAGCCCGAAGGCGAGGACAAAGATCGTGAGGAGGCCAGCGGCGCCCCAGCGCATGGTGCGGGGGATGAGAAACAGAATCGCGGCGGCGGTCTCGAGGGCGCCCAGCAACAGCGCGTGGGGTCGGTTGCTGGGAGAGAAGCCCCCCTGGAGGGCGGCGATGACCGTTTGGACGCTCTCGAGGCAGACAATGATGCCGACGGTCACGTACAGGATGAGAAAGGCGCGAACCAGGGAGCGAGGAGGCATGGGGTGGTGCTCCTATCCGGGGGTCACGAGGCTGTGCAATTCCTGGAACGACCGTCTTGGCTTGATGCCCGGTGGCAGGTGGGGGTGGACGTTCTTGGCGAAGAACTGATTCGCGTCGTTCTGCGACTCCCAGATCTCGATTACTCGCCAGCCCCCTTCGGTCGGATGCGCCGTGTGCAGGATGAGCCCGGGGGCCTGTTTCAAGGCGCCTGTGAGCATGCCGAGCATTCCGTCATACCCCTGCTGGGTCTGACCCGGGACCTCCGCGATAACCAGCACCGCCATGAGCACCATCCTGGTCCACCTGCTGCACCAGCGAGCATAGAGATGAAGCCTCGTGTAAGCTGCCGGCCGAGGCTGCCTTGGGCAAGGCGCCGAGGCCGGGACAGGCTGGCATCGGGTTCCAGCTTCAGGCGCGATGAGACAGGTGTCACTCGCGGAGCCGCTACCGGCGGGACGCCATCGATCGCTGACGCCGGCGCCGGTTCAGCAACCGGCCGTAGACTACTGCATTGATTCCGACGACGGCAAGCCCAAGCACAGTCTGAGCGGTGGTGGTAAGCCCCGGTGGATAGAGTACGGGGAGCAGGTAGTGTTCGATGAATCCCCCAGCATAGCCGGCCTCGCCGCCGAGACGGCGCAGGGTCTGCTCCCAGGGCGTCAACGGGCAGATCCACCCGGTGAATTCGATCACTGCTCCCCAGACAGCCGCGGGCACATGCAGGTAGACGGCCCAGCTGTGCCGGTTGACGAGAAGCCCGCCGAAAACGACGAACAGCACAAAGCCGAAGTGCACCATGACGACAGCGTCGGCCAGCAGGCGGTACCACATGCGTGGGGATTTGGGACGGTCAGCCTGGCAGTGCTGCGCCGGCGGCTGACGAGCGTTCAGATGGTGCGTGCCGCCGCGGCGTGGAGTACTCTATGGGCCGCATTCGGCCTCCAACATGGGGTGCGCGGTGGATGTTAGCTGAAGTGCGGCCGTGCTCAAGCCGCGGGCTCACGCAGCTCCCACTTTGGCGGTGCATGCGTGTAACACGCGGGTCGAGTAGATCGGCGCGCCCCGTGGCTAAGGTGCGCCGCCGGGGAGCTGCGCGGCGGCCGCGACGTAATTGGCCGGCGTGTGATCGGCCACGTCCCGGGTCCAGAGCGTTCCCAGGCGCCACGCATAGCGCCAGAGGTAGGCGCGGCGAGCGCGCGCCTGGTCTTTCTCAACCAGCTCGTCATCCGGTGCGACATGCAGGTGGCCATACCCGTCCAGGTAGGCAGGCGGACCGAGATGAGCGTACCCGAGGGCTTCCGGGGGGACCCGGCACACGACATCGCAGCAGTTGACGAACCGATGGTGGGGCAGCGCCGCGAGTGATTGTACAAAGGCGGCATCGCCGACTCGGGGGGACCCGAAGGTGTAACGGACTGTGGGTTGGCGCAGGGACGCGGCCAGCGTCGCGAGAGCGGCTCCGAGGCTATGGCCGGTGTAGAGCAAACGGCTGGGGAGGCCCACCAATGCCGCCGCCACCTCGTCCCAGACATCCCGAAGCGCGTCAGCGAAGCCGCGGTGAACCTGTCCGCCCGCCGGCCAGGCAGTTGGCAAGGCGTTGAGGTCCGTGCTCCAATCGCGCGGCTCGAGCTCGGTGCCGCGGAACGTCAGCACGGCCAGGTTCTTGGCGGAATCCGCGGCGATGTACCCCTGGGTGCCCTCGTGACTGATGAAGATGGACCGGGGAAGGCCGATCCGCGCGAGGGTCTCCTGAACGGCCGCTTTGGCCTGCGGATCGCGCTCAAACGGGGCGTAGGCGAGGCGCGCCAGTTCGGAGCAGAGCGCGAGTTCGGTCGCGGGCCGCCCGTCGGGGAAGAAGATGGCCGTCCGGGCCGGCGTCAGGAGAACCCGAAGGTGGTCAGCCCCGCTTCACCATCCGCACCACATACAGCAGGATCAAGGCGCCGACAAGCGCAACGATAATGCTCCCGACCAGTCCCCAGGCCCCGATGCCAAGCAGGCCGAAGATCCACCCGCCGATTACGGCGCCGAGGATTCCGACGACCAGGTCGCCGAGCAGGCCGTATCCGGAGCCTTTCATGATCTTGCCCGCCAACCATCCCGCGATGAGACCCACCAGCAGTATCCAGATGATGCCACGCCCGCTCATATGAAATGCTCCAATTGAATTGTGGTGGGAAACCGGGCCGCGGCGCCGGCACCCCCGGGAGCGGCCACCGCCGGCACCTGAAGCCCAGCCAGGCGAAGCCCGGCCTAACCTACGTCTCCTCGAGGCAGCCGGGAAGGCCGCGGGCCACTGGCACGGACTGTGGTGACGGCTGGGGGGCCCTCACGCGAACTCTCAGGCAGAGACCAGGGCGACGATGGCCAGCGCGCCATGGGCGACCGTGAAGGACGCTCGAGAGCCTCAACGAAGCCGGGTCAGCAGTCCGCTGGCGGTGCCAGGACGGGCTTGATATCAACGACCGGAGTGCCGTCGAGGGCTTCCAGCGGGCCGACCTCGAGCTCGCGGCCCGTGATCCGGAGAATCTTCACTCGATGGAGCCCGAGTGGGTTCGGCCGGTCGGCAGAGCGGGTGGTGAAAACCCCTGCGAGGGGAGCCTTGGGGTTATCACGGGGATGCACCTTCAGGAGGTCGCGCCGTGCCTGGTGCAGCCACGTGATCAGGATGACCTCCTGTCCCGCCTGGAGGCCCTGCAACCCGTCGACGAAATCCTGCGCCACCGCGAGCCGCGCATTCGGAGCGGCCTCCCGGCCTTGCTTGGGGGCGAGCGCGGGATGCTTCAGGGTGGAGTGGACATACGCGATGGGGTGAAGTGCGAAGGTGGAAGTCGGCATGGCGGTGGGCCTCGCTCCTAGTAGGAGAGCGCCATGCTGAACGCCCCCGCCGCCGCGAGCGAGGCAATCGTCCGCACGTGGTTCCACGCCGTCCACCCGACGACGTAGCCTGACCAGCGGCGCGTGAGGTCAGGGTCGGACGGGGCGACCGAGACAAGCGCGTCGTTTCTGGGCACGTTAAACACGAAGGTCACCAACAGGCTGCCGACGAGATAGAGCACGCTCCCGAGGACTCGCCAGACTGCGACCGGTGCCGGCCATCGCGACAGGGAGAATACCAGCGCAAGCAGGCAAGCCGCAGCCGAGCCAAGGAATACGGCCATGAATGATGAGCGGAGGACCACGACGTTGACAGACTGCATCGCGGCGAGACCTTGACCGTCGGGGAGGCGCGCGAGAGCCTTCATCACAAAGGTCGAAAAAGCAAAGAAGACTCCGGCGACGAGACCGCAACCGAGTGCTGCCATGAGCGTGACGGCAAAGTGCCATTGGTCGGCAGTTGGCACGTGGTCTCCTTGGGCAGGCGCCTTGTGCCCTCATGAGAGTCAACGGCCGCGCCCGGCAGCCTCGGCGCGCCGTGAGGGCCACCATTTCAAGCCAGTCCCGCCTGGACGGCAGCCACGCGAGGCTCTGGCGTTGGGAACAGGTGCACCACCCTGAGGGGTCACTTCACCTGCAAGGCTTCGGCTCCCAGGTTGCGCTCGACACGCCTTGCCGCCTCACCGGGCGGACGTCCCGCTGCTCACCACTCGGACCAGGGTGGCAATCTGACCGGCGTGACGAGTGGTGTGTTCGGCCGCGTGGAACAGCAGCCCAAGGACGGTGGAGGGCAACCGAGCCCGGCCTACTCCTCGAGATTCGTGGAGCGAGTCGGGGCGCGTCGTCCGCAGCTGCTCGAGGGCCCGCTCCAGCACCCGCTCAAACTCGTTGAGGAGCTGAGACAGCGGCGGGTGGCTCTTGACTACAGTTCGCTCGGCGGCCAGCGCGGTCTGCTGGGTTGGCGAGAGGGGCTCGCCCCGGGCATAGGTGAAGAGGCGGTCGAGGCTACCGGTTAGGTGGGCGACGTGGAATCCAATCGGCGCGGCCCCGCCCGGAGCAGCCCAGAGCTGACCGGCGTGGAGAGGTCGGAGCAGTGTGGGCACCTCCTCCGCCGCCTGCAGCAGGGCATGGGCGACTGGCTGCAACGCCGCTTCGATGCCTGAAATCGGCCCGCGGAGCCAGACCTCGGGTAACTTGGTCATGCGCGGAAGCTAGTTATCCGGCAGCCCCCGCGGCCAGACGGCCTCGGGCGCCGGTCAGGTCGTGTCCCAGTCTGTCGCCAACGCGCCATACACCGCGTGGTCGACGAACCGGGTACTGAGCCAGTGGGACTCTCGCCGTACTCCCTCGAACTGGAAGCCCAGGCGCTCCGCCAGACGTCGGCTCGGATCATTGGTCACTGCACACTGCAGCTCCACCCGGTGAAGCCGTTCTACCTGGAAGAGATGCTGTACCACGGCGCGTGTTGCCGCCGTCGCCAATCCCTGGCCGCGAGCGTCGGGTATCAGCCAGTAGCCGACCTCGGCATTGCGGTGGTCGCGATTGATGGACCAGCAGATGACGCCGCCGAGCAGGCGCTGGTCGGCCCGGAGGCCGAGATGAAATCCTTCACCCCGGGTGAGCTTCGCCGTGAACTGCGCGATGAAGGCAGCGGCGTCGGCCGGGGTCTGAATCGCCCGGGACCATCGCAGCCAGGGATCGAGCTCCTCACGGTGCGCGGTAATTGCAGCAAGCAGCGCGGGGGCATCCGCCAGCTCGAGGGGACGGAGTTCAGCGGCGGATGAAACGGGGAGCGGTTGCAAGGGGTCGTGGCTTTCCGCTGCCGCATCCGCGCAATCGGCAGACCCGATCAACCTTCGTTCGGCCGGGGAGCACCGGGTACCGCCCGCCGCCTGGCTGCCTCTACGGCGCCATCGTGGCAAAGTCCCTGAAGGCGGCCATCCTGGTAGGGGTCGAGGAGGCCGACGAGGGGATTCTGGACAGTCAGTGCGCCAGGGTCTTTGGCCCGCAGATCACAGCCCGGGCAACCAAGGAAGGACCCGACCCGCTCCTGGCGGGATGCCTCCGCCACAACCCACGGCCGATTCTGCCAGGGGGGATCATGGCGAACGTGCTGCTGATGGCCGCACTCCAGTTCGGCTACCCAGTGAAGCTCGGCGTCCTGATGGAATCCAGTGATGCGACGATCCATGCCTGGTAGGATAGCGCCCTCCGCCCGAGCCGCATAGCCAGATGTCAGGGCAGGGTCCGCAGGCTGCGCAGACTCGCACAGGGAATGCCGGCCGGCTTCCGCCGGTCAGGCCGGAGCCGAACGACGTGGATCCAAGGCCTGAAAACTCGGCTTCACGGGGAGCCAGCACCCTTCACGGTGACCCCGCCAGCGCGACAAGCCGTGAGCGATGCGACAGGATGCTCAGGCGTACCTGGTTCCGATACCGGGTATGGTCCCGCGCGTCACCATGAGTCCATCCCGGGAATGCTCCGACTGGGAGTGCCAGCCAGCCCATGATCACGCGGCCTGAAAGTTCGGAGCTTAGCACCACGGAATCGGGCCGGCCGGTGGGAGGGTGCAGTGGATGGAGGACCGCGCCCTCGCAGTTGGTGTCGGTAAAGATCGTGGGAATCAGCCCAAGGGAGAGAATCGTGAACACCGGGATCACGGCGGTGTTGCAGTAGGCGCCGGTTGGGAAGGCGAGGAAATCAGCCGTGCTGTCTTGGCCGTTCCCGAGCCGGACGGTGGCAAAGGCGCCGGAGTGTCGCAGCCAGCGGAACGTGGCGTCTGCGTAGGCCTGCCGGTCCTGGTGCTGACGAGCCGCGGCGATGGAGTCCCAGGGAGCGACGATGACGGCGTAGGGGAGGGCCCCCTGGCGCAGGACCGCGGCCTCCTCTGGCGATGGCGATGGCGGCAGCTGCTGGGCATAGCAGCCGCCGCTCAGGCCGTAGGCAACGACAACACCACCGCCGAGGAGGAGCTTCCAGCGGCGCCGCATCCAGCCCGGCTTCAGCAGAGGCATGGAACCCTGTGTGCCTTGGCTGAGCCGGAAGGTACGTGGCTCACGAGTGCTGAGGGTCTCGGGATCGGAGCACTTGAATCAGACCCATCAGACCGACGCCGATGAGTGCCCCGGCGGCAAAGACCAGGAGGAAGTCGACGGTGCGGATGTTTGCGGCGGCGTGCTGGGCGCTGACCAGGCCAATGAGGAGCGGGGGGAGGAACGGGGCTGCTCGCCGAGCTCGAGATTTGTCCATGAGATGCTCCGCACGGGGAGATGGCTGGGTTGGCCGCAGCGCAGAAGGGCCGTTAGCAGGCGCCGCGTCGAACGATCCCGAGTTAGCTCCCGAACATCACCTGCCGGCGTGGCTGGGCAGGCAATGTCCCAGCCCCTCAAGCCCGCTCAGGCCGGTGCGTGGTGGTGGGCGTCCGGGTCGACGCCCGGCGCAGGGTCACATCGGGGGGCCAGGCGCGGCTCGGCGCCCATCCAGTACAGCCCATTCGCCATGATGCAGAAGCCGGTGGCAGCAAACCAGACCATGGCCGTTCCGACGAACCCCGTGAACAGGAGCCACCAGGGGCTGTGGACGAGGGAAAGCACCGAGGCAATCGTCAGATTGACCCCGACGGCCAGGTAGATCCGGCGTTCCAGGTACCACCCGTCCGTCTGCAGGAGGTAGAGGTCGCCGGGTTTCCAGCCCCGACGGGCGAGCCTGGGCGTGAAGCCGAGGCGGGCCAGCAGGTTGCCGACCAGGCAGAAGCCGGTGAGCGCAACCACGATCGAGGCGCCGGCGGTCGCGATGACGACGAGCACCCAGTAGGGCTGGACGAGGGCAGCCAGCGCGGTCGCGATGAGGAGGACGCACCCGGCGACGAGCCATACAGTGCGTTCGATGTACCAATGGTCGGTGGGGACGATGTACAGACCGGAGCGCAGGGGCATGGCAGGGAGGCCCTCCCTTTCCACGGCTAGTGTGAATGACAACCGGAGCCAGCCTGAGGACTCTGCATAAGCTGCAGGCCATGAGCCGTCTCGGCAAGCTCACCCGGGCGCGGCTGGAGCCGGCCGTTGGGCCATCGATCTCCGAGGCGTGCCCGCGCCGGGGAGTTAGTTAGGCAGGTGGCTGACCAGAGGCCGGGGAAGTCGGCCGGCACCTGCTCTGCGGCCGGCCCTAAAATGGGGCGTCAACCGCCGCTCCCGCTGGTGCACCCACCCGCGTGCGAATGGAGAGCGCGGCACAAGGGCTGGTCAGAACGGCACTGCCTTGACAAGGAGCTTGGCGAGGTGTAAATAACCATACGGTTAAATAACTTCATAGTTATCCACATTGCTACACAACGCGATGCGACCAACTTCCGATGCCCTTAGCGCCACCTTCTTCGCCCTCGCCGACCCGACGCGGCGCGCGATCCTCACCCGGCTCGCCAACGGCTCAGCGACGGTAAAGGAGCTCTCGGCCCCCTTCGAGATGAGCGGCCCCGCTGTTTCGAAACACCTTCGCGTGCTCGAGCGTGCGGGGCTCATCCAGCGAGGACGCGAAGCGCAGTGGCGTCCCCGCACCCTTGACGCCGCGCCCCTCAAGGAGGTGGCCGAGTGGGCCGGGGAGTTCCGGCGCTTCTGGGATGCGAGCTACGCGCGGCTCGATGCCTACCTCCAGCAACTCAAGCACGAGGGGAATACCGATGACCAGCGGAGCTAAGACCGGCGTCACGACGTATTCGACCCCCACGGATCGGGAGGTGGTGATCACGCGCGTCGTGGACGCGTCGCGCCGTGTCGTCTTCGACGCCTGGACCAATCCCAGGCACGTGTCGCAGTGGCTGCTCGGCCCCGAGGGGTGGACCATGCCGGTATGTGAGATCGACCTGCTCCCGGGGGGGTCGTGGCGGTACGTTTGGCGCAAGTCCGACGGCAGCGAGCTGGCGATGGGCGGCTCCTATCGTGAGGTTGTCCCTCCGGAGCGACTGGTCTCGACCGAGAAGTGGGGCCCCGAGTGGCCCGAGACCGTCAACTCGCTGGTCCTCGCCGAGTCGGGAGGGCAGACGACGATCACGCTCACAATCACCTACCCGACGAAGGAGGCGCGCGACGCCGCGCTCAAGACCGGAATGAAGGAGGGATCCGACCAGAGCTTCGCCCGGCTTGATGAGATGCTCAGGGCGCTGGTGTGAGCTCGAAGGCCACCAGGGTCCGCGAGGTGCTCGTGTGGCTGGAGCGCCGCGGCAGCAAGCGGAACCGTGAGGGTATGGCTCGCTACGGAATTGTGGCAGACAAGGTGTTCGGCGTGTCCGTGTCGACGCTGCAACAGCTGGCCAGGCGCCTTGGGCGGGACCACGATCTTGCCGCCGCCCTCTGGAAGACCGGCTGGTACGAGGCCCGCATGCTGACCTCGTTCATCGACGACCCGGCCCGTATCACGCCTGCGCAGATGGACCGCTGGGCCCGGGACTTCGACAACTGGGCAATCTGCGATACGGTGTGCTTCCACCTGTTCGACCGGACGCCCCACGCCTGGCAGAAGGTTGAGCAGTGGAGCCGGCGGCGCGACGAGTTCGTCAAGCGGGCGGCGTTCGCGCTGCTGGCCGGCCTTTCCCTGCACGACAAGCGCGCCGGTGACGAGGCATTCCTGAGGTCCCTGGTGCTCGTCGAACGCGCCGCTGCCGATGACCGGAATTTCGTCAAGAAGGGTGTGAGCTGGGCGCTACGCGTCATCGGGCGGCGCAACCAGGCGCTGAACGCCGCTGCGGTCGAGGTGTCACGGCGGTTGGCGGAGTCGTCGAAGCCCGCGGCGCGGTGGGTGGGGAAGGGGGCGCTCAAGGAGCTTACCAGTCCCGTAGTGCGGCGGCGGCTTGCAGCGCGAGGCGGTGAATCTTGAACGCCGCGAACCCCACTCCCGGCTCAGGTTCGCGACACAGGGCGGATGATGATGGTAGAAAGCATGGTGGCGACCAGGGTGCCGATGCCGGCCGAGACTCCGTACACCTCCGCCAGGCACACCGTGAGCGTGCGGCCGGGGCGAATCACCCGGCCCGCCGCCCGGAAGCTGTCCCCCTTGGCTGGGGCGAGCAGGTTGATCTTGAACTCCACCGCGAGCACGTCCGTGCCGGCAGGGGCGAGCGTCAATGCGGCGTAGCCGTTGGCGGAGTCCGCCAGGCTGGCGACGGCGCCTGCATGCCAGAAGCCGTTCTGCTGTCCGAAGCGCGGGTCGAAAGGGGCGGTGAGATCCACGATCCCGGGCTCCAGTCGGGTGATGCGAGCATTCAGCGTAGCCATGTGCGCCTGCAGGCTGAAACTCTCCCGGACGGCGTGCTCAAAGGCCGGATTGTGCGTGTCCCACGGTGGAGGAGTCATCGATCACCGGGACGGGGCGAAAGTGGCGTCGTGCCGTTCGGGTCGATAAGCGGGGTAGGCCTCCCCAGGCGCCCATAGGGATCGAACAAAACGGAGGCGGGCGGCATCAGGTCCGCTCCCATGGCGCGATGGGACCGGCCCGAAGCCGAAAGCTGGGGTGGGTGTCCGGGACCGTGACGTTGCGCCACCGGGCCAGCCAGCCCGGGTGCCGGCGACGCAGCTTGGCCCGGAGATGCCGCCATTCATGGTCCACTTGGCCGGTGGTGGCCGGGAGAAGGCGCGGGTCCCTTGCCCGGCCGAGTTTCCGTGCATCAAAGGTGTAGCCGCGACGCCGCGCCTCTTCGTGGATGGCGAGGAGGTAGCTATTCAGGGCCGCGAGAGGGCGCCGGGCCGCGCGAAAGCGGGTGAGCTGCGGGTGCGAGCGGTAGCCGCGCGTGCGACCCAGGAGGACGGCCTTGGCCAGCAACGCCTCGCGCCAGGCCGCAACCAGCCCTTGGGGGTCCAGGTACTTGGGGTGAAGAGTCCAGAGGCGCATCGTGCGGGACGGACCCCCAGCGTCTGACCTAGTTGGACAACACGGCCGGCACTGGCTTCGCGCGCCGGACGCCAACCTCGACCGTGCCCGAGCTGAAATGGACGAAGGTGCTGTCCCCGGCCGTTCGGCAGATGCGACACACCAGCCTTAACTCGAAGGGTTCCCCATAGACCGGGAGTACGCGGTCATCGGGATAGTATGCTTCCGCGTGGAGCCAAGCGAGGAGGTCGGTTGGGTAGGGCCGTGCCAGGCGAGGCTGTGGAAGAGGAGATTGCGGCTCGTATCCTGAGCAGGCCGGCGGTAGACCGCGGCGTACCATCCCATCTGGGTGCCGTTGGCGTGGAGTCGGCGGTGCAGGCAGAGAACCAGACGGCGGTTGAGGACGGCGTCGTGCCGAGGTTGGGTATCGGTGACGGGAAACGACAGAATGATGCGGAAGCCCGTAGTGTCTTCGGGCTCGACTTGCGCATGCAGAGGGATGTTCAACGCCAGGAGCAGGAGGCTGGTGATCCGCATCGGGAGCCCGTGCTTCGTGGCGAGCGGCCGCGCTTCGCGCAGCGAGCGGAGCGAGAAGGCACTTCAGGAGGCGTAGTCGCCATTGTGCACTTCCGTGGCGTAACCGGCCGTCACGAGCGTGGCCCACTGAGCGTCGGCGCGTGGTGGGACGAAAAGGGCCGGCAGGAGCAGCAGGAGGGCGATATGCGACTTGCCGTGGGTCATGCGATCCTCCGGGGCCGAGCGGTCTGCCTGCCGGATTCCGCTCACACGGCAAGGTGCGGCGGCCCACATGTGACGGGCGCGCCCCGACTGGTGCACGCGCTAGTTAGGCCCCCACCAGTTCCTCGGTCGCTTGGCTGGGGGGTGATCTTTCGCGGCTGCGGGGCGCGGCGGTGGCTCAACCGGGCCCTGTGTGTTGGCCACGGCCCAGCGCGCCAGAGCGCGATCAACCTCTGGCTCGCTCTGCGTTGGGTCGGAGGGGACTGCCGGGTATCGCCGTCCCTCGGCCATCAGGTACCACATGGCGGGGCGTGCCGGCTGGTCATGGTGCTTGTTGGCCGGCTCGCCCTCGTAAGAGACGAAGTGATACACGCGCCCGTGGATCGTGAGATGGCGCTGCTGGGGTTTAAACGCGGACATGGAGGCTCCGGTCCGAGGGAGCCGTGCCGCAGATGGCGTGGGGGCCAGGCCGACCGTGGGGCAGGATCGAAGTCACGGCCCGAATCGAAGTCACGGCCCGAACGGCCCGAGATGATGGGTCGCCGGCGATAGCGTTGGCCGAAGGATCCCCGGCAACGGGGCTGCTCACTCTGGCTCGGGGGCCGGTGGTGGGGGTGGCTCGGGTGCCTGGTCCGACCGTGACGCGGCGCGGTCCGCGCGCCGCTCCTGCTTCAGCTGGCGCTTCTGGATCTTGGCCAGCTCTTTCTGCCGCTTTTCAAAGCCATAGTTACGCTTGGGCACGGAACTCCTGGGTTCGGCGGTCGAGGACGTGGGGAGGGCTGAGAACTTCTGTACCTCTGGAAACATAATCGGTTTCCGCTCGCCGCGTTGCCGCTGGCATCGGCAGCCACGGATGAAGGCTAGGCAAGGGTCTCCAAGTCAGGCCGGCGGCGTTGACGTCCGCGGCGCGGGGGCCCAGGTACAACAGCCGCAGGGTGCCATCTGAACTACCCGGTGTCGACTTGGTATTCGCTTTGAACCAGTCCGGAGGCGTACTGCCGAGTGGCGATGTGCCTTAAGGGGATATCACCCCCGGTCGCGCCGAAGAGCGGGATCCCGGTACCGATGAGCACCGGAACCCGCGTGATAATGATGCGCTGAATGAGTCCCGCCTGGAGAAAGCGCTGAATGGTGAGGCCGCCATCCACGTAAATGTGGCGGATGCCGCGAGCAGACAACTGGGCGACGATTTCGGGCGGGGGCCCTGCCATGCGCTCCACGACGGCTCCGGGAGGCGCAGGGGCCAGTTCGCGAGTGCTGAGCACAAAGACGGGCTTCGGGCCATACGGCCAGGTGTCGAAGGCCAGGACAGTCTCGAAGGTCTTGCGGCCGATGACCAGTGCGTCGACGCTGGCCATGAAAGTCTCGTAGCCGTGCTCTTCGCCTCCGCCAGGCGGGAGCCAGTCGAGGTCCCCGTTGGATCGAGCGATGAACCCGTCGAGGCTGGTGCCAACGAAGACGGATGCTTTCATGTGAGCCCCCGTGCTGCCGCCCAGCGACTGCAGGTGTCGCGAGCGCAAGCCCAATGAGAACGTCAACTCACGCACCTTCAGGCCAGCTCCGCATCTGGGAGGCGATGCCTGCAGGCTCAGCGCGTGGGACTCTTCCAGGCGCTAGTCAGGGTGCTCCGCGACAACATACGCGTGCTGGGCGCGCGCCCGGTGCCGCAGGGTCCCCCCGGTCCGGGTGAATGCGACGGCGCCAGGGAGCACGGAGCGACCCTCGACCCGTGCCGCACCAGCCTGTCGAGTCACGTAGCGACGCAGTCGACCCGCCAGGCGCGTCGAGGCCAGCCACGCGAGGGTCTCCGGGCCCGGGGTACCACGGAACTTGCTCCTGGCTCCCGCCTCGGTGAACCAGCCGAGGCTCGAGGCGGTCAACGTCTCACCGTGGATGCCCACATGCAAGGCAATGAGCCCGGCCCCTTACAAGCCGATGGCCGCGTCCTGGCGGATTCATGCGGCTCCCGGCGGCCGCTCGGGGCCTAGGCTGCGGGCTGGGGGAAGGTGGTCGGCACCCCGGGCTCCAGCCAGTGGAGCCGATCGCTGAGCCCCGCGGCGCGGAAGGCCGCGTCGACCTCCCTGCGGCCCTCCGTGAAGTGCTCCCATCCTTCAAAATGCAGCGGCACGATGCGCGCTTGAGGCCACGCGTCAGCGAGCGCAACGGCCTCCGCTGCGGTGAAGGTCAACGGGGCCGGCCCGGCGACCGCCACCTTCGCGGCCCCAAGGTTGAGGAGCGCGACGGCGACCGGAACGCGGCGGCCGACTTCAGCGACCTCGTCGTACCACCCCGTATCGCCGGAGACGTAGACCGGTGCGCCCGCGCCGGCCGCCGGCTCAAGGACGAAGCCCACCACGGGTCCCCGATCCCCGCCCGCGGGGCCGTGGCGCGCCGGGGTGGCGGTAATTCGCAGGGCGCGGCCGTCGGGGGTCGCGCAGGTCACCGACTGCCAGGGGGCCAGTCCAATCGCGTTCCTGCCGAGCCGTTCGGCTCCAGCCACGGTGGTGTAGATCGCGGGCACCTGGGCGAGGAGGGCTCGGCCGAGATGATCGAGGTTATCGAAGTGATGATCGTGGCTCAGGAGGACGCCGGCAAGATCGCCGACTGCCTGGGGGCCCATGGCCGGAGACCGGGTCTTGCGCAGGGTGTAGGCCGCGGTGGGGTAGGCCGTACCGGCGGGGTCAAAGGTCGGATCGGTGAGGAACCGCAGGCCCGCGACCTCGAGAATCGCGGTCGGGCCGTCAATGTAGGTGATGCGAAGGTCAGCTCGAGGCATGAGGAACCGGGGGCAAGGGCTCGCTGACGACCGCAAATCCCCTGCGGCCCGCGGCGGTTTCAAGAACTGTACGCGGGGATACCTGGCGGTGCCAGGGTGGAACCAACCGATGGCCGCAGGGTGGAGGCCGGCGAGGGACCGCGCTCGCACAGGGCCGACGGCTTGACAGATTCATAACCCCGGGGTTATTGATTGTCCCATGGCCACAACGGCGAACGTGCTTTTCAGCACCCTGGCCGATCCGACCCGTCGGGCGATCTTCGAGCGGTTGAGCCGAGACGGCGAACAGACCGTGCGGGCCCTCACTGACCGGGCCGGCGTCTCCCAACCAGCGGTTTCCAAGCACCTGGGCGTTCTGAGGCACGCTGGCCTGGTGCGCCGCCGGCGCGAGGGACGCCAGACCCACTACAGCGCCCGGCCACAAGCCCTGGCGCCCCTGATCGACTGGATGGGCCACTACGCCGCCTTCTGGCGCGACCACTTCGATCGCCTCGAAACCCTGCTCAACAGGATGGGCCCATGACCCAACACACCGCCGCCACGCGTTCCCTCGTGATCGAACGGGAGCTGCCGCATCCGCCGGAAAAGGTCTGGCGCGCCCTCACCCAAACTCCGCTGATTGAGCAATGGCTGATGAAGAACGACTTCCAGCCGGTCGTTGGCCACCGGTTCACGTTCCGCGCCCCGCCCATGCCGCATTGGAACGGGGTAACCGACTGCCAGGTCCTGGTCGTCGAACCCCATAGACGGCTCTCGTACAGCTGGAACGCGTCGGGAGAGGCGGCGGCGGGGGGACTGAAGACGGTCGTTACCTGGACGCTCAGGCCGACCAGGAGCGGCGTTCTCGTGCGCATGGAGCAGTCGGGCTTCCGGCCCGAAGAAGAGCAAAACTACCAGGGGGCTAGCTACGGCTGGCAGCGGTTCATCAGCGGCCTGGAGCGGGTGGTCGCAGGGCTGAACTGAGCAAAGCGCGCGCGAGAATGCCGTGGCGGCGTCGAGCCGGTCCGCTGCCATCGGCGCGAGTGCGCGCTGGACCGACGGGTCAGCGCTTTCCTCGGTGGCCTGCATGTGCACGCGGGGTGGTGTTGCGGCGGGCGGGGCGACGCCGCCGCTCACCCGCAGATCGGCCGCGGGTTCGCGGTGTGTGACGTGAAGGTCGGGCGGCGCGTTCCGCGATCCGCGTCTTTACCAGCTTCCGGACCAGGGTGGCCGGTAAGGGGCTGTCTGCTTCAAAGCGGATGGTGCCCTTGCTGGTGTCGTAGGCCTTGAGTTGGTCCTTATGAGCTTGCACGGGGTGAGCACCGGCGTAGAAGGCGCAGTGGTTCGTGGCCGCAGCAAAGGCTACGAGGATCTTTCCACCAAGGAAGAAGGCGGGGACCCGGTAGCTGATGCACTCTTCGGCAGCGGGCGCCGCAGACCTGATGGCCCTGCGAAGTCTCTCCAGCGCATCCCGCTTCTCCGTGCTTAGGCGCGCAAGGTACTCGTCGATGGTCCGCGGTTTCGCTACCATGGCCTGTGGTCCTGGAGGCTCAATGACTGATTGCCGCTCGACTTGTCTGCGCAGCGATCCTGTATAAGCTGCAGGCCGGGGTGAGCGGCGACAAGCCATCCTGGACAGGGAGCGTGCCTCTGGTCACTGCCGCGATGGGCTGCGGGCTCAGTCGAGCGGGCCTTGCTCTGGCATCATTGGTAGACCGCAGGAGTGCCGTGCCTGTCCGAGGATTGACAATCAGCAGAGGGAGAGCGGACTCATGGACATTCTCGACGCCATTGGCAACACATCCATGGTTCGCCTTCACAAGGTCGTGCCGGCCAATTGTGCCGACATCTTCGTCAAGCTCGAGTGGGAGAACCCAACCGGCAGTGTCAAGGACCGGATGGCGCAGGCGGTGATTTCCCGGGCGGAGGAGGATGGTCGACTGAAGCCCGGAGACACCGTTGTCGAGTACACCGGGGGCAGCACGGGGGCATCGCTCGCCTTGGTCTGTGCCGCCAGAGGCTACCGCCTGCGGATCGTCAGCTCTGATGCGTTCAGCCGGGAAAAGCTGGATCAAATTGCGGCGCTGGGTGCGGAACTGACGCTGGTCCGGAGTGAAGGAGGCCTTACCACCAAGAAACTGATCCTGGACATGATTGAGGCCGCCCGCGTGTTGAGCTTGGAGCCTCACACGTACTGGACCGACCAGCTCAAGAACCATGACAGCATCGCGGGCTACTACTCTCTGGGCGAGGAGATCTGGAGCCAAACGAACGGAGAGATCGACGCGTTCGTTCACTGTGTGGGTACGGCGGCTTCGTCGCGCGGGGTCGCCACCGTGCTGAAGCGATACAAACCGGGTATCAAGATCGTCGTTGTCGAACCTGCCGAATCTGCGGTGTTGCGGGGGGGTCAGCCAGGGCCCCACAAGATTGAAGGTGTCGGGATTGGCTACACTCCTCCACTCTGGGACCCGACTCTCGTGGACGACATCCTGCCGGTCAAGACAGATGACGCGAAGAAGATGGCCAGGCGCCTCGCGCGGGAGGAGGCCCTCTTCGCAGGGACGTCCTCCGGAGCAAACGTCATCGCCGCGATTCAGGTAGCAGAGCGGCTGGGGCCGGCTGCCAAGGTGGTCACACTGATGGTCGACTCTGGCCTGAAGTACCTGGGCACCGATGTGTATATGAGGAGATAGGAACTGCTGGCGATCGCCCACGGCTGCCCCCGTCGCTTGTCAGGGGTCGGGGGGCAGGCCGCAGGCTACTAGTCGACAATGAACAACTTGGCCCCGGTCGGAGTTGAGGAGCGGTGGGGCTGCGCTCCATCGGCGACCTCGTAGCTCATGCCCGGCCGCAGGACGACGACGCGATCGTCCTGGAGCTGGGTGTGGAGTTCGCCCTCCAGGCAGAGCAGAATATGCCCCTTCTCGCACCAGTGATCGGCCTGGTAGCCCGGAGAGTAGTCCACCACCCGGAGTCGGAGGTGGCCGTGGCTCTTGGTGCGCCAGAGGGCAGTGCCCACCGCGCCCGGATGCTCCGTGGGAGCGACGGTGGCCCAATCGGTAGTCTGAAACGGGATGTCCGTGATTCGCATCGCGGCTCCTATGATGCCTAACGTCCCCGCGGAAGCTGCATGGCGGCGGCTGGTGCGCCGGGCCTGGCCGCTCCGGGTCATGGCTGCCTCCAGTTCACCGATCGCCACGCCGTGATGGATTCATGCGGTCATTGGCTGGCACTGGCCGGCGGGTTTGGCTGTGCGGGCCGGTGAAACTGAAGGGCACCCGAGGGACAGTGGGCCACCTGAGCGGCCACGGCATCAGGCGAAGCAAGCTCCGGCCGAACCCAGCGTTTGCGGCGGACGTCGAACACCTCGGGGAGCCCCCGGACGCAGTTGCCTGAGTGGATGCAGAGATTGGGATCGAAGGTGACCGTAATCTCCGGGGTTTGGTAGACTTGGAGGCGCTTGGGCATCGGAACTACCCGGGTTGGGACACACGGGATCTCTGAGATTCCCGTGTAACTTAGCTGGCCGTGCCACTGGCTGCGGCGGCGGCAGGCAAGCAGCGATGACCTGTGGGGCAAACGATGTCGACGAGGGTCGTGACAGCGACGGTGACCAGAATGCCGATGGCGACGGCCCGGACGGTCCTGGCGGTCATGGTCGTTTTCCTGGTGGCATAGCTATGGAGCGTGGCGATTGCCGGGGCCTCTGCATCAGCTTCCGACGCTGCGCGCGATGGGCACGGCACAGCGCCCCTGCCGACCGGGAGCCGTCAGTCGCCATCATGCTTGGAACCGGTGGCCGGTGAATAGGCTTTGAAGCCCAGAAAGAGCCCGACCGCCAGGAGAATCGGTTCCGTAGCGGAGTTTGTCAAAGCCCCCGAATGGCGACAGGGCCGGAGCTACTTTCGGATGCTGAGCAGAAGAACCCCGGCGCTCACCAAGGCAACGCCGGACCAGTCCCGGAGGCTCGGGCGTTCGCCGAGGAACACCGTGGCGAAGATGGCTACCAGGACAACGCTGAACTTGTCGATGGGAGCGACCCTCGTTGCGTCGCCGACCTTGAGGGCGCGAAAGTAGCACAGCCATGAGGCTCCGGTGGCCAACCCGGAGAGGGTCAGGAAGGTCAGCGAGCGCCCCGGGAGGGTAGTGGGGTCCCTCCATTTCCCAAGCATTGCGACGAGGACGGCAAGCACGACCAGGATGATGCCGGTGCGCACGAGAGTGGCGTAGTCGGAATCGATGCCCTCGAGGCCGACCTTCGCGAAGATGGCCGTCAGTGCCGCGAAGGCAGCGGAGAGCAGGGCCCAGGCGGCCCAGTTCTGGGAAGTCGGCATGCGAGCCTCGCAGGGGAATGCGCTTTTGCGGCCGCGCATAAGCTGCCGACCGCAGGGCGGCAGGGCAAGCCCGCGGGTGGCGTCCTGCGGTAGTTAGGCGACCGATCAGGTGCCATCTGGGTTTGTGGGTGCGGGATGCGTCGAGTGGTAGCGTTCCTGCGCCTGGCGCCGGATCGCTGGAAGGAGGAGCCAGCGGATGGAATGGACCCCAAACCGGGCCCAGCGCCAGTAGGACCGGAAAAGTCGGCGGGCCTCCGCGTCGGTGGCCGCAGCCCGGGTTTCTGTCGCGAGGGTAGAGTGGGATTCATCCAGTGGCTCGACCTCGAGGGTCCACGCGATCTTGACCTGGCTTGGCGCGGCGAAGGGGCCGAAGCTGACCGCGGTGAGCGGGTGGAAGACCACGTCGGGGAGCCAGGGCTGGCAGTGGGCTCCGGCGATGAAGAGGCGTCCTGGTTCCTCCCGAAGGACACCCCATCCGAGGCTTGGTGCCCCAGCGAGAAACCCTTGCGAGGGTGCGGTTGGCGGACCGGGCTTGGAGCCGAGAAGACGAGTCCGGAGCCAGAAGATGGCCCGGACGAGGGACAAGGATTGGAAATCGAACTCGGCGGCCGTCTGATACAGCAAGGCAGCTGGGGCCCGGACCCGGAGCTGAAAGCGCTCTCGGGCATCACAGGTCGGGATGAAGGAATCGAGCGGGCTGGCCACAGAGTGGGTCGAGGCAAGGGCCGTGGGAGGCCGTTGAACGCCCGCGCATCTCCTGCGGGGCGCGGGCACGTCCAGGAACCATAGATCGAGGGCGGCTAGGCGTGCCAGAGCCGAGACAACCGGCGGCCGCGCCCCGACTAGTCCATGCGCTAGTTAGGCCCCCACCAGTTCTCGTAGCGGGGGTTGTTGCCAGCGGCCCGGCTGATGGTCGGCGCGACTGGTGTCGACTCTACGGGGCCCAGGGCATTGTCCTCAGCCCAGGCGCTCAAGGCAGCATCCAGCTGAGGCAGGGACAAGGTGGTATCGCACGGGAGCACTGGGCACCGGCGGCCCTCGACCATGAGGTACCACATGGCAGGGTACGGCAGCTGCGCGCGGCGGCGATTAGTGGGGCGCCCTTCGTATGAAACGAAATGAAAAGCGCGGCCGCGGATGGTAAGATGGCGCTGCTGGGGCTTGAAGGCGGACATAAAAGCTCCGGGTCGGGGAAAGACGAACCGGAGATGGTGCTGGGCACCAGCAGCGGGATCGGAGGTCGACAAGAGAAAGCTAACCTGGGAACCAGCTGCACGCTGGCTATAAGGGAAGGGTCGGAGACAGCTTGTCGTGGAGGGTCTAACGACTTGCGCCTGAGCCGCTCTCTGCGAGCTCCATGCGACGGACAGGCTGCTTCCAGGAATGGTCCGTCACGGGAGCGGACCCGTAGCATACAGTAGGACGGCCGCGTAGTGACAGGTGCTTCCGGCCAACACAAAGACATGCCAAAGGGCGTGCCGGTAGGGGAGGTGGTCCCGGACGAAAAGTGCGACCCCGGCGGTGTAGCACAAGCCACCGGCCAGAAGCCACGCGAGGCCCCCAGCCGGGAGGGCCCGGGCGAGTGGCGCGACGGCCACGACCGCTAACCAGCCCATTCCCAGGTACATAAGCGTGGACACCCGCGGGAAGCGAAAGCCGAGAAGGGTTTTGTGGAGGACCCCGACGGCGGCTAGGGTCCAGATCAGCCCAAACAGCGTATAACCCCAGGCTCCGCGCAAGACACCGAGGGTGAAGGGGGTGTAGCTCCCGGCAATGAGAAGGTAGATCGCCACGTGATCGATGATTCGCAGGACCTGCTTGGCTGGCGAGGTCGGGAGCACGTGGTAGATGGTTGAGGCGGTGTAGAGGGTCACGAGGCTGGTGGCGAACACCCAGCAGGCCACAATCTGCCGGGCGTCGCCGTGGGCACTCACCACCCAAACGAGCGGCGGGAGCCCCACGAGGCTGGCGGCGAGTCCGGAGCCGTGGGTCAAGACATTCGCGAGCTCCTCGCGGCGAGACTGAGGTCGGCCCTGGGTCACGCTGGAAGGAAACGTCGGTTAAGCCGCGCGGATGCGGCCAGACGCCCGCGGATGAGCTGGAGGGCGAGACCGTGGCGGCGGCCTGCCGGAGCGCCGCCACCTGTGCACCTTCGGCCCACTAGAAGGCGGGAGCTACCGGCGGGAGCTGATAGGAGTACTTCTCCTTGCCAGTGAGCCGGTCGAGCTGCCCCTCTCTTCTCAGGCGATCCTGGGCGAAGAAGAGATAGGCGCGGACCTTGTTGCCATGGGCCAAGACCTCTTCCTCGGTACACCCGGATCCCGTCATGAGCTCGGCCAACAACCTGGTATATCGGCGGTTGTTCTTGATCGCCAGATCTGGCGCCGAGACCAGAAAGCACAGGCGATCAAACGGGCTGTCCCAGTGTACGTCGAGGAGCCCACAGGTCGGAGCGGCGCCACTGGGGGGAGGAAAAGCGGTTGCCCGCTCGCGTTTCTGAGCTTGGGTCGAGGTCTCCATGAGTGCTCCCGGGGCGGCGAGCCCGCGGCAAGAGGGGACGCCGGAAGGGAGCTAGGCGTCTGTATCTAAGATAGCGGGGTGGCGGTCCTGACGCTGGGCGAGCGACTCGGGGGGGAGCCTGTGGTACATCGCATGAAGCCTCGCGCCACTGTCCTTCATGTGGTAGTTAGGTGGCGCCGGGCGATGACCGCCGCAACGGAGGGACGCGCTCGCCGTTTGCGGAACATGCGATCAGGATTACCAGGCGCTTGCGCTGGGTGTCCTCGCGCTTGGCACTCAGTACCCAGAAGCTGCTGGTCCGCCGGTACCAGGGGGTCTCCTGCTGGAAGTAGGCCCACGCCCGCCGATTCTCTCGAAACGCCGCTAAGTGTGCCTTGCCGAGTTGGGTCGGACGCTGCTCGAAGCAGTAGACGCCGGTCCGGCTGTCCTCCCGTGCCTGAAAAGAGGCCCGCCTGGCCATGCGCCCCTCCTGGATGAGGCGCTCCACATGGCGAACGTTCACTCGACTCCAGATGCTACGAAGCTTTCTGGGGGTGAAGCGGATGGAAAAACTGCCTTGTCCAGGCGCCGGCGCACTCCGTCGATCCAGCCAAAGCACAGGGCTTCGTCCAGGGCTTGGGCATAGGTGATCCCCAGTGATGCCGCGTGATTCTTGGCAATCTGGAGGATCAGGCTATCGGCTGTCTTGTGGTGCCTTCGGAGCCAGGCACGAAAGGCCGCCCGCGGGGAAGTGGGTTGGACCTCGGTCCATGGCCGGGAAGGGAGTAAGCCGCCTGACGATTACCTGCGGGAGCGCGACAGGCCCTGCTCCGCGCCAGTCACCAGGGCAGGATACCGAGGTCGTCCAAGAAGGCCGCCACTGGCACCAGTGAGAGCACGCTGGGCTCCTGCTTGAAGGCGTACGCCGCCGCCCGAAGGGCGGGCGTTCCCGGAATCCGGGTCCGGAGGCGGTAGCGCCGGTGAGCGTCCCCCAACTCGCGAAAGATCATGCGGAGGCAGGCCCGCTCGCGCGCGAGGGCTGGGTCGGCCGGAATTGGACGAGGGGGCACCGCGGCCGGTGGTTCCTTGGGCATTCGGCTCCGTGGGCGCGTCGCGCCACGCCGACGGTCAACTATCTGGCCAGCGAGGGCCAGACGTTGGCGGAGACGATCAGCGATGGCGATCCGGGGCGGGCCCGCAGCGGACTGGTCGGAGAAGTCTGGGACGTTGGGCACGGGACACTACTTTCTGGGATAGAATGCACGCGCCGCCTTGTCGAGCCATTGGCGGATGCGGAAATCTAACTGGTTGTCCGAGATCCCGCAGGACGGTGACGAGCTGGCGCCCGCCGAGCCAAGCGAACCTCAGCCCTGGTGCAGGCTGGCTACGGAGCATCCGGAGATCTCTCCGGCGATGATGCGGCGCGCAAAGGCAAATGATTGCGCGATTGCTTCCTGTTCGTTCAGGTAACGATCGTCGGAGCTGAAGGTACGCAGGTGACCTTTGCGGGAAATCTCGATGTCGATGGTCCAGTGCCCGGTCGCCAGCAACTGGTACGGGCGAGCCGTGATTCGGAAGCCGCGGTGGGAGATGCTGTGCATGGTGGATTCCAGGAAGGCTCGGTCCTAGGTTAGCACAAGTCAACGACGGAGAAACCCGGGGCGGTTCCGTCGATGATACGTCGGGCGAGCTCGCAGCATGCGGCAGTGGCGGCTTCTTCTGATCTGTACGTCCGCGCATCGCAGAACGCTCGGAGCGCATGGTTGCGGCCAATCAGCACGTCCCGGGTCCAGCGCCCGGATCCCCGCACTTGGAAGGTGCGCGGCGTGATGGTGAAGCCGTGATACGAGAGGCTGGTCATACTGGCTCCGGAGAGGCTCACTCCCAATATAGCCGATGAAGCCGGGACACGGGCTGAGGGATACGCCCGCGCCTGACTTCCATCTCGCGATCAGAACAGCAGTTCGTGAGGAGGTTCGCCGTCCGCCCCATCGAGCCGGCTGCCCAGATGCTCGGCCAGCGTCGGACCGAGCTACTTGGCGCCGCCTACTGGACCACGATAACTCCGGTCAGGGCCGACCCGTGGACCCCGCAGCCATATGCGTACGTTCCTGGAGTGTTGAATGTCACGGCATAGGTGTAGCTGGGCCCGATCAGGACCACGCTGCTCCCGAAGATCCCCGGGGGCGAGCCGGAAAGCTCTTCCTCTTCATCCGGAGTGTGAGCGATCGCTGACACAGATAATGGAAGCGCTTGGCCATCGCTGGGCGTCTCAGATGGAGCGCCGTTGGCGGCTGGAAGGCGGCGGAAGAGATCTGTTGGACGGAGGACTACATGCTGCGGGAAGACTCCGGTGCGACCACGGGCAGGGCCTTTGCACCCGGCCTCGACCGCGAGAAAAAGCGCCGGCCCGGCGGACGACGCGCAACAGGTCCGAGAGCGGGCCCAACCTCGTCGTCCGGGAAAGTGTCGACGTCAGTCAGAGCGGGGGGGACCCCGTCCCAGTTGATCTCACGGCGGCCGCCCTCCGCAGGCGGCGCGTTGGGTGCGTTCAGGCTGCCGCCGAGCGCGGCCTGAAACTCGGCCACCTTGGCGGCGATGGTGGTGCTATCGCCCTCCCCCGAGAAAGTGGGGGGGGCCCGGGAGTCTGGAGTTGCTGGGCCAATAGATGCTGTTGCACGCTGCCAATGCCATCACGCTCAGGAAGGGGGCATGGACCGTCGGTTTCATCGCGTACTCCATCGTGAATGGGATCGATCGCTAACGCGGGCAATGTTAGCGGTCGCTCATCGATGGAAGTATCAGACGCGGCGGCTGTGGCAACTGGAAAACACCGGAACCGAGCTGTCAGACGCAGGACTACATAGCCAGCAGCAGGGTGTGCGGCCCTTGGAGAGCCGAGGGCCGCATCCTGACAACTTCATGCAGGCTCAGGTCACCACCGAGCGTGGGGCGCTCTAGATCGGCCCGACCGGAACACCCAACTGACAGGTGAACATCCCGGTTGCCGGGTCGAAGGTCGAGTCACGCGGGTAGTACTCGAAGAAGGGCCGTGCGTCCAACTGCATCCGCTCTTGCGTATGGGTGCCGCCGCCACGGCCTCTGCGAGGTTCGGGACCGGTCCGCGCCTACCTTCGAGCACGACGCCGTGGCGACGGATGAACGCGAGGGCAGCTCGAGGAGTCATCCTAGGGTGGGCCTCCATCGTGTGCTCCGAATGGAGGGGGGCGCGCTGGTTAGGTGCTACCTGCACCCATGTTCAGGGAGTGGGGCGGGGGTTGGCGTAGGACGCAAGGTAGCCACAGGAGGGGCACCGGTCTGTGCTGACGAACATCTCGGGGCCCACGGGCTCGCGCAAGCCACCAAACCAGGACTCTAGCGCTGGTTCTGGGATCCAGATCGGTCGCGTGTTCGACCCGGAGATGCGGTCGATGATGACGCCCGCGTGCATGGCGGTGTGGCAGAAGGGACAGGTATGCGCCACAGGCGACATCGTGCTCCTCGGCCACGGCGAAGGTTGTTGCCACCTAACGGCCCCGCATAAGCTGCAGCCCGAGGTGTACTCGCGCAAGCGAACACGGCTACGGCTGGTTGCGGCTCGCCTGAGACAACCTATGGCCGAGGGCGTGTCAGCTTCATGCGGTCGACAGCACCCAAGTGGGCAACTTCATTCACCAGCCTTCGCGCCTTCGCATACCCATGATTTGGGCAGTATGGTGCAGCCCGTGCCAGGCGTATAGCTGGGTTCCCTCGGCAATGGACACCCTGCCACGGCTGGGGTCAAGGTAGATGCGCTCGAAGTCGGCCGGGCTAAGGGATGTAAGAAGAGTGACCCATCGCGCATGGAGGCCGGACAGCAAGGTCAATGAGAGTGCAGGCGGGGCTTGGCGGGCGTCGGTGGTCTCGGCCCAGAGCGGCTCAGTGTATTTCTTGAGGCCGGTTCGACCTCGGTGAGGGCCATCTTGAAGTAGGCGAACGCGTTCAAGTGCTCGTCCGCCACGTGGTGTGTGATCTGCCGGAGGGACCAGCCGCCGGCACGATACGGCTGATCGAGTTGCCGATCACTGAGGCCGGCGACGGCGGCACGGAGCTGGTCAGGCAGGGGGGCGAGCGGGTGATCCAAGTGCTTCGCTTTGCTTCGGTGGGGTTTGGGTCGAGTTGGAGTCGTCCTATGGGGTAGCGGATCTCATCGAGGGTGGGGGGGCATCGGGTGTTCCTCAGCGATCTGCGCGAACACGCCTCGGGCGTCCTCGCCAGCCCGTTCGGCCTCCAGCCAGTCAAACCGGCCGGCCGACCAGCGGTCCAGCGCACGCTCGTACGCCTCTCTCGCAGGTGCGCACCCTACGGCCATGGTGGCGGTGTTCAGGTAAATCGTGTCCTTCAGTCCGGGGAAAAGGCCGCGGATGTCGGCGAGGTTCATGTCAGGGCCGTCTTTCGGGCTGGCTAACAGCCGCGCACCTCTTGGAGGGCGCTGCGCGGTCTGGGAACCCGATGCCGCAACGGCCAAGCAGTGTCTGAGCGGAGACAATCGACGGCCGCGCCCCGACTGGTCGATGCGCTGGTTAGGCACCCCACCAATCGCCCTGCCGCAAGTCAGCCGTCTGACGTTGGAATTGCGCTCGCATGGTGGGGGCAGCGACTGGCCCGAAGGCATTCGCCTCGGCCCATTCGCGCAGGGTCCTGTCGAGAGCCGCAAGTGATTGACCCACGAGGTGCTCCATAACGGGATGACGCTTCCCCTCGCTCATCAGGTACCACATGGGTGGCCGGGAAGGCTCGCCACGTCGCGGCTCGGCCGGCTCGGCCTCGTAGGCCACGAAATGCAGAACCCGGCCGTGCAGGGTGATACGGTGCTGGGTGGGACTGGCAGCTGACACACAAGGCTCCCGCGCTGGGGATGGGACGGCGGCCGCAACTGCGCTTTCCAGGTGAGTCGCCATCAGCAACCGGTGGTTGCGATGTAGAAAGATAACCTTGGGGACAGAGCGGGTGCTGGAGGAGCCGGGATCGACTAGGGGCCGGTGGGGCGGCTACGCCCTGCCGAGTCCATGCGCTGCGGGAGGATAACCGCCTGAGCCGGACCCTGGAACGCGGGTCACGCATGACCAATGGAGCTCATGCATTGCCGGCCGGAGCGCCCGAGTAGCGCGGCCCCCCAATCAGAGGAGGGCGCCGATAGGCCCCCGGCTCCGTGTGCGAGCCCAAGCAGGGCAAGCCGGACGCATCCGACCGCGGTCGCCCAATGATGGTGCGTGGTCACCCCGGCTTCCCTGCTCGCTTCCGACCCTAAGGCTGCCGGTCCACTCGGCGCGGTTCGGGTCCCTGCGCAAGCATGCGTTCGGCGAAGTCCAGGCGCTCCTGCGTCTCGCCCAGCTCCTGGCGCAGCGCGTTCATCTCGAGTTCGAGTGCTTCGAGCCCAGCCTGGAGCTCGCTTCCGCCCGGGCCCTGCCGGAGGCGCTGGGCCCATAACCCGAACGCCACAGCGAGCGCTGCGTGAATCGTGGCATGCCACGGCTCGGCAGGCCGGGCTGCGAACCAGACTGCGGCAACGTTAACGACGCTCAACACGACGGCGATCGGGTACCAGATGGCGCGCTTAAAGATCATGGCAAGTTCCTGTCGCGGCCCCCTGCTGTCCTGCGCCTGAGGTGCACCGCGCGACTGGTGAAGTCGGACTCAAAATAGCGGTAAGACCGCGCGTTGGCAGGTGCACGCGCCGGCTAGGTGGCAAGGCCTTAAGCCCTGGGAAACGGCGGCTGAGTCGCGATGAAGGCATCTAACTGCTGATCCAGAGCGGCTCGACGGCCTCGCCAAAGGGACCGCATCGCGTTCTCGTCGGGGGTGTGGAGATAGCCGGGGGAGATCAGGGGCGCGGCGCTGGCGATCTCGAGGAGGACGACGGCCGCTACCGGATAGGTAGCCTGGTCCTCGCCAAGGACACGCCGACAGGCGTCGTCGAACACAGTGCCTTGGGTGTGGAGCACGGCCGGGCCGGCAAACCGATATCCGCGCCGCGAGAGTTGGTCGACAACGTTGAGCTCCATCCACGGGCGCGCAGCCAGGTTGGCCCGGGTCCCAGGAGAGGCGATGTCCAGGAAGAAAACGCTGGTGTCGTTCCAGACGCGAATGGTTCCCTTCGGAGAGAGGTTCGGACGGCCCTCCGCGGTCACGGTCGCCGCGAAGCAAAGATGGGCAACCTGAATGAGTGCCCGCATATCGGGGGTCAATGGGATGGGCATTTGCGAAAGGGAGACGGCGCCTTGCCACCTAGACAGCTGGTCGCGGCGCGGCAACCGAGAACTGGCCACGCAGCACGTGTGCCTGAGCCAGAGCGAGCAGATCCTGTACTGTTTCGACCTGGCCCCACTCGAGAGGGGAAGGACGGATCCCGAGGCGCCGCTCCAGCTCCGGCACCAGGCGAAGACTGTGGGCCTCACGATGTACCTGCAGATCTCGGCCGAGACGAACCGCACCGCGGAGGTCGCTGCGGGGGCGGAGCGTGATTTCTTCCAAGAGAGCGTAAACGGTGGCGGCGGAATCGGGTGTTGTCACACAGCCTCAGCGAAGTAGGGAAGCATACCTGAAAGATACTGCGTCTGTCTGACGCCCGCGGCCCGACCGGTCGATGCGCTGGTCAGCCGGCCTCCGGAGGGGGCTCTCTGAGAGCACGTCCTTCGCCAGGCGGCCAGCGGCGAACTCCTCATGCATGGTGGTCAGGGCGACCTCTCGGTTCGCAGCGATCCTGTGGTCGAGACGCAGTAGTCCGTGGTGAGGCCACCCCCGAGCAGGCGGGTGAATGCCTGCACCCCGCAGGTGGGCATCCAGGTCCGTCCCGATGAAGGCGCTATGGACCCATTCCTGGATCACCGGCTCCGGCGGGAGCGGGCTGAGGACAGGCCCGGGCGCAGCGGTGACCAAGAGTTGCCTATCCCCCTTGTTTAGTTGTCAATGGCAACTATCTTGGGATTACTTTCCGGAGCGCCGGGCAGATGGTCTCACGAATACGGCCGCTATTGCTTCAGCGGGATGCCGCAGACCTCTATGACGCTGCGACGGCGTTCATTCGCATCTACCAGTTCCGGAACCGCGATCACGCACTGAGGCATGGGTTAACCGTCGTCCAGGCGTACACCCTCGACATCCTGCTATCCAGCGGTGGACAAAGCCTGACCGGGCTCGCGCTGGCCCTTCGGCTCGACAAGAGCACCACAAGCCGGGTCATCTCGGGCATGACGCAGCATGGCCTTGTGGAATGGTCGCGCCCTGCGCATGACCGGCGAGCCAAGCTGATTGTCGCCTCGCCTGAAGGGCGGCGCCGCTACGGGCGGCTCCGTCGTGCCATCCTACGCGACAACGCGCGACTGCTCGCGACGTACCCGCCGCCGGCCCGGCAGGCTGCCATCAGCATCCTGCGGGAGCTGGTACACCGCGCCACGGGCGCATCCAGGGCCCCGTCCGCAGCGTCGCGCGAAGCCCGGCGCACTCGCACGCAACGATCCTAGCCGCGAGACCTTCGATGCCGTCCATTCGTCAGCAACTCCGCTACGCTGTCCGCTCCCTTCGGCGTTCCGCATCGACGTCTTGCTTCAGTGTGGGCACTTTGGCCATCTGCATCGGGGCGGTTGCCGCGGTGTACTCGGTAGCAGACGTGGTCCTTGTGCGCGGCCTGCCGTTCGACCATCCCGACCAGCTGGTGTGGGTCTCTTCGGTGACGCCCGAGCGACCGGATGCGCCGTTCTCGCTGCCCGAATTCCTGGACTATCGCGCGCAGACGAAGTCTGTTCGTATCGCTGGCTACGCGAGTTGGATCGATGCCGAAGCCCTGGCCCGGATGGCCGCCTGGACGTCCGACTCCTGGCGCCGATCCAGCACCGCAGCGCCCAGGCGCAGGCCGACCTGGCCCAGCTGCGGGCGCGGGACTGCCTCGTGCGGGCGCGCACCCAGCTCATCAATCATGTCCGGGGCGCGGTGAACGCGGTCGGCGGCCGCCTCCCCGCGAGCTCCGCCCCGGCGTTCCCACGGCGGGTGGCGCCTGAGGTCCCCACGCCACTCCAGCCAGCGCTGCAGCCGCTGCTCGCCTTGATCGAGGCGCTTACCGTGCAGATCCTCGCGGCGGAGCGGGCGCTGGCCCAAGTGGCGCGGACCCGCTATCCCGAGACCGCTCGCCTCCGCCAGGTAGCCGGGGTCGGCCCGCTGACGAGTCTCTGTTACGTGCTGACGCTGGAGGACCCGGCCCGCTTCCGAACCAGCCGGGCGGTGGGGGCGTACCTCGGACTCTGTCCGAAGCAGGCGGACTCTGGGGACCGCCATCCCCGCTCCGAATTACCAGGCAGGGCGATGCGATGCTCCGCCGGTTGCTGGTGAACGGTGCGCCGTATGTGCTCGGACCCTTTGGGCCCGACTGTACGCTCCGGCGCTGGGGGCTCCAGGTGGCAGCCCGCGGGGGGAAGAACGGCAAGAAGCGCGCGGTGGTGGGGGTCGCCCGCCAGCTGGCGACGCTGCTCCATCGTCTCTGGATCACTGGGGCCGTCTACGAGCCCCTGCGCAGCACGGCCTGATCCCGAGGCCGGTGGCGACCCCTGCTCCCTCGAACTCCACCGCCCGGGTCGGTGACTGCGGCTTGCAGCTTGGGTCCTCGAGGCCGTGCATTAAGATCAGCAGCACCGGACCGGGCGAACCTCACCGTGCACCAGGTGCCGAGTGCAGCGATTCGAGCGCGGATGGAAGCGAGTCGGGGAGTCGGGAGGGGCGGCCGCCACGTCGGCCTTGACACATTAGCCTTCTCATGGAAGCTGTAGGGCCGCGGCCAGGTCGGCAAGCCTCCCAGGCACGGCCGGGCCTGCCTCAGCTCCAAGCAACCCGATGGCCGCGCCCCGGCACCTTCGAGCGGTGGTTAGCTGACACGCGCACGCAGCCATGACAGAACCGCGGGCGCATCCGCGTTGGAAGGGAAAACCGGGTATACGACGTGGACGATGCGTCGGCCCTCCACGATCAGGCTCAGGCGCTTCAGCAGGGTCCACTCTCCGTACCGGAATGTGGGCAGGTCCAGAGCCTGAGTGAACTCGAGCCGTTCGTCGCTGAGGACGGGGAAGGGCAGGTGGAGGCGAGCCGCCATCTCTTGCTGGTAGGCCGTGGATTGCGTGCTGAGCCCATACACGGCCGCCCCTAGGTTCTGGAGCTCGGTGAAGTGGTCTCGGAATGCGCAATTCTGAGGGGTACATCCCCGCGCTCCCGGGATATCGTCCCAGCCGGGGGGCGAAGGCCGGTCAGGGAGTCCGGTTCGGGGGTAGGCGTAGACTACCGTCCAGCGCGTTGTGCCTGCCGCCAGTGTGACCTCACCGCCGGTCGTCGCCGGGAGGGAAATCGAGGGAAGGTCTAGGCCGACGAGGTGGGCGCAGGCCCCGTCATCCTGAGGGGCGGGGAGGTTTGGTGGGACTGAATAGAGGTTGTCCGTGCGCATGAGTACAATATCGCGTATCAGCTAAGGAGCTAGCAGGACCTGATATGGGGCTCCATTGCCGGTATCGGCGACGAAGTCGAACGGGCCTCGGCCACTGATGCCGGCGGGGACCAAGAGGAAGGGCGCGTCGGGATTGGCGATGCGAAATGGAATGACGGCATGAGCCGGACTCCAGACGGGGGCCTGCCTGACGCCCGCGCATCGCGGAGACGCGGTGAGGTTGCTGGACCTTGCCGTGCGGGGCGGGTCATGCAGATGACCGTTCTCCCCCAACACGAATGGCCTCAATCTGCAACAGCGGTTCCAAGAGATTGGCCGCTCTTCCATGCTCGACAATCCGGCCATTCACGACCCGGTCGATATTGAGGGCGGTGACGGCGACGGCCTTTCCCGTGGGTGCGATACCCAGCCATTCGCGTTTGTGGGTGCCGCGCATGGTGACTTGCGAGACCACCAAGTCACCTTCCGCGATTTGTCGTATTACCTCTAGCGTGAGGTCGGGATATGTGGCTTGCCTAGGGTCACTCCATGAGGTGACGAATATGCTTGCTGACCGCCAGAAGCTGGTGTGGGGCCATCCCACCGATGACGCGCCGGGCAACCGGACCCATGACCTGCAGAATGCCGTTAAGGCCCAACGTGGTGGATTGCTCAGCCATGAAGCCGACCTTCGCGGCCCGAACCGGTTTGAGGAAGTAGTAGGCGAGACCGGCCTCGCTCAGCTCGAGAACCAGCTCTGCCAGTGCCTCTTTCTGACTGGTCGCGTCGTCTGCCGTTTCCAGTGCATGGAGCACTGAAAGGGTCTTCGTGCGAAGAGCCTTTGAATGGTAGAAGCGAAGGAAGGGCAACCCTACCGTTCCGCTCTTCCCCTCGCTGCCGACTCCACCGACTTTGCGCCTCATTCTCCCTCCTGAAGGTCCGCGTCCGGCAGCTTCAACGCGCAGTTGGCTGGCCCAGCGGATCCCACTGGCAATCTGGAGGTGAAAGTCATCCAAGCTTGCGCAAGATGACATGAGTGGCGCGAGTGCCCGCGACGTGCCCAGCACAGTCGTAACCCAGCTCGCGCAGATTGATGCCGGCCAGCAGATGTTCCCCAGCACCCAGCAGGACTGGTGCGATTGCCAGGTGCAGCTCGTCAATAAGTGCGGCCCGCAAGTACTGTCGAATCGTGGATACGCCGCCCCCCAGGCGGATGTCTCGGCCGCCGGCGGCAGCCTTCGCTTGCTTCAGTGCGGCGTGGATACCATCGGTGACGAACCGAAACTCCGTGCCGCCTGCCATTCTCAGGGGGGGCCGCGCGTGGTGGGTAAGCACGAAAACGGGCGTGTGATATGGCGGCTCGTCACCCCACCATCCTTTCCAGCTATCATCGGGCCACGGCCCCCGGATCGGGCCGAACATATTGCGCCCAAGGATCCACGCGCCGATCCCGGCGAAGCCTTGCGCCGCAACATCTTCGTCGACGCCCGTCTCGCCGTCTGTAGTGCCGTGCATCTGTTGCCACGTACGTGTGTGGAAGAACCACTCCATCAACCTGGGACCTCCGACGCCAAGCGGATTCTGAAGATCCTGGTTCGGCCCGGCACCGTAGCCGTCGATGGAGACCGAGAAACTGTGGACCCGGAGTCTCAACAGAGATCCCTCTCTGGCTGATCGGAGGACACGATTAGCACGCGGTGGGCCACATACCGATCCCGCCTAAGCTGTGGCGTGCCGGCGAGCACGGCAAGCTCGGCCCGAGCACCATCCGTCCGTCTCTGTTACAGACGACCGGACGGCCGCGCCCTGCTAGCTTCGGGCGGTGGTCAGCCGGCGAGTTCGGCAAAACCAGGGCCGAGCGCTCGTTTCAGGGCGGCCCTCATGCGCCGAGTGTGGACCCCTTCCCAGTACTGGCGCCCACAATGAGGACAATGGCGCGGGGCGGTGTCTAAGGGGGACGCAGGGGAGCCCGAGGTCGGCGGAGACGTCGGAGCCGGAAGGAGGGCAGCGTTACAGATCAGGCACCGGGTGAAGAGCCTCCACGGGCCGTGAAGATGGAGCTGGGCCAGGACGTGGGAGAGCTGATGGAGGGGAGAGGAGGCATCGACGAAGAGAATGTCGCCCTCGAGCCCGGGCACGGCGAGCTGGCGGTTGCGAGTGAGAATAATGCGGCCCTGGGAGGCGGCCTTGGCCAAGAGGGCCTCAGCTTCTGGACCGGCAAGGTTTGCGGACAGGACGTCGTAGCCGAGGACGCGAAGCCAGCGCGCCAATCGCTCCAGCATGGCGTCGGCCAGGAAAGAGGGGTGAAGGGCGATGGGGGTGGAGGGCGGTCGCCTGGCAGAGGATCTTGACATGGGTGGCAACCGCCAGCGGGAACGCCGAGAGCTTCGTGCGCTGGTTAGACCGCGCCGCGGCCGCGCGCCGCAGGACCTTGAGCCGCCGCCTCCGGGCTGCCGCGGAGAAGAGGCAGTTCGACAAAGGCGGGGGCGCGGGGAACCTGTTGAAAGACCGCGAGCAAGTCGGTCGGCGCAACGCGCTTCCGCTTGTGCAGATCGAGCCAGCCACCGGTCGACCTCACCGTGGCCGCGCGCTCCCTGTTTGCTTCTTGTGGTACCACTCCGCCCAGGACGCAAACCCCCACATGCCAGCACTGAGGAGACCCGTTACCCAAATCACGAGCAGGAAGACACCCAGGGCACTCTCCAACAAGCGGTGCACTAGCGGCGTCAACGGAGTCTCGAGCGCGATCAGGGCATAGAGAATCGCCACCTCAAGCCCGCCCAGCACCGCCAGAATGATGAGCCCGCGGTAGTCTCGTTGCGCACGTGACTGGTCTGAAGGGTCGTCGATCGTAAATGCCCCTGGGTACGTGCCACCCAACGTCCGCGCATGACCCGCGGGGCGCGGCGCGGTCTGGGAACCATATGCCGAGACGTTCAGTCCTGCCAGAGCCGGGCAACCCGGCGGCCGCGCCCCGTCTGGTCCATGCGCTGGCTACACGTCCTTGCGCCGAGCGGTAGGCAGTCCGCTGCGGGCCAGCCCGTACGCCTCCCGCATCAACTGGCCCAAGGCGCCATCGATATCGCTGGGTTGGGTGAGCCGGAAGTGCAGTCCGTAGCCGAGGGAACCAAAGGACTCGGTCCGGCGGAGGCGCGGATGATGGACGCGCCGCCGGAGCCATAAGCCGGCATCCAGGTACCCCGCGCGGACGACGGCGCCGGCGAACCGCACGCGGGCCTGGAAGACAATCCGCGTCTTCTGAGCATAGATGGTGACGGGTCCGCAGGCCCGAGCCAGCGCCGCCCAGGCGCGATAGGTGGGGTACAGGGCGGCTGCGCGACCGCGGAAATGGGAGCGGAGCGGGACGCGGACGCAGGAATGCCAGAGATTCTTGGTGACGAAGCGGTGCCGACACTTGGGGCAGGTCCAGAGCGAGCGTGCGGCCGGAGTTGCCATTGGATGATCTCTGAAGACGTCTAAACGCCCGCGCATGAGCTGCGGGCGCAGCCTCGGCGGGCGCGCCAGCGCCGGGCCGATCGGTCTGCCGCACTCCCAAGCTACTTCAACGGCTCAGCTCCACCATACAAGGCCGCTTTGGCATTGGTGCCTTGCACCTGCGGGGCGTCCCCTTCCTTGAGGTTCGGTGTTCCGGAGTGATGGCATCTCGCGAGAAGGGGAGGCTTCCGGACTTCACGCGCGCGAGGGCCCGGTTGAACTCCGCCACCGGCGCACGGTTACGACCGCATCGGATAGTGCGTAGCCCACCACTCTCGCGCCTGATGCTGGGTCCAGTCGTCCGCACCATCGATCTCTGCGAGCTGGCGCGACAGATCATGTGCGGACTGTGGTCGATTTGCGGGGTCCTTTGCCAAGCACGACAGGACAACCCGGTCGAGGGCCGGGGAGATTGGCAGTTCGGTGCGGGCCGATACAGGCGTCGGTGGGGTCCGTGCGTGGTGGAGGAGCAGCTCCATCGGGGTGTCGGCGGTGAACACAAGGTGCCCGCTCAGCAACCAGTACGCCACGCAGCCGGTGGCGTAAATGTCGGCCCGGCCATCGAGGTCCCCCTTGCCAAGCGCCTGCTCCGGGGCCATGAAGGCTGGGGTGCCGGGGACTATGTTCTCGCCGGTGAGTGGTGGCTCCGCAGTCGCATCCGAAGTGCCGATGGCCTTCGCCAGGCCGAAATCCAATACCTTGACGAAGTCGCAATCCTCCCCATACCGGCAGAGGAAGATGTTCGCTGGCTTGATGTCGCGATGGACCAGGCGCTGGGACTCCGCCTCCGAGAGGGAATGACAGACCTGCTGCAATAGATAGATCGCCCGCCCAGCGGGAATCGGCCCGAACCGCCGCACCAGCGCATCCGCATCGAGGCCATCGAGCAGTTCCATGACGTAGTAAAAGGCGCCGTCAGCGGCGATCCCGAAATCATAGAGCTCGACTGTGTGGGGCGACCGGAGGCGGGCAATCGTCTGTGCTTCCCGCTCGAAGCGGCGCACCGCCTCTTCCGATGCGGAGGGTGAACCTCCTGCGAGAGCGGGCCGAATGACTTTGATCGCGGCGGGACGAATCAGCATGCGATGCCGTGCCCGCCAGACCTCTCCCATGCCGCCCCGCCCCAATCGCTCCTCCAGGCGGTAGCTGCCCAGCTCGCGCGCGCGCTTGACCTCGGTGCCCAGGTGGTAGACCACGCGGGCACCCACATAGGCCATGCCCACCACGAGGAGGTAAGGGAACACGAGCCCGAAGAAGAACTGTGCCGGGTCTAGCCTGAATGAGGTGGCGCCGGACGCGATCATGAGCCCGATGACGACGGGGACCGAGCTGACCGATGCCAGGGCGGCCACCAGCGCCCGGCGAGGCGAGGTCGGCACGACGACCGTGAACAGCACGATCCATACGGCGACCCACGAGAGCCCAATCATGCCACGGTGCATCTCGAGTCCCAGCGGATCGGCGAACTCGGCCGCGGCGATGGCGTAGCTACTGGCGATCTCGAATGCCAGGCCGATGTTCATCGCCGTGGGAAGCGGAAGACGCACGTTCCGGATCGCCGCCGCGACGAGCAACGCTGCCACGATCCCGATCACGCTGGGACCCCACTGCACGAAGCTCCCGAGGAATCGGGCCCGATCGCCCGGGAACAGCAGCGCCGGGAAGATCCCGGCCATGAAGAAGACGAACGCGTACAGGAGGGCGAGGATGCGGAGGCGGGCGGCAGACTGGCTGAGGAGATCGGTCGGGAATCCCGACGAGATGCCGCGAGCGGTCGGGTCACGCGCGTCGGGGCGCTCGAGAGTGACGTGCTCGTGCATGGGGAGGCTCCAAACGGTCCCTTCGATACGTCTGGCCGCTTACCCCGTGGGTGATGGTGGTCCGCGATCCCTTGCGGGGCGCTTACGACAAAGCCTTGGTGCTGCGGCCTAACGTCCCCGCATTAAGGTGCAGGGCCCGGCGCGTGAATGCCAGCCCAGCCACATTCAGACGGCCGTAGCCTGGCAGCTTCATGCGGTGCTTTGGCCGCCTGGGCTTCGTCGCTTGGCGCCGAGATCTCGGAGCACCTGTGCAGTGGTCGCGATTTGGCCGAGGTGGCGACTGGTATGTTCAGCCGCGCTCGAGAGGAGATCGAACACCGTCGGATAGGCGTCGCCCGTTCCGATGTCGCGTGTCTCAAGCAGGCGCTCTGGGTGTAGTTCCTGGAGCTGAGTCAAGGAGTTGTCGAGGATCACGTCCAGGCGGCCGAGGAGGTCGGCCAGTGGAGGGCGCAGACTGGACGCCGCGCCTTCCTGGGCCAGCTGTGCACGTTGAAGCAGAGTAAGGGGCTCGCCGCGAGCATGCGTGAAGAGGCGGTCGATATTCCCGGCCAAGTGCGCCAGCTGAAAGCCAAGCGAGGGCACGCCAGCTGGTTCAGACCAAAGCTCGTCGGCGGACAGGTCGGCGAGGACCCTGGGGAGTTCCCTCTTCGCGTGACTCAAGACATGAGCCACGGGCTGGAGTAGGGGCGTTATTCCATCGAGCGGCTTGCGGGGCCAGAGCTCTGGGTCAGGAAGGGGCATTGGCGGAGTCTGGCGTGTGAGTGGGGTGGCGACCTAACGGTCCCGCATAAGCTGGAGGGCGGCGGTGAGCACGGCAAGCCTGGCCTGTGCACCCCCCGGTTGTGCCGGCTTGTAGAAAACCGAGGGCCACGGCCTGGCAGGTTGATGCGGTAGTTAGGTGTCCGCCGGTACAGACCGGGTAGATAGGTAACACAAGAGACCGGGGACATGGGTAACACTGCTAGACTCGGTCACCTTCTTCGAGGTGAGCTTTGCCCTGGCTGGAGGTGGATGTACCTCGGCATTCAGCATCAGCGCATTCGGCCCGCGCGCCTCCAGGAGAACGGCGCCCATGAGCGGATGCGCAAGACCCTGAAGGCCGGCGCCATCCGCCCGCCCCGCGGGAGTCTCGCCGTCCAGCAGCGGGCGTTCAATCGGTTCTGGCAGGAATACAATGAAGAGCGGCCCCATGAGACCCTGCGGGGTCGGACGCCGGCGTCGCGCTACCGCCCCTCGCCACGGCCGTTCCCCGAGCGCCTGCCCCCGATCGAGTACCGCGGCCACTATCTCGTCAAGCGCGTGACCAACGCGGGCACGATTCGCTTCAAGCGCAAACTGCGGTTTCTGGCCAATCCGTTGCGCCAGCTGCCCGTCGGGCTCGAGGAAGTGGGGGATGGGATCTGGTCGGTCTACTTCAACCGAGTCCTGCTCGCCCGCTTCGATGAACGGGAGTACATCCTGCATGACTGACCGCGGCACTGTCACCCATGTACCCGGTCTGAAGTGTTAGTTGCTCCGCATTGGCAGAGTCTGGGGCGGGGACCTCGGCGGACGGGTAGGGCCCGGACGCGGGCCGCAGCCGTGGAGAGTCTGGCGACGACAAGCGGCCTTCGGGCATCTCAGCCCACGGACCTATCACGTGGCAGCCAAGACCATTGTTCCCTCGGAGCCCTCCCCAATGACCCGCGCGATCACGTTGCTACTTGTCCTGAGTGCGTCTCCACTGGTCGCTCAGCACCCCCTCGTGGGGGCCTGGCAGGTGAGCTTGCCGGCCGGCGTGCGGCTCGAGAACGGGATTGCGACGCCCATTGCGGCGTCGGGTGTGCTGACGGTCGTAGCGCAAGGCGATTCGCTAATAGGTAACCTCATCATTGACCTGGCGCCGGAGGGTCCCGCGCGACCTCCGTTACGCCTCGCAGCCTTGGTGGGCGAGGGCAAGGCGACGTTCGTGTCGCGGACGAAGGCCACCATCATACGGAACGGGGGGCAGACCGAGGCCGGGGTGACGAGCACCTGGACGCTGGGCGTCAGGGGCGACAGCCTCGAGGGGACCGTAGAGCGCAAGCTCGAGGGCGTGCAGGATGGCTCCCAAGGACCCCAGTCTGTGACCGGGAAGCGCCGCAACAGCTAATCCGTGAAGGGCTTATATGCGAACCAGGCTGCTGCCTAACGCCCGCGCATCACCTGCGGGGCGCGGCTCGTCGCGGAGAACCTACCCGCCGCTGCGGGTGGTGCCAGCCATTAACAAGGCGACGGCTGCGCCCCGGCTGGTCCATTCGCTGGTTAGCCGGCACCAGACCGGACAACGTCTCAGGGCTCGATCGGGATGATGCCCGTCGCTGCTTGGGCCGATACCTGGGCCTCCAGGGATTCGCGTCGAGTGGCGGCGGCCTTGCGACCAGCACGCCGACGGTTGGACGTAAGGGCCGCCTTCTTCCCGGCTGCCCGACGCTTGCGGGTGACGGCCGCTTTCCGAGCAGCAGTGCCTCGCTTGCGAGTGAGAGCAGCCTTCTTAGCCGCCCGACGCCGCTTGGTCTTCGCCGCGGCCTTCTTCGCGGCAAGTCTCCGCTTCTTAGCGCCGGCGGTTGTGCGAGTTGCGGCGACCATTTGGGCCTCGTAGTGGGAATGCCAATGACTGCTGTGCCCGGCTCGCCCGCGCATCACTTGCGGGCGCAGGCTCAAACCTGAACGAACTTACGTTCCTTGCTACGACGCCGCAAAGCCGCTTGGCACGGCCGACGGGGTATGCCGCGCCTGGGAAGTGCATGCGCTGGTTCGCTGGCGATCATTGAGCCCCAGGATACACACGCCAGCCTGATGAGGTGTGATAGCGGATCACGGAGCAGCAGCCGGCTCCGTCTCGACACCGTCGTGAGTGATGGGTGGGTCCAGGGAATCAGCCCGAACGGAGCCGACACGTTGCCGGATCCACTCCGGCGCCGCCACGAAGATGCCATGGCCTGGGAGATCAGGGGCCGCCGCCACAGAGTCGAGGTCGTGCCAGGTCGGACCATGAAGGACGAGGAGTGTGGAAACCCCGGCTCGCGAGCACAGCGCAGCCCAGTCGGTCGAGGCAGGCGCAAGGAAATGCCTCGCGACCAGATTGTTGGGCGCAGGCGAGCGGTCGTACTGCGGGATCTGACAGCCACGGTCTTGGAGAGCCGCCACAACGGCATGCGGTGCGAACAGGAATTCTTGTGGCAGGCGATAGTGCTTGGGCGAGTCCTGCGAGACCACCTGCGCCTGTGCGGAGGTGATGAAGCAGGCTAGGGGGAGAGTCAGCAGAGGGTAGATGCGCATCTGAGACATCGCCAGCTAGCGACCGCGCATCACCTGCGGGCCGCGGCTAGGACTGGGAACCTACCGGACGACACCTGGTAGGGCCAGACCGTCGAGAACCGACGGCCGCGCCCTGGCTGGTGCATGCGCGGTTAGGCAGCGGGGCCCCGCCGGGACCCACGACCACCGCGACGCTGCACAATCGCGCCCTCCCCGGTCATCTGGGGGTAGGAGCCGTCCTCGGCCACCATGCGACGCGCAACGCGGTTGTAGCGGGCGATAAATATCTTGCGCTGATCCCAAACCAGGAAGCAGGGGCGGTGCACAACAGCGTCGGTGTAGCGCCAGAGTGGGTCGGTGTGATCGGCTAGGAAGTCGGGCGTTATGACGACATCATCGTCAGGCCGAACGACCTGGCGGCAAAGGGCGCAAACGGCGGTTCCTGACGTGACTCTTCGCAAACGCTACGTGGGGGTGAGCGGGGCCCGCTGCCTAACTAGTACTGCGCCTTGCCACACCCGCAAGCACCCGCACCTCGCACCGATATTCGCAACGGCTCATAAGGCCCCCTAATCCCTCGAGACCCCCGACTTCTCCTGCGCAACAAGTGCTCGCCGGCAGTGTAATAAAACGCACAACGTGCGGGGACGCTCCCGCCGGCTGGGAGCGGTAGAGGATCGGGTGAGAAGAACGCGCCAACAGTGGCGACTACGGTATTCCTCCTGCGCCTCCATTGCCCAGCCCGGCCTGGATCCGCCCCCGCCACCTCCCACTGTGACGCACGGACCGCGACGCACCGGTCCCAGGAGCTCCCGCACCGCTCCCGCCCAGCGTCACCCCGCGCCGCCGTCCCCAGCCCCAGCCCCCGCATCACCCGCACCCGCTCGGGGTCCTTCCTGAACCCCACCAGCTACGGTCGAGCCAGGTAGCGCGAGCTCGACATGCACCACTCCCTCGCCCGCCCGCTCCGTAATCCCCAGCCCACTGTGTTCAAAGACCTCCAGCATCTGCCGGTTGTGCGGCAACACCTCGGCCTCGAAGACGTGCACCCCAAGCGCCGGCGCAAGTCGAACCAGCTGCTCGAGCAACAGCGTGGCCACCCCGCGCCCCTGGAACGGATCTCCCACCGTGAAGGCGACCTCCGCGCGGTCCGGCGCTCCGCGCCGGGCGAGGCGCACCATCCGGCCTACGCCGATGATCCGGGCCGTGCCCTCAACCGCCGCCTCCACGACGAGCGCCACGTGATCCTGGAAATCCACGTCGGTGAGGTAGTGGAGCTCGTCGTCGGTTAACTCGCGCTTGGCCTGAAAGAACCGCTGATAGATCGCCTCCTGCGACAGCCGGGTGAACCCCCAGCGGAGCGCGCCCTTGTCCTCTGGACGTATCGCGCGAATCACCACAGGCGTCCCATCCCTGAGTTCCGCCTGGACGGTGAAGGACCTCAGATCCATGACCCCCAATCTAGGCGACTCGCCCGGTTCACACCCAGTGAGCCGGACTCCGCACCCCGAACGCACCCTGGTTGAGCACGTGGGTGTAGATCATGGTGGTGCCGACGTCCCCGTGCCCCAGCAACCCCTGCGCGGTGTGAATATCGTAGCCGTCATCCAGCAAATGGGTGGCGGAGGAGTGGCGGAAGCTGAAGCCTCGGGCGAGCCGGGCTGTAGTGCCGTAGGCGGGCTGCTTGGCAGACCTGGTCTACGAGCTTGGGTGGCATCACACAGATGGAGAGTGCACCCTCGAAGTTGCCGGGCGGGGCAGGGAACACCAGAGCGAGATGACGCGGTAGCAGCACCGGCCCGGCGATGCCGGTTCTGCTTGCTTTTCGCCGAGCCGGCTCCATTTTCACTCCTATTCTCCCAATTACACCCACCATGCCACCGGAGGCCTCATGGCTGGCAAGCGCCGCACCACCCATCGCAGTGTGTCCGGCACCAAGCTCTATGCTGTCCGGGATGCCAAAGGCCGGTTCCTCGATATCCAGACGTTCAAGCGGGCCCACGGGGCCGATATCAAACGCAAGGGCAAGAAGGAGAAGTAGCAGGAGTATTTCGCCGGGGCTCGGCGTCCGGGCAAGCTTGGGCGCGACGGTGGCCCCGGCCCCCGCATCTTCCTCTGGAACACCCTCCCGAGGATCCGATGCGGGCCAAGGCGCTTGTCGTCCCGTTGCTTCTGCTCATCGCCCCCGGTGGGTCCCAGCCGCCGGCTAGCCCGGCGGAGCTGAAATGGGATCCGCTCCGGGTCTGGGACCGGCTTCGGGCCGACACCGGTGAGCGGCCGCTGGCACGCCCACTCCCCGTCTGCCCCATGCCGGTGTTACGCCCCGGAAATCCCCAGCCAGGCCCCGCCTCTCCCGGAGCGCCGAGCACACCCCCGCGCGACGCACGCCCCGCGCAGCCAGACACGACCAACCCCGCCACCGCCGCCCCGGACATGCCGATCATTCGCTCGGGATGCCGAAACCCGCTGGATCAGCGGAACTGACACTATCTTCGCCGATACCCTCCAGTCGCCGGGGAAGGGCCTGCCTCGTCAGTGACACTCGTCATCCCGACAGAGCGAAGCGACCGAGGGATCTACTCCGCCGTCCTGGGTGCCCGCCCTGGGCTCCGAGAATCGGAGAGTAGATCCCTCGCTGCGCTCGGGATGAGGAGGCACGCTCGTCGCGCTGTCCCGCTGTCCCGCCGTCCCGCCGTCCCGCCGTCCCGCCCACCCGTCCACCCGTCCACCCGCCCACCCGCCCGCCCGCTACACCGTCGCCCTTGTCCGATCCATCGTTCCCCGTTCGGTCAGGGCCGACTGGGCTGCGGCGAGGCGGGCGATCGGGACCCGGAACGGCGAGCAGCTGACGTAGTTCATGCCCAGACTGTCGCAGAAGGCCACCGACTTCGGCTCACCGCCATGTTCGCCGCAGATGCCCAGCTTGAGATCGGCCCGGCTCTTCCGGCCCAGCTGGCAGGCCATCTCGATGAGCTTGCCGACACCGTGCTGGTCCAGCACCTGGAAGGGATCGTCCTCGACGATGCCCTGGTCGAGATAATAGGGAAGGAACCGGCCGGCATCGTCCCGGGAGAGGCCCCAGGTTGTCTGGGTCAGGTCGTTGCTGCCGAAGGAGAAGAACTGCGCCTCCCGGGCGATCTCGTCCGCGGTGAGCGCCGCGCGGGGCAGCTCGATCATGGTACCGAGCAGGTAGGGCACGGTGATCTGCTTTTCGCGGAACACCTCCTCCGCGACCTGGCGCACGATCAGTGCCTGCTTGCGAAACTCCACCACGTTGGCCACCAGCGGCGTCATGACCTCTGGCTGGACCCGCCCCTTGCGGAGGGCCACCGCGCACGCGGCCTCGAAGATCGCCCGGGCCTGCATGGCGGTGATCTCGGGGTAGATGATGCCCAGCCGGCAGCCGCGGAGGCCGAGCATCGGGTTGGCCTCCTGCATGCCGACGACGATCCGCTGGACCTCCTCCACCGGGGTGCCCAGTGCCCTGGCCATCTCCTCGATCTCTTCCCGCTCCTTGGGGAGGAACTCGTGCAGCGGCGGGTCGAGCAGGCGGATGGTGACCGGATAGCCTTCCATGGCGCGAAAAATCGCCTCGAAATCGCCGCGCTGCATCGGCAGCAGCTTAGCCAGCGCCTTTTTCCTTCCTTCCACATCCTGTGCCAGGATCATCTCCCGCATGGCGGTGAGCCGGTCGCCCTCGAAGAACATATGCTCGGTGCGGCAGAGCCCGATGCCTTCGGCGCCGAAGTCCCGAGCGCGATGCGCGTCCGCCGGGGTATCGGCGTTGACCCGGACCCGGAGGTGGCGCACCTTGTCGGCCCATTGCAGCAGACGGGTGAAGTAGTCAGACAACTCCGGTTCCTTGAGCACAGCCTTCCCTGCGAAAACCCGGCCGGTGCCGCCATCGATGGTGATCCACTCTCCCTGCTTGACCGCGCGCCCGTTTACCGAGAAGTCGTGCTTTTCCTCGTCCACGTTCAGGGCCTGGGCGCTCGCGACGCAGGGCTTGCCCAAGCCCCGGGCCACCACCGCGGCGTGGCTGGTCATGCCGCCCCGCGCCGTCAGGATGCCCTTGGCGGCGACCATGCCGTGGAAATCTTCCGGGCTGGTCTCTCGCCGGATCAGAATCACCGCTTCGCCCTTCCGGGACAGCTGCTCGGCCAGGTCGGCATCGAACACCGCCGCTCCCGACGCTGCCCCCGGTGAGGCGGGGAGACCGCTGGTTAGCAGGTCCACCTGGCTGTCGGGATCGATGGTAGGGTGCAGCAGCTGGTTCAGGTCGTTAGGCGGGATCCGGGCCACCGCCTCGTTCTCGTCGATCAGCCCCTCGTCCACCATCTCGCAGGCGATCCGAACCGCCGCATGGCCGGACCGCTGGCCTCGTCGGGTCTGCAGCATGTACAGCTTGCCCCGCTCGATGGTGAACTCCATGTCCTGCACGTCGCGGAAATGCCGCTCCAGCAGCCGGGAGATCCGGTCGAGCTCCGCGTAAGCCGCGGGCATTTCCTCCTTGAGACGGGAGATCTCCCCCACGTTCCGGGTGCCGGAGACGACGTCTTCGCCCTGGGCATTGAGCAGGTATTCCCCGTACAGCCGCTTCTCCCCCGTGGACGGGTCGCGGGTGAAGGCGACGCCGGTCCCCGAGTCCTCGCCCAGGTTGCCGAACACCATGGTGACGACATTGACCGCGGTGCCCATCGTGTCGGGGATGTTGTGCAGCTTCCGATAATCAATGGCGCGGCGGGTATTCCAGCTCTCGAACACCGCGGCGATGGCGCCCCACAGCTGCTCGAGGGGATCCTCGGGGAAAGGCTTGCCGGTCTCCTTCTCGGCGTGGGCTTTGAAGTCCTTTACCAGCAGCTTGAGCTCGGGGGCGGGAAGATCGATGTCCCTGGTGGCCTTGGCCTTGTGCTTCCGCCTCTCCAGCATCTGCTCGAACGGCGACTTGGGCAGGTCCAGCACCACGGTGCTGTACATCTGCACGAAACGGCGGTAGGAGTCCCAGGCAAACTGCGGGTTGTTGGTCTCCGCGGTGAGGCCTTCCACGGTCTTGTCGTTCAGGCCCAGGTTGAGGATGGTGTCCATCATTCCCGGCATCGACACGGCGGAACCCGAGCGCACCGACACCAGGAGCGGCCGGTCCTTGCCGCCGAAGTGCCGGTTGGTCGCCGCCTCCAGCCGCTGCAGGCTGGTCTCGACCTGGGAACGGAGCCAGGGTGGAAACTGCCGGGTCTCGAGGTAGGTGATGCACAGACTTGCGGAGATTGTGAACCCCGGCGGAACCGGAATTCCGATGTTGGTCATCTCTGCCAGGCCGGCACCCTTGCCGCCCAGGATGTCTTTCATGGTGGCCGTGCCGTCGGCACGACCCTGACCGAAGAAGTAGACCGACGGCTGGCTGTAGGTCCCGGTCATGCCGAGGTCGCGAGGGGAGGGGCTGCATACCGGCGGGCCACCAGCTCGCCCGAGATCTCGGTCGGATACCGACCCGAGAAGCAGGCATGGCAGAATCGACTCCGTTCGCCGGCGGCCCGCAGCATGCCGTCGAGGGACAGGTACCCGAGCGAATCGACTGCCAGGTAGTCCTTGATCTCGTCGATCGAGTGGGTCGCGCCGATCAGCTCCTCATGAGTCGGCGTATCGATGCCGTAATGGCACGGACCGGTGATCGGCGGACTCCCCAGCCGCAGGTGGACTTCTCGCGCCCCCGCAGCCCGGATCATCTGGACCAGGCCCTTGCTGGTGGTGCCCCGCACGAGGCTGTCGTCCACCATCACCACCGACTTCCCCTCGATCACCCCACGGACCGGGTTGAACTTGATCTTCACTCTGGCGACCCGGAGCGCCTGGGTCGGATGAATGAAGGTCCGGCCGACATAGTGATTCCGGATGAGGCCGTTTTCCAGCTTGATCCCCGATGCTTCCGCGAATCCCAGCGCCATGGCGTTGGAGCTGTCCGGGACGCTGAACACGACCTCCGCGCCCGGCGCCGGATGCTCCCGGGCCAGCTCGCGGCCCAGCTCCCGGCGCACTCGATCCACCGACTCGCCGAAGACCCGGCTGTCGGGGCGGGCGAAGTACACCAGCTCGAATACGCAGCGACTCTCCGGACGGCTGCGGAGCCGGGGCAGCTCGGTGATGTGACCCTCCTCGATCTTGAGGAACTGACCCGGCACCAGCTCGCAACTCATGTTCGCGCCCACCAGGTCCAGGGCACAGGTCTCCGATGCCACCACCACACCCCCGGAGAGCCGGCCCAGCACCAGCGGTCGGAACCCGCGCGAGTCCACCACTGCGAACACGGTCCGGCCGTAGCTGATGAGCAGGGTGAAGGCCCCTTCGCACTTCTCCAGCGCGTCCCGGATCTGCTCCTCGGGCGTCTGCTTTCGCGAGCGGGCGATCAGGTGCAGCATCACCTCGGTGTCGGTGGTGGTGTCGAACAGCGACCCCTGGTCCTCCAGTTCCCGGCGGAGCGCCGGCGCATTGGTGAGGTTGCCGTTGTGCGCGATGGTGATCGGGGTGCCGCGCAGGTCCTTGAGCAGCGGCTGGGCATTTTCCAGCACCGAGCTGCCGGCCGTCGAATAGCGGGTGTGGCCGACGGCGACGTCGCCGATCAAGCGGGAGAGCGTGGCGTCGTCGAAGGTCTCCGAGACCAGCCCCATGCCCCGGTGGGCCCGGGCGTAGCCGTGCTCGTCAACCGTCACGATCCCGGACGACTCCTGACCCCGGTGCTGCAGGGCATAGAGCCCGAGATATGTAAGCCGGGCCGCGTCTGGAACTCCGGAAACGGCGAAGATCCCGCACATGGTACGACCTCCTGAGCCAACCTGCGGGGTTGGGTGTTCGGCGTACAGGGTGCAGCGTGCAGGGGCGCTGTACGCTGAACGCTGTACGCTGGACGCTTAGCCAGCCCCCATCCTCCGCGGGATAGCTGAAAGATAAATCTCCCGCAGCCTGGTGCTGACCCAGCTATACCGGCCCCCGGTCGTCGCGATCACCACGTTCCCGCCGGCCTTGCCGACGTGGCCCACCGACTGGGCCGGCAGGTGGAACTCCAGGGCCAGGGCCAGGAGCGCTGCCTCCTTGGCCGGATCGCACGACACCACCGCCCGCCCGTGCTCCTCTCCATAGAGCAGCGGGGCTTCCTCATCCTCGTGCGCCGAGGCGCCGGGCCGCCGAGCCGCGGAGCCGCCGAGTTCCACCTCCGCTCCGTATGCGACCGTGGCGTAGGGGCCACCAATGGCGGCCTCCGCCAGTGCGACCGCCAAGCCTCCGCTCGCGCAGTCGTGGGCCGAGCGCAACAACCCACGCCGGGCTGCCTCCGCCAGGACCCGCTGGAGGGTCAGCTCCGCCGCGAGATCCACCTGGGGCTGCTCCCCGCCGACGAAATCCCTCACATACGCCCAATACGCGGAGCCGCCCAGAGGAACTCCCTCGCGCCCGGGTCGCGCTGGCGCGCTCCCGAGGGGCGCTCGGTCGCCCAGCCGCCGGGCTGCCGAGCCGCCGAGCAGGACGATCCGGTCTCCCGGCCGCTGGAAATGGCTGGGCACCCGGTGGGCGAGTTTCTCGAGCAGGCCCACCATTCCTATGGTTGGGGTAGGGTCGACCGCGCCGGTCGGGCTCTCGTTGTACAGGCTGACGTTGCCGCCGGTCACCGGGGTATTGAAGGCCCGGCAGGCATCGGCGATGCCCCGGCAGGCTTCCTTGAACTGGAAGAAGATCTCGGGCCGCTCCGGGTTGCCGAAATTGAGGCAATCGGTGATGCCGAGCGGGACCGCGCCGGTGCAGGCGATGTTGCGGGCCGCCTCGGCGACGGCGGCCTTACCGCCTTCATAGGGATCGAGTGCGACCAGCCGGCTGTTGCAGTCCACCGTGACCGCGAGGCCAAAATCGGTGTCCGCCACTCGGAGGAGACCCGCATCGCCTCCTGGCCCCGTCAGGGTCGCGGCCTGCACGGTGGAGTCGTACTGCTCGAACACCCAGCGCTTGGAGGCGATGCTCGGCTCGTCGAGCAGGAGCTGGAGGGCGCCTTGGAGGTCCGCTTTAGGAGGAGTCGCGCCGGGCCTCTGTGCCCGGCGCGCACGGGCCTCCTCGGACTCGGTTGCCTCGGGCTCGTACACCGGCACCTCATCGATCAGCCGTCGGCCGGGGATCTCGGCCACCGTCACCCCGTTGTGCCGGATCCGGTACATGCCATCGTCCGTGACCCGGCCGATCGGGACTGCGGTGAGCTCCCACTTGGCGCACACCGCTTGGATGTCCGGCACCCGCTGCGGCTCCGCCACGATTAGCATCCGCTCCTGCGACTCGCTCAGCATGATCTCGTAGGGAGTCATGTCCGGCTCGCGCACCGGCACCAGGTCGGTCTCGAGCTCCACCCCCACGCCGCCGCGGGCGGCCATCTCCGCCGACGAGCTGGTGAGGCCGGCGGCGCCCATGTCCTGGAGGGCAACCACCAGCCGCTTCTCGATCAGCTCCAAGGTGGCCTCGAGCAGCAGCTTTTCCGTGAAGGGGTCGCCGACCTGCACCTGGGGCCGCCGGGCCTCGCTCTGTTCGGACAGATCCTCCGACGCGAAGCTGGCCCCGTGAATGCCGTCCCGCCCGGTGCGCGAGCCCAGGGCGAGCAGCACATTGCCCACGCCGTGCGCCCTGGCCAGGGTGAGGTCCTTCTCCTTGAGGAGCCCTACACACATGGCGTTCACCAGCGGGTTGCCGCTGTACCCGGGCGCAAAGTCCACCTCGCCGCCCAGGGTCGGCACCCCCACGCAGTTGCCGTAGTCGCCCACTCCCTTCACCACACCGGCGAACAGGTAGCGGTTGCGCGGCTGATCCAACGGGCCGAAACGGAGGCTGTTGAGGACCGCTACCGGACGGGCGCCCATGGTGAACACGTCCCGCAGGATCCCGCCCACCCCGGTCGCTGCGCCCTGATAGGGCTCCACGGCGGAAGGGTGGTTGTGCGACTCGATCTTGAACGCCACCGCCCAGCCCTGCGGCAGCCGCAGCACGCCGGCATTCTCACCCGGACCCTGGACCACCTGCGGGCCCTGGGTGGGGAAGGTCCTGAGCACCGGTCTCGAGTGCTTGTAGGAACAGTGTTCCGACCACAGTGCGCTGAAGATTCCCAGCTCCGTCAGGGTAGGCGTGCGTCCCAGCATCGCGACGATGCGCAGGTACTCGAGCTCGTTCAGGTTGTGTTCCTTCACGATCTCGAGCGTCACCGGACGCTCCCCGGGGAAGGGATGGGCGGTGGTGGCTCGGGCGCGCACGCCTGCTTCTGTCGTGGTCAGTGGCCTGGTCAAGTCGCGTGAGTCCTCTATGGCTAACGGCTATTGGCTATCGGCTATCCGCTATCGGCTATCAGGTGGGCTACCTGGCATCCCAGGACAGCCACAGATCTCAAGGACTAAGGACCGATAGCCGATAGCCGTTAGCCCACGGTGGCCAGCGACCTACTTCTTTCTGGCCTTCAGACTCCCCATGAAATCCCCCAGCGCCCGGCTCAGCAGTCCCTTGTCCTCGTGGGCCATGACGGCGTCGATTTCACCCTGATCGAGCCACACGCCGTGGCAGTCGGGGCAGCGGTCGATCTGCACCCGATGGAACTGCTCGGTGATCAGATGACCGCCGCACTTGGGGCAGCGCATGTAGTGGCTCTTGCGCTCCTGGTCGGTCGCGAGCCGCGCCGCCTCCTCGCGCCTCCGTTCGAGTCGCTCGGCCTCGAGCTTGGCGAAGTATTCCTCTTCATTCCGACTGGGTTTCTGTTCGGTGCTCATGATGTCCTGGTTCCGTAGTGTGGCGGATGTCCGTTCTGGGCTATCGGCTGTCGGCTATCGGTCCTCAGGAGAGATCTCCAAGCCGTCACCGATGGCCGATAGCTGATAGCCGATAGCCGACAGCCGACAGCCTCTCTCACCTCACCGCTCCCTCCCACGACAGCACCGAAGCGAAGAACCGGAGCCCGTCGGTGTTGCCGATGGCCGGATCGGCTGCCCGGTCGGGGTGGGGCATGAGGCCCACCACATTCCCCTCGGCGTTGGCCACCCCCGCGATGTCGTTGACCGAGCCGTTGATGACCCTGTCGATGGGGCCGCCGTCGAGTCCCACGTACCGCACCACCACCCGGCCAGTGGCTTCGAGCTCGCGTAGCGTCTTCGGCTCCGCCACGTAGCGACCGTCTCCATGGGCCACCGGCATGCGCAGCAGGTCGCCCTTCCGGTAGAGATTGGTGAATGCGGTGTCGGTCTGTTCCACCCGGAGTGCCACCGGCCGCGATACGAAGGTGAGCTGGCTATTCCGCATCAGCGCGCCCGGCAGGAGCCCCGCCTCGCACATGATCTGGAAGCCGTTGCAGATGCCCAGCACGGGCCCGCCGTCCTGCGCGAAACGCTGCACCGCCGGCATGATCGGACTGAACCGTGCAATCGCGCCGGAGCGCAGGTAGTCGCCGTAGCTGAAGCCGCCCGGGAGAATGACCGCGTCGGCGCCGCCGAGCTCGGTTTCGCGGTGCCAGACGAAGTAGGCCTCGGTGCCCGCCCGGATCGCCGAGTGCAGGGTGTCGAAATCGCAATTGCTGCCGGGAAACCGGACCACGGCCACCTTCTTCATCGCTCCTCCACCTCCACCAGGTAGTCCTCGGTTACAGGGTTGGCCAGCAGCTTGTCGCACATCGCCCGGGTCCGGGTCAGCGCCTCGTCGGCCGAGCTGGCCTCGATCGCCAGCTCGATCGCCTTGCCGATGCGGACGTTCGACGCCTCGCGGAAGCCCAGCGCGGCGAGCGCGTGCTCCACCGCCTGGCCCTGCGGATCGAGCAGTCCGGCACGGGGCACGATGCGAAC
>DATBLR010000035.1:0-13039 GCA_036555275.1 Gemmatimonadales bacterium | reverse complement strand
TGGTGAAGTTGCTGTTTGCGACCCGGAGCACGGGAAAGCAGCGTGAGATCCGGCGGATGGTGGAGCCGGCAGGCCACGAGGTCCTCTTTCCTGACGAGGCCGGCGTGCCCGAGAGCCCGGAAGAACACCGGCTCGAGGTCGCCGACAGTTTCGAGACCAACGCTCGGCTCAAGGCGGAGTACTTCGTCGCGAAGACCGGCCTCCCAACGGTAGCCGACGACTCCGGCTTGGAAGTTCTTTCGCTGGGCGGCCAGCCGGGAACCCGGTCCAAGCGGTGGGCCAACGCCAACGGTACCCCCGACGCGGTGGACCTGGCCAACAACCGGGAGCTGCTGCGCCGACTGGCGGGCGCCAAGGAGCACCGGCGCCGAGCCCGGTATCGCTGCGTTCTGGTACTGCTGCGATCGACCGGCGCCTTTCCGGAGATGTTCGAGGGAAGCTGCAACGGAGCGATCTTGGAAGCGCCGCGAGGCACCGGGGGCTTCGGTTACGACCCGCTTTTTCTGGCCGATGAGCTGGGCAAGACCTTTGGCGAAGCGGACAGCGCGGAGAAGGACCGGGTGAGCCATCGGGGCCGGGCCCTGGCCGCGCTGCTGGTTGCACTCGCGTCGGGCTGATGGGGCGGACCCTTCCGGCCGTCGCCGGGATCCTCCTGCTTGGCTCCCCGGGTTGTGACTCCGGATCGGCCGGCGGGGCTGCGGTTTTCCGTCGCGATTTCAACCCCGGACCCGCTCCCGCCGAGATGCATCGCGGCGAGGTGGTGTTCAACAGCTACTGTATTTCCTGCCACGGTCTCTTCGGGACAGGGCAGGGGCTTGGCCCTCCGCTGCTCGACACGCTTTACCTCCCCGACCGACTACCTGACCAGGCGTTCCACGACGCGGTGGAGCGCGGGGTGCGCCAGCGGCACTGGCACTTCGGAGCCATGCCTCCCATCAAGCGGCTAGAACGGAACGATGTGGACCAGATCATTGGGTATGTGCGTTGGCTGCAGCAGCGCTCGGGATCGGCGGAGTGAGTTGAATGCGGCTGATCGAGAGATGGTGCCGATCGCGGGACCTAGGACGTTGTCACCCGCCGGGCTTGGCCCGCCTGGCGGGACAGGCGCCAAACGCGATGCAGAGCACGACGCGGCCGTCCAGCCCCTACGAGCCTGACACGCTGTCCGGGAAGTTCGTGGCGTAGCCACCGGCCCGCACGGTGCGGAAGACTCGATCCGCGAAGCTGCGCACACCGATCCGCACCATCGGGCCGGGCTCGCCCTTGAGCTCGGTGGAGTCATCCAGGACGATCTCCCCCGTGCTGACTCGGATCAGCTGGGCGGACAAGAGCCAGATCAGGTTGCTCGTTTTGCTCACTTTAGTGAGAACCACCCACCGAGCGCCGGCCGCGTTAGCGATCGCGAGGGCGCACGCCACTCTCACGTTGCAGGGGACTCCCCCGGCGATCCGATTGACCTCGGGGGAGGTGGCAAGTGAATCCGTCAACCGATAGGACACCACTTGGCTGCCCAGGAGGTCAGTCAGACGGGTTCGGAGGACGTCGGTGGCCAGCAGCGCCTGGGCCGAGTCGGTGGCCTCGCGGAGGTTCGCCTGATCGTTGTAAAGCGCGGCGGTCAGGACGGCAACCGGTGCGGCAGGCGATTCGGGTCCGCGGGAGGAGATCGTTTGGGCGGCCAGGGGTCTCGAAAGAAGGAGTGCAAGAAGCCCGGCGCGAAGGGCAGGGTGGTTCGACATGAGGTCAAGAATAGCCGGATCACGCCGCGCACTGGAGGGGGGGCCCGCCACTCGGACGATGTTGAACGGTCAGCCTCAGCTGGCTCGCCGGTGCAGCCGCGGAACGGCGAGGCCGCATCGCTGGGCACTTAGGCTCGCTCTCGCCTCCCAATCCTCCGTTGTTCTGCCGAGCGGCCGCCCGGGGATCTCAGGTCACTGGGACTGACGCTTCGCCACCTCCGCCTTGTATGCCTCGCTGGCATAGATGGCGACCTCGACCCGCCGGTTGGTCTGCCGCCCCGCCTCAGTTTCATTGCTCGCCAGGGGCTCGGTCTCGCCCATGCCCCGGGTGGCGATCCGGGCGCGGCTGACACCCTGGGCGGTGAGGTAGTTGGCGGCGGATGACGCCCGGCGTTCCGAGAGCGACTGATTGTAACTGGCCGAGCCGACCTGGTCGGTGTGCCCCACAATCAGAAGATCGGACCCGGGATACTTGTGCAGGCTCCTGGCCAGGGTCCGCAGGTTCGAGGCGGCCTCAGGCCGGATCTCATCGGAGTCGAAACCAAAAAGGAGTCCGGAAGCGAAGGTGACGGTGATGCCCTCGCCAACGCGCTCCACAGTTGCCCCGGGGATGTTCTGCTTCAACTCCTTCGCTTGCTTGTCCATCTCATGGCCGATGATGCCACCGACGATCCCACCAGCCGCCGCACCGATGATGGCCCCCGTAGCGGTTGAGCCAGCCGCGTGGCCAATCACTCCTCCGACGACCGCGCCGCCGGCCGCTCCCACGACCGCCCCGGTCTGGGATTTGGTCGCGCAGTTGTTGAAGGACAAGGTAAGACCGGCACAGATGATGAGGCTGCTACGGAACCGGCGCGCAATCGAGGTCATGGGTGCCTCCTGAGATCCTGGCTGGGCGGTGAGCGGCGCGCGCACCACGGGCGGCGCATTCGCCCTGTCAACTGCATGCAACTCCTTGCCCAGTAGCGCGGTTCAGCCTGTCCGCAGCCGGTTGGGTCACCAGGCCTTGGATCTCGTGCTTGTGAGACGGATTCTCAAGGCAACCGGAGGCTTCGTGAAGCTCAGCGCCCCGGGTACCTCTCACGCTTGAAGTAGAAGTGCACCGTCTCCGGCTGCGCCACCACTCCGACGAGTTCCCAGCCGTCTTGGCCCAGCAGATTGAGCGAGTCTTCATCGAGCGCCCCTGCGGCGGCCATGGGTTGGACGAGGTGCTTGTATTCCCAGCTTGGCGCCACGAAGACGACCGGCGGCTGCAGGCTGGTTGGAGGTACGCTTTCAGGGAGGGGCGGGATGGCGGGGCCTGGAGGCAAGGGCCAGGGAGGCCCAACGTCGCCTGGTGAAACTGGGGTGCGCCGAGTGACCTCGAAAGGCGCGGTCAATGGAACCTCCTGGTGAGCAATCTGAGTTCGGGTCGTCGCGAAGTATGGATCAGCATCTTGGGCGATTCATCGTCACCCAACAAGGCGCTTGGGTCACGACGTCTGGGGTGAGCAGCGCCGGGGTGAAGGAGCAGCCGGGTGCTGGGAATGCTCCAGAACCTGGGAGATCTGGTCCGCCATCCATGCGGCCCCGCGCTCGATCAGGCGTTCGGCCAGCTCGGGGCCTAGCTCAAGGCCTTTGAACTCGACGATCCGGTTGTTGATCAGTGCAGCATCCCGCACCCGGACAACATGGGCCTGGAGATCGGACGCCCACGCGGACGCGCGGTTGAGGCGGGGGATCACCACCCAATCGGCGCCAGCCCGGCCGGCCAGTGCCGCGGCGACGTCGGGGTGCTCGTAGAAGTATTCGTCGGTCAGGTGGGCTGCGGCTTCGGCCTGGGAATCAAAGGCCACTACTTCGTAACCGCAGGCACCGGCCAGCCTGGTCCGCAAGGCATTGGCGAGGCGCCGAATCCGTCCGAGCAGCGCCGTGTCGGGTTCCGTTTTGTGAAGGTTGTTCAGGTCAATGGACAGGACCGCCACCTTGAGGGGCGGTTCCGCTCCCGAGGGGATGACCGGGTTGCCGGTGAGGACGCCCAGGGCAACGATGAGAGGAGCGAGCGGCATGGGAGGTCCCGAGCACATAGTCCGAGGCGGCCTGACGGCCGCACTTCGCCTGGGTGGGGCTCCTCAAAGATAGCCGATAACCACCCCGAGACCCGCCTTGGCGCCGGTCCATTCGCGCCGGAGCCACCTGAGCGCTTGCCTCGGAGAGGGGCGCGGGAAGCAGCAGCAGGAGGGTAAGGCAGGAACAGCGCAGGCCGTACCGATCCCGCCTCCAGCCTCCTGATCCTTCTGGCATGTCAATGCCCCTGTTCTACAGTGGCACCCGGGAGAGCGCCAGGCCGAATACGAGCGCAGCGCCGAGACCCCATCCCCAGCACATTGCCATCCCTACGCCCAGTGTGGTCGCGACCAGACTCCGCATTATGGCGCCCGGGACGGCGATCCGGCGCACGGCCATTCGGTGGACGAGAAGTGTAGCCCCACACCGAACAGCATCAGCATCACACCGATCTGGGCCAGTTGGCTGGCGAGCCCATATCGGCCACGAAGCCCGGGGTGGCTGGGCCAGGATGATCTAAGCCTGACCTGGCCTCAGGCGTGAGTCGGAGCCAGCATCAGTCTTCCCGCCGAGCCGGGCGACCACCGTGGAGACGGCCATCGCTACGGCCCTTGAGGTACTCGTAGAGTCCGTCGAAGTAAATCGAATCGAGTCCGATCTTGGCCGCGGATGGCATGCCTTTGTCTGGACGCCCGTCAATCACGACGAGCATGAACTCGTCTCGGGTCGGGGTATGGCCGTCGGGCCTGAGCGCCAGAACTATGCTGGGCGCGAAGGACGTTCCCTGGCCATCTTCGCCGTGGCATCGGGCGCACTGCAAACTGAACTGTTGCCACGCCTTATATAGCGGAACCTCAACGGTATCTCGCGGTGGTGGGTGATAGGGGTCAGCTCCGGCGACGGTTGGTGCCGCCGCGACGGTGGGGCTCGCGGGCTCGGGAGCGGGCGTCGTGGCGGCACGCGAGCATGCCCCCAGAACATTGAGCAGGGCGACTGCGGAATACCAGGAATGCCGGAGAAGGCGAGCTCGCTTCACAGTAGTCCCAGCCTATTCCTTGGTGCGGTCTGCCAACCCCGCTCAAGGTGCAGGCCGTCGCACGACTCGGCAAGTCGCACCGGGAGGGCAAGCTCCTGGCCGGCGATTTCCGCGACCGTTCACTTCCGGCGATGGCTTTCCAGGTACTCCTGCAGCGCTGTGGCATTGTTCAGGCGCGGCTCCTTGGATCCGAATAGCAGCGTAACTGCGCCGCGCTTCAAATACGGCCGCAACTCCGCCAGCGCTTCCGGGACGGCATCGAGTTCGGCGAAGTAACGCTTGCGGAACTCGTCCCACTTGGCGGGATTATGCTGATACCATCGCCGGAGCTCGTTGGAAGGGGCGACGCCCCGGGCCCAGAAATCCACCTTCGCGACGGCCTTGGAGAGGCCGCGCGGCCACAGCCGGTCGACCAGAATACGCCGGCCATCTGACTTGTCGGCCCTGTCGTATACTCGTTTGGTGCGAATCTGCACGGCTGCCGCCCAAAAGTGGTCGCCGCTGGGGGATGTACCGAGTATGTCACCGATGCTATCTGGCGCGTAGTGAGATCCCCCTCGGTCAGCCTGCCCGCCCGCCCGCCTGCCTACTGCCCGCCTGCCCGCCCGCCTCCCTTCTCAGGCCCCCCCGAGCCGTGACCGCACAAACTCCCCGACCAGGATCGCCGCGGGGTAGAGCACCTCTTCCTCGTTCAGAGCATGCGCACGAATCTTCTCGCTCAGCTCGACGTACTCGACGGCTCCCTCCTCACGGGCCACCCGCGCGAGCTCATCGAGTGCCCGGCCGATTGTTTGGTGCTCCTTGAGCATCGCGGGCAGTTCGCGCTTGAGCGCGTCTGTGAGCGCCAGCACCGGGCGCATCTCCGCTGTGGGAGGGCCTTGGGAGAGCCGGGCAAGCAGGCCCAGAGGTGGAAGCGCAATCTCTTCTTCCCGCAGGAAATGCGGGTGCAGCGCGGTCGCCACCGCGCGCGCGGCGGCGCCCAGGCGTCCCGGTGCGCGGGTGGCTAGGTCGAGTTCCTTGTGGAGTTCCCGATGCTCGTCTCGTAGTGAACTGGGAATGGGCCAGGCGATAGCGGCTTGCGCGGTCATAAGAGCCTCGGATGAAAGACTGTTGTCGCTCGTCCAAGTATGCGACGTCTCCATGAATTCGGAGTGAAAACGGCGTGTGGCTCCTTCGGTGCCCTGTGATAGATTGCCCCCGCCGCCCCGCCTGCCCGCCCTTAAATTCCCTCGGTCGCCGCCACTGGAGCTACCTTGTCGCGCCGCATGATCATCGCTTTCCTGAGCCTGGTAGCCGGCTTCAGTGCCCTCTATCTGCATCTCTACAAGCTCGGCAAGGTGGGCACCCTCACCTGCAGCAGTGGGGACGGCTGCGATCGAGCCATGTTCAGCCAGTACGGATGGTTTCTGGGTATCGACGTCGCGCTGATCGGGGTCATCGGGTACAGCCTGCTCCTCGGCACCAGCCTGCTGAGTCTCCAGCCCCGCTGGCAGGCCTCCCCATGGCTCCGGCTGGCGCTGCTGGTTCTGTCGGTACTGGGCTTCACCTTCACGATCCGGCTCAAATACGGCGAGTTCTTCGTTCTGCACACCTTCTGCCCCTGGTGCGCCATCTCCGCGGTTTGCATCACAATCATCACAGTCCTGGCAATCATCGATTGGCGACGGACCGCATAAGCTCTCTCGGCACTTTTCCGAAACCCCCTCTTCGTTGCGGGCGTAAAGTCACTGTTCTTCCCCTCGGAGTGTTGGCTCACGATGCAACGTCGCAGCTTCGTGATCGTCGCCGTCTCGACCACCGGCGGGCTGGCCCTGGGGGCCGTTTGGGCCGACCGCCGTGGCCGACCCAAGACGGTCGCCCCGCAGTTCTCACCGGGACCATTCCTGCGGATCGATCCGGACGGAACGGTGACCGTCATCGTCGCCCGCGCCGAGATGGGGCAGGGTACCCGCACCGCCCTCGCCATGCTCATTGCGGAGGAGCTGGATGCGGACTGGACCCGGGTTCGGGTGGAGCAGGGTGATCTCGACCCCAGGTATGGCGATCAGTTTGCCGGAGGGAGCGCCGTCGTCCGCACTTCCTGGAAGCCGCTCCGCCAGGCCGGTGCCACGGCACGGGCGATGCTCACTGCCGCCGCCGCCAGCCGCTGGGGAGTGGTGCCGACTGACTGCGAGACTCGTGATGGATCCGTCAGGCACCCGCCGACGGCACGGGTGCTCGCATATGGAGATCTGGTGACTGCGGCAGCCGCCCTCCCGGTGCCGGCATCGGTGCCGCTCAAACCGGTGAGCAACTTCCGCATCATCGGGACTTCGCGGCAGAACCTCGATCTCGCCGACATGGTGACCGGGCGGATCCGGTTCGGCTCCGACCAGCGGGTTCCCGACATGTTGTTCGCGGTGATTGAGCGGGCACCCGTCTTCGGTGGCGTCGTCCGGAGGGTGAACGACGAGGCTGCTCGAGCGGTCAGGGGAGTGCGGGACGTCGTCGTGATCGACGCCGATCGAGTGCCTGCCTTTGGTGAGAACAACCCGAAGATGGCGAACGGGGTAGCCATCCTGGGGGACTCGACCTGGGCCGCGATGGAGGGGCGTCGCGCTCTGCACGTCGCATGGGACGACCGCGGCGGCGCATCCGAGAGCACTGCGGCAATGCGAGCGGCTTGCGAAAGGCTGGCGAAAGAGAGCGACCGGTTCTCGATCGGTCGGGGCGGGCCGGTGGATGAGGCGTTGCAGGCTTCCGCCCGGCGCATCGAGAGCGTGTACGAGACCCCGCTTCTGGCCCATGCACAAATGGAGCCAATGAACTGCCTCGCCGATGTCCGAGCCGGTAGCTGCGAAGTGTGGGCTCCGACCCAGATGCCGGAATACGTGCGCATTGCGGCTGAGCGGATTACCGGGCTCTCCCCGGACGCGATCAAGGTGCACGTGAGCCGCATGGGTGGCGCCTTCGGCCGCAGGTTCTACGCCGACTACGCGGCCGAGGCCATCTACCTGTCCCGCGCTGTGCGGCGGCCGGTTGAGGTAGTGTGGAGCCGCGAGGACGACCTGCGCCATGGCTTTTACCGCCCCGCCGGCTACCATCGCCTGCGCGGCGGCTTGGATCAGTCAGGAAGGATCTCCGCCTGGGAGCATCGGCTATGGAATGCCTCCCGGGGACACTACCTCGAGTGGGAGGGGTTCAAGGAGAGCCGCTTCAACCCGGGAGAGCTGAGCCCCGACGACTATCCTGTTCCCATGGCGCCGGCATTCCACCTCGGCTACACCCCGATCGAGTCACGCATTCCGCGAGGCCAGTGGCGGTCGGTCGAGAATTCCTCCAACGTCTTCGTCACCCAGTCCTTTCTTGATGAACTCGCCCACCTGGCCGACGCCGAGCCGCTTCAGTTTCGCCTCGATCTGGCCGCTCGAGGCTTCGCCCTGCTGTCTTCGGGCAGCGGGTATGATGGCCGGCGCCACATCCGGGTGCTCCAGCTCGCCGCCGAGCGGGCAGGCTGGAGCCGGAGCCTTGGCGCCGGGCGGGGTCGAGGCATCGCGGCCTGCTTTGCCAACGCGAGCTATGTTGCCGAGGTCGTCGAGGTGACCGTCAAGGACGGTGCAGTCACCGTGGAGAGGGTGGTTGCGGCGGTCGATGCCGGCCTGGTCGTCCATCCCGAGGGGGCGCGGGCCCAGGTCGAGGGGGCGATCCTCCAAGGTCTCTCTGCCGCCCTGGGAGAGGAGATCACCGTTACAGGGGGCAGGGTGGACCAGGGCAATTTCGACAGCTACCCGGTGCTCCGGATCTCTCAGGCGCCCCGGATCGAAATCCACTTCATCTCCGGCGGAGAGGCTCCCGGAGGGCTGGGCGAGCCGGCTCTGCCGCCCGCCGCGCCTGCGCTCGCCAACGCCATTTTCGCAGCCACCGGGAAGCGGATCCGTCGGTTGCCGATCCGGGCCAGCGGGCTCAAGCCGGGTTGAGAGAAAAGCGGAGAAGGGAGAAAGGAGAAAGAAGAGGGGCCTGTTCTCGACCTTCCTTCCCCTTTCTCCTTTCTCCTTTCTCCTTTCTCCTTTCTACCTCCTGTGTATTACTTCCCTGGTCCGCCGTGTCTCCCCTGGGCCAGCCGCTCCCACCACGGATGCCGCCACCGCCCCGTGCCGTGCCAGGCGGCGGCCGTGTTCACTTCGGGCTCCTCCCCCGTATCACCCAGCGGGACTCTCGCCAGCCACCGGTCGATGATCTGGTGTTTGCGCTTGAGGTAGGTGCCCATTGCCAGGATGGCGACAAAGTTCCCCATGACTAGGGACCACCATGACAGTGTGTCCGGCCCGATACCCTGACCCAGAATGTAGGCGAAGCCCACGAACAGCAGCTCGAAGCTCACGAAGCCGAGGAACAGGCCAAAGAGCATCGTCGGCTGGCGGATCGCAAAGTGCACCAGCCCGACGATCAGGAACCCGAGCACGGTGAAGAGGAGGAGATGGAGCCCGCTGTAGGCCACGATCGCGACGAAGTCCAGGCTTGGCTTTGCCAAAGGATTGCCGTACACCAGCGCCTGGCCCAGGAGATTCGGCGTTCTGAGGGGCTGACCCGCGATCGTGTCCAGCAGGAGGAACCAGAGGTAGACGGCCACCGCACCGAAGAAGCCCGCGTCGGTAGCTTCCCGCGCCAGCGAGTGATGATGGGTCATACACCCTCCCGGGCAGCAAACTGTCGCCGCGGGGGCGGCCCCCGCGGCGGGGAGCCCGTGTCGGCGTTGCACACCGGCTCCGCCTGCCAGACAGTGCGGGTGCCGGCATGAAGGAAGGCTGAACAGCGGATGAGACAAGCTCGGCGCTTCGGCGGTAACCGTCCCGCCTGGGACGTCCGCCTTGTGCGCCTTGTCCGTCCCTTGATCGGCCTTGGACCCGTCCCGAGAGGCCGCTAAGTTGCTGCGGCACCACTCACGGGGCGTAGCGCAGTCCGGTAGCGCGCCTGCTTTGGGAGCAGGAGGTCCCGGGTTCGAATCCCGGCGCCCCGATTCGAGAGAGCGTTCAGTTCGGCTCCGCAAGGCGGCCCGACTGGCCGCGCGCGATCCGCTGCGCCTTTCAGCGGGGCACTTCTGACTCGGCCACGGCAGCGCGGAGCATGCCCCGGACGAGTACTACGTGATCGAGTCCACCAATCCCAACCTTCAGGGCATCGACGGAGCGGTGCGCTCGTACGTGGAGTACCTGTTCGCGGTAGCATCCGCGAAAGCCTAGTCTCAGGCGCCCCGCGATCAGATTCTGCTCTCGGCGCGACGGCGCTGGCCCCCATCTGCCCCTCAGGGCCGGGGCCACCACGCGGTAAAGCCTCCTTCACTTGCGGTTCACTCCACACACACGCCGATGGCGCGAGCTTGCTGCCCAGGCGCCGGTCCCGGTGGTTGTCTGGAATTCGGATCTGCCCGGGTGGACCTCGCGCCTGCAGGAAACGCCCTGTCGTCACGAACTGGTGGCCCGCCATGGGCAACGACGTCATACCGGAAATCGAGGAGCCCACGGAGCCACGCTCCCGCGGGCCCGTCTCCCGGCTGCTCTGGAGCGCCCTGATCGCGCTCCTGGTGCTGGGAGTACTGGGCAGCCTCACGGTTGTTTTCGGCTGGCACCGACAGCCACTGTTTTCCTTCCTCGGGCTGCTGGCCGGGGCCGCGATCGCAATCGCAACCCTCGGCTCGCCCCGGCGCCGGGAACTGACGGCCCTCGTTCTGGGCGCCATCACCTTGCCGGTGATCGCCATCTACGTCGGCCGGGTGGCCGCCACCGCCCCCGACGCGTACGCCGCCTACAGCAACAGCCTCGCCCCGTTCCTGCTTCATGCCACGGGAGCGGCCCTCGGCTGCCTCTGGATCTCCCGGTGGTGGCGACGGTCGGGGAGACCGGCGGATTCAGCCGATACCTCGCCGGCGCCAGAAGGAAGTGAGCCATGATCCCCCGAGAATTCCTGAAGCTGATCGCGGTCTGGTCACTGATCCCCACCTACACCCTCGCCGGCGGGTTCGTCGGATACGGTCTGGATCGGTGGCTGGGGACCTTTCCTCTGCTGACGGGCGGAGGGATCCTGATAGGATTCGGCTTCGCCATCCGCGACATGCTGAAACTTCGCGACGAGATCTTCCGCGAGAAGAAGGACTAGGGAGGCCGCATGTCCGAGCTGGTGACGCGGTCGCTCCCCTGGATCGTCATCGGGAACTTCCTGCTGGTGTCGGTTGTGCTGCTGATCCTTGGGCGCATGGCCACCGCCCAGCCTCTCACGGAAGTCCCCGGCGCAGTGCAGAACGTGGCCGAGGCGGTGCTCGACTGGTTTGTGGAACAGGCCCGCGCGGTGGATCCGCAGCGGGTGACGCTCGTGGCACCGTTCCTGGCGACCCTGTTCCTGCTCATTCTCGGCAGCAACCTGCTCGGGATCCTGCCGCTGCCGATTCTCCGGATCCCGCCGACGGCCTACTTCAGCGGGCCACTGGCGCTGGCGCTCGTTGCCGTGGTCGGCGCGTTGGTCATCGGGGCCCGGATTCGGGGTGTCGGTGCCGCCGGCAAGCACCTGTTCTGGCCTAACCCGCTGCAACTGGTGGGTGAACTCAGTCACACGCTGTCCCTCTCCCTGCGGCTCTACGGCAACATCGGCGGGGAGTTCCTCGTGGTCGTGCTGGCCACGCAGGCGGCCCCCTACGGCATCCCGCTCATCATTCACGCATTCGGCCTCATTCCGTCGGTGGTCCAGCCGCTGGTCTTCACGCTGCTGACCGTGAGCTACCTGGCGACCGCGGTGCACGCGTCCGGTGAGGCCGCACCCCCGAACACCCAGACGCCTGAGAGCCTCGGCACTGCGAGGGCCCAATGAAAGAGATCCTGTTCATCTTCATCCCCACCCTGACGCTGGTCCCCGCGGCCGTCGCCGCGGCGCTCACCATGCGGAAGATCTCCAGTACCGCGCTCGAAGGAATGACGCGGCAGCCGCAGATCGCGCCCCAGCTGTTCACCTCGATGCTGGTGAGCATGGCGCTGGTGGAGGCGCTGGTGATCTACTGCCTGGTGGTCGCGCTGATCCTCGCAACCAAGGTCTAGCCAGCCGATGTCGCTTGATCCCCTGGCCCAGCTCAACGTGGTCACGATCGGGGCGATTGTCCTGATCAGCGTGGCCACCCTGCTGATCCTGCGGTCCTGCCTGGTCCCCCTGATCGAGGTGATGGAGCGTCGGGCCGCGAAGATCGCCGCGGCGCGCGCCGAGAAGGCAGAGGCGGTGCGGATGCTCGAGACCGCGCGGCAGAAGTCAGAGCAGGCCCTGGCCTCCGCGCGGGAACAGGCGGAGCGCCTGGCGGCAGGTATGCAGGAAGAGCTGGGCCCGCTCCGGACCGAACGCCTGGGGCGCGCCAGCGCGGACGCGGACGCCATTCTTGCCCGGGGGAGGCAGGAAGCAGCTGCCGAACGTCACGCCGAAACGACCCGCCTCAGTGCCGAAGTCTGCAGCTGCGCGGTTGCCACGCTCGCGCAACTGGTGGGCCAGGTGGATGAAGCTGCGGTTCGGCTCATGGCGCAGCGGGTCCTTGCCGCGCAGGAGACGAGGTGACCCATGGGCGAGCTGATCCGGGAGGCCCTCCACGAGATCGCCGCCAATCCCGCGCGCTTCGCCGCGGAGCTGGTGCAGTTCGCGGTCCTGGTCGCCCTGATCGTGTCCATCGGGCGGGAGAAGCTCGGGAAGCGACTTGACGACCGGCGGGCCCGCATCGTCGCGGAGATGGCGGAGGCAGACGCGGCCGTACAGGAGAGCGCCCGCATCCGCGACGAGGCCCGGGCCCTGGGCGAGCGGCCGCCGGAGGAGGGACCGGCGCTGCTCCGCCGGGCAGAGGAGGAGGGGGCGCGCCAGCGGAAGGCGGCGATCGCTGCCATGGAGGCTGAGGCCGAGGAGATCCTCGCCCAGGCGCGGCAGACCGTCGAGCGGGAGAAGGAGCGGTTCAGCCGGGAGACTGGCGCCCGACTGGTGCAGCTCACGGCCGAGACGGTGCTGCGCTACATCGACGAGATGCTGACTGAGAGCGAACGGCGTGCCCTGACACAGAAGGCCATCCTCGCCAGCCTCGGCCAAATGGAACGCGGGGCTGCCTCGGGGCAGGGAGCCTCCTAGCGTGCCGACCACGGACCGTGAGGCGGCTCCGGCGCGCGGCCCGGCGCTGCAGCGGGCCCTCCGGGCCGCCGGATTCGGTCCGCTGACCCTTGCCAGCAGGGTT
>DATBLR010000016.1:0-3320 GCA_036555275.1 Gemmatimonadales bacterium | reverse complement strand
GCGAGCCTCCGCGCTCTTGCCCTCGCTGCTGGCCTGGATAGCGGTTCCACCCGGCCCCACGGCAGTCACCAGCCCGCTCGAGCTGACCAGGGCCACCTGGGGGTCTCCGGTGTTCCAGACCACGGTCCGGTCGGCAAGCGGATTCCCCTTGGCATCCCGGGTGGCGGCCGCGAGCTGGACCGTCTCTCCCACGTCAATGGCTTTGCCTCCGCCGGTAACGAGCACGCTGGCCACGGCGGGAGGAGCGTCACTCGGCGCCGGCTCGACGGTCACGGCAAGGGTGCCCGTCCGTCCCTCGCTGGTGGCGGTGATGGTCGCAGCGCCTGCCTTGCGGCCGGTGACGGCTCCCAGCGACGATACCTCGGCCACTCCAGCATCACTCGAGCTCCAGGAAACTTCGCGACCGCTCAGCTCCTGGCCCGCCGAGTCTCGGAGGAGAGCGGCGAGCTGGCGGGTATGCCCTACCGCCACCGGGCCAGGTTCGCTGGTGATTGAGATGGCGGCCACCGGGCTGGGCGCGGCCGGCAGGGAGGGCGCCGCCGGGATGGTGTTGTTGGACCCGCCCCTCCTGAGGACGGCAACGCCGATGCCCGCCAGGACGAGGACCGCAAGCACCGCGCCGATGAGCTTGCCCTTGCCCCCGGAGGGAGCAGGCTCGACCGCCCGGCGCTCCTCCGGCTCGCGCCGAACCTGGGGCGGCGTGATGATTTCGGTCGGCGCCGACCCTCGGGCGATGATTTCGGTCTTGGCATCGGGCGTGGAGGCAACCCGTTGATCAGGGGCGGCCCGTTGGTCGGGAACACTGACGACGGCCGGGGCGGAAACACGAATGCGGCGTTCTGCGTTCTTGCCCTCGATCGTGACGCTGATGGTCGCCTCGCCCGCTCCTTTCGCCGTCACGACTCCCTGCGGGCTCACCGCGGCCACCTTGGTGGCGCTCGAAGCCCAGGTCGAATCCCGACCCTGAAGCAGGTTCCCCTTGGCGTCCCTGGCGATGGCCTTCAGTGTGACCGAAGCGCCGATCTCCAACGGTGAGTCGCTGCCCTCGATCGCGACCGAGGCGACCGGGACGGGCAGGACCGTGACGTTAATCGCTGCACTCTTCCCCTCGCACTCCGCCATGACCCTGGCGCTGCCGGGCCCCATGCCGGTCAGCTGCCCGTCGCCCGTCACCGTCGCCACCGCCGGCGAGGAGGAGGTCCACTTCACGGTTCGGCCGGCGAGCGGCGCTCCCCGCGCGTCCTTGAGCTGCACCTGCAGCTGGACTCGTTCCCCGGCAATCACCGGCTTGGGCTCAGCGAGAAGCACGGTGGCCACGGGGGCCGCCGCCACCTTTATCTGAGCGGTCGCCCGTTTGCCGTTGGCGATCGCGGTGATCTCGGCCTTTCCTTCCGCCAGGGCGGTCACCACGCCCCGCTCCGACACCGTGGCAATCTTCTCGGACGAGGATTGCCAGGTCGTCTCGCGGCCGCTCAGCTTGGTGCCGGCCCGGTCGGTGAGCGTGGCCTCGAGGGTGGCGGTCTCCCCGACCCGCAGACTGAGCTCGGCTGGCGCGACAACGACGTTCGCAACCGGCGCCGGGGCAACCGACAGGCGGGCACCTCCCTTTACCCCTTCGCTCTCGGCGATGACTTCGACGGTGCCCTCCTTGAGGGCGGTCGCCTGCCCGGTGGGACTCAGCTTGATCACCCCCGACGGGCTGGCACTCCACTTGACCTCGCGGTTCTGGAGGGTCGCACCGTGCTGGTCCTTGAGCGTCACCCGGAACTGCAGCTCGTCTCCGGGGGTAAGCTCCGGACCCACCGGCTCCACCAGCACGGTAGCCACTGGAACCGGCGTCACCGTTATCGTAGCGCTGCCGCTCACGCCCTCGCAGGTGGCGCTGATGATCGCCTTGCCCGGCGCCATCGCCATGACCAGTCCGGTGGCCGACACCGTGGCGATGCCCGGATCGGCGGAGGCCCACCCCACCCGCCCCGCCGAGGTTGCGCCACCCGAAGCGCGGGGCGTGGCGGTGAGCTGCATGGTGTCGCCGACATGGAGATCACTCCGCGCCGGAGTGATCCCCACGCTGACGATCTTGGGAGTGGGAATCGGTGTGGTGGCCGCTTCGGGGATCGCCCGGGTCTTGGCGGGGGGCACCGGACTGGTCGGGGGCGGCGTGATCTGCTTCAGGATCTCGCGGGTACTGCCCTTCTTGGCCAGCTCGACCAGCCGCAGCCGGGTCGGGTCGTTGTGCGCCAGCGGCTGCGCGCCCAGTGCCGAGACCACCTCCTCCATGGAGCCCCAGCGCTTGTCGGGCGCCTTTTCCAGCATGCGCATCACGCACGTTGCGAGCTCGGGCGGACAGTCTGGCCGGGCGTCGAGAATGGGACGGGGCTGCTCATGGAAGTGGGCGAACATGATCGCCATCGCCGAGTCGCCCTCGAAGGGCTGCTTCCCGGTGAGCATCTCGTACGCGACCACCCCGAAGGAGTACTGATCCGATTTGCCGGTGATATCCTTGGCGGCGCACTGCTCGGGGCTCATGTACGATGGCGTGCCGACCGCGATGCCGGTCATCGTGAGGCCGCGATTCTCGGCGACCTTGGCGATTCCGAAGTCGGTCACCACCGACCACCCTTCCTCGTCGATCATGATGTTGGCCGGCTTCACGTCCCGGTGGACCACGCCGTGGCGGTGGGCGTAGCCCAGCGCGTGGCCGACCTGCTGCAGGATGGCCTTCACCATCGAGACCGGCATCGGCCCGATGTCCTTGATGATGGCCTCGAGCGAGCGCCCGGCGATGAACTTCATGACGAAGAACAGCGACTTGCCGCTGCTCTTCACGGTGTAGATCGGAATGATGTGGGGATGACTCAGGTTCGCCGCGGTGCGCGCCTCGCGCTTGAACCGCTCGGTCATCCCCTCGCCCATCAGGAGCAGGGCCGGCGACATCACCTTGATCGCCACCTTGCGGTCGAGAGCGATGTCGTGCGCCAGGTACACCGTGGCCATGCCGCCCCGCCCCAGCTCGCGGTGAATCTCGTATTCACCGATCGTCGCCTGCTTGAGCATATCCAGCACCGCGTCCGTGGCGTCCCGCTCCTGCGCCACCGGCAGCATCGCGGTCGCGACACTCCCCTGCTCACCCGAGACGTCCGAGCCGCACTTCATGCAGAAGCGCGCCCCAGGGGTGATGGGCTCGCCGCAGCGGGCACAGATTGGACTGGAAGGAGCGGTCACGGGGGCAAAGTGGTTAGGGCAATTCAATTTACAACGGGAGGGGGCGGCCGGGGAGGCAGGCGGGCTGCCCGGCGGGCAGGCGGGCAGGCGGGCAG
>DATBLR010000004.1:0-1744 GCA_036555275.1 Gemmatimonadales bacterium | reverse complement strand
GACCCTGGGCGAGCGCCGGGTCACGGCCACGGTCCAGGGGACCAGGCTCAGCACCACGAAGTCGCTGCAGGAAGGTGCGGGGAGGGCCAAGCGGCGAACCTGACCAGCCTACTACGTGCCGCCGCGTACCGCGTACGAGTGCCCAGGGCCCAGTGCCCAGTGCCCGACCGTCTGACCTTCTGACCGTCTGACCGCCCGTACGGCGTACGAGTGCCCAGTGCCCAGGGACGAGCACCAAGCTATTCCACCCCGCCGTCCCGTCCGACCGCCCGACCGCCAGAGCCGGAAACCGCACTAGCTTTCCGGCTCATGGGCCTCCTCCCGTTCACATCGCCGCCGGTCACTGACCCGGCCCCGCGGAAGGACGACATGGTCCGGCGCGCCGAGCTTCGGACCATGCAGCGGGTGGCGACCGGGCTGCTGCTGCTCGCCCTGGCGGTATTCGTGGTCGCACTCCTGCTGGAGCCGGCCCACCCCTGGCTCGGCTACGTGCGAGCCACCGCGGAAGCTGCCGTGGTGGGTGGACTGGCGGACTGGTTCGCCGTCACGGCGCTGTTTCGCAAGCCACTCGGCTTGCCGATTCCCCATACGGCCATCATTCCGACCCAGAAGGACCGGATCGGCAGGATTCTGGGCAACTTCCTGCAGAACCACTTCCTGTCGCGGGAAGTGCTGGTGGCCCGGCTCCACACGATGCAGCTGGCGGACCGGGCCGCGCGTTGGATCAGCGATCCCGAGCACAGCGCGCGGCTGGCGCGCCACCTGGCCACCGGCATCTCCCAAGCGGTTCAAGCGCTGCCGGAATCGGATGTACGCGATCTGATTCGCGACAGCGCGGTCACCAGGCTCCAGAGCGTTCGGCTGGCCCCGGTGCTGGGCAACCTGCTCTCAGTGGTCGCGACCGACGACCGTCATCAGGCACTGCTGGACGAGGCCCTGCGGCTGGTACGGGACGCCCTGGACACCAATCGAGATCAGATCCGGCAGAAGATCCGGGATGAAAGTCCCTGGTGGGTCCCCGGCGTGGTGGACGACGCGCTGCATGCCCGGATCATCGAGGCCGCCCAGCGGCTCACGGAGGACGTCAAGGCCGATACCCGGCATCCCCTCCGGATCAAGTTCGACGCCGCGTTCCGGAACTTCGTGGAGCGCTTGAAGCACTCGCCCGAGGTGATCGCCCGGACCGAGGAGCTGAAGGAGGACCTGCTGGGCCGGCCGGTGGTCGAGGAGCTGGCCTTCTCCCTGTGGGATAGGGCTCGGCAGGCGGCGACCCGCTTTTCGACCGAGGGCGAGAGCGCCGCCCTCCAGCCGATCGCCCGGGGCATCAGCGCCATCGGAGAATCGCTGCTCGCGAACCCGACCCGGCTGGCGGAACTGGATGCGTTCCTCAACGACTTCACCGCCTCGCTCCTGGAGCAGCACCGCCATGATTTCGCCAACCTGATCGCGGAAACGGTTCGGCAATGGGATCCCGAGCTGGCGGCCCGGCGGATCGAACTGGCGGTGGGCCGGGACCTGCAGTTCATCCGGCTCAACGGCACGCTGGTGGGCGGGCTGGCGGGATTGGTGATCTACGCGGTGTTGGTGTTGCTGAGGTGAGGGGGGCGGGCGGGCGGGCGGACGGGCGGGCGGGCGGACGGGCGGGCAGGCGGGCAGGCGGGCAGGCGGGCAGGCGGGCGGACGGACAGTACTGTAGGCAAAAGCCAGCGCGGGATCCCAGTCTTGGCTGGATCCCTCGCTGGCC
>DATBLR010000115.1:0-20232 GCA_036555275.1 Gemmatimonadales bacterium | reverse complement strand
GCTGGCCGAGGAGCTCGACGTCTCCCGCGTCGGGCCGGGTCAGTCCCTCGCAGATTTCAATGGTGGTGGTCTTGCCTGCGCCGTTGGGGCCGAGCAGCCCGAAGCACTCGCCGGGCGCCACGTCCAGATCGAGCCCGTCGACGGCTTTGACGTCCCGGTACCATTTCTGGAGGCCCCGCAGTCTCAAGGCCGGCTGGGCAGCCCCCGGGTCAGGCACGCGGGCCCTCCCGCCGCTCGCCCGCACCGGACCGAACGGCAGTGGGCTGAGCGGCCCGCCAGTGGCGGACCAGCTCTCGCGTGCTCTCGAACACCCGCACCGCCGGGTCACGCAGCGCCAGCTCCCGTGGCTCGAGCTTGAGGTCGAGATGCGGTCGGGTTCCGTTGCCAAGGTGGAATGCCCGCCGCGGTGCCCCCACCCGCATGCGAAGCGCCTCCAGCTCGGCCAGGTCGTTAGTGCTGGACAGCACGTGCGACCAGCCGGGTACCATCAGGTTCTCGCGGTCCATGAGGAGCACGGGTGCAGGGTACAGGGTTCAGCGTTCAGCGTCCAGCGAGCGGCGGGCAGCGTTCAGGGTCCAGGGTACGGCGCACAGGGGGCGACCGGAACCCTGCACGCTAGACGCTGGACGCTTGGCGCTAAACCGACCCTGTACGCTGCACGCTGTCCCCTGCTAGAATTAGGTCCGCCAGCGCATCAACGGAGCGCGCGTGCCCCACACTCAGGCTCAGCTCGATTCGGTCCCGGTGCCCAACCGTCCGGGAGAGCGGATCGTGGCCCGGCTGGACGCCACGGAGATCCTGCTCGTCACCGACCGGGCTTCCGAGCCGGAGCGGGTGCTGGCGGAGCAGGTCGCGCGGCGGGCCATGCGCGACACGCCGTTCCATACCCCGGCCTACACCGCGACCGATACCGAGGAGACCCGCATCTTCATCGCGCGGGAGTCGGGCGCCGCGGTCGGTCTCGCCGTGCTGCGACCCCATCCGCGGTGGGGGTGGTGGTCCTGGGATGACTGGGACGCCGAACGCCGGCCCGCGACCGGGGTCGCGCCGATGACCTCGTGGACCGTCGAGACGATCTGGACCCATCCGTCGTGCCAGGCGCGCGGACTGGCGCGGAAGCTGGTCGAAGTGGCCAGCGAGGAAGTGGATCAGCCGGTTACCGCGTTCGGCTGGAGGCACCCCTTCACGCCATCGGGCGAGGCGTTTGTGCGCCATCTCTGTCCCGAAGGTTTCTGGGTGCCGGACTAGGATCGCGGTTCGACGCGGGGAGGGCCCAGCTCGCGCTGACTGCGAATCATGGCACCGTGGTGTCGCCACAGCCGCCACAACTCCCCCCAGTTCGCCTGACGCGCTCCGCGGGCCAGGTTGGCGTCGGCGATCTCGAACGCCAGCCGCCACTGCTCGAACAGGGTTCGATAGGCCTGGGTGAGTGAATTCCTCGGATCATATATGTTGGTTGCCTCTGCCGTTGCTCCGTTCAGTTCCAGCACCTTGAAGTTTCTGCCAGCCTGAAAATCGGCGACATCGGGCGTGCGGATGTCGTACCGTCCGAACCAGAACCCCGGGTACCCGCGGCTCAGCCGGTCGATCGCCGCCCGGAGCTCGGGGGTTTCCACCCATCCGCCGTCGAAGAAAACGGCGCCCCGGCAGTGGGTGCCCAGCTCGACCAGTGGAACCTCTTCCCCCGCGGCCGGGACCCAGCTCAGGCGGCCGGCGTGCCTGCGGAGATAGAACGGCGCCATCGCGATCGCCCGCTCGTCACCGAGAATCAGCTCCTCGAGCGTTGCCACCCCGTCGCCCCGGACCTGGGGGAATCGCTTCTCGGTGATACCGAAGATCCAGCCTGACGGCTCACCCGGCCGACGGACATAGAACACCCCGAATTCCGCGCCCGGTGCGTAGGCCTGCACGATGGTGTCGCCCTTGGCCCGCTCCAGATAGGCCTGCACTTCCTGCACCGACCGGGTCATCGCGACGCCCGAGCCGCGCTCGCCCACGTCCGGTTTCAGCACCAGCGGCCACGTCAGCCCCAGCCGCTCGCGAAACGCCAGCGCTCGCGCGACCCGCTCCGCCGTGGGCAGCGCGGCCGGGATCAGCTCGTGCGCCGCCAGCAGGTCCGCGCTTTCCTTGAGTCCGCCGAGGATTCCCGCCTTCGATTCCCCCACGAATCCCCCGCCGGGAATCGCCGGATTCACCGCGGTGAAACGCAGCAGCCCGCGATGCCTGACGGCGAGCCAGATGGCGTAGAGCACGACGGGGGGATAGAAGGCCCACCGCGGCCAGAACTCCCATCGGGTCAGCCGGCGCCAGCGGGAGAGCAGCAGCCGCCGGCCACGCCAGGTGCTCAGCGGGATCAGGAGCTTGAGCAGGAAGAACAGGACGAGGCCGGTGACCAGCAGGTAGAGGGCCGCGCGCTCCCGCATCACGTGCAGCAGGCGTTGCGTTGCCTCGCCGAAGAGAGCCGCGAAGCCGACCAGCGCGGGCGTCCACACGGCGCAGGCGATGCCGAAATACAGGGCGAACCTGGCGAACCGGGTGCGCAGCATCCCCGCCGCGAAGTAGGTCGGCAATCTGGTGCCGGGCAGGATGCGGGTCAGGAACACCAGTCCAGGACCCTGGCGCTCGATCCACTGGGAACTCCAGGTGATGGCCTCCGGGCTGATGAACCAGCGGACCGGGGCCCATCTGAGAACCGCCCGCCCGAGGATCCGTCCAGCCTGAAAGACCAGCATGTCGCCGACGAAGATCCCCAGGAAGCAGGCCGTGACCCCGGGCCAGAAAGCGATGGTGCCCCGGGCGACCATGAGCCCGGTGGCGATGCAGGTGAGATCCTCGCTGATCAGGGTGGAGCCGGCGATGATCAGGAGGATCACGGCCAGCGCAAATCCCTCGATCCTGGGAAGCTGCCGTGGATCGAAGGGCCGGGCTGCGTCCTCCAGCCGAGCCGGCTCGGCGGTAGCCCTGGTCCTCGCCTCCCCGCGCTCGACCCTGGCCACGAAATCCGCGATGGGGCTCGCCACGCGCTCCGGTCGCTGGAACGACGTGAAATGATCCCCCTCGTCCATCAGGAGTTCGCTCTGCGGAACGATCCGCGCGTGTTCCCTGGCCACGGCGGGATTCACCAGCACGTCGTGCGACCCCTGCAGGATCAGCATCGGACCGGCATAGCGCTGCAGAATTCCGCGCAACGGGCGCTGGTCGGTGTCGTAGAAGTTCCGGGCGTAGGGCACGCTCAGCATGGCGTCGTCCAGCCAGCCGAAGTGGGGAGTGCCCTCCCGGAGGAGCCACAGTCCCGCGAGCTGCAGCCCGTGTATTGCATGGTTCAGATGGTAGTCGCCCAAGAGCTCGTACTCCTGCGCCCCGATCGCGGCGAGCATCGTGATCGAGCGCACCCTCTCGGGATCCAGCGCCGCGAGCTGCAGCACGACTCCGCCCCCCATGCTGAATCCGACCAGGTGGACGCTTGAGATCTGCAGGCTGTCAAGCAGTTGCAGGAGATAGCGGGCGTGGGCTCGGTTCGAATAGTCGGGTACATCGGGTGTCGAACCGCCAAAGCCCGGGAGGTCCGGCGCGAGGGTCCGATACCGGGCTCCCAGGAGTGCCGCCGCGCGGGTGACCTCGCCGTTATCACCGGGGCTTCCGTGCACCAGCACGATGGTCGGCGGCGACTCGTTGCCGGTGTTCGGCTGGTAGGCGCGATAGGCGAGGCGGACGGGCCGGCCGAGCTCGCGCTCTCCGTTCACCGCGTGAACCGTCGCGACACGCTCATCCTGGTCCGGCAGCGGCCGGTACGGATGGAGGAGCCGGGTCAGGTGCGACGCTCCCAGCAGCAGCAGGTAGCCCCAGCCGAACCAGCGTCGTGCCCGACGCTTTCGGTGGTCGCGCGATTCAGGTGCCGATCCGGTCAATTGATCGCGGGGTTAGGAACAGGAGCCGGCGGAATCCGGAGCGCGGCCGCCCGGCTGCGAATAGCGGGGGACCGAGGGAGGCGGCGAATCGTGAGCGGATTTGCCATGGGCGTTCCATCGCCATCGGGTGAACAGAGTTACGGAAAGAAGATGCGGTGCGCAGTGTGAGACAGGAAGCCTTTGCGCGGGCCGCGTCACGGCTGACCGCGTGACCGAAAGCGGAACGCCCCGATGTCCATCGCGGATCTGTGAGCCCGCTCACCGCTGTCCAGGCGTCGCACGCCGACCGTACCCTACGGCCGTCTGCGGGGCCGGGAATGCCGCGACCGGATCTCCACCATGGCCAACCAGCCCCACCCGAGCAGGGCCGCATTCCCCGGACGCCGTCCGGCCGATCGATTGTCGAGTGCCCTCGCTCTGGCGGCACTGGTCCTGTTGCCCGCAGCCCCCCGCGCGCTCTCGGTCGAGCCCGACCCGGTTACGGCGGTCGCCGGCCCAGAGCCCATGACAGGCCGGGCCAAGGGACGCAAGCTCGCCCTCATCATCGCCATCGGGAACTATCCGCGGGCCAGCGGCTATCCGCGGCTGGGCGCCGATCACGATGCGTCCCTGATCCAGGGCGCCCTTCGGCTGCAGGGCTTCTATGGGGCGAGGATGCGAATCCTCGTCGACTCCCAGGCAACCCGCGCCGGCATCCTCGACGCCTTCGGCGCCCTGGAGGCCGCGATTCGTCCCGGGGACGTCGTCGTCGTCCACTACGCCGGACAAGCCCAGCAGATCACCGATGACAACGGCGACGAGCCGGACGGCCTGGACGAGGCGCTGGTTCCATCTGACGCGTGGCTCACGAACGATCCCCGTGCGCGTGGCGGCCTCCGCCACATCCGCGACGACGAGCTCGAGTCGCGGCTGAAGTCGCTGCGCGCTCGGCTCTATCCCGGGGGCCAGCTCATGGTAGTCCTCGATGCAAGCTATTCCGGCCGGGCTGGCCGGAGCGTCGTACCGGTCCGGGGCGGATTGCCACCGATCGGACGGCCCGCGCGGACCCGAAGGCCGGGAGCGGAGGCCGGATCGGGGTGGATCCGGCCGGCGCCTGATTCCAGTCTGGCTCCGATGGTGGTCTTCTCGGCGGCGCGGGTGCACCAGCTCGCGGGAGAGGTGGAGCTGGCGGGAGGCAAGGGGACTACCGCGGGTGCGCTGTCCCTGGGGATGGCACGAGTCCTGGCAAACCTCGACGTCAGCGACGGCCCCCCGAACTATCGCGCCCTCTTTGAGCAGCTCAAGGCCTGGATGCAGGGCGCCGTGCCGCTGCAGACGCCACAGCTGGAGGGGAGCGCCGATGCTCTCGTGTTCGGTGGGCGGACCGTAGCCCGAAAGCCCTACGTCCGGGTCGCGTCGGCGCTCGGTGATTCCGGTGTCCTGCTCGACGGGGGAACCCTGGTCGGGCTGGTGCCGGGCTCCCGGATCGCATTTTTCCCGCTCGGGACTCCGGTCACCTCCGGTGCGAACCCGCTGGCCTCGGGAACCGTGGTTCGGGCGAATGAGCTGGAGACGGAAGTGCGGCTGGATGGCGCCGGGCAGGTTGCGGTCGCGAGGTCGTCCTGGGCGTACGTGACCGAGTACGCTGCAGAAAAGTTCCGGTTCACGGTACGGCTGGACCGCGCGATCCCGCCGGCACTCCGATCCAGCCTGGAGGCCGATTTCGCGCGGAGCGGTGTCATTCAGGCATCCGACTCGATCGCGGAGATGCTGGTCCGCCCCGCAGCCGGCTCAGGGGGCGCGCTGCTCCTGGCGAGCTGGGCCCAGGATACCACCATCGCGGTTCTCCCGCCGGTGGATGGCCGCTCGGCGGCAGGCCGCGCTACCCTCACCGAACGGATGCGGACCCTGGCGTGGAGCCGCTACCTGAAGCAGGTCATGATCTCGGACCCGCGGCTCCGCGTACGGATCGAGCTGATCCCGGCCACCCACCGGTTCGCCGCGGACGGCCAGTGCGACGCCCGGCAGTCGGACACGGTCCATGCCGGGGCGCGGCTGTCGGCGGGAAGCCAGTGGCTGGTCCGGCCCAGAGACGGGTTTGTCCTCCGGTTGGTGAACGATGGCGCCGAGCCCGCCTATGTCGCGGTACTCGATCTCACCCCCGACGGCGAGATCACTCAGCTGATTCCTCGTCCAGGTCTCCCGCAGGACGGCGACCCGCTGCCTCCGGGTGGCCGCCGCCTGAGCAGCGCCTGCTTCTCCGCGACCGAGCCGCTCGGGACCGAAGTGCTCAAGCTGTTTGCCACGCGGCGACTGATCGACTTCACCCCGGTCCTGAGCGGCCGCCAGGCGGCGGGCGGCGATGAGGCCCCGATGCTGGAGCGGCTGCTGGGCATGTCCTACGTGATCGCTCCGGGCAGACCCACCACGCCGGGGAGCGGCAGCACGACCTCCCTCACCATGCAGATCGTCTCCCCGAACGACCGCTGATTCCTCCCCCTCCGCCCGCGAACGGCCAGACCCCGCTCCCCGTGAGACGCCGGATCGGTTTAACTTGCGCCCATGGGACAGACCCTCGACGACTTTGTGCGGCAGGTGGCGCAGGCTCGCGGCGGCTACCCGCTTCCCCCTCAGGCGAATCGACTGGCCGAAGAATTCACCCAGGCAGCCCTGGCGCTGCTGTTTCCGCACTTCGCGCCGTCGGAGAGCGCCACGCCGTCGCGGGTCCGTTCCGAGCTGGACCGCCTGCGGAGCCGCCTGGAGTCGTTCCTGATTGCACAGGGCGTCCCCCTCGAGGCGGCGAGCCGGCGCAGCGCCGCCTTCCTGCAGGAGCTCCCGGCACTGGAGGAGGCCCTGGAACTGGATGCCCGCGCTACTTGTGAGGCCGATCCCGCGGCGCGGAGCGTCGACGAGGTGCTGCTCTCCTATCCAGGGTTCTTCGCCCTGGCCTGCTACCGGATCGCGCACGTCCTGGTGGCGCAGGGGGTGAACCTGCTGCCCCGGCTGATCACCGAGTTTGCGCACCGGATGACGGGCATAGACATTAATCCGGGCGCGACGATCGGGCGGTCCCTCGCCATCGACCACGGCACCGGGATCGTGATCGGGGAAACCACGGTGATCGGCGACCGGGTGCGCCTGTACCAGGGTGTCACGCTGGGCGCGCTCAGCGTGCGCAAGGATCTGGCCCAGCAGAAGCGCCATCCCACGATCGAGGACGATGTCGTCATCTATGCCAACGCGACCATACTCGGCGGAGATACCGTGATTGGGGCCGGCAGCGTCATCGGCGGGAACGTGTGGCTGACCCACAGCGTGGCCCCGGGATCGGTCGTCACCCACGCTGCCACGGTCGAGCGGCCCCGGGTGGCGGAAGAGCCTCTTCTCGAGTACAACATCTGACATGATCCCTCTCCGGCCATCTCTCCTCCGAGCCGGTCCCCCCGGCCGATGTCGCGACGCATCCCTGCCGATTCCGTTCTGAAGGCGCGGGCATGACCGTCGAGGCTCCGCCTCCGTGCCCGATCCCAATGACTCAGCGAGGATACGACCCATGAAGGCCGCGAATATTCTTGAAACCATCGGTAATACCCCGCACGTCCGCATCAATCGACTCTTCGATGGCAAGGCCGAGGTCTGGCTCAAGCTGGAACGGGCCAACCCCGGCGGCAGCATCAAGGACCGCATCGGCCTCTCCATGATCGAGGATGCCGAGCGGCGCGGGGTAATCAAGGCAGGGACGACGATCATCGAGCCCACCAGCGGGAACACCGGCATCGGCCTCGCGATGGTCGCGGCGGTGAAAGGATACCGGCTCATTCTGGTGATGCCGGAATCGATGTCCATCGAGCGCCGGCGGATCATGACCGCCTATGGGGCGGAACTGGACCTGACCCCGCGGGAAAAGGGGATGAAAGGCGCCATCGAGCGGGCCGGCGAGTTGATCGCGAAGACGCCGAACAGCTGGATGCCTCAGCAGTTCGAGAACCCCGCCAATACCGAGATCCATCGGCGGACCACCGCCCGGGAGATCCTGGCCGACTTTCCCGAGGGCTTCGACTACCTGATCACCGGGGTCGGGACCGGTGGGCACATCACCGGAGTGAGCGAGGTTCTCAAGGAGAAATTCCCCAAGCTGAAGGCCTTCGCGGTCGAGCCTGCCAAGTCAGCGGTGATCTCGGGTGGGGCTCCCGGCCCCCACAAGCTGCAGGGGCTCGGCGCCGGGTTCATCCCCGCCATCCTCAACACCAAGATCCTCGACGGAACGATTCAGGTGACGGAAGAGGAGTCCTACGCCTACGCGGTCCGGGCAGCGAAGGAAGAGGCCATCTTCATCGGGCCCTCGTCCGGCGCCGCGCTGGCCGCGGTAGCGAAGAAGCTCCCCGAGCTTCCCCAAGGGAGCCGCATCCTGGCCTTCTGCTACGACACCGGAGAGCGGTACCTCTCCATCGAGGGATTGTTCGGGTAGGGTAGGGAACGGGGAACAGGGAACGGGGAACAGGGAACCGGCCAGCGCACCCCGTTCCCCGTTCCCCATTCCCCGCTTCAGCAGATTCTCGGCAGCTGGTCTCCTGGCAGCATGTCCACCACCCGGGTCCCCCCCACCACCGTCCTGAGTACGACGTAGCCGGCGTGGTCCGGCACTACGCGGCCGATGACGGCCGCCTCGCGGCCGAGCGGATGCTCGCGCAGGGCGGCCAGCGCCTGATCGGCCTGCTCCGGGCGCACCATTGCGACCAGGACCCCTTCGTTGGCGACGTATAGGGGGTCGAGTCCCAGCATCTCACAGGCGGCCGCCACGTCCGCCGGGACAGGGAGCGCCGTCTCTTCCAGCGCCATGCCAACCTGGGCGGCCTGGGCGATCTCGTTGAGAGTGCTGGCCAGCCCACCCCGCGTCGGATCGCGGAGTACGGCGACTCCGGAGCCGGCCGCCTGACGGAGTCGCTCCACCAGCGGGGCCAGGTTGGCGGTGTCGCTTTCGATCGTGGTTTGGAAGGCCAGTCCCTCCCGTACGGCCATGATCGCCATGCCATGGCGACCGATCGGGCCGCTGGTGAGGATCAGGTCCCCGGGGCGGGCCCGATCGGGCGCGGGGCGGAAGTCGGGCTCCAGCAGGCCGATACCGGTGGTGTTGATGTAGAGCCCGTCGGCCTTGCCCCGCTCGACCACCTTGGTGTCGCCGGCGACCAGCGGGATCCCGGCCTGGTCCGCGGCCCGGGCCATCGCGGCGACGACGCGGTCGAGGGTTTCCAGCGCCAGCCCCTCTTCGAGCACCAGGCCCGCGGTCAGGTACATCGGCCGGGCACCCATCATGGCGACATCGTTGAGCGTCCCGTGCACCGCCAGCATCCCGATGTTGCCGCCGGGGAACTCGAGCGGGTTCACCACAAACGTGTCGGTTGAGACCACAATGTGGGTGCCTCCAATCGGAAGCACCGCCCCGTCGCCCAGCTGGGCCAGGTACGGGTTGGCGAAATGAGGGAGCAACCGCTCCCGGAGCAGCGCGGCGCTGAGCTTGCCACCCGACCCGTGCCCCAGCTGCACCCGCTCCGAATCGGTGAGCGGGAGGGGGCAGGCCGGACTGTCGATGCGGAGGCTGGTCATGGCGTCAGTGCTCCGTGGCGGCCGGCGCCCGGAAGCGGGCATAGTTGTAGTACGCGGCGCAGGCACCTTCCGACGACACCATCGGCGCCCCCAGCGGATGCTCCGGGGTGCATCGGTTGCCGAAGGCGGGACACTGCGGCGGCTTGAGATTCCCCCGCAGCACGTCGCCCGCGCGGCACTCGGGCGGCTCCTGGACCGTGAGTGCCTCGAGGCCAAACCGCACCTCGGCGTCGAAGTCGGCGTACTCCTCCCGCAGCGCCAGCCCGCTCTGGGGGATCGCGCCGATCCCCCGCCACTGCCGGTCAGTAAGCCGGAACACCTGGCGCACCAGATCCTGGGCCGGGCGGGTCCCCTCCCGGCGGACCGAGCGGACATACTGGTTCTCCACCTCGTAGCGCCCTGCCTCGAGCTGTCGCACGGCGAGCAGCATGCCTTCCAGGATGTCGATCGGTTCGAACCCGGTGACGATGATCGGTACCCGGTACCGGGCCGCGATCGGCTCGTACTCCGTCCAGCCCATCACCGAGCAGACGTGACCGGCCGCGAGGAATGCCTGTACCCGGTTGTCCGGCGAGTCGAGGAGCGCCGTCATCGCCGGTGGCACGGTCACGTGGGACACCAGCACGCTGAAATTGGAGACCCCCAGCTGTCTCGCCCGCCAGACGGCCATGGCGTTGGCCGGCGCGGTGGTCTCGAAGCCCACGGCGAAGAATACGACCTGCCGGTCGGGGGTCCTGATGGCCAGCTCCAGCGCGTCGAGTGGCGAATAGACTACGCGGACGTTGCCGCCGCGGGCCCGAACCTGCAGCAGATCGCATTCCGAGCCCGGCACCCGCAGCATGTCCCCGAAGGAGGTGAAGATGACGTCCGGCCGCGAGGCCAGGGCCAGGGCCTTGTCGATCTGCTCCAGCGGCGTCACGCACACCGGGCAGCCGGGACCGTGGATCATCTCGACCGCGCTTTCCGTCAGCTCGTCCAGGCCCTGCCGCACGATGGTATGGGTCTGCCCACCGCAGACCTCCATGAGGGTCCAGCGGCGAGTCGCCGTCGCATGGATCCTGGCGATCAGCCCCCGCGCCACGGTGCCGTCACGGTATTCGCTGAGGTATTTCACGGCGCCTCCCCGCCCGCCGGCTGGGCCAGGCTCTTTTCGGCGACTTCGCGCATCCAGTCCAGCTCTTCCAGCTGGCTCATCTCCTTGAGGGCCTCGAAGGTGCGCCGGGCTTCGCTCTCATCGACCTGGCTGATGGCGAAACCCACGTGCACGATCACATAGTCGCCCACCGCCACCTCCGGCGCGACGTAGGCGAGGCACACCTCCCGCTTCACGCCGCCGAAGTCCACCATGCCCATCAGGAGGCCGCGGTCGTCTCGGGTTTCGAGTACGCGCCCGGGAATGCCGAGACACATGGATCACCTCCGCAGAGAGAGAATGGCGGCGGCCATCGCAGCCTGGCCGTAGCTCACCGCCCCGTCGTTGGGGGGAAGGTTGCGCGCCACCAGCACCCGGAACCCCCGGCAGGTCAGCCGGGAACGGAGCGACTCCAGCAGGCGGGCGTTCTGGAACACTCCGCCGCCCAGGGCTACGGTCGACAGGCCGGTTGCCTCGGCCGCGCGCCCTACCAGAAGCTCCGTGGCCCGGGCGACGCTGGCATGAAAGTCGGCCGCGAGGTCCCCGACGTCCAGACCGCGCTGCCGCCGGAGCGCCAAGCGGGCGAGGAGCGGGGTCGGGTCCATGACCCAGCCGCCGGCATCGTCGGGCTCGATCGGCAGCGGGTACTCCGCCGCGATGCGCCGGCCCGCCAGGGCCTCCAACTCCATCGCGGCCTGGCCCTCATACGCGGCCACCTGCCGGATGCCCAGGACGAATGCCGCCGCGTCGAACAGCCGCCCCATCGACGAAGCCAGCGGAGCGTTTATCTGCGCCTCGAGTTGCCGTTCCGCCACCGCGCGCTCGGCCGCGGGGATGCCGTCGAAGAGCGGGCTCAGCGCGGTGCGGGTCACGGAGTCCAGGGCGGCATACCCCAGCGCCGCTCGCCAGGGCCGCCGCGCCGCCAGGTCACCCCCGGGGAGGGGGGCGTAGCGCAAGTGACCCAGGCGACGGAAGCCGGTGAGATCCCCTGCCAGGATCTCCGCGCCCCACACCGCCCCGTCGAGGCCGTACCCGGTCCCGTCGTAGGCCACCCCCAGCACCGGCTCCGTGACGCCGTGCTCGGCCATGACGGCAGCAATGTGCGCGTGATGATGCTGCACCGCGAGAGTGGTCGGAAGGCCCATCTCGGTGGCGATCCGGGTGGACAGGTATCCCGGGTGTTGATCGTGGACCACGGCCTCCGGGTCGAGCCGGAACAGCCGGCGATACATCGCCAGGGTATGCTGGAAGTGCTCCAGGCCCTCGAGGCTCTCCAGGTCTCCGATGTGCGGACTCACCCACGCCATGTTGCCATGCACCAGGGTGAAGGTGTTCTTGAGATGCGGACCGACGGCCAGCAGGGGCACAGGGCTGGCCAGCGGGAGCCGGAGCGGAAGCGGGGCGAACCCGCGGGCGCGCCGCAGCAGGACCGGCTGATCGGCAACCACGCGGAGGACGGAGTCGTCGCACCGCGAGAGTATCTCCCGGTCATGCATGAGGAAGCCGTCGGCGATGTCGGCCAGTCGGCCACGCGCCTCCGCATTGTCGATGGCGATGGGCTCCTCGCTCCGGTTGCCGCTGGTCATCACGAGGGGGCGGTCCAGCGCCTCCAGCAGGAGCAGGTGGAGGGGCGTCGAGGGGAGCATGATCCCCACGGTGTCGAGGCCGGGCGCTATCTCCGCGGCCAGCGGGTGGTCTGCCCGGGTACGGACCAGCACGATCGGCCGCTCCCGTCGCTCCAGGAGCTCCCGTTCCGCCCTGGGCAGCTCTCCGACTCTGCCGGCGGCCTCGAGGTCCCGCACCATGACGGCGAGCGGCTTGGCCTCACGGTGCTTGCGCCGGCGGAGCCTCGCCACGGCGGCGCTGCTGGTAGCGTCGCACGCCAGGTGGTAGCCGCCGAACCCGCGAATCGCGACGATCCCGCCGTCGCGCAACATGGCGACCGTGCGCTCCAGCGGGCTCGCTCCCCCGGCTTCGATTCCTCCCGATGCGGTCTCGAACCAGAGCCGTGGGCCGCAGACGGGGCAGCTGTTGGTCTCCGAATGGTGGCGGCGGTCTCCCGGGGTGGAGTATTCGTCAGCGCACGCCGGGCATTGGTCGAAGACCCGCATCGTGGTCCGCTCCCGGTCGTAGGGGAGGTGCTCGATGACCGTGAAGCGGGGCCCGCAGTCGGTGCAGGTAATAAAGGGGTAGCCGGCGCGACGATTGGCTGGCTCGAGCAGCTCCCGCTCGCAGGCCGGACAGATGGCCACGTCCGGCGGGACGGGCAGCCGCTGCCCGGGCTGGTCGGCGCTGTCCTCGATAGCGAACTCATTCAGGCCCTGGGGGGTGGCCGCCTCGACCTCCACCTCCTCGATGCTGGCGAGCGGCGGCGCCTCGGTCCTGAGCTCGGTGAGAAAGCCGGAGATGTCCTCGCTCTCTCCCTCGAGCGTCAACTGCACGTCGCCGGACGCGTTGCGGACCCAGCCGCTCAGGCGATGCCGGAGGGCCAGTCGGTGGACAAAGGGACGGAACCCCACGCCCTGGACCACGCCGCGGACGCGGACCAGACAGGCGGCGCGCACGGCGGGCCGGGGGATCATGCCACCAGACCGCTATGGACCTGCTGACGGAGAAAGTCGAACCACTCCTCCAGGCCCTCGCCGGTGCGGGCGGAGGTGAGGAAGAAGCGGAGGGCGGGATTCACCTGGCGGGCGCAGGCGATCGCCTCGTCCACGTCGAAATCCAGGTGCGGCAGCAGGTCGATCTTGTTCAGGACGGCGTAGCGGGCCATGCGGAACATCTTGGGATACTTGAGCGGCTTGTCCTCCCCTTCGGTGGCCGAGAAGACCACGATCTTCGCCGTTTCGCCGAGGTCCCAGCTCGCCGGACAGACCAGGTTGCCCACATTCTCCACGAAAAAGAGCCGCGTGCGGGCGAGGTCGATGGCTTCGAGCGCCGACATGACCTGACTGGCGTCCAGGTGGCAGGCCCCGTCCGTCACCACCGCCTGGACCAGCCGGGTGGTCCGGCGGGCGAGACGGTCGGCGTCGTTCTGGGTCTGCACGTCTCCGGTGACCACCGCGATGTCCAGCTCCTCGCCGAGCGCGTCGAGGGTCCGCTCCAGGAGGCTGGTTTTTCCGGAGCCGGGAGAGGAGACGAGGTTGAACGCGGTCACCCCGGCCGCCGCGAGCCGCTGCCGGATCTGGCCGGCCAGCTCGTCGTTCCTGGCCATGACCCGCTCCCGCACTTCAATCGTCCGGACGGCCATCGTCCACCTCCAGATAGCTCACGCGGAGATCGCCCCCGGGCGCGGGAACCAGCTCCAGCCTCGCGCCCGAGAAGGGCGGCTCGTCGAGCAACGCCTCCAGGCAGAAGCGGAAGTTCTCGATCTCGATCCCCGCGTCGTTGCCGACTTCGACCGAGACGGTGCGCACATCGGCCGCGGACCGGGGCACCGCATGCTGCTCGACGATGCGACAGACGTCCAGCGCCAGGCTCAGCTCATGCATCGAGCACCGCCAACCGGCGGCCCTGGTGTCCCCAGGCCGCGAGCTGGTCCACGGCTGCCCGGGCAACGATCCCTACGGTGCGTGCCAGCTCCGGCGTCAGCGTGGTGGAGAGCGTCACCTCACCGGGCTCGGCGCCGATCGCCACCGTGAGGGCCGGCAGGGTGCCGCGAAGCTCCGCCAAGGCCAGGACCTCCTTCAGGTCTATCTGGTGCGGTGACAGCTTGTGCGCGAGGTAGCGCGGCAGCCGGTCCCGCTCCAGCCGAACCGGCTCGCCCGCCCGAGCGCCCGTCCGGATCGCGTCGAGCAGGAGCAATGCTCCGGCGTCCTCGATCAGGGGGAGAAGGTTCATTCCCCAGGTTCCGCCGTCCACCAGCTCCACCTCGGGCGGCCAGTCCCATTCCTCGCGCAGCCGGGCCAGCACAGCGAGCCCGAGCCCGTCATCCCCCATCAGGGGATTACCGAGCCCGAGCACCACCGTGGGGGGACGGCCCTCAGGCACCTTCGCCATCGATGAACTTTTCCTGGGCGGGGACAAACCGGCCGCCGCTGATGATCGAGGAGATCACCCCGGTGCGCTCCAGGTGATCCGCGCGGATCGCGAGGTAGATGTGAAAGGGGATGAAAATCAGGAACACCCAGGTCAGCACGTGATGGATGAACCGCACGACGGGCATCCCGCCGAACAGTATCCCCACCCAGTTGAACGCCCGGTAGAAGAAGCCCGACGGATCGGACTGGCCGTACATGGCGAACCCCGTCACCACCATGGTCGCCGCCACCGCGTAGAGCGCGGTGTAGCTGAGCTGTTGCAGCGGATTGTGGCCCAGGTAGTGCGGTGCCTTCTCCGGCTGGATCATGAGGTAGTACTTGACCTGTTTCCACATGTTGACCCAGTCCCGGGGCCGGACCGGAAACAGCGCCGGCAGCCTTTCGAACTTGTTCCCCGCGAACAGCCAGTAGGCCCGGACGATGGCCGTGGCGACCAGGAAGGCCGCGGCCGAGAAGTGCACGAACCGCACCCATCCCATCAGGAAATGCTTGCTGGTATCGCCGCTGGCGATGAAATAGGGCTTACCGATATAGAGACCGGTCACCACCAGCGCGATGATGCAGAGGACGGCGATCCAGTGCATGGCCCGGATGGGCCACTCCCACAGGTACACCCAGTGATAATCGCCGCTTGGCGGCGGGACCTTGTGTGCCAGGCTGAACCCGCGCTTTCCGGGGGCGGCCGGCTTGGGCGGGACCGTGGTCATTGGACCTTTACCTCCGTTACCAGGTTCCCGTCGGTGTCCAGGACATGGACGCCGCACGCCATGCAGGGATCGTATGAGTGGATGGTCCGCAGGATCTCCAGCGGCTGGTCCGGCCGCACCAGCGGATGGTTGTCCACCAGGGAGGCTTCATAGGGACCCATCTGCCCCTTGGTGTCGCGCGGAGAACAGTTCCAGGTACTGGGGACCACACACTGGTACTTGGTGATCTTTCCATCCTTAATTCTCACCCAGTGTCCCAGCCCGCCCCGCGGGGCATCCAGGAAGCCGAACCCCTTGGCTTCCTGCTTGGGCCAGGTGGAAGGATCCCACTTGTCCTTGTTAAAGGTCTGGGTGTCTCCGTCCCGGATCCGACCGACCAGCTGATCATACCAGCGGTTCATGCGGCGGGCGAGGAGCAACGTCTCCATCCCCCTGGCCGCGGTTCGGCCCAGGGTGGAGAACAGCACCGCGGGCCCCACCTGCAGCTTGTCCAGCACCGCCTTCACCAGCTCCTGGACCTCCTCGTGGCCGCTTCCGAACGCCACCAGCATTCGCGCCAGCGGACCGACCTGCATCGGCTGGCCGTCGTAGCGTGGTGCCTTCATCCAGGTGTATTTGGGCTCGCCCTGGAGGTAGGTCCATGGGGTCGGCGGCCCGGTGTATTTCGCCTTGGTCTCGCCGTCGTAGGGGTGGAGACCGGCGCTGTCCCCTCCGGAGTACTCGTACCAGGAGCTGTTGATGAATTCCTGGATGTTGGCCGGGTCAAAGGGATGGACCTTGGTGAGGTCCTTGTTCAGGATGATGCCGCGGGGGAAGTAGAGCTTGTCGAGGTCGGTGATATCCCCCTCGGGGAACTCCCCGTAGGCCAGGAAGTTCGGTACCCCGCCGCCGATCGCTCCCCACTCCTTGTAGAAGCCGGCGATGGCCACCAGGTCCGGCCAGTACACCTGCTCCACGAAGCGCTGAGCCCGGGTGATCATGTCCCGGATGTCGGTGAGCCGCTCGGCGTTGATCGTGGCGGTGTCGTTGAGGTTGATCGCGGAAGCCATCCCGCCGACGAGGAAGTTGGGATGAGGATTCTTCCCCCCGAAGATGGTGTGGAGCCGGATCACGTCGCGCTGCCAGTCGAGCGCCTCGAGATAGTGCGCCACCGCGAGCAGGTTCACTTCCGGCGGCAGCTTGTAGGCGGGGTGACCCCAGTAGCCGTTGGTGAAAATGCCGAGCTGACCGCCGGCGACGAACTTCTTGAGGCGGTCCTGCACCTCGCCGAAATAGGTGGCCGAGTTGTTAGGCCACGGAGAGATCGACCTGGCGATGCGGGCAGTGCCCTCCGGATCGGCCTTGAGGGCGCTCACCACGTCTACCCAGTCGAGCGCGTGCAGGTGATAGAAGTGGATCACGTGGTCCTGGATGAACTGCATCCCGTGGATCAGGTTTCGGATCAGGTTGGCGTTGGGCGGGATCTTGATGCCGAGCGCGTCCTCAACCGCTCGGCACGAGGCGACCGCATGCACCACGGTGCAAACGCCGCAGATCCGCTGGGTGAAGGCCCAGGCGTCCCGCGGGTCGCGCCCTTCCATGATGATCTCGATCCCCCGGAACTGGGTGGATGAGGCCCAGGAGTTGGTGATCCGGCCGTTTTCCGCCTGTACTTCGATTCTGAGGTGCCCCTCGATCCGCGTAATGGGATCGACGACGACCTTGGTCGCAGCCATGATGATGTCCCTCCGTTACGCGTTCGAGGAGCCCGAGCCGCCGCGCGGCGGCTCGACCACTGGCAACTGGCGCTTCCGCTCCCGCATCTGGTGCACCCCGGTCGCGGCCGCGTGCGCCAGCACCCCCGCCGTTGCACCGATAGCCAGCGCCGCGCCGAGGATGTCCACCCGCTGCTCCACGCCGAACCCGCCCACGTCGGGGAGCCGCTCGTAGAAGGGGCTCATGGTGTCCCAGAAGTGGGGCTCGGTGCAGCCGATGCAGGGGTGGCCCGCCCCGATCGGCCAGGACGTCCGGGTGTTCCATTGGAAGATCGGACAGGGTGAGAAGGTCGCCGGCCCCTTGCAGCCCACGTGATACAGGCACCATCCCTTCCGCGCCGCCTCATCGTCGAACACCTCGACGAACTGGCCCGCGTCGAAGTTGGCGCGGCGCGGGCACTGATCGTGGATCCGGGCCCCGTAGGCGAACATAGGCCGCCCCTCCGGATCCAGCTCCGGCAGCCGGTTGAAGGTCAGGAAGTGCACCACCGTCGCCGTGACCACGTCGCCGATGGGCGGGCAGCCGGCGATGTTTACCACCGGCTTGTCCTTGATGATCTCGGAGACCCCCACGGCGCCGGTCGGGTTGGGGCGTGCCGCCTGGACGCTGCCCCAGTGGGCGCAGGCGCCGATGGCCACTACTGCGGCGGCGTCCTTTGCGGCCTCTTCCAGGATGTCACGAGCGGTGCGGCCGCCGACGGTGCAGTAGATGCCGCCGTCGTTGGTGGGGATCGAGCCGGTCACCAGCAGGACGTACTTGCCGGCGTTGGCTTTCATCGAATCCTTCATCGCGCCCTCGACCGCGGCGCCGGCCCCGGCCATGAGGGTGTGCTGGTAGTCGAGCGAGATCAGGTCCAGCACCAGATCGCCGATGGTGGGCTCTGCGGTGCGGAGCACGCTCTCCACGCATCCCGTGCATTCCTGCAGCTGCAGCCAGATTACGGGCGGTCGCTGAGGAGCCAGCAGCGCCCGCACCATCTTCGGTGCGGATGACCGGCCGACCCCCAGTACGACACAGAGGCCGCCGCAGTATTCGACGAAGTCACGCCGGGATACGCCGTGCCGAAACAGGCTGTCGTCCAGCTGTTGGCCGGTAAGCCAGCGTGGTTCAGAGGGCAGGGACATCGGGAAACCTCCGGCTCGCGGGTGCGGAACCAGTGGCCCAGAGAGGCGGAGGCACAGGGCGGCAAGAACTGGACGTCGTCCTGGCCTCCGGATTGGGCCGGGATATGGCTAACGGCCCCAAGGTCTGAATCAGCCCTTGAAGGAAGTCTGAAAGTCTGGTGAATCGATCGGCTTTTCCATCCTTAGTATATCTCTACAGCCGCGCGCCGCTCCGGTGGCGGCGGGTTAGTGGGGAATCCCGTGCGGGAGCGGGGGGAGAACCTCAGTCTGGGCAGCGTTGACGGACCGCCGAGTCGGGCAGCTCGACCCGGACGACCATCGCATTGGCTTCCAGGGACACCGAGCGCAGCGTGACCTGGCCGGGGACCAGGCATTCCACCTTTTCCAGCCGGGGGGTGGCATCGTCGGTGGGGTCCCAGGAGGCCCGGATGAGCTGGGAGGCCAGGTCCCAGCTGCCCTGCTGCAGCGAAGCGATCGCGTATCCTCTGAGCATCGCGCCGGCGGTGCGGCAGCTCCAGTCGTCGGACGTGATGTCGGCCCCGTCAAGGCCGACGCGATTGTCGCGGATCACGGGGTGCCCGGTGATCTGCACCGGGCAGCTGAGCGGCGCCCCCATCTCCAGCGTGGCGGTGGCATTCAGCAGGATCCGATCGCCGGTCACCTGAAACGCACTCGGACCGGGACGCAGACTCAGGGTAAATCGGCTGTCCTGCCTTCGGGAAAGGGCGTCTTCGACCAGCCGCCTGCCTTCAGAGGGGGACACCCGGACCAGGACACTGAGCACTCCGACGAGGAGCGGCGTGTGACCGAGGAGAAGGTGAGGGGAAGGGAGCATGGCACAGCACCGCGAGACTGGGATCGGGGACGGATCGGGACTCTTCGCTCTGCCGAGCCGCCGAGTTTCAATGGGCCCGAGACGATTCGAACGTCCTATCTCTCGCTCCGGAGGCCCCGACCGGCACCCGTGGGAACTCATGGACGTTCATTTGCCGACACCTACAAGGTAGCCCCACCCGCGGGCACCCGCCAGAACTTTCCAGAGTTGCGACAATTTCTGGGACAATCCCCGAGGCCCCTGGTCAGCGCGACCAACCCTAGGCATGGCAAGCACTTCCCGAGGCGCGCGCGCCGGTTGGCTGCTCCAGCGTCCACTGGCGCGCCCACCAGTTCTGCATAACTCTATGCGTGGGCTATGGCCGGGGAAAGCGTAAAGTCTCACCCACCCTTCAGGATTCCGACACGTTTGCCATGCTAAGCTAGCCCGCGGTTGGCCTGAGTCCCCGACGGAGTGCCCCGCGAAGCCCCCAGGGGATGATGGCTGCATACGCTGCATACATGGACGATATACTGAGGCGAGTTTCGCGTGTTCATCCCAGGGGGGTTCATGCGCGTGAGAACAGGTCTGTTTACCGGTCTGCTGCTGCTGGTCGGGGCGATGCCGGTGTACGCCCAGAAACCGGGAGTGGTGGAAATCGGCGCCTTCGGCCGCTTCACGAAGTTCGAGAGCAAGCTCAACTTCGACGATCGCCTCGGCGTTGGCGCTCGATTGGGTGTGTTCGTGGTCCCCAATCTCGCCGTCGAGGCGGATGTGACGTACACGAGGACCAAGACCCAGGGAGACCTCGATGTCCGCCGCACCCCGGTTCACCTCCGCCTCGTCTATAACAGACCGGTATCCGACAAGGCGACCGCGCTGGTGGGTGCGGGCTACGTGCGGAATATCTTCCGCGCCAATTATCGCGAGACCAGCAGCGGTGTCGCTGGGCTGCTCGGCGTTCGCTTCGGTCTGGGGAACCGGTTCGCCGTGCGCGTCGATGCCACCGGGGACTACATTCCCACCGCTGAGAGCAGGTTCGTGCCACCGCAGGTCGCCGGCGTTGAGAAGAAGAAGTCCAATTTCCACCTGGGCTTGGAGGCCGGCCTGTCGCTCCTGCTCCGCGCCAACCGGGAGTGACCGCGACCGGGGCGGAGCTATCGCTCCGC
>DATBLR010000106.1:0-154167 GCA_036555275.1 Gemmatimonadales bacterium | reverse complement strand
GCGGAGCGTCCCCCTCGCGTTCGCGGCCCTCGACGCCGAGCTGGGGGAGGCGGCCCGGCGTGCCTTCGCCCTCGCTAACCAGCGGACGGTGGCGATCAGGGCGGTGGGAGTGAACGTCGACCGGTTGGTGGAAGCGGATCTGCAGTTGGAGTTGTGGGAAGAAGTGCCCAGTGCCCAGTGCCCAGTGCCCAGCAGGGGAAGAGACCCCGAGGAGCAGCAGGCAAAGAGCAGTGCCTTCACCGGGCATTGGGCGCTGGCCACTGGGCACTCGGCACTGGGCACTGGGCACTGGGGACTGAAGGACGCACACCGACCCCGTGACCTGCAGTCCGCCATCGACCAGATCCGCACCCGGTGGGGTGCGCGAAGCGTGAGGGTGGGGAGGTGAAAAATGGGGAATGGGGAACGGGGAACGGGACAACCCCTGCTATTCATCGTCCCGAGCGCAGAGAGGGACCTGCTGTTGCGGAGGGGTGGGGGCCCGTTCCCCGTTCCCCTTTCCCCGTTCCCCGTTGCCGTTCCCCGTTCCCGTTCCCCGTTCCCTATCCCCGTGGTCTTACCAGGTGAGTACGATCTTCCCGAAGTTCTCGTCGCGCTCCATCGCGGCGTGGGCGTCGCTGATGGCGGTGAAGGGAAAGGTGGCGCCGACCACCGGCCGTAGGGGTCGCATATATGCGGCCCCTACGCCGGTGTCGGCGCCCACGAAAGCCGGCAACACCTGGGCGCTGAATGCGGCCGCCAGCGCCGCCCGTTCCTCGCTGCCCCGGCTGCGCATCACGCTGCCGATGACCTCGAGTCGCTTCCGGAGCAGAGGATCGAGGTTCACCTCCGCCTTGGGGCCTTGCAGGAAGCCCAGCAGTACCAGCCGTCCGCGCGGGGCGAGGGCGTCGAGATTCTCGGCAAACGCCGGACCACCGAGAACATCGAGGACCACATGAACCGGAGCGCTGAGCCGGTCGCGAAAGCCGCCCGCGGAGGTCCAGATCGCCTCGTCGAGACCGAGCGCCCGGGCCCGCTCCAGTTTGTCGGCGCTCCGCGAGGTGCCCACGGTGACGGCGCCCATGCGCTTCGCGACCTGCACCGCCGCGGTGCCGACCCCGCTCCCGACCGCGTGGATCAGCACCCGCTCGCCGGCCTGCAGCCGTCCGCGGGCGACCAGAGCGTCCCATGCGGTCAGGAACGCTTCAGGGATGGCTGCGGCCTCACTATAGGAAAGGCCCACCGGCATCGCGAGTGCTTCATTCTCGTTCACCACGACGAACTCAGCGTGTGCACCACCGCCCACCAGGCCCATGATCCGGTCGCCCTTCTTCCACCGGGTGACACCGGGACCGAGGGTGTCCACCTCACCCGCGTACTCGAGGCCGGGAATGTCGGCGGGCCAGCCGGGTGGCGCAGGATATCGGCCCCGTCGCTGCAGGATGTCGGCACGGTTGAGCGCGCTGGCCGCGACACGCACCCGGACCTGCATCGGCCCGGGTTCGGGCGCCGGCGCTTCGCGGAGAGCGAGGATCCCGGTATCCCCCGCGAGGGGGTAGACGACGGCTTTCATGGAGAGATCCTGGAACGATGCGGATCAATATAGAGGCGGGTGGGCGGGCGGGCGGACGGGCGGACGGGCGGACGGGCGGACGGGCGGACGGGCGGACGGGCGACCAACAGAGATGCGAACATGCATAACAAAGTCAATGTCATCCTGAGCGCAGCGAAGGGATGACACTACTCACTCTTCGCGGGTGCTCGTCGCTCTGCACTTCCCTGCCCGCCGGCCCGCCGGCCCGCCGGCCCGCCTGACCATGTCTTCCTACTGCGACATCGCTCCCGGCCACGAGTGGCACGGCCCGTATCACGACACCGAATACGGATTTCCGCTTACCGGTGACGCCGAGCTGTTCGAGCGGCTGATGCTCGAGATCAACCAGGCCGGTCTCTCGTGGCTCACGATTCTCAAGAAACGGGAAGCCTTTCGTAAGGCCTACGACGGCTTCAACCCCACACGGGTGGCCCGCTACGGCGCCCACGAGAAGCGCCGCCTGCTCCGCGATGCCGGCATCATCCGCAATCGGCTCAAGGTGGACGCGGCCATCGCCAACGCGAAAGCTGTTCTGGCACTTCAGGAGAGTCACGGCGGTTTTCACGCCTGGCTGGCGGCGCACCATCCTCTCCCCAAGCCGCAGTGGCTGAAGCTGTTCAAGCAGACCTTCCGGTTCACCGGCGGAGAGATCGTGGGCGAGTTCCTGATCAGCACCGGCGTTCTCCGCGGCGCGCATCGGGAGAGCTGCCCGGTATATCCCCGGATTCTTCGAGCGAAGCCGATGTGGGCGAAATAGGGGAACCGGGAACAGGGAACGGGGAACGGGACTTCACCGGATAGTGACCCCCCGTTCCCTGTTCCCTATTCCCTGTTCCCCGTTCCCCGTTCCCCGCTCCCTATGTTCACCCACCTCCACGCCCACACCCACTTCTCCCTCGGCCAGGGCGTCTCCAGTCCTCAGGCCATGGTCGAGGCCGCCGCCCAGCGGGGGCTCACCGCCCTCGCCTGCACCGACACCAACGGCGTCTACGGCGCGGTGGAGTTCCAGCAAGCGGCGCTGGCGCACGGGCTCCGGCCGATTCTCGGCGCGCACCTCGTGGCGGGCGACGAGGAAGCCATCGCCCTGGCCATTGATGAGCGAAGTTGGGCGGCGCTGTGCCGGGTGATCACCGAGATCCACTGGAGAGGAAATGGGGAACGGGGAACGGGGAACGGGGAACGGGAAACCGTCGCGCCGTCCCGTTCCCTGTTCCCTGTTCCCCGTTCCCTTTCCTCTCTCCTCGCCCCCGACCGCGACGGCCTCCTGATCCTGTCGCAGAGCATTCCGTTGCTCGAGCGCATCGTAGCGCTGAGCGGACCCCGCGATGTCTACGCGGAGCTCCGGCCCGGCAAGGATCGGCATGTGGTCGGCTCGGCGGCTCGGCGGCTCGGCGTCCCGGCGGTTGTAACCGGGGGAGTGATGTTCGCCAATCCCGAGGACTGGCAGCGACATCGGCTGCGGGTGGCGATCCATCACAATACGACGCTCGGCGCAATTGATCAGACTTTTCACCGTATGGGTAGAGGCGGAGCTTCCACTCCGCCCTCGGACGGTGTTCCAGCCCCCGCGGGCGGAGCTGGAGCTCCGCCCCTACCCTGGCCCCGCGACGCCTGGCTCCGCCCGGCGTCAGACCTGGCCCGGCACTTCCCCGATTGCCCCGAGGCGCTGACTCGCGCGGTCGAGCTGGCCGAGCGCTGCCAATACCGGCTGCCGATCGGGGAGCGCACGGTGGCGCCGCGGTTCGCCGACGGCAACGACAGCCTGGCACGACTTCGGTCACTGGCATACGAAGGCGCCGAGCGGCGCTACGGGATCATCGCTCCGGTGACGCGTGAGCGCCTGGAACACGAGCTCCGGATCATCGGTCAGAAGAATTTCGCCGACTACTTCCTGGTAGTGCACGACATCGTGCGCAACGGCCCTACCCACTGCGGCCGCGGCTCCGTTGCCAATTCGATCGTGAGCTACGCACTCGGCATCACTCACGTGGACCCGCTGGGGGCCGGGCTGCTCTTCGAACGGTTTCTCAACCCCGAGCGGCGAGACCCGCCGGACATCGATCTCGACTTCCCCTGGGACGAGCGGGACAACGTGCTGGCCTGGGTGTTCCGCAAGTATCCCCATCCGCGCGCGGCGATGGTCGCCAACCACAACTGCTTCCGGCTGCGGGGGGCGCTCCGCGAGGTTGCCAAGGTACATGGCCGGCCGGCTGGAGAGATCCGCGAGATCACCCGCCGCTTTCCCTGGTTCATGGACGAGGGCTCGCTGGAGGACGTGCTCGCCACCCATCCCAACTTCCAGGGACTCGATCTGCCGAAGATCTGGCAGGATCTCGCCCGGCTGGCGCAGCCGCTGGTGGGGGTTCCCCGGCATCTCTCGCTCCATCCGGGCGGTGTCGTCATCGTGCCGACCGCGCTCACCGATTACGTCCCGGTGGAGCCGGCCGCCAAGGTGCTCGACGGCCACGCCGACCTCACTGTGCCGGTGATCCAGTTCGAGAAGGATGGCGCGGAGGACGTGGGGCTGGTGAAGATCGACCTCCTGGGCAACCGCTCTCTCGCGGTGATCCGCGACGCGATCCGGGAGGTGAAGGAGCACACCGGCCGGGAGATCGACTACACCTCGAGCGACCCGGACGACGACGAGCCGACCCGGGCGCTGTTCCGCACCGGCCAGACGATGGGCGTCTTCTACACCGAGAGCCCGGCCTCCCGGCTGCTCTGCGCCAAGTCGAAGGCCGACAGTTTCGAGCTGCTGGTGCTCAACACCAGCATCATCCGTCCCGCCTCGAACCGGTTCATCCGGCTCTATCTCGAACGGCTGCACGGTACGCCGTATGAGCCGCTCGACCCCTCGCTCCGCGACACTCTGGCCGAGACCTTCGGGGTGATGGTCTACCAGGAGGACGTGGTCAACGTGTGCGCCACCTTCGCGGGGATGCCGCTCGCCACCGGCGACGGGCTCCGCAAGGCGCTCTCCAAGAAGCGCCCGGTGAAGCAGCTCGCGGCCTACGCCGAGGAGTTCTTTGCCGGCGCCGCGGCGCTGGGGCGGGATATGGCGGTCGCCGCGAAGGTGTGGGAGATGGTGATGTCGTTCGCCGGCTACAGCTTCTGCAAGGGGCACTCCTGCTCCTATATCCGGGTGGCGCAGCACTCCTGTTATCTCCGCGCCCACTACCCGGCGGAATTCATCGCCGCGGTACTCGCCAACGGCGGCGGGTTCTATCACCCCTTCGCCTACGTCGCGGAGGCGATGCGAATGGGGCTCACCGTCCTGCCACCCGATGTCAACGCCAGCCGGTTCCGCACCAGCGGAGCGGGCCGTGAGGTGCGGATCGGATTCCAGTTCGTGAAAGGCCTCTCGGCCGACGCGGTGGAGCGGATCGAGGATGCCCTCGGGGAACGGGGAACGGAGAACGGGGAACGGGGAACGGGGAACGGGGAACGGGGGACGGAGAACGGGGAACGGGGGACGGCAAACGGGGAACGGGGAACGGGGAACGGGGAACGGGGAGCCTCAGTATCCGCTCCGTTCGCGTCGTTCGCCGATTTCTGTTCCCGGACCGGGCTCGCCGCCGCGGATCTCCGACTCCTCGTTAAGGTGGGAGCCCTGGACTCGATCGCCGGCGGGATGACGCGTCCCATGCTGCTGTGGGCCATCGATGCCGGATCGGGGGAACGGGGAACCGGGAATGAGGAACGGGACCCCGCCTGCCACCCCCGTTCCCTGTTCCCCGTTCCCCGTTCCCCTGCCACCCCACCACGACTGCGGGAGTACGACGCCGACCGCCGCCGCCGGGCCGAGTACGAGCTGCTGGGCTTCACCACCAATAGCCACCCGATGGCACTTTTCCGCGATCAGCTCGCCCGGCTCCGCGTGGTGCGGAGCACGGAGCTCGCCCGCCAGGTCGGCCGCTCGGTGCTCATGGCCGGGATGCTCACCACCGCCAAGCCGGTGCATACCATTCAGGACGAGCCGATGGAATTCGCCACCTTCGACGACGGGGAGGGGCTGATCGAAACGGTGATCTTCCCTGCCGTCTATCGCTCCCGCGGTCACGTCCTCTTCGACCAGGGCCCCTTCGTCTTTCGGGGCAAAGTGGAAGAGGAGTTCGGCGCGGTGACGGTCACGATCACCCACCTCGACAGACTGGAACGGATGTTGGAGAAGGGGCAAGCATGGGGGTAGGTTGGGGAGTACCGAGTACCGAGTGCCCAGTGCCCAGTGCCCAGTGCCCAGTGCCCAGTGCCCAGCATGGTACGTCGATCTGTCGTACCCGGTACTCGGTACTCGGTACTAACACCGAACACCACTTACCCCGACCCCAATGCGTCCCCTTCTCCTCGCCACCCTCGCCCTCGCTGCTCCGCTGCAACTCTCCGCCCAGGTCGCTCCGAAGGATCTCGACGCGACCATCAACCGCGTCCTGAGACGGTTCGGACAGCCAGGGGCGGCGATTGTGGTGGTGCGGGACGGAAAAGTGGTCTTTCAGCAGGGCTGGGGGGTCCGGACGGTCGGCGAAGCGGCAAAGGTGGACGAGCACACCCGTTTCCAGGTTGCCTCCAACACCAAGGCCATGACCGCGGCAGCGCTCGCCATTCTGGTCGAGGAAGGCAAGCTGCAGTGGGATGACCGGGTCATCGACCACCTGCCCTGGTTCCGCCTGGGGGGAGATCCCTACATCACCCGGGAATTCCGGGTCCGCGACCTGCTCTGCCACCGGAGCGGCCTGTCCCTGGGCCAGGGTGACCTGCTGGTCTTCGGCGCCACCTACACCAGCGCGGAGATCGCTCGCCGGCTCCGATTCCTCAATCCACCCAAAAGTTTTCGCATCGGTTACGACTACGACAACGTGCTCTACATCGTCGCCGGCGAGCTGGTCGAGGCGCTCGGGGGGATGCCCTGGGCCGATTTCGTCACCCAGCGCATTCTTGCACCACTGGGCATGCAGGAGACCGCGCCCGCGCTCGCCCGCGTGAACCTGGCGGACAACGTCGCCAGCGCCCATGACCGGCGCGACGGCCGGCCGGTCGTGGTGCCCCATGACTCGCTGCCCAATGGTCTCGCCGCTGGAGGCCTGGTGACGAGCGTGGCTGACTGGAGCCGCTGGATGCGGGTGCAGCTGGATTCGGGCCGCATTGCCGGCGATACCCGCCTCTGGTCGCCGACCCAGACCCGCGCCATGTGGCAGCCCGAGATCAGTCGGTCCATTCCCGATCCGGCGCCGGGGCTGGCGGCGCTCCGCCCCAATTTCTCGGCCTACGGGCTCGGCTGGGGACTCCGGGACTATCGGGGATTCAAGCTGGTCTCGCACGACGGCGGCCTTCAGGGCATGCTCTCCCGCACCATTCTCGTGCCGGAGAAGAGGCTCGGCGTCGCCGTGTTTACGAACGGCATGACGCACGCCTATGACGCCCTGGCCTGGATGGTGCTGGACTGGGCCCTCGGCGCCCCCCGAACCGACTGGGGAACCACGATCGCGGCGCTGGATCAGGCGCGCCAGGATGCCGATCGGGCCTTCGAGGATTCGGCCGCCGCCGCGCGGAAACGGGACATAGGTCCGTCACTTCCACTGCCTGCCTACGCCGGCCACTACCGTGATGCCTGGTACGGCGAGGTCACGCTCGCCCTGGAAGGCGATCACCTGGTACTGAGCTGGAGCCATTCCCCGACATTCACGGCCGATCTCGAGCACTGGCAGTACGACACCTTCCGGGCCCGCATGCGGGTGCCGACCACCGCCGACGCGTTCGTGACTTTCGCCCTCGGACCCGACGGCCGCGTGGACCGGATGACCATGGTGCCGGTGCTCCCCTCGACCGACTTCAGCTTCGACTATCAGGATCTGTTGTTTCGTCCGGCCAAATGATGCCTGCGGGCCGCATGCATGCGGCCCCTACCCCATGGCCAATGACGCCTACGGGCCGCATGCCTACCGGCCGCATGCATGCGGCCCCTACCCCCGTGACCACGGTCACGTCACTGTCCGCATCGCCCCGGGTATCATTCGGAACTGGGCCGCATGCATGGCCCATTCACGCAGGTATCTCCCCAACGGCTTCGCCATGGTGCCTCACTACCAGAACGCACGGTTGCTCGTTTTTCTGCTGGTTTTCCTGGGTCTCGCCCTCGGGTGCGACCTGTTTTCGGAGCCGCGCAATCTTCCGCCGGTGGTGCACATCACGGACCCGGCCGGCGTCGTCACCGTCGTTGAGAATACGCCACTCACCCTGAACGGAGAGGCCACCGATCCGGAGGACGGAGCGCTCTCCGGGACGGCACTGCGCTGGAGCAGCAGTCTCGATGGAGTTCTGGGGACCGGCGCCTCGATCCAGATTGCGACCCTCACGCCCGGCAACCACGTCATCACGCTCACCGCGACCGACTCGAGGGACCAGCGCGGCAGTGCCAGCGTCAGCGTGACGGTCACCCCGTTTGTCCCCGGCAATCAGCCTCCCCAGGTCACCATCACCAGCCCGACGTCCGGCGCGAGCGTCACCCAGAGCACGGCGGTCAACTTCACCGGCAGCGCCACCGATCCCGAAGACGGGCCGCTCACCGGTAACTCGCTGGCGTGGTCCAGCTCCCGCGACGGCGCGCTCGGCGGCGGATCGCCGCTCACAGTCTCGACCTTGTCGATCGGGCAGCACACGATCACGCTTCGCGCCACCGACGGGGCCGGCGCCCACACCGACGCGACCGTTACCCTGACCGTCACCGCGCCCGCCGTGAACCTGGCTCTCGATACGGTCGCGGACGGGTTGAACTCGCCGGTATTTCTGACCACGGCACCCGGGGACCCGACTCGGCTCTTCATAGTCGAGAAGTCGGGGACCATCCGGATCGTCGAGAACGGCAGCTTGCTCGCGACCCCCTTCCTCGATATCAGCGATTCGGTGATCAACAACGGAGAGCAGGGGCTGCTCGGGCTTGCCTTCGACCCGAACTACCAGAACAACGGACGGTTCTTCGTGTCTTATTCCGCGCCGGGGGGCGGTGCCGCGGGCCATTCGGCGATCAAGCGGTATCTGGTGAGCGCCAACCCCGACCTGGCCGACCCGGCCACCGGGTTGGTTATCCTCACCCAGGATGACCCGTACACCAATCACAACGGCGGGATGATCGGCTTCGGTCCGGACGGCTACTTCTACTTCGGGCTGGGTGACGGCGGCGGTGGCGGGGATCCGCTGCTCACCGGCCAGAACCCGGCCGACTTCTTCGCTTCGATGCTCCGACTGGATGTCAGCGGAAGTGGGACGTATACCATTCCCCCCTCCAACCCCTTCGCCACCAGCCAGACGGCCGCGCATGAGGTCTGGGCCTACGGGCTCCGCAACCCCTGGCGCTGGAGCTTCGACCGCCAGACCGGCGACCTGTACATCGCCGATGTCGGCCAGAACGCCCACGAGGAGGTGAATGTCCAGCCGGCGGCGAGCACGGGAGGCCAGAATTACGGCTGGAGCATCATGGAGGGGCTCAGCTGTTACGGCGCGACGACCTGCAACCAGTCGGGACTCACCCTGCCGGTCCTCGACTACGACCACGGCCAGGGATGCTCCATCACGGGTGGCTACGTGTACCGTGGTACCGCGATTCCCGCGATCCAGGGTCTCTACTTCTACGCGGACTACTGCACCGCCTTCGTGCGGAGCTTCCGCTGGACCGGCTCGGGGATCACCGAGGAAAAGGAATGGACCAGCCTCGACCTGACCAGCCGAGGCGGCGCGATCACCAGCTTCGGCGAGGATGCCCAGGGAGAGCTGTACGTCCTGTCGCAGGCCGGGACCGTTTATCGGATTGTCGCCCGGTGATGGCAACCGCCCGCTGCATCCTCTTCCTGCTCCTGTTTGGCGCGTTCGCCCTCGCCTGCGGCTCGGATTCCTCCTCCGCCCCGATAGAGGGTTCGACGCTCGCCTTCGACACCATTACGACCGGGCTGAATGCCCCGGTCTTCATGACGGCGCCGCCCGGCGATGCCGCCCGGCTGTTCGTAGTCGAGAAGAACGGCACCATCGTGATCATCAATCACGGCTCGGAGCTCGCGACACCGTTCCTGGACATCACGGCCAAGACCACCAAAGGCGATGAACAGGGACTGCTGGGCATGGCCTTCGCCCCGGACTATGCCACGACCGGTCGGTTCTACGTTTCCTACACGACGACGGGTGGCGGGAATGCCGGTCATTCGGTGATCGCGCGCTACCAGGTCAGCGCCAGCAACCCCGACTCGGCCGACCCGATGAGCGAGGCGGTGATCCTCACCGTGGACCAGCCCTACGAAAACCACAACGGCGGCATGATCACCTTCGGCCCCGACGGCATGCTGTACTTTGGCCTCGGTGACGGTGGGCTGGGCGGGGACCCGCTCGGCACCGGGCAGGACCGCACCGACCTGCTCGGTTCGATGCTCCGCCTCGACGTCAGCGGCAGCGGCTACACCAGTCCGCCGGACAATCCGTTCGCCGCCAGCGCCTCGTTCCGCCACGAGCTGTGGAACTACGGACTGCGCAACCCGTGGCGATTCAGCTTCGACCGGCAGACGGGTGATCTGTACATCGCAGACGTGGGTCAGAACGCCTACGAGGAGGTCGATGTCCAGCCGGCGTCCAGCAGCGGCGGGGAGGACTACGGCTGGAACGAAATGGAGGGGACCCACTGCTACCAGTCGGGCTGCGACCGCACCGGCCTGACCCTGCCGGTGCTCGAGTACGGCCACGGCGCCGGCTGCGCCATCGTCGGCGGGTACGTCTACCGCGGCACGGCCATCCCGGACGTTGTCGGCCACTACTTCTATTCCGACAACTGCTCCGGCTTCGTTCGCAGCTTCCGCTGGACCGGATCCGGGATCACTCAGCAGACCAGCTGGCCCTCGCTCGCCGGCAGCGGCGGGGTGACGAGTTTCGGTGAGGACGACGGCGGCGAGCTGTATATGATGACCCAGGCCGGCGGCCTGTTCCGCTTCAAGCCACGCTAGTGCCGTTCCAACTTGTTGTCCCCGATCCCAGCCGGCGATAGGACATACGTGTCGGGCATTGGCTAGCCCTCGATAGCCAGAACACGTTGGAACGGCACTAGTCCGACGGTAGTTTCCGGGCGTGGCGACGCCCTCTCCCGACCATCTGCGCGACCTCGCGGCACGCCTGCCCGACGTGCTGCGCTTCGGCGCATCCTCCTGGACCTATCCCGGCTGGAAGGGGTTGGTGTACCAGCGTGACTACCCCAAGACCGGCGCCTCCGCCGCGATGCTGGAGGAGTACGCCCGCTTCCCGCTGTTCCGGACGGTGGGGATCGATTCGACCTTCTACGCCCCGCCGACCCCCGCGATGCTCCAGAGCTACGCGCGGGCCCTCCCGCCGGGGTTCCCCTGCGTCAGCAAGGTGTGGGACCGGATCACCGTTCACACTTTTCCCGATGCCCGCTACAAGGCGCAAGCCGGCGAGCTGAATCCGGACTTCCTCAACCCGGAGCTGTTCCGGACCGAGGTGCTCGATCCCTGCCGGGCCCACTTCGGGGAGCACCTCGGGCCGTTGGTTTTCGAGTTCCAGACCATCGCGCGGGCGGCGCGCCTCACCGGGCAGGACTTCGCCAACCGGCTCGACGCCTTCTTCACCCGGCTGCCGCGCGACGTGCCGTACGCGGTCGAGATCCGCAACCGGGAGTACCTGGTCCCGCCGTACTTCGCCGTGCTCCGCGAGCACAATGTGGCGCATGTCTTCAACTCGTGGACCCGGATGCCGCCGATCGGGGAGCAGCTCGATCTGCCCGGTGCGTTCAGCGCGCCGTTCATCGTTTCCCGGGTACTGCTCCGGCCAGGGCGGACCTACAGCGAGGCGGTGGACGCCTTCGCTCCGTACGACCGGATCCAGGACCCCAACCCGAAGCTGCGCCGGGACGTGGCGCGACTCATCCGGCAGGCCGCCGAGCTCAGGATTCCGGCCTATGTGCTGGTGAACAATCGAGCGGAAGGAAGCGCGCCACTGACCATCGCGGCGATCGCGGAAATCATAGCTGCGGAAGTCGCCCCACCGTCCTAGGGAGCAGCCAGCCCGTGGTCCGGGCCGTCACCCCTCCTGGGCCATCCGGCGGATGCCCCGGCGCCTGGTCGCTGGACGGCGGCGCCGCGGTCCGTCCTGTTGTGGGCTCTGCGCCAGCGCGTGGGCCGCCGCGGCCAGCCGGATCGCCCGGCTGGCTGCTTCGCTGCCATGGATCGGCGATTCTACCCAGCGACCGAACGGGGCGCGCTCCCCAGTAAGGTAGGGGCGTGCGTGACGGGCATCGAGCACGTCCTGCCGCTCCGATTCGGGAAGCTTGAGGACGATCGCCTCGTCGAACAGGAACGCGAACATGCGACCGAAGGTGAAAAACGCCTCCGCCCCGAACATCCGCTTGGTCGCAACACCCGGCATCGCCCGGATGGCACCCTGGATTACCTCGTAGGCATCGCTCCTGATGCGTACCACCGTGCCTGCCCCCGGGAACCTGGAGACTGTGCGAAAAGGGTGGGAAACGTACGATCTGCGGGCGAGACGCGCCAGCGCGCTTTCCCCGAACAACGACCGTAGCCGCCCCCGATCTCACCAACGGGCAGGAACAGGGCCATCGGGTCAAGGCGGCTAAAGCGTGGCGGTGCAAGGCTGGCCTCGGAGACCGGTGCGCGGGCGCCGCGGTGCACTGCGACACTGCGGCTGGGATGCCCCGGTACGCAGGCAGGGGATGTCAGGCGGGCAGCTCCGGCTCCACCCCGGCGACGGCGCAGACCCGAAGCACCGTCTCACCGATCTTGTTATTGGGCGTCGATGCACCCGCCGTGATACCGATGGTTCGCACTCCCTCCAGCCAGCCGGTCACGGTCTCCTCGGGCGCTTTGACGCGGGGCTGGTGCCGCAGCCCGCCGCTGGTCACGTCAATGGCCGTGGCATCCTCGATGTGAAAGGTGCGCACGTCGCGTTCCCGCGCCAGCGCGGCAAGGTGGGTGGTGTTGCTCGAGTTGTAACCGCCTACCACCAGCATCAGGTCCGGCTCCGTATCCAGCAGGCGCACCATCGCGTCCTGCCGCTCCTGGGTCGCCGAGCAGATCGTATCGAACGAACGGAAATGTGCGGGGAGCGCAGCCTCGCAATAGCGGCGAATCATGCTCTGCCGAACTTCGTTGGCGATCGCGAGCGACTCTCCGGAGAGCATCGTCGTCTGGTTCGCCAGCCCCACCCGTTCCAGGTCACGGGCGAAGTCGAAGCCGTCCGACATCGCGCCACGAAACTTCCCCGCCAGGGATGCCGGATCCCCCCGGCCTTCGATGAACGCACAGACTTCCCGGGCTTCGGCCATGTCCAGCACCACCAGGTAGCGGCCGTTGCCGTACTTGGTCACCTGGCTGGCCGTGGCCCGGGTTTCCTCGTGGAAGTACTTGCCGTGAATGAGGGCAGTGAAGCCGTCCCGGGCGTAGCTCTCCACCCGCTTCCAGACGTTGAGCACCGAACCGCAGGTGGTGTCGACCAGGACTGACCCCAGCTGCCGCAGCCGCTCGAAGTCCGCCACGGTCACGCCAAAGGCTGGGAGGATGACCACATCCTCGGGCCCGACCGCGGAAAAGTCGAAGCCGCCGTCCGCGGCTCGACCGAGGATCGTGATCCCCATGGAAACGAGCTTGGCATTCACATGGGGGTTGTGAATGATCTCCCCGACCAGGAAGAGCCGCTTGCCCGGGAACTGGGTCCGGGTCTCGTAGGCGTACTCGACGGCCCGGTCCACCCCGTAGCAGAACCCGAAGTCCCGTGCCAGCCGGAACTCCAGTGGCCCGGCGGTCAGCCGGTAGTCTCCAGCCCGGAACGCCTCGACGATGGCGCTGGAGTAATCGGCGGCCAGCTGCCCTTCAATCGCGGCCTTGAGCCCAAAGCCCTTGCGAAAGTAGGAGGACGTCATGACGCGAAAGCTACTGCGTCGGCGCGGTGCCGGGGACTGAATCCAGGGGGCAGGGACCCGGTACGATCCCCACCGCCCTCCCCTCCGCGAAGACACTGCCCTCTCCCTCGAGCGCCCGCATCCGGAATTCAAACCTCGCGCTCAGCCCCCGTTCCGAGCGGGTGACGGTCACCGATCCTGAATCGCTCTGGTAGCCCTTGATCCGCTGCTCGGTGAACCACCGGGCGGCCCCGGACGACCCGGGCCGGTGCACCGAGTCGATCCCCGGATCGAAGGCCGCGTACTCCCCAGTGTCGGGCTGATCCACCGGATACACGACCAGTCCGAAAGCGACGTCGCCCCGCACCGCCGCAATTTCGAGTCGTTTCGCGACGGGGCACCAGGCGGTCGTGGCGCGCGTAGCGATCTTCCCCGTGTCCGAGCCGGTCCAGGAGGCCTCGAGACGGGGCCCGCCGCGAACCCGATGGCAGGCGCTCGGAAGGAGGAGCCCGATGCACAGAGGGACCCCGCGGAACAGCCGGGTGAAGCGCTGGAAGGGTGGCATGCCCGGGAACCTAGACGGGCGACCGGGAACATTGAAAGGGCAGCCGCTCGTGCGGGCGCACGACGTGCGGCACCAGGCGTGGCTCGGATTCCTTGATCACTCGCGCACGGCGCGCGATGGAGAGCGAGCCCGTTGCCGCGGCCTCGGGCGGTTTGCCGCGACGCGGTACCGCCCGGCCCGAACGGCCTCGGCCATGCTCCCGATGGTGTGGCGTTCCAGCAGGGCCAGCAGCCCCTTCTTGAGCGGCGACCAGGTATGGTGGACCGGACAAGCAGTGGCCTCGGAGCAGACTTTGAGGCCCAGCAGGCAACCCTCGAAGACATCGCGACCGTCGGTCAGTTCAACCACCGTCCGAATCGGAACGGCCAGCGCGCCTGGATGAATGGCATAGCCGCCCCCGCGCCCCTTGTGGGACACCAGCATTCCGTGCTTGACGAAGGCCTTGAGAATCTTGGCCAGATAGGGTGCCGGGACCCCGAGGTAGCGGGCCACATCCCGGTTGAGCACCGACTTCCGTTTCGGCTGTGCGGCCAGATAGATCAGGGCCTGGAGGGCATACTCGCTGGTCCGGGAGAGGAGCATCGGGTCGGGGAGAGGACGGGGTCACCCAAGGTAGGGACTGGCGCCGATGGCCGTAAGGCCTCGAAGCCGCCTGGGCCATCACCCGCGCTAGAGGATCCCCCTCGCCTGGAGGTCCAGCCGCACCCCGCTGCCGCCACTGGTGAGGGGGTAGCTCAGGTCGAAGCGGAGCAGACCGCCAAGCAGCGCCAGTCCGGCCCCGCCACCGGCGAGCGTACGCGATGAGAACAGGTCCTCCAGGCTCCCGGCCTGACCCGCGTCCGCGAACAAGACCGGCTGGAAGAGCCCTCGAGTCAGCGGCCAGTCCAGTTGCGCCACCCAGAACGCCTGCCCGCGCCGCGCTCCGTAGTCGAAGCCACGGACAGTGGCCACACCACCCAACCGGAATGCCTGCTGCGGCAAAGGGGTCGCGGTGGCGATTCCGGCAGATACCAGCCCGGTCACGTTCCCCCCGAGGTGCCACAATTTCCGCCGAAGCGAGCCGTACACCCGCGCCGTCGTGGGCCCGGTGCTCCCGCCCAGCACATCACCGCCGATACTGAGGCGGGAGCGGAGCATCCCGGCGTCGAGCCGGAACACCACGCCGCCGTAGGTGCCGTCGGTCACCGGAGGGTTCGGGGGGAAATCGCCCGTGCCTCCGAGCGCGTCGTTGAGCCACGACCGCGCCTCGCGGCGTACGCTCCCCTCGTGCTCCAGGACCAGGGCCGTGGTAAGCTCGATGCCCGGACCGAGTGAGCCTTCCCTTGTCAGGCGTGCACCGTGGGCAAGGTGATAGTCCGCGTCATCGTGGCCGGTGAACACCGCGTTCAGGCTGTTCCCGAACCCGTTCCCGAGCGCAAACGGATCGTTGGACCGGAGGTCGCGATAACCGCTGAGGCTCCATCGGGCGCCCGGCGCCTCCCGCACTATCGTCAGCTGGCCGGTGACCCGCTCGTCGCTGAAGCCATAGCGCACCTGGGCATTCGCAGTGGTGAATCCGTCTCCAGGGAGTTGAACCTGATAGCCCAGGGAAGGGGCCAGTCCCTGCACCCTGTTGTAGCGGAAGCCATCCACGAGCCGCTCCCAGGTGAAACCATGCTGGCGTCGGCCCGTGAGCTCCGCCGGCAGACCGACAGCGAGGCGCTCGAGGTCCGCCTGGATTTCGCGAACCTCGCGGTCGGCAGCGGGATCATCTCTGAGAGAAAGCACATCGCCCCAGCCGTCATAGGCACGGAGCGAATCCGCCGGCGCCCGGTGGATCTCGAAGCGGCCGTCCGCCCAGCGGCCGGCGTCGTCCTGCGGCGAATCGTCCTCACGAAGCCCACCGTCCCGGTAGCGCCGACGGCGATCCTCCCGGATCGAATCCCGCCGGGCCCGGAGCAGTGCCCGGACGCTGTCGGGATCGCTCACCTCCGGGGGCAGCGGGATCGAGAAGGCGATGGTGGCGCCACGGTTGATATCGTAGTCGTCAAACGTCGTGGTGGCCTCGAAGGGAATCACCAGATCTCCAAACCAGGGAAGCTCGACCCGCCCCGATACCACCTGGTGGAACGGCATCCAGTAACGCTCTTCCTGCAGGGCATACTCGAGGTCGGCATCCAGCGTGAGGATCCGGCTGACGATGCGGCTGGCTCGCCTGGCCGAGCTGGGGTTCTCCTTCAGGTCCTCGGGGTCGAGCCACAACTCGCTCCCGACAAACCGGAACGAGCACCGCACCAGATCCAGCCGCCCCGTGTCGAGCCAGAGACGCCCCGCCACCAGCGAAGGACCGGTGCGCCGGGGCAGCACCTCCACCCCAAGCAGCGTCAGGCGCCGGCCCCCGGGAGTGGTCAACCCTACGCTGTCGGTGAGCCGGTAGCGGTACCAGTCGGGACCGTCCGCGGCGAGCGGATGGAGCGCGGCCCGCGGGGGAATCTCGTTGCCAAAGACCCGGACCGAGTCACTTAGGGACCGGGGGACGAACCAGGGCTGGTCGAAGCGGCTGGAAAGACGAAGCTCACTGGAACGAGCCGACGCGCGACGTCCGAGGATGTCGACCTTGAGGTCGTTTGGGGCCACCCATTGCACCCGGCCCTCCTGCTCCTCAACAGCCGCATTGGGAACCTGGGCCCAACGGCGTCGCCCCAGCCCGAAGGAGAGACGGTAACGGAACTGCGCGGTGTAGTCTCGGACGGCCTGGTCTTCGGAGGAATGGCGGGTGATGGCGCCCCGGATCAGGGACTCGGTACGGCTATCCGAGAATGCGGAGGAATCGGCGGGCGCCTGAGCGACTGCGACCAGCAGGACGAGCGGAAGAAACAAGGGGTCAGGCGGAATGCTCGACGCCTGACCCCATTTTCGCCCAGCGACTCCGGCCGTCACGGTGGAGCCCGTAGGCCTTAAGTCGCCGCCACAGGGTGGTCCGGCTGATGCCGAGATGCTTGGCGGTCTCGGCCAGCTTCCAGCCATGCTGATCGAGGGTGCGCACAATCGCGTCGCGCTCCCGGTCGGCCAGCGTGGTGGGGCCCTCGAGACCGGGAATGAACATCGCCTCGCCCAGTTCCAGCGACCCCACCCGAAGCGGCTGCAGCCGGCCACCCATGGCCGCCAGTCGCGGCATCAGATTCTGCGCGTCATCCGGCGGCTGCAGCACCTCGGCGAGGGCGTCTCGCGCCGGTCCGTTGACGTACACGACCCGACCCTGGGGATCGAACACCACGACGCCCTCGCTGAAACCGTCGAGCAGGGCCTTGGCAAGGGGAGAAAAGACGGATGTACCAGGCGTATGGGTGTCCGGCATATGGTCGGGTCTACGGTTGGAGGCGTTCGATGGTTTCAGGCTGCGCCTAACCCCATAGACGAGTGGCGTCGGCAAGAATGGACACTTGGGCCTATTCCCCCACGCCCGGCTCTACCCCGACCTCTCCCCGCTGGGCCTGTTCGGCCCGGATGACGAAGCCCAGACCGGCGAAGATCGCGAGGCCGGCGAGCACGGTTCGCCGGGTCAGCGGCTCGGTCGGCAGGACCAGTGGCGTGGCCACCGTCGCCAGGAGAGGCTGCAGGTAAGTGAACGCCGCGACGGTGTTGGACGAGACCCGGCGCAGCGCCCAGAGGTTGAGGAAGTATGCCGCCACCGTGGGGCCCAGCACGATGTAGGCGACCAGCAGCCAGATGCCCGGGCCCACTCTGCCCAGGTCGGCGGACAGCACCGCCGGAATGCCGATCGGCAGCGCCCCGACTGCCGCGAAGAGCATCACGTAGGTGCTGACCGAGACCGGGTCGTGGCGGGTCACGATGGGCTTCGACAGGAGGAAGTAGCCGGCGTAGGCCATCATGCCGAGCAGGATGAGCAGGTTGCCAAAGGCCACGCCTGGCGATAGGGACAGCCGCTCCGGACCCACCAGGTACACCGCCCCGAGCCCGGCTAGCGCGATGCCCGCGAGCTTGAGCGACGAGGGCCGCTCCAGTCCCAGCAGCAGCGAGCCCAGCACGGTGAAGACTGGAACCGTGGTCACCAGAATCGTGGCATTGACCGCCGTGGAATGCCGGAGCCCGAAGAGGAACAGCGACTGGTTGGCGGTGACCCCGAGCCAGCCGCACAGCGCGATCCGCCACAGCACCCGGCGATCGGAAATCCACGGCCCGCCCCGGATCAGGTTGAACGTCAGCAGGGCGGTCGCGGCACCACCGATTCGGAACGTGACCAGCAGTCCCGGCGGCACCACCGGCAGCACCAGCCGGCCCACGATGGCCAGACTGGCAAAGAACACCTGGACCAGGACCAGCGTGGCGTGGACCACTAGTGCCGTCGGCGCCGGGGAGGCTTGAACCGGCTTTTCCCCCCGCCGTGACCCGGAGCCCGGAGCTGGGCCCTCAGCTCGTCGATGGTATCGGCTTCGATCGCCGGACGCTGGCCCCGAACGACCGCGAAGCGGAGCGGACGGTCCAGCCGCGGCAGATCGTCCGGCATCAGCCGGCGAGCCTGCCCCTCCCGCAGCTCGATGCGGGCAATCCCCTCCTGGTCCGCGATCTCGTACCGGATCGGCAGGGCATCGCCCAGCACGCGAGCGCTGGAAGGAAGCGCCAGCAGCCGGTCCCGATCGTCCCGCGGGACTAGGCGCGAAGGGTCCAACTGCACGGGAGTGTCGAGAAACGCTTGCCAGCTCCCGATATCGGCCAGCTGCGACGAAATCGCTGTGCGCACCGCCTGGGGAGAAGCAGCCGCGAGTTTGCCGCCGGACCGGCGCCACAGCTCGCTCAACTCCGCCACCGCCCGTCTCAACCGTCCCTGACCCGGATGAGGGGTGGTGCCCGCCAGCAGCGCACCGGTCAGCGCCTCGACCAGGAGCGGGCGGAACGTATCGGCAACTTCCCCGTCGAGCGGCTCGACCCGGGCATCGAGCTCGAAGCCGAAATAGAACAGCCGCTGCCGGATCGCCAGCCCCTGATGCCTGCGGGATCCGACAATCTCGATCTCCGCCGGCCCGCGACGGGCATACCGCCGGATGAGATCGTAGGGAAGCGTGGTCCCCTCGATCGCCGCGCGGGCTACTCCGAACCGGTCGGCAAAGTACCGCAGGCTCCCCGCGACAGCCCCCCAGCTTCCCGCGACCGAGCTTCGCGAGACCCTGGCCTCCTGGCCATCCGCCGTGTGCTCGTCGAGCACCAGGTCGAACGGCATGATGCGGGCGACGAGATCGGTCCACGCCTCCCGCAGCTCCCGCCCGGCGTAGGGCAGTCGGGCCGGCAGCGGGACCTCCAGGGCGCGGTACACCGACGCCGTTCCCAGGGCGATGTCCTCGATCGCCTTGACCAGTGCCCCGCGGGCCTCGGCCCACTGGGCCAGCGCGTCCTCATCGAAGAGGTGTCGTGGCAGGCCGAACACCTCGCCCAGGCGGCCGTGCTGGTTCACCGCTTCCGCGAACAGATTGTAGGCGGTCAGGTGGTCGCTGCCGTTCACCCGGATTCCCTCGAGGTCCCGCTCCTCCCGGGTCATTCGGTGCAGTGAATCGATGTTGGAGCAGACGGCGACGATCGGAACCAGGCGGGCCTCGGCGTGTACCAAAAGCTCGCCCCAGGCGCGCTCCACCGGCATGGCCTCTACCTCACGGCCGTAGCGAGTCAGGCGGCCGTTCTCGACCAGGCCCCGGTCCACCAGCGTGGCGAGCGCCGCCTGGTAGGCGGGGCGGTCGAGCGGAACCGGCAGCTCGAGCTCGGTAGCATCCACCCCCAGCGCGGCGCAAGTGATCGCCACCCGCTCGGCGTCGCCGGCGAGCTGGAACTCCGGCGGAGTCGGGCGCAGCCGCTCGAAGACCAGGTCGCGGTCGGACAGAATGAACACCTGGCCGTTGGCCACCCGACCGTGCACCCGCCCCGCCATCTGCAGGATCTCGTTGGCACCCAGGTACAGCCGGTGCAGGACGTTGCGCCCGTGATCAACGACGTTGGCATAGCGGGCGTCGTAGATCACCACGGTGTCCAGACCGCGGATGTTGAGCGCCGACTGGCCCGCCGCGGTCATGGCCAGCAGGAAGGGATGGGCGGCTTCGCCTTCCAGAAACGGCCGAATCACCCGGATCGGCTCACCCCCGTGATAGAACGCCGCGTTCAGCCTGGGCCACCGCTCTCCCAGCCCTCGGGCCAGCTGCTCCACCTCCGCGCGGGTCGGAACGAACACCCCGACACCACGCTTCTCCTTGATCACGTGACGGACGAACTTGTCGTCGAGGAACTCTTCCGCTTTGACGGCGAGGACCTTTACCCGGGCCTTGAGCGCGGGGTCGAAGGCCGAGCTTTCGATGGTCGCGGCTGATTCCAGATAGCGCGCGTAGAACGCAGGGTCGACCGTGGCGCTGAGCCAGATGAACCGGCACCGGGCCCGCTTGCCCAGTGCCAGGCACAGCTCCAGCTCCGCCGATGTCTGGTGGATTTCGTCTACGACCAGAGTGTCGTGCCCGGTGATGAGATCATCCTCGAACCAGCGACGTGCGATGCCGGTGGTTACGATCACCACGTTCCAGCTGGGCGTTTCCGGCGTCGCCTCCCGCTCCCGGTTGACGACCCCAAACCTGAGCGGCTCCCGCAGGATCGATTCGGCGATGGGCCGGATCCCGAGTGTCTTGCCCGTACCGGTTCCGGCCACCACCCCGAAACCCCGGCCCGATTCCGCCAGTTGGCGCAGCTCCGCGCCGTGCTCCCGCTCCAGCACCGTCTCCACTCCGCTCAGTCCGAGGGCCAGCTCGATGGTCTCGCAGGCGGCCCGGGTCGGCGCGATGACGATCACCCGCCCCCGCGGGTGGACCGCACGGCGGTAAGCCTCCGGATCTGGCGGGAGCTGGTGATTTCGGGCGGGGTGCACCGGCGAAATGTATCCGCGCCGGGGGTCCGGAGGGCGAGCGACCGGGGTGGACCCGGGGAGCCCTCACGGTCTCCCCAGTGGGTCTCACGATCAGTTGCGAAGGAACGCGATGGTCACCACTGCCCGGCGGACAGCCCGCCGCCGGTTCGAAGCGGGACTCGGTGCGTCCAGCCGGATCAAGGCGAGGGCGGGCTCCGCCGCGACCGGGTGGCCGCTCGCCAGCGACAGCGCCTGACTCAAGGCCAGCCGGCTGGGCTGGGCCGGGAGGACCTGTGCTGCGACTTGCAGAGAGGCCCGGCTTTGCGCCCCAAGAGGACTTAGGAGACCCCCGAGAACGGTCAGGAGGATGGCGAACCAAAGGCCTTTGGCGGAGGCCGGAGCGCCTGGGGACAGCCCCAGTTTGGCCGAGCCAGTGATTGGGGCGCACCATAACGACGGAACAGCCTGCAACCTAAGCATTTGGCCTCCCCAATTACGCCGGGACTGCTGTTCAGATCTTTTCGGGTGATGTATAGAAGATATACACATTGAACTCACATATTTCAAAGGACTTACGACGCAGCAGCACGGCTGTCTAGACATGCGGCACACAGGTTGCCATGCCCTCCCGCCAGGGAACTGGCATTCCCTGGAAAACCCGAGTTCCGAGTTCGACCACCAGTTACCGAGAGGGAAGGGCATATGCGCACTACGACCCGAGTATCGGCCGCTCTGGCCATGCTCCTGAGCCTGGCCGCTTCGACCGCCCGGGCCCAGAGCGCAAACATCAACGCGACCGCAACGGTCTACCAGGCCATGACGGTCACCGGCGCCCGCACGCTGGACTTCGGGAATGTCTTCCCGGGCGTGAACAAGGCCGTCGCCGTCACCGACGCCACCAGCGGCCGGTTCGACCTGGTCGGCCAGGCAGCGGCCAACGTCAACCTGACGTTCACCCTGCCGGCGAACCTGACGAGCGCCGGGAACAATCTGCCCGTCGGCACCTGGACCGGCTGCTGGAACCCGACCGCCAACAACTCGGCGAGCGGTTGTACCGCGTTCACCCCGTCTGGCAGCGCGTCCGCGGTCGCATTCGGCGGAAGCAGCGGCACCAGCAACATGTGGGTGTTCGTCGGTGCCACGGTTTCGCCAGGCGCCGCTCAGGTCGCGGGCACGTACACCGGCACGGTCACCCTGACCGCGGCGTACTTCTAAACCAGTTCCAAGGGTCTTCCGGGCGACTCACGGGTGCAGGAGAGGCCACTATCTTGGTCGTGTCCTCACCCGTGTGGCCTCCCCGGGGATCCCAGCAATGCGCCGATGCTTCGCTCTGCTCGTTCTGGCCCTGATCGCGGTCACCAGACCGCTCACCGGGCAATCCCAGGTCACCGGCATCCGGAACCTGGCGTTTGGCGTTGTGATCCGCGGGGTGCAGACCTCCGTCGCTCCAGCGGATCCGATCAAGAGCGGGCGCTTCTACGTCCGGCACCAGCTCAACCGGCAGGTTCGGGTCGCCTTCACTCTGCCGACCCAGCTCCCCCGCGTGGGAGGCGGCGGCAATCTGCCGATCACCTTCAGAGCGACCGACGCTATTGCCCAGGGCACCGCGGGGAACAGCGTGCCGGTCACCTTCAATCCGAACAACCCGATCACCTTCACCCTGACCACCAGCGCGGACTTCTACCTCAACCTGGGCGGACGGGTCTCGCCGGCGGCGGGTCAGGCCACCGGCAACTATCAGGGGACCGTCACGCTCACCTGCACCTTCTTCTGATGCTGCCGCGCCAGTTTGCGACCGCCCTTGTCCTTCTCGCCGGCCTGGTCCGGGGGGCGCACGCACAGGGGGTCGTGGTGGCGCCGCACGCCGTCTACCTCGACCATCGCACCCGAAGCACGGCCCTCCTCCTGTACAACCCGGGGGCAGATCCGGCCGAGGTGACCATCTCGTCCTTTTATGGCTATCCGGTGACCGACTCGCTCGGTCACTTCATGCTTCAGGTCCCCGATTCGGTGGACGCCTCGATGCCGTCCGCCACCGCGTGGATCGAGGCCTTCCCGCGCCGGATGACGATCGCGCCGCTGCAGCGCCAGACGGTGCGGCTCCTCGCCCGCCCGCCGCAGGGGCTCGCCGACGGCGAGTACTGGTCCCGCATCGTGATTGCCGCCAAGGGCGGCTCAGTCCAGGTGGCCTCGGCTGATTCGAACGGCATTCAAATCGGGTTATCCCTGGAGGTCCGTACCATCATTCCGCTCATCTATCGGAAGGGTGCGCAGCAGACGGGAGTGACCCTCTCCGGGTTACGGGCCGAGCCGGTGGGCGACTCGGTCGCGGTTCGGCTTCACCTGGAACGCCAGGGCACCGCCGCCTACATCGGGACCGCACGGGGGACCCTGCTCTCGGCGAAGGGCGCCAGCGTCAGCAGCTTTCAGCAGCCGGTGGCCGTCTACTATGACGCCGAGCCGGTCTTCCTGCTCCCGCGGGTCGGCGTGCCTGCCGGCTCCTACCGCCTGCGGGTCGAGCTTGCCAGCGACCGCACCGACATCCTGCCGGAGCTGCTGCTCCGGGCCCCGCCGGTTCGCGACTCGATCGAGGTCACCCTGCCGTGAGGCGCCTGACGAGGTGCCGGGCGCTCCGACTGGGCGGATGGGCCGCCATCCTGACCCTCGTCTTGCAGCTTTCGGGCCCCCGGGCCCTGCCGGCCCAGACCCAATCCCCCGAGGCCGTTCTGGTCGAGCTGGCGATAGGCAGAATCGCGTCCCGGACGGTGCCGGCCTACCGGGCTGGAGAGCAGGCCCTGATTCCACTTAGCACCTTCTTCGAGCTCTCAGAAGTCCGGGCCACCCGGCGGCCTGACGGCGCGCTCGAGGCCATCGTCCAGCCAGCTAATGTGGCGTTGGTAGTGGAGCCTGCAAGCCACACCGTGCGCCTGGGCAAGGAGAAGCTCCCGGTTACCCCGGACCAGCTGCTGGTGACGGATGACGGCGACCTCTACCTGAGCACCACCCTGCTCGGCCGCGTGCTTCGACTAGATATCGAGGTCAGCTGGTCCGAGCTTCAGGTCGTCGTGCTGGAGCCGGAGGGGCTCCCCATCGCCCGCCGGCTCCGCCGTGAAGCCATGCTGCGTGCCCAGCTCCCCCGATCCAGTCAGGACCAGTACCCCGGCCTCCGCCTCGGGCTCGAGCGGCCCGGGATCGACGGCCTCATCTTCGACTATTCCGTCCTGACCCCCACTACCGGCGTGTCCGGCACGGCCTACTCCACCATGCTGGGCCTGGATGTGCTGGGAGGCTCACTCGCCCTTGGGCTGCAGAGCCAGAACGGTGCCGGAAGGGCCCCGCGGGCGGAGACCTCGTGGACCGGGATCTGGCGGGAAAACCGCTGGTTCTCCCAGCTCCGCCTGGGAGATGGCTTCGCCACCGGCCCGAGGGGGCGGAATCTGCGCGGGTTCTCGGCCTCCAACAGCCCTTACGTGCGGCCGGCGACCATTGGCAACATGCCCTTCACCGGTCAGCTCGGCGCCGGATGGACCGTCGAAGCCTATCGCGGCGGTCGGCTGATTGGGTTCGATTCGGTGAATGCGCTGGGGCAATTCTCCTTCGACGTGCCGATCCAGTACGGCGAGAACCCGGTGGATTTCGTCGCCTACGGCCCCTTCGGCGAGGTCCGGGAGTTCAACCAGACCTACCGGGCGGCGGTGGACGGGCTTCCGGCGCATCGCTTCGAATACGGTGTCGCCGCCGGCGAGTGCCGTACCCCGCTGTGCACCACCACCGGCAACCTCGATCTTCGTTACGGACTCTCCAACCGCTGGACCATGCGAGCGGGGTTGGATCAATTCTGGCGTGACAGCCTGGCGAACCTCACTCATCCCTACATCGGAGTCACCGGCGGGCTCACCAACTCGCTCCTGCTCGATGGCGAAGCGGTCGGCGACGCCGTGCTCCGGGGCGCGCTGCGCTTTGAGCCCTCGGTGAACCTGCAGTTGCAGGCCGAGGCGAATCGCTTCGCGTCAGGCGTGAGGGCGCCGATCCTCACTCCCGCGGGCCGGCAGAGCCAATGGACTCTGTCCGCTTTCCTGCGCCCGGTCAGTCGGCTGGCAGGTACCTACCTCGAGGCCAGCATGGACCGCATCAACGCCGGGAGCGTGGACCTCACCAGCGCACGATTCGGCGGCTCCATCCAGGCGTCTGACATCCGGCTGCTTCCCTCGGTCCGGTTCCAGCGCCAGACCGGGGCAGGCCCTCTCATGAGCCAGACCTTCTGGGGACTCAACACATTCGTGCTGCCCCGCCCCAGCCTGGGCAAGGTGCTAGGCAGCATGACGGCCCGAACCACCCTGGAATTCGAGAGCGGAGTGGGTGCGTCGAGCGCGTCGGCGTACCTCGGCATTCCGCTGCTGCGGGGTCTGCGGAGCGAGGCGGGCGTGACCTGGTTCCGGTCCGGGCAGGGCCCGGGGTTCTCGCTCCTGATTGCCGCCGAGCTGCCTTCGGTCCGCTCCTACACGACGGTGACGGCCGGTGGGGGCCTCCCCGCGACCGGGAGTCAGTACGTGACCGGCTCAGCGATCTATGACCCGAGCCGCCATGGCGTGGATTTCTCTGGCAGCTCGGCGCTCCAGCGCGGCGGTGTGACCGGCCGGGTCTTCCTCGACAGCAACGGCAACGGGCAGCTGGACGAGGGAGAACGGACCCTTGCCGGGGTGCGGGTGATCGTTGGCCCGAGTTTCGGGTTCAGCGATTCAACCGGCAACTACAGGGTGTGGGACGTGCTCCCGTATGAGCCGACCGCAGTGGCGGTGGATTCGGCGAGTCTTGCGTCTCCACTCTGGGTTCCGGCTTTCGCCGGGGCCATGGTCGAACCCTCCCCCAACCGCTTCCGTCAGCTCGACATCCCGATCCTGCCCGGGGGCGTCATCGAAGGGTCGATCCGCTGGAAAGCTGCAGCGGGCGACGCCTCTCGGGGCCTTCCCGCCGGGGTCACGCTGGTGCTGCGCCACCGCCAGAGCCATGAACAGCGACTGATCACCACTTTCACGGACGGCACCTTCTACGCGATTGGCGTACGGCCGGGCGAGTGGGAAATGCGGGTGGACCCCAGATGCCTCGACGCACTCGGGGCGACTGCCGACGTAGTCAGGTTCACCATGCTTCCCGACGCCGAGGGGGCCACGGTAAGCGGACTCGACATTCTGCTGCAGTAAAAAAACACCCCCGCTCATCGCAGGGGTGTCGGTCAGGGTGGGGAACCCTGACCTGCTGGGCGAACCGTGATACAGCGTGAGAGGCCGTAAGGAAGGGTCAGTTCGCCCCATTCATGTCGCCGCTTGGCGGCGACCGCCATCCGTCAGTCGTCCCGGTAATACCGACCATTCCGCTCATAGACCACGACCTCCCGGAGCCCCCGGACGTGGGGATCATGGCGATCGTAGTAGCGGCCACGATCACCATCGTACCACAGGCGGGCCACGCGGTATTGGTGGTGGCGGTACCAGCGGTATCCGGGGTGTACCCGATAGACCGGAACGACACGGTACACAGGGTGGTAGTGCGGCCGGGGAGCGTAGAAGTACGGCTGCCCGATTACGATGTGCGCCTCGATCGGATACTGACGGATCCCGATATCGGCGGTGACGTGCTGCGCTTCTGCCACCGTGGGGACGGCCAGGGCCGCCAAGGCAATGAGTGCCAGACGGGTCGGTGTCATCGGTTGTAGCCTCGGGTCAGGAGTTACGGCCGAGTGATGTGGCCAGCCCCGTGCCACTCTTGGAACACCTTGGGCCTCAGCTACTTACGCTGAACGGTGCGGTTTCCGAGTGTCCCCGCATGGGGACGAGGAAGGGGAGCGTTGTCCTCCGGTTTGGGTCTGAATGGTGTTTCACCCGCAATTGCATGAACATTCACACGATACGGCCCAATCGACCTTGACAGCCTCCAATACGGCCGACATTTTGGTGCCTCCCAGCGCGCCGGCTGTAGCGCGCAGGGGTTCCCGGCCGGATGGTTGACCGACGAAACACTGGGTCTCTAGCTGTCCGCGCTGTATCGCGGGACCTCCTCACGCCCGTGGAATGCCCCTATGACTATGTGGCGCCAGATCCTCTCTCTCTTCAAATCCCCGCAAGCGGAGGCTAGCATGGCAGCGGATTTCTTCCTGGGCGAGTCCCTGGTCGGTGAGGGCAATGAGATTGCCCATATCGACCTCGTCATTGGCAATAAGAGCGGCCATGCCGGTGCGGCGTTCGTCAACGCGCTCGCCAACAACAAGGACGGGTTCACCACCCTGCTCGCGGTGGTTTCGCCGAACCTCCCCGCCAAGCCGGATACGATTCTGTTCAACAAGGTGACCATCAAGGGCGCCAAGCAGGCCGTGCAGATGTTCGGCCCGGCCCAGGCGGCTGTGTCCCGCGCGGTCGTCGATAGCGTGGCCTCGGGCGTGATCCCGAAGGACAAAGCCAACGACTGGTGCGTGCTGGTCGGCGTGTTCATCCACTGGCAGGCCGCCGACGACAAGAAGATCTTCCAGTTCAACTACCAGGCGACCAAGGAAGCGATCGAGCGGGCGCTCAAGGGCCTGCCGACTGTGGACTCCGTCATCAGCGGCGCCAAGACCGCGCGGCATCCATTCTCCGGCGTCGACAACGCCTGACCGCCAGATCCGCGTGGACCCTGAGGGGCGGGGCAACCCCCCGCCCCTCTTTCATTCCTCAAGACCCGAGACCCCTGGCTCGACCCGATGCACAATATCCTCCTGCAGCTCGATTCCTCGCGGCTTGCCAGTGCATTCGATGCCTTGGTTGCATTCGACAGCGGGGCCGACCAGATCCTGAGCTACGGCGGTGTCACTCCTGAAGATGTCCGCGACCTGGTCCATGGCGCCATTTTCACCCGCGCCGCCAAGGACCTGCGACATACGGCGGTCTGGATCGGCGGCAACAACATGTCCCAGGGCGAGCAGCTGCTTGCCATGGCGCAGGACGCCATGTTCAAGCCGTTAACGGTCTCGGTGATGCTCGATTCGAACGGCTCCAACACGACCGCCGTGGCCGCGGTGGTCAAGATCGAGCAGACCCTCGGGAGCCTGAAGGGCCGCAAGGTAGCCGTGCTCGCCGGGACCGGCCCCGTGGGACAGCGCGCGGCGGGATTGCTCGCGAGGGATGGCGCCCGGGTCACAATCACCTCCCGCAAACCGGAACAGGGCGACAAGGCGCGCCAGTTCATCAGCGCCCGGTTCGAGGTTCAGGTGGAGTCCACTACACTGGCGGACCCGTCCCAGCTGCCTCAGGTGCTGGACGGAGTGGAAGTGCTTCTGAACTCCGGTCCTGCCGGGGTTCAGATGGTGCCGCGATCCGCCTGGACCGCGCAGAAGTCGCTCCGGATCGCCGTGGATTTGAACGCAGTTCCCCCCCTCGGAATCGAAGGTGTGGAGCTCAACGACGCCGGCAAGGTCGTGGAGGGGGTGGCACTCTACGGCGCTTTTGGGGTTGGGAACTTCAAGACCAAGCTCCACAAACGCTGCGTCTCCCGGCTGTTCGAGCGCAACGACCTGGTGCTGGATGCCGAGGCGATCGCCGAGATTGGACGGGAGCTGGTCGCCGACATGGCCCGGGAGATGTAAAGCGAGCCGGCGGGGCGGCCCGCGCGCGGCCTCGTCCAAACCGAAAATGCCTCGCGTCATCGGGATCGATCCGGGCACCATTACCGTCGACCTGTGCGGACTGGACGGTGGACGGGTCTGGCTTGATCTCTCGCTGCCAACCCGCGAAGCCTTGAATGACCCCGTCGCCTTCCTCGCCCTGCTCCGGGAAGGCGGCCCCCCCGATCTCATCGCCGGTCCATCGGGGTACGGCCTTCCTCTCGTCGCCGCCCAACAGGCGAGCGAGACCGATCTCCGGCTGGCGCTTCTCTCAGGTCCGGGCGAGCCGGGTGGCATTGGAGGGTTGCGTCAACTCGCGCGCACCCTCGCGACTTCAGGCCTGCCGGTGCTATTCACCCCCGGCGTGATCCATCTCCCCAGCGTGCCACCTCACCGCAAACTGAACCGGGTCGATCTCGGCACCGCCGACAAGGTGGCGGCTGCCGCCCTGGGCGTGTGGGATCAGGGCCGGCGATTGAGTCTCGCTCCGCAGGATGTCTCGTTCATCATGTTGGAGCTTGGCGGAGCGTTCACGGCCGCCCTGGCCGTTGATGGGGGTGCCATCGTGGACGGAATGGGAGGCACCAGCGGGGCGATGGGCTGGCTGTCCGCCGGGGCCTGGGACGGAGAGGTCGCCTTCCTGGCCGGGGGCGTGACCAAGGAGATGCTGTTTCATGGCGGGCGAACCGACTCGGGCGATGCTGGTCTGCAGGGCTACGTGGAGAGCGCCTTCAAGGCGGCCCTGAGCCTCACAGCTTCCGCGCCGCGTCCGCGGGAAATCCTTCTGTCCGGCCGGCATGCTGCTGATCCCGAGGTGCGGCTGGCGCTAGAGCCGAAGCTGGCGACAATCGCGCCCATCAGCGACCTGCGAGGGTTTGCTTCACGGGCCAAGCAGGGGGCACAGGGCGCCGCCCTCATCGCCGACGGTCTGGCGGGGGGCGAGCACCGGGGTCTGGTCGACGCGCTCCGGCTTCGGGAGGCGTCGGGGACGGTGCTGGACCATCTGAAGGTCATCGACCCCGGAGCAGCCCTCGGTCGCCTCGGAGCCGGCTGAGGCTTCCCTATTGCTGCTGTGCCAGCCAGGCGACGGCGACGGCCGGAGCGCAGTCCCCGATCTGGCCGGGCTCGGCAGCGCCGGCCGGGAGCAGATCGGCGAAGTCCACCCACCGAAGACCGCGGCGAGCGGCAAGCTCGACCGCGATGAAGCGTCCCACTCCCGCCACCACAACGGGGGCGTCCGATGGCAGTAGTTCCCGAGACCAGATGCGGTCGCATGCGTCTTCGATGCGCTGGGCCTGGGCGCGCGCCAGCCAAGCGGCGAGACGCCGCCAGGAGTCGAGCGACGCCGACTCCATGTCCCTCCCGATCATCCGCGCCAACCGCCGGGCGCTCCCTTCGACCGTCTTGGCCCCCCCGTCCGCGGCAGGATACTGGTCGGCGGTCTCGGGAAGCTCGCCGGTCAAGCGATGCACATCCGCGGTAGTCGCGAAGAACTCGGCCATCAGAGGGACTCGCTCCCCCGCAAACGGCACCTCGGCGGCCAGCGCCATGAGGGGAGTCCGCACGACCCCGGTGTATTCCAGCTCGCCCGCGGCGAGACGGCCGGCGTCGTCTCGGCCCACCGCGAGGATTCGTCCACCGGCGACCGGCACCAGATCAGTAGTAGTGCTGCCGATATCGACGAACAGCGCCGCCTCCACCCGTACCGCGGTCAGTGCGGCGCTGGCCATCCAGTTGGCCGAGGCCACGAGGGGCGCCGCCGCGACGGCGCGGTCGGCATCGACAAACCCCTCCCGCCCGGCAAAGAAGCGAAGCGTCGCATCGGGCAGTTGCCGCCGCATCATGGCCACCAGTTGGGCCACCCCTTCGGCGCGACCGGCGAAGTAGTCCACCATCTCCCCGGTCATGGTGATCGCGTGCAGGGGCGCCGGGCCCAGGTCCAACCTCGCCTGGTCGACGGCATCCTGCAGGGGTTCCATCCCCTGCCACAATGGGGAAGCGAGCTGCAAGACCCGCTCGGGGCAGCCGCCGGCATCGAGGCGCGCGGCCTTGAGATGCGCGCCGCCGAGGTCCCAGCCGATGACCGGAGACCTACTCATGGCCGCTTTCCAGCATCGGCGCCACCTCCTGAGGGCTCCCGGTCCCTGCTGACCAGGTCGCCCGGCCGTCGAGCAGACCCAGAACCATGGCCGCGACGTTGGCGCCGATGGCGCGACGGAGACCGCAGTAGGAGGTGGTCAGGCGCGGGTTGATTTCCACCACGACGGGGCCGGCCGCCGTCTCGATGAAATCCACCCCCACGTAGCCCCAGAGCGAAGGAATCGCCGCCGCGATCTCTGATCCGAGCCTGGCCAGGTTGCCGCTCTGATCGGCCACCGCATTGACGTCGATCCCGGTCAGGGAGATGACCCCGTCGACAATGTCCACCTGCTGGCGATTGCAGGCGAGGAGCAGCGAGCGTCCCCCGTCGCACAGCAGCGAAAGGCTCCGGGCGTCACCCTCGACCCACGGCTCGGCCACCCACCGGCCAGCCCCGGCGTCGAGCTGCTCCGCCGCTTCGCGCCATCCGGCAACGCGGCGAACACCCAGGGCGCCGGCGCCGTCATCCGGCTTGACGATCCAGGGCCCCGCAATCGGCGGCAGGTCCCGGGAGCTGTTGAAGGTCGGCACTACGGGAATCGCCGCCCGGCCAAGGACCGTGGCGGTCGCGTGCTTGCTCGCCGCGAGCCGTACCGCCTCAGGGCGGCACCCCAGCAGAACCCGGTCTCGATCCAGCGTCCGGCGGGCCAGCAGTTCCAAGGCTCCGCCGGTCTCGGGCGCCGTCGGCCAGGCGGCATCACAGCTGGCCAGCCCTCGGTCATAGGAGGTCAGGAAGTCGTCCCCCGCGGGGGTGAGTGCCTCGACGCCCGGCAGCGGCGCAAGGCCGGGGTCCCGGCAAGTGAGCACCCGGAGCCCCGGGACCTCCGCCAAGTCGTCGAGCAGAGTACGAAGCATCAAGTCCGCTTCGTGCACCAGGGACGCCGGCGGTGGCTCCCCGGGCAGTCCGCCGCCGGTGACCAGCTCATAGACGAAGATTTTCATGTCATGGCGGGGTTCGCGGCGGCGTCGGTGAGCAGGCGTTCCACCATTCGTTGCCGCTCGTGGACCTGCTGCCGGGCGGCCGCGGGATCACGCGCCTCTGCGTGCACGGTGCACACGGGGTCGCCGATGCGAAAGCGAACGCCTGCTCGGGGAATGTCTCGACACCACTCGGGAAGCTCGAAGCTCGGACGGAATACCCCCCCGACCGGCGCCTGCACCACGGCGTGGCCACGGACGGTCGCGGACCTGCGCCGACGTGCCGGCAACTCACCCTGTGTGGCACGCAGGTGAAGCGCTAGGAGCCCGTCCGGGTAGTCGGGATCGTAAAGGTCTATGGTGGCCGTGGGACGCGGGTTCACCTCCAAAGCCTTCCAATCCTCGCCGACCAGGAGAAAATCGAGGCCGTTCAGTCCGACCAGGCCCGTGGCCCGAACCAGTGAGTCCAGCCGACCGCGCACCGCCGACTCCACTGCCGGCGGCAATGGGACCGGGCCGATGGCACCGCCGTAGAGGAAGGGGCGATCCTGCCGGCGGGACCCGGTCCACAGCGCGTTGAAGCCGACCACCTCGGCGCGCCGTCCGTCGGCGAGAAACAGGGCGGAATGAGCCTGTCCAGGCTCGAAACGTTGAAAGTAGGCTCCGCCCCGGGCGCTCCCGGCGTCCGCGCGCCACACCCGGGCGCCGCCCGCACCGCCGGGATGCTTCACCAGCCAGCCCGCCCTCTCCGGGGGCCGCGTGAACCGTACTTCGGGGTACGGAACCCCAATCCGCTCGAAAAGCGGAAACACTCGGGCCGGGTCCCGCACCGCTTCGATCACCTGAGGCGGATTGCCGAACAGACGGCGCCCACGGGCCAGCCGCGCCAGGAGCCCAGTGCGTCCCTCGAATCCCGAACCGTAGATCAGGCCCGAGGATCGCTCCGGCGGCGCCAGCTGGCGAGCCGCATCGAGGAGGAGTCGCTGATCGAGGCGGGGGGCATCACCCGTTGCCACCGGGCGGCACGCCCTGGCGACCAGAGCCGTATCCCGGTCCGCGAAGCAATCCAGCACGATCACCGGGTACCCCGCTCTTGCGGCGGAGGCCGCCAGAGCGCGCCCGGTAACGGCGGCGATCAGGAGCGGGAGAACCTCAGCACCCATACGGACATCCGCGCATTGCCACATCTTAGCTGATATTACATTCCTCTGACCATGCCATCCCTCCCGCCGGTCTCAGGTGAAGTTACCGATGTCACCTGCCCGTTCTGCGGGCTCTTGTGCGACGACTTGGTGGTAGACACGACCGGGGGCGGCGTCGCCGTGCGCCGGAACGGGTGCCGCATTGCGTTGGCCGGATTCGAGAGGACTGGCGCCGTGCGCTCGACTCCCCTGGTCGCCGGCCGCCCGGTCACTCTGCAGCTGGCCGTCGCGGAAGCTGCTCGGCTGGTGGCGTCAGCCCGGCTGCCGCTCGTCGCTGGCCTGGGGACCGACGTCGCCGGGGTGCGGGCTGCGGCTCGCCTGGCTGACCGTTGCGGGGGCGTCGTGGACCACATGAACTCCGCCGCCAGCGTGCGCAATCTGCTGGTGATGCAGGATGGCGGATGGATCGCCACCACCCTCTCCGAGGTCCGCAACCGGGCCGACCTCCTGCTCGTGGTCAGCAGTGACGTCGGAGGCCGGTTCCCACGGTTCTTCGAGCGATGTGTGACGCCGAAGGAAACGCTGTTTACCAAGGAGCGACGGTGCGACGTCGTGTTCCTGGGCAGCGCCCTGCCGAAAGAATCCGAGTGGCCGGGGCCCGCTCCCGAGCTGGTGCCCTGCGATCCCGAACGCCTGCACGAGGCGTTCAGCGTGCTTCGGACGATCGTCGCGGGGCGGCCCGTGGCAGCCAGGGAAGCCGGCGGTGCACCGGTCGGTGTCTGGCGGAAGCTGGCGAATCGCCTGCGCGCCGCGCGCTACGGGGTGGCCACCTGGGCAGCCGCGGACTTCGAGTTTCCCCACGCCGAGCTGACCATCCAGGTGCTGTGCGAACTGGTGAAGGACCTGAACCGGGAGACCCGGTTCAGCAGCCTCCCGCTTGGCGGCAGCGAAGGCGACGTGACCGCTGAGAGCGTGCTCCTGTGGCAGACCGGCTACGGGACGCGCACCTCCTTCAGCCGCGGCCGACCCGAGCACGACTCCTACCATTTTTCGACCGCCCGCCTGCTGGCGACCGGCGGCGCGGACCTGCTGTTATGGATCTCCAGCTTCAACGAGGCACGCATCCCACCGGCGACCGCGGTGCCGACCATCGTGCTCGGCCGGGACGGGATGGCCCTTGAGCGGCAGCCGGCGGTCTTCATTCCCGTCGGCACCCCGGGCGTGGATCATGCCGGACATCTGTTCCGGACCGACCGTGTCGTGGCGTTGCCGGTGCGGCGGCTGCGCGACTCCCCCCTCCCCAGTGTCGCCGATGCGATCGCCGCCATTGAGGCGGCGGTCTAGGAGGCCGGATTCATGCTGCTGAAGCTCGCGGCGGGAAGATTGTACGACCCTGTCCAGGGGGTCGACGGCCAGGTTCGGGACATCTTCATCCGGGACGGGTGGGTGGTGCCCGCCCCGCCGCCGGGCGAACGGATCGACCGGGAATACGACCTCACCGGACGCGTGGTCATGGCCGGCGCCATCGACATGCACACTCACATCGGGGGAGGGAAGCTGAACATCGCGCGCGCGATGCTCCCCGAGGACCACAGCGCGGATCCGGTTCCCCGCACCGGCCTCACCCGGGCCTCGTCCGGCCACGCCGCCCCAGGCACCCTGGCCACGGGGTACCGGTACGCCGAAATGGGCTACACCACCTGTTTCGAGCCGGCGGTTCTGCCGAGCAATGCCCGTCAGGCCCATCTGGAGATGGGCGACACACCGATCGTCGACAAGGGCGGCTACGTGATGCTGGGCAGCGACGACTTCCTGCTCCGCCTCATGGCGGCGGGCGAGGCGCAGGCCCGCATCAACGACTACGTCGCCTGGACCCTGAACGCGACCCGCTGCTTCGCAATCAAGGTCGTCAATCCGGGAGGGATCTCCGCCTTCAAGTTCAACCGCCGCATGCTGGACCTGGACGAGAAGCACCCGTTCTACGGAGTGACGCCGCGCGACGTTCTCAGGGTGTTGAGCCGGGCCGTATACGAGCTCGGCATACCTCACCCGCTCCACGTGCACAGCAGCAACCTGGGAGTCCCGGGAAACGCCAAGTCGACGCTGGGCACCATCCGCGCTTCGGAAGGGCTCCCCATTCATATCACCCACATCCAGTTCCACAGTTACGGCACCGAGGGGGACCGGAAGTTCTCCTCCGCGGCGGCCCCGATCGCGGAGGCGATCAACGCCACGCCCAACGCGTCCTGCGACGTCGGGCAGGTCCTGTTCGGCCAAACGGTCACGGCGTCGGGCGACACCATGGCCCAGCACCGGAATTCGAGCTTCGCCAGCCCGAAGAAATTCGTCGTCATGGATATCGAGTGCGATGCCGGGTGCGGGGTGCTGCCGTTCCAGTATCGCGAGAAGCACTATGTCAACGCGCTGCAGTGGGCGATCGGGCTGGAAATCTTCCTGCTGGTGCAGGACCCATGGCGCGTGTTCCTGACGACCGATCATCCCAACGGCGCACCGTTCATCACCTATCCGCACCTGATCCGGCTTCTCATGGATCGGACCTTCCGGAACGAACGGCTGGCTCTGCTGCATCCGGAGGCCCAGGCGATGACCACCCTGGGGAGCATCCAGCGGGAGTACACCCTGAACGAGATCGCCATCCTCACCCGGGCCGGCCCCGCCAGACTGCTCGGCCTTCCGGACATCGGCCATCTGGGTCCGGGCGCCCGGGCGGACGTCACCGTGTACCGGGACGAACCGGATCGGGAACGGATGTTCAGCGCGCCGGAATACGTCTTCAAGGACGGAGAGCTTGTGGTGAAGGACGGCAAAATCGTGAGCCTCATGTGGGGTCGCTTCCACACCGTGCAGCCGGCGTTCGATCCCGGCATCGAACGGAGGGTGGCGGAACATTTCCAGCGATTCTACACCGTCAGCGCGGAACATTTCCGGATTGCAGAGGATGAGATGGGGGTGTTCGGCCACGGCGCAGAAGTCCTGGTTCACCCCTGTCGGCGCCGGACCTCATGATCCTCAACGGCGTCACCATCGACGATGCCTTCGCCGAGGCGTTCGGGATGAAGGCCACGCGGATCAGGATCACCGCGCGCACCCTGGAATGGGCCTACCATGCGGCCGCGGCGGCCACCGGGTTCGCGACCTCGGTCATCGCCTGCGGCTGCGAGGCCGGGATCGAACGGGAGCTTACCGAAGAGGAAACCCCCGATGGTCGCCCGGGGGTCTCGGTGCTGCTGTTCGCGGTTTCCGCCAAGGAACTCACCAAGCAGGTCGAGCGCCGGGTAGGCCAGTGCGTGCTGACGTCACCGACCAGCGCCGTCTTCGCCGGACTGGACCAAGGCGAGCCCCTCCCGCTTGGCAAGTATCTCCGGTACTTCGGGGACGGCTTCCAGACCTCAAAGCTCATCGGCGGGCAGCGCTTCTGGCGGATTCCCGTCATGGACGGCGAGTTCCTCATTCAGGACAGCACCGAGATGGTCAGCGGGGTGGGCGGGGGCAATTTCCTGGTGCTGGCGGAATCGCAGGAGCAGGCGCTCACCGCCTGCGAGGCCGCCGTGGATGCGATGCGGCTGGTGCCCAACGTGATCATGCCCTTTCCGGGCGGGATCGCGCGCTCCGGGTCCAAGGTCGGGTCGAAGTATCCTGTCCTCCGGGCGTCGACGAACGATGCGTTCTGCCCGACCATCAAGGGTGTCACCACCACACAGCTCTCGCCCGACATCCGGGCGGTGATGGAGATCGTGATTGATGGCCTGAGCGCCGAGGACGTGGCCGCGGCCATGCGGGCCGGCATCTGCGCCGTAGTCGACCTCGGCGCCGCACGGGGAATCCGCCGGGTGAGCGCCGGCGACTACGGCGGGAAACTGGGCAAGTACCACTTCCGGCTGCACGAGATCCTCGCCTGAGCCGCCGGGGCCCCCTGAGGCGCCCTGGCTCCAGGGCCTTTCGCACTATACTGCCTTTCGCACTATACTAGAGTAGGTAATGGGATGCCCCGAGCGGACGGTCGGGGGAGGTTTCTTATCGGGGTAAGGGATCCTGCCGAGGAGACGTCCGTATCCCCTTGTCCCACAATTTCCCGACACCCGGGTTGCCATGCCAGAGAAGATGATCCTGATCGGCGGGCGCTCCAAACGCCAAGGTACCGCGCTGTGCGCCGGCAAGACGGGGGCGGAGTACCTCGACGTGTCCACCACGCTCGAGATGAACGTCGAGGATATGGCGCGCCTGGGCCTCAAGGCCGACAGCCGGGTGCGGCTGCGCACGCCATCCGGCGAGACAATCCTGCGCTGCAAGGGCCGCGAGACCAAGGATCTCCCGAAGGGGCTCCTGTTCATGGCCTACGGCCCGGCTTCCAGTCAACTCATGGCAGGTGATACCGCCGGGAGCGGCATGCCGCTCTCGAAGAATCTGCAGGTCGAGGTTGAGCCGGTGGGGCCCGATGAGGCCCCGGGAGAATGAAACGATGAGCGACGACAATACCCGGACGGTGACGGACGCCACCTGCACTTTCTGCGGCTGCGTGTGCGACGACATCACGCTGAGCGTGGACGTCGCGCAGCACAAGATCACCAAGTCCCAGAATGCCTGCGTCCTCGGCAAGGCGTGGTTCGAGGAGCACGGCATCGAGGAGCGTCCGTTCGCCCTCATCGGCGGGCGGGAAGCGACGACCGAGGAAGGGGTGGAGGAAGCGGCGAGGATCCTCGCCGAGGCGCGCTACCCGATCATCTACGGCCTGTCGGACACCACGTGTGAGGCGCAGCGCGTCGCCGTGTCGATCGCCGACATGATCGGGGGCAACCTCGATACCACGACCTCGGTCTGTCATGGCCCGACGGGCATGGCGTTCCAGAACCTGGGCGAGAGCACGGCGTCCCTCGGCGAGATCAAGAACCGGGCAGACCTCATCATTTTCTGGGGCGGCAACCCGGCCGAAGCGCACCCGCGGCTGTTCACCCGCTACGCGGTGACCCCGAAGGGCATGTACACGCCCAACGGCCGGAAGGACCGTACGGTGGCGCTGGTCGACGTGCGGCGCACCGCCAGCACGCCGGTGGCAGACATCTTCCTCCAAGTGAAGCCGGGGAGCGATTTCGAGGTCCTATGGTCGCTCCGGGCGCTGGTGAAGGGACGGAAGGTCGATGCCTCGATCGAGCAGCGGACCGGTATCTCGCTGGCCGTCCTGGAGGACCTGGTCGCACGGATGAAGCGCTGCCAATTCGGGGCGCTGTTGTTCGGGATGGGCCTCACCATGACCCGGGGACGGCATTTCAACGCCGGGGCCCTGCTGGCGCTCGCCACCGACCTCAACGAGTTCACCCATTTCGTGGCGGCCCCGGTACGCGGGCACGGCAACGTGACCGGCGCCGACAACGTCGTCTCCTGGCAAACGGGCTTCCCGTTCGGCGTGAATTTCAGCCGCGGCTACCCGCGGTTCAATCCCGGGGAGTGGACGACGGCCGACCTGCTCGCGCGGGGCGAGGCCGACGCCGCAATGATCCTCGCGAGTGACCCCGCCTCGAACTTCTCCAGGCCGGCCATCGAGCACCTCAAACGCATCCCGGTCATCACGCTCGACCCCAAGACCAGCCTGACCAGCCAGCTGGCCCGAGTGGCGTTCACCACCGCCACCTACGGTATCAACGTGCCGGGCACGGTCTACCGGATGGATAACGTACCCATCTCGCTGCGTCCGGCATTCGAGTCGCCCTACCCGAGCGACCACCAGGTGCTGACCGCCATCCGCGAGCGGGTGCGTGCCCTCCTGGGCGGCAACCGGACCCCAGCCGGTTCGCCGCTCGCCGCCGTCGCCACGTAGCACGCACTCCTCCAGAGGCAGACCCGTGGCATCGACGCTGCGCATCGCCAACGGCAGGGTGTACGACCCGGCTAACGGTCTCGACGGCGTGGTGCAGGACATCTGCATCCAGGACGGCCGGATCGTCGCCGCGGTTCCCGCGGGCACCAAGACCGTGGACGCCAGGGGCATGGTGGTAATGCCGGGTGGGGTCGACATCCATTGCCATATCGCCGGCTCCAAGGTGAACATGGCGAGGAAGCTGCAGCCTGAGGACCACCGGCACGATGTGCACCTACGCACCCGAGTCACGCGCTCTGGCACCGGCGGCACCGTTCCCTCCACCTTCGCGACCGGCTATCGCTACGCCGCCCTCGGCTATACCGCGGCCATGGAGGCGGCGGTGACCCCGCTCGGTGCGCGGAGCACCCTGGAGGAGCTCCAGGACACCCCGGTCATCGACAAGGGATTCTTCGTCCTGGTTGGCAACAACGTGCTGCTCTTCCGGCTGCTCCAGGAGGGGCGACTCGAGGAATTCCGCCATACGCTCGCCTGGTGGATCAGCGCCACCAAGGCCTACGCCCCCAAGCTGGTCAATCCCGGTGTGGACGCGATGTGGAAAGGGGAGCGGAACGCCAACATCACCACTCTCGACCAGAAGATCGGCCCGTTCGACCTCACCCCCCGGAAGGTCATCGGCGCTTTCATCCAGGCCGCCGAGGACCTGGGGCTGCCCCACCCGGTGCACATCCACTGCAACAACCTGGGCCACTCCGGCAACTACGAGACCACGCTCGAGACGATGCGGATCGCCGACGGCCGGCGGGTGCACATCACCCACGTCCAGTTCCACAGCTATGGCTCGGTGGCCGGGAAGACCACGGACAACCCGACATCCAAGGCCCGCGAGATCGCGGACTATGTCAACACGCATCCCAACATCAGTGCGGATGTGGGCGCCGTGATGTTCGGCCGGTCCACCAGTATGACCGCGGACGCCCCGCTCGCTTACATGCTGCGGCGCTTCGGCAGCCACAAGTGGATCAATGCCGATAGCGAAAACGAAAGCGGCTGCGGGATCCTGCCGTTCACCTACCAGGACAAGGTCTACACCAACGCTCTGCAGTGGGCGATCGGGCTTGAACTGTTTCTGCGCTCGGAGGACCCGTGGCGCATGGTGTTCTCGACCGACCATCCCAACGGCGGGTCGTTCATGAGCTACCCCAAGCTGATCCGGCTGCTCATGGACCGCGAGTTCCGCAAGGAAGAGATGGCGAAGGTGAACCAGAAGGCCATCGACAACAGCGGCCTGCGGGAATGCCAGGAGCGGGAGTACTCGCTCTTCGAGATCGCCATCATCACCCGGGCCGGCCCGGCGCGACTGCTCGGGCTCACGGCCAAGGGGCACCTCGGGGTCGGCGCGGATGCCGACATCACGATCTACGAGGAGGATGCGGACAAGGAGAAGATGTTCTCGACCCCCCGGTACGTGATCAAGGAAGGGACCCTCGTCATCGAGGATCACGAGTTCCGTGCGGATGTCGAGGGCCGTGTCTTCCACGTCATGCCGGACTACGATCCCGGCATCGAGCAGGTCATCCAGCCGTTCTTCGAGGACTTCTACACCATCCAGTTCGCGAACTACCCGGTGGATCTCCACTACCTGCACCGGCACCAGGCGGTCCCGACGGCGCACCAGACTGCGGCCGCCGCCCCCGCCGCCGACGCCTAGCGGGGCCGTGATGCTCCTCCACGAGACCGAGGTCGACGACACCTTCGCCGAAGCCTTTGCCATGTGGGCGGCGCGCCTGGTGATCACCGCCGACGCCGACGAATGGGCCATGGCGGCAGCGCGGTCGGTGACTGGCTTCGCGACCTCGGTCATCGGCTGCAAGTGCGAGGCGGGTATCGAGGCGACCCTGCCGCCGGCCCAGACCCCCGACGGCCGGCCCGGCGTTAGCGTCCTGCTCTTCGCAATGAACGAGGAAGGTGTCGGCAAGCGGCTGGTCGAGCGGGTGGGGCAGTGCATCATGACCTGCCCCAGCACCGCCTGTTACGACGGCCTGGCGGCGGAGTCGAAGGTCCAGGTCGGAAGCCAGCTGCGCTTCTTCGGCGACCGCTACCAGATTTCCAAGCTGCTGGCGGGACGGCGGCTGTGGCGGATCCCGGTCATGGATGGCGAGTTCGTGGTCGATGAGCGGTTCGGCATCCAGCCGGCGGTGGGCGGCGGCAACATCCTAATCCTAGGCCGGGATCAGTCGGCCACCCTCCGGGCGGCGGGAGCGGCGGCGGCGGCCATGCGCGGAGTGACCGGGGCGATCCTCCCGTTTCCCGGCGGCGTGGTCCGCAGCGGCAGCAAGCCCTCCTCGCGGTACAAGTTCCTCCACGCCTCCACCAATGATGCCTTCTGCCCGAGCCTGCGTGCGGTGGCCCCCGCGACACAGGTGGGAGCGGAGATGGGAAGCGTGCTGGAAATCGTGATCGACGGCCTCGACCTCGCGGCGGTGGAAACCGCCATGCGCCTCGGCATCCACGCTGCGGCGGAGGCGGGCGCACTCAGGATCTCGGCCGGCAACTACGGCGGCGGCCTCGGCCAGTACCAGATCCGCCTGCACTCGCTCCTGAACGGCGCCCCGGCATGAGGACGCCGCCCTGCCACGCGGGAGTGGCCCCATGAGCCTGGAGTTCACGCTCCACACGGCTCCGGCCGTTCCGCTGGAGGCGGAAGTCCTGAGCCCCACCCGGCTCGCGGGGCTAAACGCCCTCGACGCGGCCCGGCTGGTCGTGGTCCACGGCAACCTGTCGGCGGAGCTGGGTGAGTTCTTCACGATCTCGGGCGCGGCCAATGGCGAGATCCGCCTCACCGGGGATCTCTCCCGGGTGAAGCTGATCGGCGCGAGGATGGCCGAGGGCCGTATCGTGGTGCACGGTTCCACCGGGATGCACCTCGGCGCGGGCATGAGCGGCGGGGAGATCATCGTCGAGGGCGATGCGGGCGACTGGGTGGGGCCGGAGATGACCGGCGGCCGGATCATCATCAAGGGCAACGCCGGCCACCTGGTGGGCAGCGCTTCCCGGGGCAGCCCGGCGGGACTCCAGGGCGGCGAGATCCTCGTGTTCGGCAACGCGGGCAACGAAGTGGGCGGCGCAATGCGCCGCGGACTCGTGGCCATCGGGGGCGACACCGGCGACTTCACCGGCGTGAACATGCTGGCCGGCACGGTGGTTGTGTTCGGGCACCTGGGAGCCCGCACCGGTGCAGGGATGAAGCGCGGTTCGATCGTCTCCATGCATCCCACGGAGATGCTGCCGACCTTCAGCTACGCCTGTACCTACCGGCCCGTCTTCCTGCGTCTGTATCTGTCCTTCCTGCGAGGGCTGGGTCTCCCGATCAGCGACGCGCACATGAACGGCTCGTATCAGCGCTGGTGTGGCGATGCGGTCGAGCTGAACCGCGGCGAAGTGCTGCTCCTCGACTCCACTACCTGATTGTCCGGCCAGCCCCGGCTTCAGGGGCTACTGATCGGGACGCCTCCATGAGCACGCTGTGCCTGACCCTGCGCGAGCGTCCCTCCCAGTGCGTCGATATGTCGCCCCTGGTGGCCGACCACCTGGCGCACCTGAGCCCGGCGGAAACAGCCGCGATTGAGCTGACGCAGGGCAACCGCAAGGTTCGGGTAGACAGCCTCTTTACGGTGACGGGCAGGTCTGCTTCTCACCTGGAGATCTGCAACTCGTGCGAGCGTCTGGACCGGATCGGCGCCGGTATGACCCACGGGCGGATCGTGGTCCAGGGAGACACTGGCGCCTCCCTGGCGGCAGGCATGCGGGGCGGGCATGTGGAGGTCCAGGGCAATGTCGGGGCCTTCGCCGCGTCCGGGCTCTCGGGCGGCAGCGTGCATGTGACGGGCGACGCGGGGGACTTTCTCGGCGGGGCCATCCCGGGCGACCGGCACGGCATGCGGGGCGGGACAGTCCTGGTGGCGGGCAACGTCGGGGACCGGGCCGGCGACCGGATGCGACGGGGCACACTGCTGGTCGAGGGCCGCGCCGGCGATTATTGCGCCTCCCGCATGGTGGCCGGAACCATAGCGATCTGGGGTGGTGTGGGCCGGTTCCCGGCCCTGGCCATGCGCCGGGGAACCCTGCTGCTGCTGCAGGCCCCCGGCGCGTTGCTTCCCACCTTCAACGACTGCGGCACGTATCCCCTTGGCTTCCTCTCACTGCTGGTCCGGTCGTGGCGGGTCCTGCCCGGGAGGTTCGCCACGCTGCCGGAAGGGGGGCTTCCGGCTCGCCGCTTCATGGGCGACCTGGCCAACGACGGAAGCGGCGAGATCCTCATTCCGGCCTGACCCTCCTTGGCGAGGCCGGGAAGAGCGCCTCCCGGCTGCCCCCGGTTCCGCTTATCTTGTCGCCCCTAACCCGCAGTAGTGCCGCCGGCCTGGATCCCGCCCGGCCGACCCACCGTGGACGAGCAGATGACCAGCTTCAGAATGAACGAGCGTGCCCGCGACATCGCGGAGACGATGGTCGAGGAGAGCGCCGGGCTGCGGGTGCTGGCGACCACTCTCCCCGGCAGCGCCCGCGTCATCGACGCGGGGGTGAAGGCGGAAGGTGGCCTGAACGCCGGGTTGCTTCTGGGAAGGATCTGCATGGGAGGGCTCGGCGAGGTGGACTACACCTCCCTCTCCCTGGGGGGTGAGAACTGGCCTGGGGTCCAGGTGCGAACCGACCATCCGTCGATCGCCTGCATGGCCTCACAGTACGCCGGGTGGGCCATCCACGTCGACAAGTATTTCGCCATGGGCTCCGGCCCCCTCAGAGCCCATGCACGGGTGGAGAAAGAGCTGTTCGAGAGGCTGGACTACGCCGAGCAGGCGAGCTGCGGCGTGCTGGTGCTCGAAAGCCGGGAACTCCCGACGGATGAGGTCGCGGTATATGTGGCGAAGAAGTCCGGCCTGTCCCCGTCACAACTGACGTTCGTGATTGCACCCACCGCCAGTCTCGCCGGGGGCACCCAGATCTCGGCCAGGATCCTGGAGACCGGACTTCACAAGATGGAGACCCTGGGCTTCGATGTGCGCAAGGTGGTGAGCGGAATCGGGACGGCGCCGATTGCCACGGTCGCCAAGAACGACCTTCGGGGAATCGGCCGCACCAACGACTGCATACTCTACGGCGGTCAGGCTCATTACACTGTACGGGCCGGTGACACCGAGCTGGCGGACCTGGCGGGGCGCCTGCCGGCCAGCGCCTCGAAGGACTACGGCCGCACGTTCTTCGAGATCTTCGAGCGCTACGACAAGGACTTCTATAAGATCGACCCGTTGCTGTTCAGCCCCGCCGAGGTGTGGCTGACCAGTGTGATGTCCGGCAAGACTCACCACGCGGGCCGGATCGATGCCGAGGTGCTGAAGCAGTCGTTGTTTCCCGAGTGAGGCTGGTCGCCATCCGGCGGTCTCCCACGGCTCGCCTCCACGTCACCGAACCCTTTCACCTGGACCTGTCCATGCGCCGCTACCCCCTCCTCGCAGCTCTCGGCATGCTCGCACTCGCTGCCTGCGCCAAGCCGGCTGAAAAGCCGGCCGCAGAAACCACCGCCCAGGCGGCGCCGCCGCCACCGCCGCCCCCGATGGCCTTCGTGGCGGTGATCTACAATCTGCCGAAGAGCGCCGCGGCGTTCGAGAAGTACTACTGGGCGACTCACATTCCGCTGGTTCAGGCCAAGGCGGCGGAGATCGGAATCGTCGCCTCCGAGCTGACCAAGTTCGACGCGACCCTGGACGGCAAGAAGCCGACCTACTACCGGCAGGCCGTCCTGTGGTTCCGGGACATGGCGGATCTCGAAAAGGGCACCGCAACGGACGGCTTCAAAGCCGTGGGTGACGACCTCAAGAACTTCGCGACCGGAGGGCTGATCGCGCTGGTGGGCGAGCAGACCAACGACGCTTCACCGCTCCTCACCGGCGATACCACCGCGCTGGTCACGGTGATCTACAACAACCCCAAGGACGCCGCGGCATTCGAGACCTACTATGCGGCTAGCCACCTGCCGCTCGTGGGGCAGGGCGCCGGTGAAATCGGTTTCACCAGGGCCGAACTGACGAAATTCTCCCGAAACCTCGACGGCTCGCCGGCAACGCTGTATCGGCAGGCCAAGCTCTATTTCCCGAGCGCGGCGGCCCTCAAGACCGGCACCGGCACCGCGGCCTTCAAGGCGGTCGGCGACGACCTGCCCAAGTTTGCCGATGGAGGCCTGACCGCGCTGGTGGGCCACCTTACATCGCAGCCCTGAGGTCCTGAGGCGACGGGCGGCCAGCTGGCTGGCATCGCCCGTCGCCGGTTGTCTATGGAAGTCGTCATTCTCTCCTCTGCCGGCGGATGGCACATCGAGGAGCTGATGCGTGCGGTGAGCGCCCGCGGGCTGGTTCCGCTGGTGCTGCCCTGGGAGGGGAATGTCGCGCGGATGGGTTCCGAGCCGGGGGTCACCAACGCCGGGCACAGGCTCCGCGACGCACGGGCGTTGCTCCCCCGAATCATTCCCAGTGGATCGCTGGAACAGCTCATCTACCGGGTCGATACCCTGCACCGGCTCGAGACGGACGGGGTGCGGGTGATGAACACCGGCCGTGCCATCGAGCGCACGGTCGACAAGGCCTGGACCTCGGCCATCCTGGATCAGGCGGGCCTGCCCACCCCGGCGACGGTGGTGTGCGAGTCGGCGGACGACGCCTTCGCGGCGTTTCGGGCGCTGGGGGACGTAGTCGTGAAGCCCCTGTTCGGCTCGATGGGGTTGGGCATGTCCCGGGTCAGCGACGAAGACATGGCCTGGCGGGTCTTCCGGGTGCTCGAGACCGTTCGCGGGGTCTACTACCTGCAGCGGTACGTCGAGCACGGCGGACGCGACATCCGGGCCTTCGTCGTCGGGGGGCGGGTGCTCGGGGCCATCGAGCGGACCGCGCCGGGATGGCGCACCAACTTCTCCCGGGGCGGAGCCGTGCGATCGTTCGCCCTTCCTGCCGAGTGGGCGGCCCTGGCGGTGTGCGCCGCAGAGGCGATCGGAGCCGAGTACGCCGGCGTGGATCTTCTCCCGGCGCAGGACGGCATGGTCTACGTGCTGGAGGTCAACGGAATTCCCGGCTGGGAAGGCCTGCAGAAGGCAACCGGGATCGACGTGGCGGGCGCGGTTGTGGAACAACTCCTTAGCAAGTAGTAGCCGGGTACCGTGTACCGCGTACTGAGTCCCCAGGACCCGATACTGTGGCCTGTCGCCAGGGATCCGGTAGCCCGGGGACGCCTGGGTTGGGTACGCGGTACGCGGTACGTGGTACGTCCGCCACGATGAAAGCCCCGCCTCCCCCAACCGACCTCGCATCGCTCGCGACCCTCGCCTGCATCCTCGAGGCAAGCGCGCCGAAGCCCGGCAACGTGTCGCCCGGACGGCCCTTCCTCGACATGAGCTACAGCGACTTCGTCAGCAGCGCGATCGCAGCCGGCCCCGAACTGGCCCGCGCGGGAGAGCGGCCGCTCGGCGCAACCATCCTCGCGGCGATCCTCGCGACTCGCCGGTGGACCTCGGCGAATACCAACCTGGGCCTGGTCCTGCTGCTGGCGCCGCTGGTGATGGCCGTCCGGCGGGCCGGGAACCTGCGGGAGGCCCTCGGAGCGGTGCTTCGCGAAACCACGGTCGAGGATGCCCGGGACGTCTATGCCGCCATCCGCGAGGTCGGACCGGGAGGGATGGGTTCGGTCCGGGGGCAGGATATCGCCGCAGAGCCGACGGTATCGCTGTACCAGGCGATGCAGCTCGCCGCCGACCGCGACAGCATCGCCAGGGAATATGTGACCGATTTCGTGACGACCTTCGAGTACGGAGTGCCGCTGCTCCGGTCCGCCCGGGGCGAAGGCCTGGCGTGGGATGCGGCGACCGTGGAGACCTTTCTGGGACTGCTCAGCCGGGTGCCCGACACGCTGATCGCCCGCAAGCTCGGCACGGCCGCCGCCGAGCTGACCAGCCGCCAGGCTGCCGTGGTCCTCGGGGCCGGCGGGGTCAGGACGCCGGAAGGCCGGAGCGCCCTGGCGGCGTTTGACGCCGACCTCCGCGACCCCCAGAATTCACGCAACCCTGGCACCACGGCCGACCTGACCGCCGCGGCACTCTTCGTGGTATTGCTCCTGGATGGCTGGTCGACCGATCGCTCGAGGACGTCCCGTGCGCAGTGACTTCAAAGTGACCGTGAGCAAGGACTACCTGGTCTTCAGCTCCGCTCATTTCATCACTTTTCGTGGTCATCAGTGCGAGACCCTGCACGGGCACAACTATCGCGTCGGCGTGACCGTCGAGGGGAGCGTGGACAACGAGTGTTCGTTCGTGGTTGACTTCTCCATTCTCAAGAAGGCGGTGCGCAAGCTGGTGGACGAGATCGACCACAAGGTCCTGCTGCCGCTCAAGAATCCCAAGCTCGCGTTCCGGGATCACCAGCAGCACCGGCACGTGGATTACTTCGGAGAACACACCTACACGTTTCCCGTGGTGGATTGCGCCATGGTGCCGATCGAGAACACCACCGCGGAGATGCTGGCGCAGTATTTCGCGCACCGCACCCGGGAGGAGCTGGGAACCATGGGGATCCGGAATCTCACCGCGATCGAGCTGGAGGTCGAGGAAAGCTTCGGCCAGTCGGCGACCTACCGCCTGGCGATCAGCGACTGACGCCTGCTCAGTCGCTGACCCAGCGAGGCCGCCGCCGCGGCTCGGCATCCTTGCCGGGCGGGCTGATGCTGCCGTTGTGGATGGCAGACCCCACCAGGACTGCGTCGCAGCCGGCCTGTTCCAGCAACTCCAGGTCCTCTTCCGACCGCACGCCGCCCCCGGCATACACCGGTACCCCAAGCAGTCGCTTGAGGCCGTCAATCAATTCCAGGTTCCGTGGCCCCGCCTCCGATCCGACCTGCACCAGATCGAGCACCAGGACCGCCGAAGCACCGGCATCCGCCGCCCGGGCTGCCAGCTCGATCACCACGGCCTCCTCGCTCGCCACCCGCCCGGTCCGCCGCTGGATCGGACGGCCGTCGAGCAGGTCCAGGCTGAAGATCACGCGGTCGCCGCCCACCGCGCCGACGATGGCCCGGAGCTCGGCGAACCCTCGCAGGGTCTCGAGCCCCACCGCCAGCGTCGTCGCGCCGGCGCGGAGCAGCGCCTCCGCTGCCCGCGGCGTGGTGACGCCTCCATCCACGATCAGGCCTTCGCCGAACCCATGGTCCGAATCGGCCATCGCCTGAATGAGCTTGGTCTGGGGGGCCCAGCCCTCGATGGCGTCGAGATCGGCCACGTAGCAGCGCCAGGCCCCCATCATCGTGTGATAGGCGCGCGCCAGCGCCACGGCATCGCCGACGCGACCAGGGAGCAGCACCGACTGCACCGGCTGGTACTTTTGACGCGTCCCGTGCCGGGCATGCACTGCCTGGCCCCGCAGCAGGTCTAGAACCGGGATGAGTTCCATCGGGAGGAAAGGTACCATGGAACGGGTGAAGTCCGATGCCTCCCCCGACGACGGGCGGCCTGACAGCGGGTCACCCCGCCCGGACCCTCCGGGCCGCCCACTCCTCCTCGTGAAAGTGGGCGGTGGCCTGCTGGCCCTGTCCGCGGCGCTGCCGCGGGTCGGTGAGGCCCTCGCCCGGGTAGCCGCACGGCGCGCGCTGGTGGTGGTGCCCGGTGGCGGTCCGTTCGCGGAGCCGGTGCGCGCCTTTCAGCGGGATCACTACCTCTCCCCGTCAGCGGCCCATTGGATGGCGATCCTCGCGATGGACCAATACGCCCACGCCTTGGTCGACCACATCCCCGGGGGACGGCTCGTCGAGGACCGGCCGGGAATCCTCGCCGCGCATGCCCTGGGCGCCGTCCCGGTTCTGGCCCCCTTCCGGTGGCTACGGGCAGCCGACGAGCTGCCCCACACCTGGGAGGTCACGAGTGACAGCCTGGCCGCCTATCTGGGAACTCTGCTCGGTGCGGAGGAATTGGTGCTGCTCAAGCCGGTGGCAGGAGGCGATGAGCTGGTGGATCCCTATTTCCGGCGGGCGGTCGCTGCGGGGATGCGGTGGCGGGTTGTCAGTGCCGCCGAGGAGTCGCTGGACCAGGCCATTGGGGGCTAAACCGTCGCCAGGGTCGGCTCCGAGCCAACCGCTTCCGCCAGCCGGCGGACCAGGTCCTCCTCCACTTCTCCCCCTCGCCCCCCTCGACACACCGCCCCCCGCACCCCAAAGATGGCAGCGCCTACGTCGCGGGCCGCGCGCACCTGCTCTTGGCCAAGACTGCCGGCCACCGCGAAGGTCAATGCCTCGGCATTCAGGGCCGACCCCAAAGCGGCAAGCTGGTCCACCGAGAGCGCCGCAAAGAGGCCACCGCCGTCCTTGAAGCAGGTGTCCACCAGGAGGCCGCCCGCCCCGCCCCGCGGGAGGACCGTCACGAAGCTCTCCGGAGCGGGTGACCCGGCGCGCCGAAAATCCGCGTAGGCGACGGCGATGACCGCCGGTCGACCGGGAAGCCGCTTCGCCCGGCCGACGGCCGCCTCAATCAGTGTTTCCACCCGCCGAGGGTCGGGGACGCCCCGGAACCCCAGTTTCACGAAAGCGAGCGGGACGGTCACGGCAGCCAGGCGGCCGAGGACGTCGGCCCCGGTCGCGACATCGCCCAAGGCAGCGCTCAGGGCCACCTGCGGCGGGACGGCGGCCCGGATTGCTCTCAGCGTCGTGGCGGAGACCGCGCCGAGCGCGCCGTGAGCCGGCTCCTTGGCATCGATGATTTCCGCCCCACCCGCCAGCGCCCGATTGGCCTCGGTCGGGGTCCGCACACTCACCAACAATCGCACCGTTTGCCTCCCTTGGCTGCCCCGGTATGTTACGCCGAGCCATGGGCGTTGACAACAACAATCCACCGTCGCACCTGGCAGGCAAGCGAGTCCTGGTCACCGGGGCGTCGAGTGGGATCGGAAGAGCGATCGCACTGGCCGCGGCGCGCGCCGGCGCCGATGTCGTCCTGACCTACCGCGCCAATCTGGTCGGCGCGGAGGCGGTCGCGGGCGACATTCGTGAAGGCGGGCGACGCGCCGTAGTCGTCCAGGCCAATCTGAGCGACGCCGACGACCTGGCCCGGGTAGCTGATGTGGCGCGTGCGACCCTCGGCGGCGTTGACGCCTGGATCAACAACGCGGGCGCCGACATTCTCACCGGCCCCGGGGCCAAGCTGTCGAGACTCGAAAAGCTCGACCGGCTACTGGCCGTCGACCTCCGGGGAACCATTCTGGCGTCCTGGATCGGGGCCGGCCTGATGAGTGCCCAACCCGATGGCGGGGTCATCATCAACATGTCCTGGGACCGGGTTCTCCGGGGCATGCCCGGGGAGAATCCGGAGCTCTTTGCGGCGGTCAAGGGCGGGGTGTTGAGCTTCAGTCGCTCCCTCGCCCGGTCGGTCGCGCCCAAGGTACGGGTGAACGTGCTGGGACCCGGCTGGATCGAGACCGCCTTCGGGTACGAAGCACCGGAGGCCTTTCGCCAGGAGATCGCCCGCCAGATCCCGCTGCGCCGGTGGGGTACCCCGGCCGATGTCGCCGCCGCGGCGGTCTACCTCGCCTCTGACGCCGCCCGCTACGTCACCGGACAGATGATCATGGTGAACGGGGGGGATGTGATGTAGGCGGCTCGGCGCCTCGGCAACTTGCGGGCAACGAGGGTTGTTGATTGCGAACGGCTGGCGGCTGAACGCTGACGGCTAACGACTGACGAGAGCAAGGAGGACTCGCATGGCTACCAAAGAGCGGACCTACAGCGACAGCGAGATCGCCGACAAGCTCAAGGCGCTTCCTGGCTGGTACTACGAGGACGGCTGGATCCGTCGGCAGTACAAGACGGACGGCTGGCTCACTACGCTGGCCCTGGTGAACAGCATCGGTTTTCTCGCAGAGGCGGCCTACCACCACCCGGACCTGACCGTCACCTGGGCCAAGGTCTGGGTGAAGCTGCAGAACCATGCCGCCGGGGGCATCACAGACAAGGACTGGGAGTTGGCACGGAAAATCGAGGACTCGGTGCTCTGGAGACCGACGGGCGGCGCGTTGGAGGGAACACCCAATAAGTGGGTGCGTGGGGGCGAGCCGAAATGACGGTGGGCGGTGAGCCGGCCCGACGGCGCCACGGCAGCGGACCGTGACCAGCCCGTCGCGTTCCTCCGCCGCACCGTCCTACCGTCGGGTTCTCTTCGTCACGGGCAAGCTGGCGGAACCGGCTCTGCGGCGGGTGCTGAAGGAAATGGAGCCCCCGTTCCTGGCGGAGGTCGCAGTCCTCAAGATCACCGTCGCGGCCCTGATGACGACGCCATGGATCGCCAGGTTTCTGACCGTGCCCGCGGGGACCGACCTGATCCTGCTGCCCGGCCTCGTGGAAGGCGATCTCGGAGCGCTGGTCGAGCGCTTCGGGCTGCCGGTCGAACGGGGCCCCAAGGACCTCCGGGAAATCCCCCAACACTTCGGTCAGGCGGCCCTGGCGCGTGATTACGGCGCATACGACATCGAGATCCTCGCCGAGCTGAACAACGCCCCCAAGCGGAGCCGTGAAGACCTGCACCGCGAAGCGGCACATTACCACCGCTCCGGCGCCGACCTCATCGACGTCGGCTGCACTCCGGGGGTTCCCTTCCCCGGCCTTGCGGACCTGGTTGACGAGCTGCGCCGCGAAGGGTCCAGGGTGAGCATCGATTCCTTCGACCCCGCCGAGATTCGCACCGCGGTCGCCGCAGGCGCCGAGCTGGTGCTGAGCGTCAATGGCAGCAACCGTGAAGTGATCGCGGATCTCGGTGGGACCGGCGCCCGCGCGGTCGCTATTCCCGACTTCGGCGGCGGCCTCGAGTCGCTCGAACCGACCCTCAACGAGCTGGAGCGCTCGCGGGTGCCTTACCTCATCGACCCGATCGTGGAGCCGATCGGCTTCGGGTTCATGGCCTCCCTGGAACGCTACGCCGACGTGCACCGCCGCTACCCCGCGGCGGCACAGCTGATGGGGATCGGCAACATTACCGAGCTTACCAGCGCCGACTCCACCGGCATCAACGCCCTGCTGATCGGCATCTGCCAGGAGGTGGGCGTCCGGGCGGTGCTGACCACGGAGGTGATTCCCTGGGCGCGGGGGTCGGTACGCGAGATCGATATCGCCCGCCGGCTGATGCACTTTGCCATCACCCGCAGGACCCCGCCGAAGCAGATCGACGATCGCCTGGTGACGATCAAGGATGCGAGCATCCTTCGGTACACGGAGGCGGAGCTCCGGGAGATGCAGTCGAAGGTGACCGACCCCAACTTCCGCATCTATACTGACGGTGCGGTCATCACGGTCTTCAACCACGAGCTGTTCATTCGGGGGACCGGGATTCAGGAGATCTTCAACCAGCTCGGAGTTGATGAGCCCTCCCACGCCTTCTATCTGGGAAAGGAGCTCGCCAAGGCGCAGCTCGCCATCGTGCTGGGGAAGACCTACCGGCAGGAGGGGCAACTCGACTGGGGCTACCTCACCCCGCCGGAAGATCCACGTCGGGAACACGTGAAGCTCACCATGAGGCGGGCGGGCGGACCGGCGGGCGGGCGGACCGGGGGGAAGAAGCCGCGAGCCGGCCCTCGGGGTCTGAGAAAGCCGCGCAAGTCATGACCGTGGTGCCCAGTCCGTCTGTCCGCCGCTCCGCCGGTCCGCCCAGTGCTTGACCTCCCCCTGGTCGAGGAGGTCGCGCCCGCGCCCGATCCCGTCGCGACCGCAGAACACTTCCTGGGCCAGCCGCACCTGCTGTTCCTCGACAGTGCCGCCGATGCGGAACGCTTTGGCCGGTACTCATTCCTGTCGGCGGCGCCGGTGGCCGTGATCCGGACCAAGGGCCCGGGCGGCGTCTCCGCATTGGACCAGGCCCGCGCTCTCCTCGGCCGGTATCGGGCCGAGCCGGTGCCGGGGATTCCGCCGTTCCAGGGAGGACTCGCGGGCTACCTGGGGTACGACTACGGCGCGGTGCTGGAACGCCTCCCCGTCCCGCGGTATGACGACCTGTTTCTGCCCGATGCGGTGTTGTGTCTGTACGACTGGGTCATCGCCTGGGATCACCGCGCCGGCCGTTGCTGGATCGTATCGACCGGCATTCCGTCCCAAGGGGATCAACGATCGCACCATGCGGCCGAACGCCTGGGCTGGGTCCGGCGCATCCTGGCCGGGCCCGCGGCCGGCGCGGCCGGCCGGACCCTGATCCGCCGGAATACACCCCCGCCAGCACCTTCCTTCCCGGTGAGCGGCCCGGATTACGCGACCGGGATCGGACTCCGCTCCTCGTTCACTCACCGAGGCTATCTCGACGCGGTCACCCGGGTCCGCGAGTACATCGTCGCGGGCGACATCTTTCAGGCCAACCTGTCACAACGGCTGGAAGTGCCGCTGGAAGAGGACCCGTGGCTCCTGTACCGGCGGCTCCGCGAGGTGAATCCCGCGCCGTTTGCGGCGTATCTCGAGTATGAAGGGATGTACGTTGCCAGCGCTTCGCCGGAGCGATTCCTGCGCGTGGATCCGGACGGCCAGGTGGAGACTCGACCAATCAAGGGCACCCGGCCCCGGGGCCTCTCGCCGCTTCACGACGCGGCGCTGTCGCGCTCACTCCAGGACAGCGAGAAGGACCGGGCCGAGAACCTGATGATCGTCGACCTGCTCCGGAACGACTTGTCCCGGGTCTGCCGGCCAGGCACGGTCCGGGTGCCGGAGCTGTTCGCGCTGGAAGAGTACCGGACCGTGCACCACCTGGTATCGACCGTGGTGGGGACGCTGGCTCCCGGCCGGGAGGCGGCCGACCTGCTGGCGGCGGCCTTCCCCGGTGGCTCCATCACCGGAGCCCCCAAGGTCAGGGCCATGGAGATCATCGCGGAGCTGGAGCCGTCGCGTCGGGGGATCTACTGCGGCTCCGTCGGGTACCTGAGCACGACCGGGGCAATGGACACGAGCATCGTCATCCGGACGGCCCTGGCCATGGGCGGCCGGGTGACCTTCTCGGTGGGCGGCGGTATCGTTGCCGATTCCGACCCGGAGAGCGAGTACCAGGAAACCCTGGACAAGGCCCGGGCGCTGATCACGGCGCTCGCCGGCGCGGTAACTACGCCATGATCCTCCTGCTGGATAATTACGACAGCTTCGTCTACAACCTCGCCCGCTATGTGATGGAGCTGGGGGGCGAAGCGATCGTGCGCCGCAACGACGCGATCAACCTCGACGACATCGCGGCCCTGGCACCCAGCCACATTATCATATCGCCCGGACCCTGCACGCCGGCGGAGGCAGGAATCTCGGTGGAGGTCGTCCGGCGGTTCGGCGGGACGGTCCCCATTCTCGGTGTCTGCCTCGGCCACCAGGCCATCGGCGCGGCCTACGGCGCCGAGATCGTGCGGGCCACACGGCCAATGCACGGGAAGACCTCGCGGGTGTACCACCAGGGCACCTCCATCTTCACCGGTCTCCCCAGTCCGCTCGTTGCGACCCGCTACCATTCCCTGGTCATTTCGCCTGAATCCGTACCCGAAGTCCTGCGGGTCACCGCCACCGCGGAAGACCGGGAGATCATGGCCGTTGCCCACCTCGACCATCCGGTGGTCGGCGTCCAGTTCCATCCGGAGTCGGTGCTGACTGAATATGGCTATCGCATGCTGGACTGGTTCCTGACCGGAGGCCGAGGCAGCCATGTGCCTGACCGGGCGGATGGCGCCTCGGTCCCCCCGCCAGGCGGCGAACCGGACCTGGCCACGGCGCCCCCGCCGCCGGAACTGGTGCGGTAGGCGGCTGGGCGGCTCGGCCGGTGCAGAGCGAAGCCGGGTTCCCGCCTCTACCTTGGTTCCGGGCGGTGGTGCTAGCATACGGGGCGAGAGGACGAGAGGACGGCCTTCTCGTCCCTGGTCCTTTTGTCCTCTCGTCCTCTCGTCCTCTTGTCATCTCGTCCTCATGATCATCGAATCCATTCTCACGACCCTCGACTCCGCCGGCCAGCCCAACATCGCCCCCATGGGGGTCGAATGGGGCGAAGAGATCATCGTGGTCAAGCCCTTTATCGACACGTCCACCTTCCGCAACCTCCAGGCAACCGGCGCCGCCGTGGTCAACCTGACCGACGACGTCTTGATCTTCGCCCAGGGAGCCATCGGGACGGCGGCCTGTCCCCATGCACCCGCCGCCCGGGTTCGGGGCGTGGTGATCGAAGCCGCCTGCTCCTGGCGCGAGGTGGAAGTGGTCTCGGCGGATGCTACCCCGCCCCGCTCGCGCATCGTGACCCGGGTCGTGCACCGGGGATTTCGCCGGGAGTTTCTCGGCTTCAATCGGGCTCGCCACGCCGTACTGGAGGCGGCCATCCTGGCCACTCGGACTCATCTGCTCCCCGCCGAGCAGGTCCGGGCCGAGTTCGAGCGCCTGCAGGTGATCGTGGACAAGACCGCGGGGCCCCGGGAGGTCGAGGCCATGGCCCTGCTCACCAGTTTCGTCCGTGACAAGCTCGCTGGTGTGCCCGCGGCATGACCCACCCGTCGGGCGGGCCAACCCGGGTTACCGTAGAAGCCCCCGCCCGGCTCCACTTCGGGATTCTCGACCTGCGAGGGCACCGAGGCCGCCGCTTCGGCGGAATCGGTGCGGCGGTACCCTCCCCGTCCGTGCTCGTCGAGGTGACTCCCGACGACCGGCTCACAGCCGAGGGGCCGGACGCGGAACGCGCCCAGGCGTTTGCAGAGCGCTACCTCGAGTCCGTGCAGATCCGTGGGGGGGCACACCTCAAGGTGCACCGGGCCATTCCCGCGCACGCCGGGTTGGGATCGGGAACCCAGCTTGCGCTGACGGTCGCCAGGGCGCTGGCCGAGCTCTATGGACAGCCAGCGGAGCCGGTGACGCTGGCACGGCAAGTGGGACGGGGCGTCCGGTCCGCGATCGGGACCTGGACGTTCGCGCTGGGCGGATTCGTGCTGGAGGGGGGGCGGCGACCCGAGAGCGATACGGTGGCTCCGCTCATTTCTCGGCTGCCGATCCCTTCCACCTGGCGCTGCGTGATTGCCATTCCCGAAGGCCAGCCCGGCCTCTCGGGATCGGCCGAGTCCGCGGCGTTCGAGCGGCTGCCGCTTCCCTCCGAGCGGGAAGTGGAGCGGGTGGCCCACCTGGTCCTGCTGCAGCTGTTGCCGGCCCTGGCGGATGCCGATCTGACGGCCTTCGGGGCAGCCCTCACGGAGATCCAGCGGATCACCGGGGGCTGGTTCGCCGCCGCCCAGGGCGGCCCCTTCGCGCCCGGGGCCAGCAGGAAGCTGATCGACCAGATGGCCCGCTACGGGGCCCTGGGAGTGGGCCAGAGCTCCTGGGGACCGGCGGTTTACGGGCTAGTGCCCGACGAGGACGCTGCCCGGGACATGGCCCTGAGGGTCAGGGGCGACCTTGGCGGGCGGGGGCTGGTGTTCGCTACTCCATTTGCCGAACGGGGGGCGCTGGTGAGCAGCCAGTGGCGGGGGGTTGGGCCTTGACCGGCGGGAGGCCCTGGAGCCGCCCAGGTGGCCTAATTGACAGCACTTTGGGCGGGCTGTATACTGACCCCCCATTCGTTCGGGGGGTTCCGGCGGGGAACTCTTTCCTGGATGGATGGTACTATCAGCCAGCATGATCGGTGCGGCCGCAACAGTCGGGGATCCCCTCCCCGGTTGATAACAAGCCCGCTTTCCATCAACCATACCGCGACCACACCGCATCCGGACCCCCGGGTGTCGGTGCTGCGCCGATGGAGGAGTGCCGTGGAAGTGTGTTCTTCCAGCGTCACCTCCGCTTGGCCCTGGCGGCGTTGCTCCGGCATTTGCTGGAACGGCGCCAAGGGGAATTGCGGGAAGTGGAATATTCCGCTGGCGTTTCATAATGACACGTGGCGGGACCGTCACGGAGTCATCGAGAGGTAGGCTGGTCGCGGCCGTTCGGCTTCAGGTAGCCGGGTGGCCGCTGAAGTTTTTGGGAGTTGCAGGTGCACTACGAGTCTCGGGGAATCGCCGGGCTACGCCCGCGCAACGCCGGCGCGGGTACCCGGTGAGGCTCCGCGCAGTAAGCGGCCCTCACAGGCTGCTGTCACCCTTCATCATGAGGTCATCTTATGAACAGTATTACCCGCAGGATGTTGTCTGGCGGGCTGGTCGCGGGGCTTTCGCTGCTCGCGGCTTCGGCTCAGGCCCAGGCGCGTTCGGGGGCATGGACGCGGAACGCCCCGGAAGGCGACTGGCAGATGGCTGGCCGGGACTACAGCCTCCAGCGCTTCAGCCCGCTGGCGCAGGTCAGCACGTCCAACGTCGCCAATCTGAAGGCCTCGTGGACGTTCTCGACCGGCACGCTGCGCGGGCACGAGGGCAATCCCCTCGTCGTCGGGAACGTGATGTACGTACACACGTCGTTCCCGAACATCGTGTACGCGCTCGACCTCGCGAAGGAAGGCGCGCCGCAGATCTGGAAGTTCACCCCGAAGAACAACCCCGACGCGATCCCCATCGCCTGCTGCGACCTGGTCAACCGTGGGACCGCGTATCACGCCAGCGGCAAGCTCTTCATCGAGGCGCTGGAGGGCAGTCTGGTCGCGATCGACGCCAAGACCGGCAAGCAGCTGTGGTCGGCACAGCATCCCTCGCAGTCCGGTTCGCAGACCGAAGCGGTCGGCTACAAGGACGGGGCGACCATGACCAACGCCCCGATCGTGATCAAGGACATCGTCGTCGCCGGCATTTCCGGTGGTGAGTTCGGCGTCCGTGGCCGGGTGTCCGCGTTCGACGTGAACACCGGCAAGCACCTCTGGACCGCGTACTCCACCGGCCCGGACAGCGAGACGCTGGTTCCCGAAGTCGCCAACGCCAACTATCCGTCGCACAAGGGCAAGGACCTCGGCGTGTCCACCTGGCAGGGCGATGAATGGAAGCGGGGCGGCGGCACTACGTGGGGTTGGTACAGCTACGATCCCGAGCTGAACCTGCTCTACTACAACTCCGGTAACCCCGGCTCGTGGAACCCCGACCAGCGTCCCGGCGACAATAAGTGGTCCATGACCATCTTCGCCCGGAACCCGGAGACGGGCCAGGCCAAGTGGGCGTACCAGATGACGCCGCATGACGAGTGGGACTACGACGGCATCAACGAGAACCTGCTGTTCGAGAAGGGCGGCCAGAAGCTGCTGGCCCACTTCGATCGTAACGGCATCGGGTACACGGTCGATCGCACCAACGGCAAGGTCGTCGTGGCCAACGCCTATGGTCCGATCAACTGGGCCAAGAACGCCGGCACCAGCACCCCGGTCGAGGGTGTCGTGTCCACTGGTGTCCCGGTCAAGGATCCGCGCTACGGCACGTCCTCGAAGAAGAACGGCGAGGGCATCTGCCCGGCCGCCATCGGCTTCAAGGATCAGCAGCCGGTGGCGTACTCCCCGATCACCGGCCTCATTTACGTCCCCGCGAACCACATCTGCATGGATTACGAGGGCGTCGAGGTGAAGTACACCCGCGGTCAGCCGTACGTCGGCGCGATCGTGCGGATGTTCCCGGGCCCGGGCGGCCATCGCGGCCGCTTCATCGCCTGGGACCCGATGGCCGGCAAGGTCGTCTGGGAGATCAAGGAGAACCTCGCCGCGTACGGCGGGGCGCTGACCACCGCGGGCGGCCTGGTCTTCTACGGCACCATGGAAGGCTGGCTCAAGGCGGTCGATCAGAAGACCGGCAAGTTGCTGTGGAAGTTCAAGACCCCGTCGGGCATCATCGGCAACCCGATGACCTACAAGGGTCCGGATGGCAAGCAGTACGTCGCCGTCCTGTCGGGCATCGGTGGCTGGGCTGGCATCGGTGTGGCCGCGGGCATCGGCGCTGAGGACCCGACTGCGGGCCTCGGCGCGCTGGGCGCCTTCGGTGACGCTGGCCAGTTCTCCACTCAGGGTGGCGTGCTCACCGTCTTCGGGCTGTAACCGGAACGGACTAGGGGCGAAGCAGTGCTTCGCCCCTAGTACGCACACGACACCGTAGCTACGTTCCAAGGCAGGGGGCGGGTCACTGACCCGCCCCTTGTCCTGTCATCTGACGATCCTCTACCGAGCGCCCGGAGCCTGCCTCCGCGCCGGGCGGAGTACCCCACCGATGGCCAGCTTTCGCTTCACCCAGATCCTGCTCCCGCTGCTCGGCCTCAGCCTGTCCGGACCGACTTCTGCTGCCGCCCAGCGCCCGGCACCCCTCACTCCCGGCCTCCTCAGGGTATGTGCCGATCCCGACAACCTCCCGTTCTCCAATCAGGCCGGTGAAGGTGTGGAGAACAAGCTTGCGGAACTGCTCGCCAAGCAATGGAATGCCCGGCTCGAGTATGTCTGGTGGGCCGCGCCGCGCGGCCTCATCCGGATGCTGAACGGCATGTACTGTGATGTCATCATGCAGGCCCCCTCCGAGTTTGACATGGCCGGGGTCACCCGTCCCTACTTCCGCACCAGCTACGTCATTGTCCAGCGGCGGAACGTTGCGCACCAGGTCACCAGTCTCGACGATCCGGCGCTCAAGACCATGAAGATCGGCGTGCATCTGTTCGCCGCGGACGGGGAAAACACGCCTCCGGCCATGGCGCTCTCCGCCCACGGAGTCGTGGGCAACCTGGTCGGGTTTCCGACGGTTTACATGGGCGGGATGAATCACCCCGACGACATCATCAAGGCCGTGGTCTCCGACTCGATCGACCTGGCTATCGTCTGGGGACCGATCGCGGGCTACTACGCCAAGCAGCTCGGCGCCGATCTCACGCTCACCCCCGTGAACAACGACACGCTCTCCCACATCCCGTTCGCCTTCAGCATGGGCCTGGGAACCCGGCGGCGCGAGCGCGAGCTCAAGGACAGTCTGCAGAAATTTCTGGATGCTCGCGCCCCCGAGATCCGCGCGCTGCTGGAGCGCTACGGTATTCCGCTGCTTCCCCTGCCTGCCGACTCCGCCGCGGGGCAGCGGCCCGCCGCCGGGCCGGCGCGGTAGCCGCGTCAACCAGCTGGCCGGGTACCGGTCGGTCCGGCAGCGCACACCACGGAAAGGAACTCTCACGGCGATGATCCGGTCTGTTCTTCGCAGCTGTCGCGCCGCCGCCACCCTCGCGGGGGCGGCGGTGCTCGTGTCGGTTTCCGCGCTGCAGGCTCAGCAGGTTCACGACGAGTACCATCCGGCGCCACGAGATACCCTGGACAACGACACCTACCAGGGCTGGAAGCAGTTCGAGCTCAATTGCTCCCGCTGTCATGGCGAATACGCCGTGGGGACCTCGTTCGCTCCCGCCCTGATCGTGTCCCTGAAGGAGGGCGGCACCATCCCGACCAAGGAGGCCTTCATCACCACCGTCTGCGCCGGCCGCCCTGACAAAGGGATGCCAGCGTGGTGCGCGCTCGGCCTCGAAATGGAAAAGATTCAGGAGATGTACCTGTACATCAAAGGCCGTGCGGACGGAAAGATCGGCATGGGTAGACCAGCGCTGAAGCGCGGCGATAGCTAGCCGGCTATCCCCCGGCTAGATTCCCCCCTCGGGGCCGCAGCTGCCGGGCGGCCCCGGTGCTTTTCCGTAGCAGGGGCGTGTCATGAAGCACAACACCACTGTCCCGAGGGATCGGATGCGACGAGCCCCATGGTCGATGTTGGCCCTGATGTGGTTGCCGGCCGGCCTCGGGGCCCAGGAAATGAGCGGCATGCCGGCGATGGAGACGCCCCGCGGAACCGCCGCCGAGCGTCCGCCCGCAGAGTCCCTGCGGACCGTGGACCAGGTCAAGGGGTATTTGACCCGGGTCAGGGAAGGCCAGATCCCGGATTTGAGCCGGCTCGACCTGAGCGGCCTCGATTTCCGAGGCGTGGACTTCCGCAAAGCTGACCTGAGCGGCGCGACCCTGACCGGCACGCACTTCGACCAGGCGAATCTTTTCTCTTGCGATTTCACCGATGCCACGGCCACCGGGGCCACGTTCACCGGTGCCAATCTGGACGTCGCGACGCTCCGCCGGGCAAATCTCCGTCAGGCCAATTTTCGCAAGGCCAGCCTGTTCGCGGCAATCATCGAGGCCGCCGACCTGCGAGAGGCGGACCTCCGTGAGACCCGGATCATCGGATATCTTCGGAAAGCGAACCTGGCCGGAGCCAGGCTGACGGACGCCAACATCGGAGCCGACCCGGGGAATCAGTCCATGGGCGTGATGCGGGCACAGTTCCTGAACGCCGACCTTGCGGGGGCCGATCTTGCCAGAGCCAACCTGTACAAGGCGGACTTCTCCTACGCCTCGCTGGTGGGGGCGAACCTGACTGGGGCCGACCTGCGGAACGCCGATCTGGTGCAGACGGACTTCACCCGGGCTGACGTCACCGGCGTGGATCTTGAAAACGCCGACATCGAGGGAGCGATCTTCACCGGGGCACGCGGCGTGGCCACCCTGAAGGGGCTGGCTCAGACACGCAATCGCGATCTGGCCCGGTTTGATCCCTGAAGGAGCCGCGAATGCGTCCACCCCCTCTCGCCAGGCTGGGCCTGGCCTTGCTGCTCGGCTGCGGCCCCAGACGGGAGGCAGCCCCGGCAGCTGCCGGGGCCGACAGCGCTTCCGTATCCGCTACCGCGGCGAACACGACTGCCACGGCGGTCGCGCCGCAGGCCCAGACCACGGCGGCTCCACCAGTCAGACCAACCCCCGCCCCACCTCCCGCGGCTCCCCCGGGGGCCGTTGCCAAGCCCAAACGGCCGAGCCCCCCGACTCCGTCCGCTCCGGAGTCGACCGCAGCGGATCAGCCCCTGCACGATGTGTGGCACCCCGCTGCGCGTGATACTCTGGGTAACGACACGTATCAGGGATGGAAGCAGTACGAGCTCAACTGCTCGCGCTGCCATGGGGAGTACGCGGTGGGGACGTCATTCGCCCCGGCGCTCGTGGTGTCGCTCAAGGAGGGCGGTACCATCCCGACCAAGGAGGCCTTCATTACCACGGTATGCGCCGGGCGCCCCGACAAGGGGATGCCCGCATGGTGCGCGCTCGGACTCGAAATGGAGAAGATCGAGCGGATGTACCTGTACATCAAAGGCCGCGCGGACGCCAAGATCTCCGCGGGCAGGCCAGCCCTCAAGGAGTAGAATGCCCGTGAAACTCGCCCTGCAAACATTCCCGGCTCCAACCCTGGTGGTCCTCGCGCTGGCCGGATGCGCCAAGAACGAACCCGCCCCCCGATCCCCCGACACGGTCGCAGCGGCCGAGGCAGGCCCGGGAGAACTGGTGTACGTGAGTAACGAAGATTCCCGCAATCTCAGTGTAATCGACGCGGCCACCGACAGTGTGGTTGCCACGATCGAGGTGGGTACCCGACCTCGTGGGGTGCGGGTGAGCCCGGACGGCAAGACGGTCTACGTAGCCCTGAGCGGTTCTCCCAAGTGCCCCCCGACGATGCCGGACGCTGAGTGCGAGAAGCTCAAGTCGGATCCGAGCCTGGATGGAATCGCCGTCGTGGACGTGGCGGCCCGGAGGACCGTGAAGACTTTCCCGGCCGGCCTCGATCCGGAGACCTTCGACGTGAGCCCGGACGGCGCCAGGCTCTTCGTCTCGAACGAGGCCGCCGACTCCGCGACCATCGTGGACGTAGCCAGCGGCCGGGCGGTCGCCAACGTGAAGGTGGGCAGGGAACCGGAGGGAGTCACCCTGGCCCCGGACGGCAAGACCGTGTGGGTCACCGGCGAGACCGATCACGACATCACCGGCATCGATGTCGCCTCCGGGAAGGCCGTCGCCACGATCGACATCCTGGGGAAGCGGCCGCGCGGCATCGCGATTCTCCCCGACGGCTCGCGCGCCTACGTGACCAACGAGGTCAGCGGAACGGTTTCGGTTGTGGATATTGCCGCGAAGAAGACCATCAAGCAGATCCAGATGCCCGAAGGCAGCCGGCCGATGGGAATCACCGTGACTCGAGACGGAAAGCGGATCTACGTATCCAATGGGCGGGGAAAGACGGTCTCCGTGATCGACCCGGCAACCGAATCCGTCCTGGTCACGACCGAAGTCGGTGCGCGGCCGTGGGGGATTGCTCTCAGTAGCGACGGGAAGAAGCTCTATACCGCGAATGGTCCCGGGAATGACGTGAGCGTCGTGGACGCCGAGACCATGACCCTGATTCGCACCGTGCCGGTCGGCTCAGTACCCTGGGGAGTGGCGGTCGGGCCAAAGCCGTAGGGGACGCCGGCCATCAGCCGTCGGTCCTCGGTCGTCTGCTAACTGACTCTCTAAGGACACGACCCCCTCTGCGACTGGCACCGGGGGTCGCTTTCGCGTCATGAATGCCGACGTCTGATGCCTTACTGAAACGGCCTCCACGTCATCCACCTCCCCGGCCAGCGCCAGGCCACCCAGGCGTCCAGCCCCAGTGCCCTTCCCGAGCGCGCAAGGAAAAGCAGCGACATGGTGATGACGAGCATGTAGTGAAAGCCGAGGGATGCCGCCGACATGTGGGCTGAGGCGAGGCCATAGTTCAGGCTGAGCCATAGTCCGCCCAGGGCCCCCAGGCCTGCAAAAAGGCCCAGGATCAGGGAAACTCCGACCAGAACCTCGCCCCACGCGGTGAATCGTGCGAACAGCTCGCTGTGCACCAGCACGGTCTGCTCCAGAAAGGCCTTGTACCAGAGAAGCGGGTTCTCCGCCGCCTGCCGGGCCACCAGCTCCGGCATCTTTTGCAGCCAGCGCGGCTCGACTCCGAGGAATGGAACGAAGCCGCCCAGCAGTACCAGATCCATCTTGCTGGTCAGCGCCTTGGCGAACCAGAGACCCACCAGGATTCGCAGGACAGCGAGCCAGCGGCTCGCGTGGGACATGTCGATGGCCGTCGGCGTGCTCGGCGGAGAGGTCATGATTTCGGACCCTGCTAGCGGAAGAAGGAAGTGGAAGCTACAGCCTGCCGGTGGGGTACGACAGAGTATCGCTCAGCCACGAGCCCCCCAGCGAACACCCAGCTCGTGAGCCACGAAGCACCAGGTATCTGTCAGCTCGTCCACCAGCTTGGACATCGGCTTGCCGGCGCCGTGGCCGGCCCGGGGCTCGAGGCGGAGTAGCACCGGGTGATCCGAGCTGGTCGCGGCCTGCAACAGCGCCGTCATCTTGCGCGCGTGCATGGGGTCGACGCGAGTATCGCTCTCCGCCGTGGCAAGGAGAACCGCGGGATACGCGGTGCCGTCACAAACGTGGTGATACGGAGAGTAGGCCCGGAGCCAGGCGAACTGCTCCGGGTTCTCCGCCGAGCCATACTCGGCGATCCACAATCGCGCGATCAGGAACCGGTGAAACCGGAGCATGTCCAGCAGCGGCACCTGGATGACCACCGCCCGGAACAGTTCCGGACGCTGGGTGAGAACCGCGCCCATCAGGAGGCCCCCGTTGGAGCCTCCAGCGATGGCGAGCCGCGCCGGCGAGGTGTAGCCCTCGCGAATGAGGTACTCAGCGGCAGCAATGAAATCGTCGAAGGTGTTCTGTTTAGTGCCGAGCATCCCCGCCTGGTGCCACGCTTCTCCATACTCTCCCCCTCCCCGGAGATTCGGGACCGCGACCACTCCTCCTTGTTCCAGCCACGCCAGGAGCGAGCGCGAAAACCCCGGAGTCATCGGGATGTTGAATCCGCCATACCCGGTGAGATAGGTTGGCTGCGCCCTGTTCCGCGCCAGCCCCTTCGGGTGCACCAGGAACATCGTAATCTCGGTCCCGTCCCGGGACGGATAGCTCACCTGGCGAATCTCGAATCGGTCCGCCTCGACATCGGCTTCGACCCGCTGCCACACTTCCTGGCTATCGGTGTCCAGCGCGACTCGATAGATGGTGGGTGGGACGGCGTAGGATGAGAAACCATAGAACAGCTCGTCCCCGTCCGGCTCGGCCCCCCAGCCGAAGACGCTGCCGAGCGCGGGAAGGGTGAGCTCGCGGACCCGCCGTCCCTCCAGATCGGCCAGTTGAAGGCGGGAGGTCGCCCGCTGGAGGTATGAGAGCGCGAGCCCCGTTCGGGTCACCAGGAAGCCGTCCAGCACGGCCTCCGGGCGAGGTGGCACGATCTCCTGCCAGTGCCCGCGCTCCGGCGACGCGGGATTTGCCCGGTACAGACGGTAGTTTGAGGCGCCCTCATTGGTCCGAACGTAGAGCCGGTCAGCCACGACGGTCGCCTGGTACAGGAAGGGAAGATCCCGAACCACGGCGACCAGCGGCCCTTCCGCCGAGCGATCCTGGAGGTAGAGGTCGGTCTGATCGAATGTCCGGGCCACGGTGACAACCAGCCACCGGCCGTCCAGCGAGAGGTCAACGCCCGGCCAGTGCTCCTTCTCGGACGGCTCGAAGACCAGCCTGTCACCCGCCGCATCCTGACCCAGGTAGTGGAAGTACACCGCCCGGTGGTAGTGAGCCTCCGCCTCGGGCACTGCGCCGGGCCGGGGGTACCGGGTGTAGTAGAACCCGCTTGCGTCTGGCAGCCAGGCCAGGTCGCACGCCCGGGTACGTTCGATCCGCTCGCCGAGAACCCGCCCCGACGCCACCTCCAGGACCTGGAGCACACTGTCCTCACTCCCGTCTTCGGAGAGTCCGTAAGCCAGCATCCGACCGTTGTCACTCGGAAAGAACCAGTCGAGCGCGGTTGTTCCGTCAGGATTGAGGGCGTTGGGATCGAGGAGAACCCGATCGGCCCCGTGGAGCGTATCCCGGACATACAGCACCGGCTGATTCTGCCTGCCGCGTCGCCGGGAGTAGAAGTACCGGCCGCCGGCAGGCGTCACCGTGCCCAGGGCATCGATCGCGAGCAACTGCTCCAGGCGCCTGCGGATCGCCGCCCGCTCCGGCGCCTGGGCCAGGTAGTGCTCCGTAAACCGGTTCTGAGCATCGGTCCATGCGCGTACGTCCGGACGATCGCCGTCCTCGAGCCACCGGTAGGGATCGGGAATCGCCTCACCATGCAGCTCTTCCACGACAACATTGCGGCGGGTCGGGGGGTACGCGGGCCGGGTCATCGTCGCGGGAATGAGGAGTAAGAGTTGGGAGTGAGGGGTGAGGAGGGAGCAAGAGTGTCACTCCTCACGCCTTACCCCTCCCTCAATCTCCCAAGCTGACGCCCAGTTCCCGGGCCGTGAGGACGGTATCGGAGTCGAGCGGCACCGGCTTGGAGCGGCCGACAACATCCTGCAGGGGGACTCGCACCAGATCGGGAGGATGGTAGGCGATCATCATGCCGAACGCCCGATCGGCTGCCGCGCGCACGGCTGCGGCGCCGAAGCGGAGACCCAGGAGCCGGTCGAAGGTGGTCGGCGAGCCGCCCCGCTGCAGGTGACCGAGCACCAGGCTCCGGGTCTCCTTGCCGGTACGCTCGGCGATCGCCTTCGCCACCAGCGACCCGATCCCGCCGAGGCGATCGACCGTGCCGGCCCCGCGGCGCTCCACCAGCAGCGCGGCTCCGTCGACCGGGCGCGCACCTTCCCCGACGACCACAATGCTGAAATGGCGGCCGGCCTTTTCCCGTGCCTCGATCTTGCCACACACCTTGTCCAGATCAAAGGGGATCTCCGGAATCAGGATCACATCGGCGCTTGCCGCGATGCCGCTGTGCAGCGCGATCCAGCCGGTGTCCCGGCCCATCAGCTCCACGACCATCACCCGCTCGTGACTCTCGGCCGTGGAATGCAGCTTGTCGATGGCGTCCGTGGCGGTGTTGACAGCGGTGTCGAAGCCGAAGCTCGCCTGGGTGCCGCTGACGTCGTTGTCGATGGTCTTCGGGACGCCGACCACCGGGAGACCCTTGCGCCACAGGTCGTACCCGATCTTCAGGCTTCCATCGCCGCCGATGGCAATCAACGCATCAAACCCGCTGGCCAGGAACGCCGAGATGAGATCGTCCGAGCGGTCGACCTCCGTGCTGCGCCCGCTGGCGTCCTTGACCGCCCAGCGGAACGGGTTCCCCCGGTTGGTGGTCCCCAGGATGGTCCCGCCGAGGTGGGTGATGCCGCGGACCTTATCGGGGGTCAGGGTCATGATCCCATCCTCCCCCAGCAGGCCGCCGAAGCCACGCCGAATGCCGTACGTCTGCCAGCCGCGGGTATGGGCCGCGAGCACGATGGCGCGGATAACGGCGTTGAGACCCGGGGCGTCGCCACCCCCAGTCGAAATTGCGATGCGCATGCAGAGTACCCAGTCCTGAAAGCCCGGTGTGCCAGCCCGTGGGCGGCTGGCGCTACCGGCGACCCGCTCGAACCAACCCCACTACCTCGCCCGGCCCGGCATGCCTGCCAAGCGCCCGCTTGGAGAAGACCAGGGTCCCGTCCACCGTCACCTCGAAGACCCCGCCGGAGGACTGGACCAGGCGCACCGACGCATCCGGGAACGCCTCTTTGAGCTCGGCCGCCAGACCGGCGGCCCGGGGCTCATAGTTTCAAACGACGCAGTATTCGATCGTGATCTTCATGCTGCCAGGACCGGGTTTAAGTTGCGTATCCGCTCGGGGTTGCCTGTTCTCGGGCACCATCAAGGTAACGGGGCACGGCGGGGGGCCAAGGGCCCCGGCCGGCATCCCCCTTGCGTCACCTCCGCCCAGCCGGCAGAATGAACTGACCGTCCCACCTCAGCAACATAGAGTACCAATGCGCCGTACCGTGCCGTCCGTCCTGGTCGTGATGCTCCTCGCCTTGAGCGCTCCCCTCTCGGCCCAGCGGCTGTACCGCCTCGAACTGGGGGCCGGGGCAGGTTACAACCGGTTCGCGAGCAAGCTGGAGCTGACGTCGGCCTTCGGCGGTACGCTCCGCGCGGGTTACTGGCTGTACGGCCCCTTCTCGGTGGAAGCCGAAGCGAACTTCGCCAGCCCCAAGACCGATACTCCCCTCAAGAAGTCGGTCGGCACCAAAGCCTTCGGGCTGTGGGGCCTCGCCAATTTCCCCGTCGGCAACACCAGCAGCTTTATAGCCAAGGCCGGGATCGGCCGAACCAGCTACGGCTCGTGCGGCGACGTGTCGGTGCCAGGGGTGGGCCCCTGCGGCAGCGCGGGCGCGCTGCTGGTCGGAGCGGGCGTCCGCATCGGGCTCACCCAGACGATCTTCATGCGCTACGAGGGGACGATCAACCGCAGCTTCGCGAGCCCGACCCTCTCCAATATCGCGCTGCAGGCGGGAATCAGCGTCATGGTCGGCAGCAAGCCGCTTGTCGACACCGACGGAGACGGGGTCTTCGATCGCTACGACAGGTGTGCGGAGACGCGGCTGGGTGCGCTGGTCGATAAGAAGGGGTGCCCGACTGACCAAGACGGTGACGGCGTCCCCGATGGCCTCGACCGTTGCCCCGGCACAGCCGAGGGGGCGGCGGTCGACGCCGCCGGCTGCACCCAGGATACCGACACGGACGGGGTGCTCGATGGCATCGACCAGTGCCCTGACTCTCCCACGGGAGCCACCGTGGACGCGACTGGATGCCCGACCGACAGCGACGGAGACGGTGTCTTCGACGGGCTGGACCGCTGCCCGCAGACCCCGGCCGGCGCCACGGTGGACGCGCTGGGCTGCGGCAACGATTCCGACGGCGACGGAGTTTTCGACGGCATCGACAACTGCCCGAACACGCCCATGAGGACGCCGGTTGACGCCAGTGGATGCAAGATCACTCCACCGCCGGCGGCCAAGGGAGACACGACCGCACAGAAGCTGGGTCTCCCGGAGGAGGAGTGGACGCTGCCCGGCACCGTCTGGGAGTTCAAGAGCTCGGTGCTCGCCGAGCAGGCGCTGCCTACCCTCGATTCCATCGTGGTCACCTTGCTGTCGGACCCGAGGGCGCAGGTGGAAGTGAATGGATACGCCCACGACCGTCTGGTGCCGGTCGACAACACCAAGCTGTCCAAGCGCCGGGCCGAGGTGGTGCGCGATTACCTGGTGAACAAAGGCATCGATGTGAGCCGGATCACGGCTTTGGGGCGCGGCTCCAAGGTGCTCATTGTGGCGGACACCACGGAAGGAGCCCGCATTATCAACCGCCGCGTCGAGATTCGCGTCATCCACAATCCTTAGACAGTTCACTGCGCATGGCACTTGCCCGATACGGCGGGGGTGGGCCCGGATGGCCACCCCTGACTCGTTCTCGCACAAGGAATTGCCATGCGTCGCGCAATCCTGGTCGCGTTCGGCCTGTTTACTTCGTTCGCAAGCCTCTCCGCCCAGGTCCCGGGGGACCTCTGGGGAGATGAATTAGGGGCCGTCACACTGCCGGAATCGCTGCTCAGCCGCGGCGGGACTCTACCGGCCTGGCCCGCGGCTCCACTGCATCATCCGCCGTCCACCGTGCGTGCGGTCTACGTCAATGCCTGGGCGTTCGGCAGCTCGCGTTTCTCGAGCCTGGTCCGGCTGGCCGACTCGACTGAGATCAACAGCTTCGTGGTCGACGTCAAGGATGACACGGGGTATCTCACCTATCGTTCCGAGGTGCCCACGGCTATCGAGATTGGTGCCAACGCCAGGTTGCGGGCCAGGGATGCCGCGGACCGACTCCGCACTCTGCATCTGCACGGCATCCATGCGATCGCGCGGATCGTGGTCGCGAAAGACCCGTTGCTTGCCGCCCGGAAGCCGGCCTGGTCGGTGAAGGACGCGGCCGGGGGCCTTTGGCGCGACCGGCTCAACTTCGCCTGGGTGGATGCCTTCAATGACTCGGTCTGGGTGTATGCGTCGCAGCTGGCCGCCGAGGCGGTGAAGATTGGTTTCGACGAGGTGCAATTCGACTACGTCCGCTTCCCCGACGAGCCCCGGGCCCGGATGGCACATGCCATCTTCTCGGCTCGTCAGCCGGGTGAGACTACCCGCGATGGCGTGTGCCGCAACCTGCGCCTGCTGCGAGACCGGGTGAAGCCGCTGGGGGTTCCGTTCACCATCGACGTGTTCGGCATGACGACCAACGTCGAAGGGGACATGGGCATCGGACAGATCTGGGAGGACCTGGTGACCACGGCGGACGTGGTGCTGCCCATGGTGTACCCCAGCCATTACTACCACGCGATGTACGGCGTTCCCCACCCGAACAGTGAGCCGTACCGGGTGGTCAAGGGGGCGCTTGCCGACGCCATGCGGCGGAATGCCCGCCTGGGCCGACCGACTGCGGAGGTCCGTCCCTACCTGCAGGCGTTCACCTTGGGACGCCCCCGCTATACGCCCCAGTACATCCGGGAGCAGATCCAGGCCGCCGCCGATCTCGGCATCCATGGCTGGGTGCTCTGGAACGCCCGGTCGACCTACGATCCGGGCATCTTCGAGAGGGCACCCCAGCGTGCCACTCAGATGGCGTTCGCGGGCCCCGACGCCGGTCCCGGCCTGCCCCGTTCCGATTCGCACCTGCTCCGGTAGGCGTCTCCCAGGGGCGGGCAGGGCGCGGCGGGGGCCTCCGGGCTCCCGCCGCCTCCGTCTTCCCCGCTAGCATTCGGGCATGCGACTCGCCGCCGCCGCCGCCGTGCTGCCCCACCTGCTGGCCGCCCAGACGATCGTGGCCCACCCGGCGGAAGCGGTGCGCACGGGGATGTTCCAGGATCCAGACCTGCGGGAAAGCTCCGGTGTGGCGCGAAGCCACGCGCTGCCCCACCTGCTCTTCACCATCAACGACTCCGGCAACGAACCGATCGTTTTCGCGTTCGACTCCAGCGGTCGGGCTCTCGGTCGCTGGCGCGTTCCCGGGGTCCGAAACCGCGATTGGGAAGCGCTCGCGATCGGCCCCTGTCCGGCCGGATCGTGTCTGTACATCGGCGACATCGGCGACAATGGCGAGCGGGAGCTTTCGCTGACCGTGTACCGGGTCCCCGAGCCCGACCGGGCGGAGCTGTTCCAGCCCGCGGGCGACCCCGCCCCGCCTGAGCTCGACTCCGCCGTGTTCAGCTATTCGGACGGCCCCCATGATGCGGAGGCAATGTGGGTCGACGAGACCGAAGCGGTCTACATCGTGACCAAGGGCCGAACAGGCGGCGTGAAGCTCTTTCGGCTCCCGCCGAGCTCCTTCCGCGTGAACCATTCCGTCACCGCGGAGCTGGTTCAGCGCCTGCCCATCACGCCGGGATTCTGGCCGGGCCGCATGGTTACCGATGCCGCTCTCTCGCCCGGCGGCAGACGGGTGGCCATCCGGACCTACACCGAGGTCTACCTGTTTCCGGTGCTGGGCCCGGGGCGCCTCGGGGAGCCGGCCGTCTGCAGCGTCGCGGGGCTCGAGCCGCAGGGCGAGGGAATCGAATGGCTGGACACCACCCGCCTGATTCTGACCAGCGAAGCCGGCGGGGCGGCCGCCGCCGGTCCCCTCCACGTGGTCCGGTGCGGTGGCTAGCCGGGCCCCGCGCTATGTGCTGATGGGCCTCGGCGCCGCCGTCCTCCTGTGGGCGGGCTTCGGAAGCCTTCACCGGTCACGCCCGCTCCATCATGCGGAGTGGCTCTCGGTCGATGGAGTTTCGCTCCGGGCCGTTCGAGCCGGCCGGGGCGACACCACCCTCATCTTTCTGCATGGCTACGGAGAGTCGCTCCTGGCCTGGCGGTTCCTGCTCGACCGCTTCGCGCAACGGTATCGGGTGCTTGCCATCGACCTGCCGGGCTTCGGCATGAGCGGAATACCGGACGGGCCGCACAGCTACACCGCCTACCAGCAATGGCTCGACGACCTCATCACCCGGCAGACCCGGGGCCCGCTCGTCGTCGTGGGCCATTCGCTCGGCGGTCAACTCGCCGCGGGACTAGCGCTGGCCCATCCGGAGCGCGTTGTCGCCGCCGTCCTGATCGCCCCGGCCGGCGCCGGGATCAGCCCGCTGCTCAGCGACAGCGCCGGTATCGCATCACCAGCGACCCAGTGGGTAGCTTCGGCCCTGTCCTACGTGCTGCCCATCCACGACAGCGCCTGGCTGATCGAAGCAGCCATCGACTCAGCCGTGAGGTCGAGTTCCGACTCCCCAACCGTTCAGACCCAACGGCGAATCCTCGAACAGTTTGACTTCGCCGCCATCGGGGACCGATACCGTGACCTGCACCAACCGGTATTGCTCATCTGGGGACGGCAGGATCCCACAATTCCCTTCACCATCGGGGAGCGGATTGCGACGCTGCTCCCCTGTCGGCGCTTCGTCCCCCTCCTCGCGCTTCACCGTCCGCACCAGACCGTGCCAGACACGGTGGCCGCCGAGATGCGGGCCTTTCTCCGTCACCCCATGTGCGATCCGAAATGACCACAATTCCTGACGAACTCGCCCCGAACCGGAGCGACGCGACCCGGTCCGCTCCCCCCATGCTTCGCCGCCCGCTGATCGGCCTTGCGGCCATGCTTCTGGGGTTGGCGGCTCTCGCGGACTCCCTGGTGGCCCAGGTCGTGAGCCCGGCCACGCGGCTCGCCCGCACGGCGTCGGCCGATGTGTTCCGGGCGCACCTGGAGTACCTCTCCGATGACCTGCTCGAGGGCCGGGCCCCCGCGACGCGGGGAGGCGAACTGGCCGCCAAGTACATTGCGGCCCAGTTCCGCCGCCTGGGACTCGAGCCCGCGGGTGACAGCGGCTCGTACTTTCATCGCGTCCCGATCATCGCCCACACCCCTTCCCCGACCCTCAAGGTGACCGGCAGCAGCCCGGCGACCCTCATCTACCGGGATGACTACGTCCTGTGGTCGATGCGTGACGCCGACCATGTGAACCTCGCTGCGCCGGCGGTGTTCGTGGGCTACGGAATCGTGGCGCCCGAGTGGGGCTGGAATGACTACGTGAACCTGGACGTCAAGGGGAAGGTGGTCCTTTGCCTGGTGAACGACCCAGGACTGCAGGATCCCGCCATCTTTCGCGGGAAGATCCTCACCTACTACGGCCGCTGGACCTACAAGATCGAAGAGGCCGCCCGTCAGGGCGCGGCCGGCATCCTGATGATCCACACGACCGAGAGCGCCACCTACCCCTGGACCACCGTGACCGGCTCGTGGACGGGGGAGCAGGTGCGCCTCGAGGAGCCGGCGACATCGCTGGTCGTCGCGGGATGGATTCGCGACACGGTCGCGGCACGGATTTTCCAACAGAACGGGTTGGACCTTCCAACCCTGATGGACCGGGCGGTCAGGCGGAGTTACCGGGGCATTGAGCTTCCCTTCGGCCTGGAGGCGAGCGTTCAGAGCGCGCTGCGCCGTTCAACGACGGCGAACGTCGTCGGGCGATTGCGGGGCCGCGGGCGGCTGGCGGAGGAGGCAGTCCTGATCGGGGGGCACTACGACCACCTCGGCATCCGGGCGCCAGTGAACGGTGATTCGATCTATAACGGGGCCGAAGACAACGCCTCGGGTACGGCCGCGACGCTCACCGCGGCCGAAGCGTTGGTGCAGAGCCGGGTGATTCCCCAGCGTTCCATCCTCTTCATGGCCTTCGGGGCCGAAGAAAGCGGATTGCTCGGCTCGGAGGCGTACGCGGGGCGGCCGACCGTCCCGCTGAGGCGGTTGGCGGCAGTGCTGAACATGGACGTGATGAACCTCTACGGGCCGACCCGGGACATCGCGGCGCTGGGAACCGATCAATCGTCGCTGGGGGGCGTCTTCGCGGCGGCGGCGGCGGCGGAAGGGCTGCGGGTCAGCGTGGACTCGGGGGCGCTCCTGAAGGGATCGTTCTTCAGGTCGGACCATTTCCCCTTTGCCAGGGCCGGCGTTCCGGCTCTTTCGCTGGAGAGCGGCGGTGACTTTCTGGGGCAGCCGGCCGGCTGGGGAGAACAGCAGCAGAAGGAATACACGGAAACCCGTTACCATCAACCGCAGGACGAACTCCTGCCCTGGTTCTCGATGGACGGTGCAATGCAACAGATTCGGGTGATCCTCAGAGCCGCGCTGGCGGCGGCCAACGCACCCGCTCAGCCCAGCTGGAATCCCGGTTCGGAATTCCAGGCCGCCGGTCGGGCCCGAACCCAATGACTCAGTCCCACCATCTAACCTTTGCACCGGAGTCGAGTGATGTCGAAGCGCGAGGAACAACGCATCGCCGCCCTGATTCGGAAACACGCGGGCAAACCAGCTCCAGCCAGGAAAGACCGTGACGCCCAGTACGACAACACCCTGCTCAAGCGTCCCGAAGACCAGGACTCCGAGACAAAGCGTCTGTTCAAGGAAATGAAGCGCCGGGAATTCTAGACCAAGGCGTTGGGGCTCAATGGGTTGCGCCACCGGGACCAGACCCCGGTGGCGCAACCCGCCCCCCGCAACTATTTTTGCGCCCCGGTTTTCCCGACCCACAGACATCCGACGGGGGCGCGTCTGGACCTCCCGAACACACACCGAATACCGGTGGGCTGGCTCCTCGCGCACGGTGGTGAGTCGATCCGCTACCGGACCTTTGCCGAGTTGGCTCCACACGGCAGCAGCGCCCCCGACACCATCGAGACGGCCCGCGCTGCCGTGGAGCCTTCCAAGGGAGCTCAGGCGGTTATCAAGAAGCAGAAAGACACCGGCGTATGGGGCGGGAACCTGCTGGGCACCGTCCCGTCCGCTGCTCAGGGGATCAAGGACGTCGGCACGGTCCCGCAATACCGGCGTCTGCTGCAACTCGGGCTGCCGACATCAGCCCGAGTGTTCAAGCTCGCCGATCGACTGCTGTACCGGCTGCTCTCCCGGGACGAGGACCCCGCGCTGCTGTTCGAGTACCAGAAGGCAGCAAAGGGGGATGAGGGCTACGGCCTGTGGGCCCGCAATCTGATCCGGGAAGCGGCCACCGCCACCCTGGCGGAGGGCGGTAACATCGAGGATCCGCGGGTGCGCGGCTCGGCCCACAAAATCGCGTCCGAGGTATCCGAATTTCTGCGCAGCCCGATGTCCGAGAAGCCGTTCACCCGCTCCGGTTCTACGCTGGCCCTGCACCCCGAGGCCAATCCACCGACCTGGTACTCGCTGGCGATGGTCGCGTCCATGCCCAACCTGCAGCGGGAGCGGGCCGGCTTCCGGGACCGGCTGGTACATTATCTCGCGAGTCCGCAGCCGAAGAAGGCGTACACCCTCGCCGTGGGCAAGAAGAAGGTCAAGCCGCTCCACGTCCTGCTTGGCGACCCGGTCGAGGCCGACAGCAAAGGCCTCCCCAAGGACATCCCGCTGGCTCTGCACTTCCTCGAGCTGCAGGCCCGCATGGGCGGCCTCGCCCAGTCGCCGTCTTCGGTCAAGGTGCTCACCCGCCTGCTCAAGGACTGTGACGGTAACGGCGTCTGGAATCCCAAGGGACTGCGGGCAGCACCGAGGGCACTGAACAAGGCTACCTACCACATGTTCCCACTGGACCCGGAATCGAAGACTCCGGAGTGGAAGCAGGTAGACGTAACCTTCCGGCTGTCGCTGATCGCCAAGGTTCTCGGGTGGGGCCTCGAATACGTTTGAGGACCGGGGGGTGCCCCGGGAGCGGCCCAGTCGCTCTCTCAGGGTGCCGGCCCGGTACTGCCAGGTGTTGACGTTGCCAGCCTGCAGACAGTATCCCATACTACTACCATGGCCCCGATTGATCTCACCCCGTTCGGCTTCACACCCACCGAGAGCAAAGTCTACGAAGTGCTGCTGGCCGACGGTCCGGGGACCGGCTATGCCATCGCCCGGAGCGCTGGCTTGGCCAGGGCCAACGCGTACAGCGCGCTCGAGGGGCTCGCGAGCAAAGGCGCCGCCAGGACGGATGACGGCGAACCGAAGCGGTTCAGGGCGGAACCACCCGGGACGGTGCTGGCCCGGATCGCCAATGCCCAGGGAGAGGCCCTGGAACGGCTCTCCAAGGCCCTGGAGGGGTTCGGGGCACCGCCAACCCTCAGCCTCGTGGAGCTATCGAGCCCCAAGGGCATGCTGCAGCTCCTGACCAACGAAATCGGACGGGCCCGGCGTTCGGTCCTGCTGCTGGCTCCGGTGGAAGCGTTCCCCATCCTGGCGCCCGCCCTGCGACGGGCGGTCAGTTCCGGGCTCAGGGTCCTGCTTCGGGCTCAGGCACAGGTGCACCTGCCGTTCGCCCAGGTCGAAGCGATCCCCAGTGGCCACGACTGGCCGGGGGTGCCGCTGGTGGGATTGTTCGACGACCAGAGCGCCGTCATCGCATCGCGGGACGGACCCGCGGTTCATGGGCATTGGAGCAGCGCGCCGCCGTTCGTCGCGGCGGCCCGGGTGACCTTCGACCACTTTGGAACGGCGCCATGACGGATCCCCTGCACGACGCCTTAGCCGAGCTGAAGCGGGAGTACCTCTTCGAAGCACCCGGCCGCCTGGCCGAGCTCCGGAAGGATGTAGCTGCCTTTCGCGCCGGGGAGAGCGACGCGGTCCTGTCCCTGGTACGGCGGTTTCACCGGCTGGCCGGATCCGGGGGCTCCTACGGGTTCCCGGACATCAGCGACATCGCGCGTGGAGGGGAGCGCTGGCTCAAAACGGAATCCCCGACACCCGGCGAGGTGAATGCGGCCCGGCTGGAGGATCTGGTCGACCGGCTCGCCGGGGCCTTCGATGCGGCGGCGCGGGAGCTAGGGCTCCCGGCGCGGGGACCGGCGGTCACCGAATTCGGGTGGCGGGCCCTGGTCATCGGCCGGGAGTCGCGCCTGCGCCAGGAGGTGCAGGACGCGCTGGTGAACAGCGGGTTCCTAGTGCGCAGCGAATCGGGCGCCGGTGAGCCGCGGGAGCTCAAGCTATCGGAGCGGCCCGACCTGGTCGTCGTCATCGAGGAACCCACCGGCCCCGATCCGTTCGCGGCGGCCACCGCGTGGTCCGGAGCGGGGCCGGTGCGCCCGCGCTCGATTGTGCTGGTGAATCGATCGGAGATGATTGACCGGGTCCGGGCGCTGGCTGCGGGCATCGACAGCGTACTCCCGGCCGAGCGAGTCGCGGTGGATCTGCCCACCTATGCCAAGACCCTGGCACGGATCGGCAGCCCCCCTCCCCGGGTGCTGCTGGTGGAGAGCGACCCGGCGCAGGCCGAGATGATTACCCAGTGGCTGGAACAGGTGAACGCCAAGGTATCGCACTGCGTGGACGGAACCGCAGCGCGCGACGCCATGAACCGGGAGACGCCCGACCTGATTCTCACCGATATCCGGCTGCCGGGAATCGACGGCCCTTCGCTGGCCCGGCTGGTGCGGCAGGATCCCCGGTTCGGACTGACCCCGATCGTGTTCCTCACCCACCACGACACTGTCGCGGACCAGATCGAGGCGCTGTCCGCGGGGGCGGATCATTTCCTCACCGAGCCGGTCGACCGCGAGCTGCTCACGCACCTCGTCATCAACCGGGCCGAGCGGGGACGGCGACTGCGGGAAATGGTGCACCGGGATGGCCTCACCGGGCTCCTGAATCACGCCACGCTGATGGCGGAGCTGGAACACGCGGTCGAGTTCGCGAGGCGGCACGGCGAGAGCTTCGCGTTTCTGATGATCGATGTGGATCATTTCAAACGCATCAACGACCGCTACGGCCACCTCGCCGGCGACCAGGTGCTGCTGCACGTCGCACGGGTGTTTCAGACCACGGCCCGGGCCAGCGACCTGATCGGACGCTATGGAGGGGAGGAGTTCGGCATGATTCTCCGGCGGACCGATCGCGCGGGGGCGGGCATCCTGGCGGGGAAGCTGCGGGCCGCGCTGGTCGAGCAGCCGGCCGTGGTTGGGGTAGGCGAGACCATTCCCATCCGGGTGTGCATCGGCATCGCCGCCTATCCGGACGACGCTGCCACGGCGGGCGAGCTGGCCCAGCTGGCGGATACGGCGCTGTATCGGGCCAAGGCAGGCGGCCGGGATCGGATCGAGTTCACGCGCGAGATTCGGAGGCAGCCGGCCTGAGGGGCTGGCCTCCCGGTGGGGGAGGAGTAGTTTTTCAACCAGATGGTTGAGACCGCTCCCGCATGACTCACCGCGCCCCTGATGCCCGCCACCGGCTGCTGGCTGCCGCCCTCCGGGAGTTTGCGGAGCACGGTCCCGGCGGGGCGCGAACGCACCGAATCGCCCAGCGCGCCGGTGTCAACAAGCAGCTCATCCACTACTACTTCGGAACCAAGGCCGGACTGTACGCCGCAGCCCTGGCCCACGCTGGGGAAGGGGTCGCCAGGCAACTCAGCCGCCTGCCGCTGGTAGGACTGACCGCCGTCGAGCGGCTCCGCCGCCTGATCGTCGGCCAGTTCGATTTTCTGCTCCAGCACCCCGATCATACCGCGCTGCTGCTCGGCGCCACGACGGGCGGCAACTGGGCCGAGTTGGCGATAGGCCCGACCGTGGACCTGCTCCGCGACGGTCAGGCGACCGGCTTCTTTCGGGACGACTTGGAACCCGAGAGCCACGCCCGCCTCGCGCTCCTCCTCACCCTGGGATACCTTGCCGCCCGCCCGACGACAGGCCGCTGGGGGCCGCCCGGCGAGTGGCGGGACCGGATCGCGGATCTGATCGTTCGCGGCTCCAGCTGGTAGCCGAGCCGGAGCGAGTGCTCGAGCGGAGGGGCGCGATCAACCCGGTTTGAGTACGTGATCTGGCTCAAACGAAGAGGAAATTCCATGGCAGGACGCTGGGGACGTGAGTTGGCGCTGGGGGTGGCCCTGGTGGCGGGATTTGTGCTGCTCGCCGCGGCGATCATCATGCTGATCTCGGAGTGGAGGCTGGGGCAGCTGCGTCCGGTTACCGTCGCGTCACTTCCCATCCCTGACGATTCTGCCACGATCACACGGGGCCGCCACCTCGCAACCGCCATCGCCAAGTGCACCGGCTGTCACGGCGAGGATCTAAGTGGCCGGGTGATGCAGCTGGGGCCCATTGGGGCACTCACCGCTGGCAATCTCACCGGCGGTGAGGGAGGATTCGCCCCCAAGAGCGACGGCGACTGGATCCGCGCCATCCGGCATGGCCTCGCCCCTGACGACAGGCCACTCGTCTTCATGCCGTCGATGGTGTATGCCGTTCTCAGCGGGCCCGACCTGGCCGCGATCATCGCCTACGTCAAATCGGTGCCGCCAGTGGACAACGACCTGCCCTCGAGCGAACTCGGCCCGCTGGGGCGGCTGCTGGTGGTAACCCAGCCGAAGCGGCTGGTCCCGGCTGACGCCGTGGACCACTCGGCGCCCCTTCCCGCCGCCATTCCCCCTGGCGCGACCCCGGAATACGGCGAATACCTGTCGGTGGTAGCGGGCTGCACCTACTGTCACCGTGATGACCTCACCGGGGGCCTCAAGGAGGGACCACCGGGGATGCCGCCCTCCACCGACCTCACCCTCTCCGGCCCTCTGGCCGAGTGGGGCGAGACAGACTTCCGGACTGCCTTGCGCACCGGCCGGCGACCGGACGGATCGGACATCAATCGGTTCATGCCGTGGCGGCTGACCCGGCTCATGACCGACGAGGAGATCAGCGCGCTGTGGGTGTATCTCAGAACGCTGAAGCCGAGGGAAGCGGACGCACCGCCAGGGATTGAGGTGAAGACGCCTGCAGGGTAGGAGTCGCGTGTGCGCGACCCCTACCCTGCACGATCCCCCCCGTTCCGGCTAGTGGTGGTACGCTTGCAGCGGAGCCACGTCGCCCGGGGACTGGTCGCCGAACAGCAACCGGCCTTCACGGAACGAGGCGCCGCGAAGCGCCAGGGCCAAAACCTGGCCGAGGTTCTCCACCGGATACACCTCGATCGTCTTGAGCGCTTCCTCCGGGAGATCCTCGAGATCCGGCTCGTTCCGCTTGGGCAGGACGATCCGGGTGATGCCCGCGCGGATCGCCCCAAGCACCTTTTCCTTCACCCCGCCGATCGGCAGCACTTCGCCGCGCAGCGTGATCTCACCGGTCATCGCGATGTCGTTCCGGACCGGCCGGCCCGACAGGACCGAGACCAGGGCCGTGGCCATGGTGACCCCGGCTGAGGGGCCGTCCTTGGGGATCGCACCGGCGGGAACATGCACGTGCACGTCGCGCTCCCCGAACACTTCCTCCCGGATGCTCAATCCGGCCGCATGGGACCGGGCGTAGGTCCAGGCGGCACGGGCGGATTCCTTCATGACGTCGCCCAGCTGACCGGTGAGCACCAGCTCGCCCTTGCCCCTCATGACCGAGGCTTCGACGAACATGATGTCCCCGCCGACCGGCGTGTAGTACATGCCGGTCGCAACACCGATCTGGTCCTCGCGGGCGGCGCGCTCCGGGTGGACTTTGGGGCGGCCCAGCAGGTCGTCCACCATCTCCCGGGTGATCGTCAGCCGCTCGACCTCGTTGACGGCGATCTTGCGCGCGACCTTGCGGCAGAGCTTGCCGATTTCGCGCTCCAGCTGTCTAACTCCCGCCTCCCGGGTGTAGCCTCCAATCACCTCGCTCACCGCCTCGTCCGGAATCTCGATCTGTTCGGCCGAGAGGCCATGCTCCTTGAGCTGGCGGGGAACCAGGTAGTTCCGGGCGATCATGAGCTTCTCACGCTCGGTGTAGCCGGTGAAATCGACAACCTCCATCCGGTCCAGCAGCGGAGCGGGGATGTTCTGCAGGAAGTTGGCCGTGCAGATGAACAGTACTTCGCTCAGGTCGAACGGCACTCCCAGATAGTGGTCCACAAAGCTGTCGTTCTGGGCCGGATCAAGCACTTCAAGGAGTGCACTCGCCGGATCCCCCTGGAACGACACGCCCAGCTTGTCCACCTCGTCCAGCAGGAAGACCGGGTTCTTGGTGCCGGCCTGCTTCATGCCCTGCAGAATCCGGCCGGGCATGGCGCCGACATAGGTACGCCGGTGTCCGCGGATGTCGGCTTCGTCCCGCGCTCCGCCGAGGGAGATCCGGACGTACTTGCGACCCATGGCCCGCGCGATGGACTTCGCCACCGACGTCTTGCCGACGCCGGGCGGCCCGACGAACAGCAGGATCGGACCCTTGGTCACCTTCTCGTCCGGGTTGCCGGCCAGGCGGTCGGGCGAGTGGGCGGTCGGTTCCTCCTCAACCGGGCCGTCCGCCGTGGGGGTCTCCGCCGTATCCGATGCAGCGTCGACCGCCGGTTCGCCGGTGCCCTGGTCCGCGGATTCGTCAGCCGCGGAGCGTCCCAGCCGCCGAGCCGCCTGGTCCTTGAGCTGGCGCACGGCCAGGAACTCCAGCACCCGGTCCTTCACATCGCCCAGGGCGTAGTGGTCCTCGTCGAGGATGGTCTGCGCCCTAGCCAAGTCCAGGGATTCCTCGCTGCGGGTGTCCCAGGGGAGCTCGGCAACGGTATCCAGGAAGGTCCGGATGACCTGCGCCTCCATGGATTCGCGGCTGATCCGGTCCAGCCGGTTGAACTCGCGATCGACCTCCTTGCGGGCCTCCGGAGAGAGCTTCAGGGCGTCGAGTTTCTCCCGCAGCTCCTCCAGGTCGCCGCGCTCGTCGTCCTCTCCCAGCTCCCGGCGGATCTGCTTCAGCTGCTCCCGCAGGAACATCTCCCGCTGGCGCTCGCCCAGCTCCTCCTGAACCTGCGACTTGATTTCTTCCTGGGCATCCAGCACCGAGACCTGGCGCTGCACGTGCACCAACACCCGCCGGAGCCGCTCCTCGACTGAGAGCGTCTCCAGCAGCGCCTGACGATCGGCCGGCGCGATGTCGAGATACCCCGCCACCAGGTCGGCGAACTTCCCCGGCTCGTGGACGCCCGCCAGCACCTGCTGCACCACCTCTTCCGGCAATCCGGATTTCTGGCCCAGTTCGGCAGCGCGGGTTCGCGCCTCACGATAGAGGGCGACGAAGGCCGGGTCCTCCGGGTTGAGGGGCGCCAGTTCTTCGGCTTCGCGGACAATGCTCTCGAGGTAGCCGTTCTTCTCCCCCACGTGCATGGCGATGCCGCGCCGCTCACCGTGCAGCAGAAGCTGCATGCCGGCCAGTCCGCGCTGCATCTGCCCGATGCGGGCGATGGTCCCGATCGTGAAGAGCCCCTCTGGATTCACATGTTCAACGTTCTGCCTCTGCGAGACCGCGAAGATGAGGCGGTCCGGCGTGTTCAGTGCGGCCTCGATTGCACGCAGCGTGGCCGGCCGCCCGGCCCCGATGGGCGCCGTCGTCCCCGGGAACAGCACAACTTCCCGGAGGGGCAGGACCGGTAACACGAGACGCTCGGTTCGTTCCGACATTGCGATATCACTCCATTCCGGCTGACAATTTGGCAGACCCAGCCTCAGGTCGTAGAGTAAAGTGCACCCGCTGTGCCATGCGTCGCCTGGGCGGTTTTGTGGCTCGGCGCCCAGTAAACCAGTCTATATAGGGCCAGTGGGCCGTTCTGGTCAGAGCAGAGTGAAACCTAACCCTGTCAGAGAGGCGGAAGTCGGGTCGTCACCTGCCGTTGTGTCGGCTCAGCCCATTCGAACGAGCCGCCGAGCCGCCGAGTCGCCGAGCCGTCAACCTTGTCCCCCCCGTCCTCCACTGCTAAATCTATGACGCTCATTCGGATAACAGATGACTGAACCGACCTCGGCCCTCGTACCACGGCTCAGTGAAGCCCTGGGAAGCGCCTTCACGATCGAAGGCGAGATCGGTCGCGGGGGCATGGGTGTCGTTTACCGCGCGAGGGACGAGAAGCTCAAGCGGCGGGTGGCGATCAAGGTGCTGCCCCCGGAGCTGGCCTTCCAGAGCGAGATCCGGGCTCGGTTCACGCGGGAGGCAGAGACCGCGGCGCGACTCTCCCATCCGCACATCGTGCCGATCTACACCGTCGGCGAAGGCAACGGGCTGGTCTACTTCGTCATGGGGTATGTGGACGGCGAGTCGCTGGCCAGCCGGCTCAAACGCCGCGGTAAGCTCCCGGTCGAGGAGGTGCGGCGCATCATGAAGGAGGTCGCCGACGCGCTCAGCGCCGCCCACGCGCTGTCTGTCATCCACCGCGACATCAAGCCGGACAACATCCTGCTCGACGGTACCCGGGGTCGGGTGATGGTGACCGACTTCGGCATCGCCAAGGCGATGTCGGCGGGGTCGGGCGCGACGCTCACCAGCGCGGGGGTCGCGATCGGTACCCCCCAGTACATGAGCCCCGAGCAGGCTGCGGGGGAGAAGGAGATCGACGGTCGCAGCGACCTCTACAGCCTGGGCATCGTCAGCTACCAGATGCTGACCGGCGAAACGCCGTTCAACGCGCCCACGGTGGCCGGCATCCTGATGAAGCAGATCACCGAACTGCCGCCTGCGCTCGCGGACCGGCGGCCGGACTGCCCCGAGGACCTGAGCCTGGCGGTGATGCGCTGCCTGGAGAAGGACCCCGAGAACCGGTGGCCCTCCGCCGATGCGTTGCGACGGTCGCTGGAGTCCCGGTCCGTCACCGGATACCGACCCACCGGTCAGAGCCGCCGCAGTCCCGCGCCCCGAGCGTCGAGTGAATCGCCGCGCCGACTCTCGGGTGCGGCGGGTACGGCCGCCGGTTCGGCGCCACCCTCCCCGCGGCCTCCGCTGGGGGGCGCGGGTGAGGATTGGCGCAACCGGCTCGATCGACACATGGAGCGGGCGAGCCGCCGGATGGGGCGCGTTTCCAAGGGCCAGGATACGCCCCTGCCGGTGCCGGACACCGGTGAGCCGCTCATTGTGCAGAAGACCCGGGCCCAGTTCGCCAAGTGGGCCGCGGTGACCGGCGGCACGTTCCTCATCAACCTGGCCACCAACCAGCTGAGTCAACCCTGGTTCCTCTTCGTCATGGCGGGAATGGGGTTCGGACTGGTGCGGAGTTACGCCAAGTTGTGGCAGGCCGGGTATACCTGGCGCGACGTGCTGAACCGGCCCCCGGCGCCCGATGCGGTGCTCGGCCCGGGGGCCAAGGCCAAGGTGCCCCGTCAACTTCCGCCGCCCCAGGCCGACGAGTACGGTCAGCAACTGGGTCTCATCGCGCAGGCCCAGAACGACCGGGGAGCGATCCTCAAGCTGCTGGGGCGGATGACGCCGGCGGAACGGCAGATGCTGCCCGAGGATGTGCCGGGGATCGTGGACGGCTTGTGGCAGCGGGCCAGTGATCTGGCCAAGACCCTGCACGCGATGGACGCCAATCTGGATTTGCAGGGTGTGGAGCGGATCGAGCAGCGGATTCAGGCGCTCCGCCGCGAGCCGGACGACCAGGAACGGCAGCGACGGGTGGGGCTGCTCGAGCGCCAGAAGCAGACGATCACCGACCTGCGCAGTCGCCGCGACCAGATCGCCGGCCAACTGGAGAGTTGCATCCTGGCGATGCAGAACGTCCGGTTCGACCTGCTTCGACTCCGCTCCGCCGATGCGGCGGCCGCCCTCGGTGATCTGACCATGGCGACCCAGCAGGCCCGGGCCCTGTCCCGGGACGTCGACAACGCCATCGTCGCGGCGAGCGAGATTCGCGAAGCGCTCGGCAGGTCCGAATAGCACTCTGCCCCGGCTTCCCAGGGGCGCGGGCGGTTATATATTCAGCCCCCCGTTCGTACGACTCTGGTCTCGCCCGAGGGCTTTCATGGTGACCGCCTTGCTCTGCGACCTTCAGCCTGGAGGATGGAGAATGCCCGGCCACCGTCGGAACCCACTCAAGCTTGCCTGGGCAGTTGCCCGCGGCCCGCTGGCAGTCGCCCTGCTGGTGGCCGGCTGCGGCGAGAAGAAGCCCGCTGCCGCACCGGCCGCGCAGGCGCCCGCCAAGCCGCTGGTGGTGATGATCCGGGCGGCCGACTGGATGGGCAGCGAGTGGAGTGAGGACGCCGTCAAGCTCGGCCTTTCCGAAGCCGGACTGGAGGAGGGTACCGACTACGAACTCCAGGTGACGAGTGCCCAGGGCGACATCGCCACCCTCCCCAACCTGATCGACCAGGCGCGCGACGCGAAGGCCAAGGTGATCGTCGCACTTCAGGATGCGACCCTTCAGGTCGCGGTGCAGCGGGTCAAGGATACGCCGGTGGTCTTTCACCTGCTCAGCGATCCCTTCGCCGCCGGCGCGGGGACATCCGACAGTGCCCACCTGCCGAACATGACCGGCGTCTACGCCCCGGGCTTCGGCGACCCGGAACAGGAGCGCCGGGTGCAGCTGATCCGGCGGACTCTCCCCAAGGCGAAACGGCTGGGGATTCTGTTCAGTCCGGACGAGGCGCTGTCGGTCACTCTGAAGGACAAGATGACCGCGGCGGCGAAGCGGGCGGGAATGCAGGTAGCCGAGCAGGGGATCAGCAGCATCGGCGAGAGCGGCGAGGCCGCCAAGGCACTGGTCGGCCAGAAGGTGGACGCCATAGAGATCTACGGCAACGCCGCCCACACCGCCTTCGCCAGCATCCTGCAGGTCACCAAGGAAAAGAAGGTGCCGGTCTTTTCCTCCTCGCCGTTCGAGGTGATGAAGGGCGCGGTCGCGGCCTTCTACCCGGATTTCCAGGAAGGCGGGGTGGAGGCGGGCAAGATGGTCGCCCGGGTGCTCAAGGGAGAGAGCCCCGCAGGGATTCCCTTCTTCCGGGTGCAAACCACCAAGCTGCTGGTGAACCCGAACACCGGGGTCGACGTGCCGGCCAGGGTCAAGTCCGAGGCCAACCAGGTGGTTGGCGACAGCGCGAAGCCGTAACCCATGCGGGTCACCGCGGTGCACGACGGCCCCCTGGCCGTGGTGCGCCTCTCGGGCCGGCTCGATGGCGAGTCGGCCCGACATCTTTCCGATACAATCGAGGACATGCTGCGCGAAGGCGCGCGCGCGATCGAGATCGACATGTCCGGCGTGGACTACCTCAGCTCCGCCGGTGTCCGGGTTCTGAATGAACGTGCAATGGACCTCATGAACCTGCGGGGCTCGCTGCATGTGGTGACCCCTTCGCCCAGGGCACGCGAGATGCTTGACGCCGCGGGTCTCACGCCGGCGCTGGTTCGCGAGACCGGCGCTACCCGGATCTCGGGAGGCTCCGGCTTCACGCACTGGGGCTTCCCCGGCATCAACGCCCCGCACGCCAGCTACGAGGTCTCCCGGTACAACGACGACGGCGTTCATTGCCGACTGTACGGTCCCGGGATCAGGCCGCCCTGGGAACCGGTCACCGCGGCTCAGTGCCGGACGGTAGTGTTTCACCCCGGATCCTTCGGCATCGGGATCGGGGCGCTTGGTGCCGCGTTCGAGGATACCGGGCCCCGGTTCGGAGAGTTGATCGTCGCGGAGGGGGTAGCCACGTACTTGCCGACCGAGGGGGCCCACACGCCTGATTATCAGCTGAACTATGCGGCACGACCTCCGCAAGCGGTGCTGGCGAGCGGGATCGTCTGGGAGGGGCTGTTCAGCGACCTGATGCGGTTCTCGGCCCATCCGGATGCCGATGAAGTGCCGCTGGCTGAGATCGCCGACGTGTGTGTCCAGATGACGGGGAATACGACCACAGCCATTGCGCTCGTCGCCGAGATGCAGGCCCTGGTCGGCGCCAGCCTCCGGCGATCACCAGGCCTGCCGGGAGCGGGGCTCCCGGCCGGGGCGCGGGCCGGCGAAGTCGGCGAGTGGCTCTCATTCACTCCGGAGGCGGCCTACCCCCACAGTACGGCGCTGATCGTCGGCGTGGTGGCTCGGGAGCCGCGGGAGCCGATCCTGGAACATCTCCGGCCGATCGGGGGCAAGCCGGATCTGCAGGCCCATCTCCACGCGGCGATTTTCCCCTACATGCCGGTCCCGCAGCGGACCGTGATGCTGCCGAGCCTGATCACGCGGTTGTTCACCGAGTCGGCTCCGCGGCACGTCCTCCACCTGTTGCATGATGACCGGGGAGCCGACGCCGCAGGTTCAACCGGACTGCTCCGCGGGGTGTGCTGGATGGCTCGCGTGAACTCGGTGGAGGTCGTGGCATGAACCTGCTCCTTGGCGCCGTCACCGTCGGGTTGATCCTCGCGCTGGTGAGCCTGGGCGTGTTCCTGTCGTTCCGGGTACTCCGGAGCCTCGACCTCACGACCGACGGCGCGTTCACGACCGGCGCGGCAGTCGCCTGTGCCCTCCTGGTCGCGAATGCCTCACCCGTCGTCGCCACGATCGCCGGAGGAGTGGCCGGCGCTGTCTGCGGTGCGCTGACCGGGGTGATTCACACCCGGTGGCGGGTCGACATCATCCTCGCGGGGATCCTGGTCACGACGGGGCTGTACTCGGTGGACATCTGGGTGATGCACGGGGGCAACCTTTCCCTCGCCGGGCGGCCGACTCTGTTCGAGCAGGCTGCCGGCTTCCTGGCCGGCGGCGATCAGGCCGCGATGTCGCGCGATGCCGTCGGGGTGGGGTTGCTGGCAGTGCTGGTGGGCGCGCTCGGCCTCGCAACCGGGGCGTTCGCATCGACCGATCTGGGGCTGGCGCTCCGGGCCACCGGCAACAGCCCAGGCATGGCCAGGGCCATGGCCATCGACACCGACCTGGCGATTACCATCGGACTGACGCTGGCCAACTGCTTCACGGGCCTCTCGGGAGCCCTGTTCGCCCAGTATCAGGGCTTCGCCAATGTCCAGATGGGGATCGGCATGATCGTGACCGGTTTGGCCAGCCTCATCCTGGGCGAGGCGATCTTCCCGCAGCGGACGATCCGCCGACGCATCGTCGCCGCGCTCCTGGGCGCGGTCGCGTTCCGGCTGCTGGTCGCGGCGGCGCTCCGGGCCGGCCTCGATCCGGTCGCGCTTAAGTTGGTGACGGCGAGTTTCGTGCTCGCGGCGCTGACCCTGCCGCAGCTGGTCAGACGTCTGGTCGGCTCCCGGAAGGCGCGGAGGGAGCATGCCTGAGGCCGCCCTCGAGATTCAGCGGCTCGCCCACACCTTCAACCGGGGTACTCCTTACGAGAGCATGGCGCTCCGGGGCGTGGATCTGACTCTGGAGCCCGGCGCTTTCGTCGTGGTCGTGGGCAGCAACGGGTCGGGCAAGTCGACCCTGCTCAATGCGATCGCCGGCTCGCTCCGGGCTGAGACGGGCCGGATCCTGGTGGATGGCACCGACGTGACCGACTGGCCGGTTCACCGGCGAGCCCGGCTCGTCGCGCGAGTGTTCCAGGACCCCTTCGGGGGGACGGCGGCCGACCTGAGCGTGGTGGAGAATCTCGCCATCGCTGCGGCGCGCGGGTCACGCCGCGGGTTGGGCAGACCGCTCGCCTCGGCCCGCCGCGCGGAACTCGGCGTTGCCGTCCAGCAGCTCGGTCTCGGCCTCGAGGAACGATTGGACACGCCGGTCGGATTGCTCTCCGGAGGCCAGCGCCAGGCTCTGACCCTGCTCATGGCCATGGTGGTCCGGCCCAGCCTGCTGCTGCTCGACGAGCACACCGCGTCACTCGATCCCCGGAGCGCCGAGCAGCTGCTTCGGCTGACGCAGGGCTTCGTCTCGGCCGGACGCCTCACCACCCTGATGGTGACCCATTCGATGCCGCAGGCGGTCCGGCTCGGAACCCGTATTCTGATGATGCACCGCGGAGAGGTGGCCTACGACCTGAGTGGCGCCCAGAAGCGTCGCGCCCGGGTGGAAGATCTGCTGGCCCGCTTCGAGGAGCTGCGCCGGAGTGACATGCTCGACGACAGTGCCACAGCCCTGCTGCAGCGGGCTTACGTCTAGGCGCTGCGGGGCGAAGTCAGGGAAGGCACCGGGCGTTCAGTAGGCCGCGATCTCAACCATCGCGCGCCGCAGATCCGCCACCTGGGGCAGGATGGCATCCTCGAGCTCGGGCGCGTACCCGACGAAGGTGTCCATCGCAGCCACCCGGAGGACGGGGGCGTCGAGCCACTCGAACGCCTCGCTCGCGATGCGCGCCGCGATCTCTGCGCCGTAGCCCCAGGAGATGGAGTCCTCGTACGCCACGACCACCCGGCTGGTCTTGCGTACCGAGCGATAGATCGTCTCCCAGTCCACCGGCGCCAGCGAGCGGAGGTCGATGATCTCCACCGAACGTCCGCTCGCTTCCTCGAACTCCTTGGCCGCCACGATAGTTCGCTGCACCACCGCCCCGTAGGTCACCACGGTCAGATCGGCACCCTCCCGGATCACCTTCGCCTTGCCGAAGGGGATCATGAAGTTGGGGCCCGGGTTGGGGGCCTTGTTATAGGTCTGGCGGTAGAGATGCTTGTGCTCGAGGAACAGGACCGGGTCGTCGCAGCGGATCGCGGTCCGCAGCAGGCCATTGGCGTCGAGCGCGGTTGCGGGACACACCACCCGGAGGCCGGGCACGCCGGTGAAGATGGCGGCGCCGGTCTGCGAATGGTACACCGCGCCGCCCCGGAGGTATCCGCCATAGGTGACTCGAACCACGACCGGGGCGCTGAAGGCATTGTTGGACCGCCAGCGCATGAGGGCGAGCTCGTTCCGGAGCTGCATGTACGCCGGCCAGATGTAGTCGAAGAACTGGATCTCGACCACCGGCTTGAGCCCCCGGGTCGCCAGACCAATCGCCCGCCCGACGATGTTGGCTTCGGCGAGCGGCGAGTTGTAGACCCGGTCCGACCCGTAGGCCCGCTGCAGGCCCCAGGTGACCTTGAAGACGCCGCCCTTTCCCTTCACCTGGTCGAGGTACTGACTCCGGGTGGCGTCGGCCACGTCCTCACCGAAGATCACGATCCGCGGATCACGCCCCATCTCGTCCTTGAGGCAGGCGTTCAGCAGATCCACCATGGTGGTGGGATCGCCGGTGAAGCGGGGATCGTCCTCGGTATCGAACTGCTCGGAGGTCGGATCCAGGTCGGGCGAGTACACGAACTGGTGGATCGTGTTCCCGGCCGGCTGGGGCGCGGCGAGCGCCGTGTCGGTCGCCAGCAGCACCTCCTCCTCCACCTGGGCCTTGATCGCCTCGATCTCCGCATTGGTCGCGATGCCCTGCTCCACCAGGTGCTTCGGAAACTGGGTGACCGGATCCCGGCGGGCATCCGCCTCACGCTCGACCGCAGGCCGGTACAGCACCTCATCATCCGAGAGGGAATGACTGTAGGGACGGATCACATGCGCGTGAACCAGTGCCGGCCCCTCCCGGGCGCGACAGTAGTCCACCGCCCGCTGCACGGTCTCGAATGACGCAACCGGGTCGCAGCCGTCGACCTCCTGGATGTAGAGGCCGGGGAAGCCGGTGACCAGCTTCGAGATCGAGCCGCCCGCCGTGTTGACTTCCACCGGGACGGAGATCGCGTAGCCGTTGTCCTCGACCAGAAACAGCACCGGCAGCGCCAGGTTGCAGGCGCTGTTCAGCGCCTCCCAGAACTCACCTTCACTCGTGGTGCCGTCCCCGCAGGAGACATAGACCACCTCGTCGCCATGGGGGCCGGTCACGCTGTCGGCCATGCCCTGCACCCGGGAATAGCGGAGCCACGCCTCGGCGCAGCCGACCGCCTGCAGAAACTGGGTCCCGGTCGGACTCGACTTGCTGACGATGTTCAGCGCCTTGTGCCCGAAGTGCGAAGGCATCTGGCGCCCGCCGGAATTGGGATCGTCGGCCGCACCCACGGCGGCCAGCAACATCTCCGTGGGCGTCATGCCCAGCCCGAGACACAGGGCGCGGTCCCGATAGTAGGCGTAGAACCAGTCGTATCCGGGTCGCAGGGCCTTCGAGGCGGCGGCCAGCACGCCTTCGTGCCCGGCTCCCGAAATCTGGAAGAAGATCCGGTTCTGGCGCTTCAGCTGGATCTCGCGGTCGTCGAGGCGCCGGGACAGCAGGATCAGGCGATAGAGGTCGAGAAGGTCAGGCTTGGTGAGGGTTCGGGCGACTTTCGGGCTGGCAGGTGTGCGGGTGGCCATGGGGCAAAGATCGTGTCTCGGCTGAACGTACGGTAGATGCGGATCGCCTCGAGTTCAGAGCAGGGAGCGTGCCGCCCTGGTCCTCAGTGACCCGCGCCGAGCAACGTTGGGAGCCGATCCCAGAGGGCCATGGCAGCCTGGATGTCGGGGTCGTTGTGCACCGTGAATTCATCGGCGGATTCCGGGCCCCAGCGAACCTCGGCGGCGCGACGGGCCAGGATGCGGCCGAGGCGCGCGGCCAGCTGGGAATCCGGCGCCACGGCGATGCCGAGCCGATCCCGCACCCGCGCGGCGAGAGGGCCGACGAGTCGCGCCTGCCATTCCGCCCGCGCATCCAGCCACGCGGTCTGCTGGCGAGGATCCCTGGGCAGGAGCACCGCGACGCTGTCCGCAACCGCCTCGTACCACCCGCTGTCGGCTACCACTCTCCACCATCTGGGCAGGGACGCTGGCTCCGGCAACGGGACATCGGGAACGATTCCCCCGCCACCCCGCAGCACACGTCCCCGGTCGCTGTGGAACACGGCGAGGGTGTCCTGTGCGGCGCCGCTCCTACCCGCGAAGCTGTAGTACTGCTCGGCCTTGAGCCCCTGATACGATCGCTGGATCACGCGCCCGCTCGGGGTCACGACCCTGGCCACCGTGAGCCACACCAGGTCCCCCTGGGGAGGAACCGGGAATGCGCGCTGCACCAAGGCCTTGCCGAAGCTGCGCCGGCCCAACAGCAGCGCCCGGTCGTGATCCTGCAGCGAGGCGGCAACCGCCTCGGAGGCACTGGCGCTGCCCCCGTCGATGAGCACGGAAAGCGGCAGATCGCGAAACGGGCCGTCGCGGGTTGTGCGGAGCTCCTGCCGGGCCGCCGGGCGGCGCGAGTCGGTTCGATAGATCAGGGTCTGCTTGGGGAGAAACAGGCCGGCGATCTCCTCGGAGGCATCCAGGATCCCGCCAGGATTGCCGCGCAGGTCCAGGACCAGTCGCCGGGCGCCCTTGCCCTCTAGTTCACGGACCGCCTTCTCGACTTCATCACCGCCCTTCAAGTGGAAACCGAGCAGACGAACGTAGCCGGTGGTCCGGTCGACCATGCGTACCGCACCCACGGACTTCGGTTCGATAACATCGAGCTTCACGGTGACCCGGAACGTGTCGGGCTCCATTCGTGGTCCCCGCTCCAGCGACAGGCGGACCTTCCTGCCCTTGTCGCCGAGCAGTCGACTCGCCGCGTCGGAGAGTGAAAGCCCCTCGATGGTCGTGTCATCGATGGCCCGGAGGCGATCCCCGGGGCTGATTCCCGCCCGTGCGGCCGGCCCGTTGGGGGCGACCGCCAGCACCACAATCCGATCATCGACCATATCCAGCGCCACGCCGATGCCCGCGAGAGCGCCCTGTTCGTAGGCCAGCTCGCGCTCCGCATCGGCGCGCCGGACAAAGCGGCTATGGGGGTCAAGCGACCCCAGGACTCCATCGACGGCCGCGTGGATGAGCTCGGCGTAGGTGACGGAATCGACGTAACTCAGCCGGATCTGGTTCAAGAGACTGCTGAAGGTCTGCAGCTGCTCATAGGATGCCGCCTGGGCACCGGCGCTGCCCGGGAAGCCGAGGGCCAGCGTCAGGGCCAGCACACCCAATCGGGGGAAGAGGACCCTTGATCGGCGGTGCACGCGGCCTCCTAGTGCAGTTTGGAGAGGCGGTCCTTTGCCATGGCGATCTGGCGCTCATAGCGGCTGGGCGCCAGCGCCAGGAACTGTGTGAACGACGCTTTCGCCTGGTCGTTCTTGCCCTGCTCCATCTGGGCGATACCGATCCAGAAATAGGGCCGCGAGTCCCGGGGGTTCGCCTCGATCGCCTGCGCCAGTTTTTCTTCCGCCTGGGCCATCAGCCCGGCCTTCCCCAGCGTGACGCCAAGGTCTAGCAGCAGGCTCGGATCGTCCGGGTTGGCGTTGGCCGCGTCCACCCGCTCCGTCAGTGCATGCGGGTAGTCACGCTGTGCTTCGTACATCCCCGCCAGCCGGACGTGGCCCATGTAAAGCCCGAGGTCCGCGGCGAGCACTTCGTGGTAGGTGCTGATCGCCTCCGCGTCCTTCCCCGAAGCCTGGAGGATCGTGGCCAGGGTATAGCGGTACTCGTTGATCCGCAGCGGGACCCGACTGAACTCGCCCTTGGCCTCCCGTTCCTTCTCGAAGTCCAGATCGCGACGGATGAGCGTCCGGAAGTGATCGGCCGCGATCTCGTACTTGCCCAGGTGGGCCGCCGCAATGCCTTTGTACCACAGGACCGAGTTCGGCACCCGGTCCGGGTGGGCTTCCCCGTTGAGCTGGCGAATCAGGGCGGTGAACCGGCCGTGACAGTCTTCATACTTCCCCTGCTCGCAGTCGGCGAAGCCCTGGATGAACAGAGCGTACGCTTCACCCAGGTAGTCCTTCACATCCAGGAAGTCGGGCGAGGAGGGTGTGACCGCGGCGATGATGCGCAGATCGACCATCGGGTCGATCAGGAAAGCCAGCCGGTATTCCCGGTCCGATTGCTCCAGCACGGCCGTCTGGTCGATCGGCACGTCGTGGCGAAACACCTCAGTCCACAGCTTGGGCCGCCGGGCAAACGGCAGATACGCCAGCGCGAGGTGAGCCTCCGCGAATCGGGGCTCGAGCAGCACCGCGAGCCTCAGCGCCTTTTCCGCCTCATCAAAGCGTTTGTCGTTCCAGAGCCCGAGCGCAAGGTTGTACTGGGCGGCGGGGTCATTCGAGTCCACCTGGGCCCGGTGCTCCAGGTCGGCGAGGGGAACCGACAGCTTGATCCGCTGGGCCGCTCCGGGTGCCGTGGCTCCCAGCGCCGCGGCCAGGTAGAGCATCCAGCGGACCCCGGCAACCGTGAAAGTCATCGCAGCTTCTCCAGGTGCAGGGTGACCTCGGCTTTCTGGTCGCTGAACCGGCTTGGTGCCAGGACGAGAAACTGCCGGAAGGCATCTTGGGCCTCGTCGATGTCGCCCACCTGACTGGCAACCATGCCAAGGAGGTACAACGCACGGACATTCCGTGGATTGGCGTGCCGGGCCTGCCGAAGAGCGCCTTGGGCGTCGGCGAACTCCCCGGCTCGGGCCAAGGCGTCCCCCAGTTCGAAGAGCAGGGTGCCGTCGTCGGGATTGGCGGCCACGGCGCGCTTGCGTTCCTCCAGAGCCGCCACGGGGCGGTGCAGGCCATCGTAGATCCCGGCCATGCGCGTGTGGGCCATGTAGAGCCCTGCATCCTGGGTCGCGACTTCCTGGAGCAGCAACAGGGCCGCCTGGGACTGGCCGCCGATGTCGAGTACACAGGCGAGCGTGTAGCGGTAGTGATTGGCGTTCGAAAAGGCGAGCATCGCGCCACCCCCCAGGGTGTCACGGGCCTCGGCTCGCGCCAGAAGAATCCGCAGGTCGCCTGCCGCGAGCCCGAAGTCCCCGACGTGGGCCGCAGCCAGCGCCTCGTACCAGAGAAACCAGCTTGCGAACCGCTGACGATCCGCCTCGGTGACCTTGCCCGCGAGCTCGTGCAGAAAGTCCGCGGCACGTCCATACTGACCGTCCCAAAAGCTTCCCAACCCATTCATGAAAGACGTGTAAGCAGCTCCTCTGTTGCCCCGAAGGCCGAGGGCGCTGGCAGGGACAATCATCAACGCCAGGGGCTTCAGATCCACCAGCGGGTCGATCAGAAACGCCTGACGGCGGAACTGCCAGGCCTCGTCCACCCGGGACTGCCACTCGGCTGGGACCTTGTGTCGATCCTCCTCACTCCAGAGTTTGGGGCGTCGGGCATAGGGCAAATAGGACAGAGCCAGGTAGGCGGCGGCAAGGTGCGGTTCAATCGCTATGGCACGCCGCAAGTGCGATTCGGCCCGGTCGAAGTCCCGATGCAGCCAGTAGCCCATGCCAACGTTGTACTGCGCCGGTGCATCGACGGAATCGCGCACGGCCCAGGCAATGAGGGTGTCCATCGGCACCAGCAACCGGACCTGCTGCGCCCGGACAGGCCCGTGCCCGAGCCCTTCCAGGCCGGCGACGGCGAGCAGCAGGCGAAGCGCGCGCCTCATGGCGGGCTCGCGAGACGCTCCTGCACCTCGTTCCTCTGGGTGCTGAACTTGCTGGGGGCAATCGCCAGAAAACGGGTGTAGGCCTCACGCGCGGTGCCGGGGTCGTGGAGCGCATCGGCCGTCAAGCCCTGGAGATAAGGTACCCTCGCGTCCCGCGGGTTGAGGCGCGCCGCCTCGGCCAGAGGCGCCTCGGCTTCCCGGGTCCGCCCGGCCTTGAGCAGCGATACGCCGAGCTCCACCAGGAGATCCGGATCATCCTGGTTCACGTCCGCGGCGAGTCGCCGTTCCTGCAGCGCTTCCTCCATGTGCCCTTGCTCTTCGGCCATTCGGGCCAGCTGCACATGGGCAACGTAGACGCCGAGGTCCAGCTCGAGCACTCGGCGGAAGGTCGGAACGGCCTCGTCGTATCGACCGGACAGGTAGAGCATCGTCGCCAGGATGTAGCGAAAGTCATTGCTGACCAGGGGAACCGCGCCGAGCCGGGCAGCTTCGTCCTGCTCGACACGTACGCTTCGACCGGTGAGGATGGCGAAGTCGCGCACGGCGGCGTCGAAGTGCCCGATGTGGGCGGCGGCCAACCCGTGGAACCACAGCACGGGCCCCGCGACCTCAACGTCCTGGCCCCCGAACCGCTGGTCGTGAGCCAGCGCGTCCAAGCGCTCGAACGCCTTCTGGTAGTGGCCCTCACGGAAGTCGTTGCCGCCGCGGGCCAGTTCGCGGGACCACCACGGGATCGCGTAAATCACGATCTCTCTGCCGACCCGGGACACACCACCTTCGCTTTCGTCGAATTCAGCCAGCGGTCGGAGGTCTACCAGGGGATTGAGCAGAAACGCGCGCCGGTAATGACTGCTGCTCTCGAGCAGCTCCGCTTTGACCTTCTCTTCCCCGTCCTTCTTCATCCGTTTCTTCCAGTATCCCTCACCGCGCCGCATCGGGAGGACCCCGAGCGCCAGATGAGCGTCGGCATAACTCGGCGCCACGAGGACTGCCGTGCGGAGGGAGCGCTCTGCGTCGTCCCATTCCTTCCTGTCCCAGTAGGCCATGGCCAGCTGGTAGTGCAGGCTGGCATCGTTGGAGTCCGATCGGACTCGTGCCACAAGCTCGGAGAGGGAGGGAGGACGGACAACAGGTTGCTGGCCGGCTAGCACACCGGCAAGCCAAAGAGTGCCGCCGAGCAGCGGCAATGACGGCCACATGAAGGAATCGAATTGTTAGAGACTGCTTCTAGTATGCAGCGGGCCGGGCGCTGACGCTAGGGCGCCTCCTCGTAGACGAACCGGCCGCCGGCGATCGTGACCCGCACCCGGGTGGTCTCGATCTGCCGCGGGGCGATGGTGAAGAGATCCTGATCCAGAAGCACCAGGTCGGCCCGATATCCGGGCTTCAGCATGCCGCGACTTGCCTCGGCAAATACCCCATAGGCGTTCCCGGTCGTATAGGCCCGGAGCGCCTCTTCGACGGTGATCTTCTGTGCCGGAATCCAGCCGTCCGGGTTCTTGCCGTCCAGGGTCTGTCGGGTGACCGCAGCGTGGATGCCGAGAATCGGGTCGAGGGGTGCCACCGGCCAGTCGGAACCAAAGGCCAGGCGCGCGTGGGCGTCGAGCAGCGAGCGGAAGAGGTAACTCTCGCCGACCCGGCTGCCGAGGCGCCGGGCAGCCCAGCGGCCGTCATCCAGCAGGTGGTACGGCTGCATGGAGGCGACGACCCCGCGGCCGGCGATGCGCTGCACCTCCCCCGCCCGAAGGTGCTGGGCATGCTCGAGCCGGAATCGCCGGTCCCGCGCCTGATGGACACCGGCAATGCTGTCGTAGATATCCAGCGCCAGTGCGTTGGCCCTTTGGCCAATGGCATGCAATGCCACCTGCAGCCCGGCAGAATCGGCACGACCGGCCTGACTGCGGAGGGAATCCTCCGACGTGACCAGCAGCCCGGCGGTCCCCGGGTCGTCCGCATAGGGCTCGAAGAGCAAGGCGGTCCTCGAGCCGAGGGAGCCGTCGACGTACCCCTTCACCCCGGCCAGGCGAATCCAGTCGTCACCCGGACCCCGTGCCTGCACCGTGTCCGCCACCCGGCGCCAGTCGGCCATGGGCGGATACAGCGAAACCCGGAGGGAGAGCTCACCGCTCCGCCGGGCCCTGAACAGCCCCGCCACCTGAGCCCACTCGACGCTCATGGACGCGACGGCTGTAATTCCCCTGGACGCCGCCAGGTGCATCGCCCGGCGCAGCGCCGCGTCAACCTGGGCGTCACTTGGAGGAGGGATGACAAGGGCGACCGGCGCCTTTGCCCGGTCCTTGAGGATTCCGGTCGGCTCATGGCTGACCCGGTCACGAACGATTACGCCGCCCTGGATGTCCGGGGTGAGCCGGGTGATCCCGGCCGCCCTGAGCGCCAGACTGTTGGCCAGAGCCATATGCCGGTCGAGGCGGGAGAGCAGCACCGGGTTGGCCGGCGTGACCGAGTCGATCCACTCCCTGCGTGGCAACGGGGAACCCGGCCAGCGTTCGTGGTCCCAGTCCCCCCCGGTGATCCATTCGCCGGGCTGGCGCTCCCGCGCGAAGGCCGCGATCCGGCGGATGAACTCCTCCGGGGAGTCGGCATCGCGCAGATCGATGCTGGAAAGCTGCAGGCCTCCCTGCAGCAGGTGGAGGTGGGCGTCCATGAAGCCCGGAACCACCAGGCCGGACCCGCTCCGCAGAACCCGGGTGTTTGGCCCGACGAGCGGGGCCAGCACCGCGCTGTCGCCCACGTCGATGATCGTGTCCCCTCTGGCGGCGACCGCGCTCGCAAAGGGTCGGGTCGAATCGCCGGTCCAGACTTTCCCGAAGACCACGATATCCGCCGGGGCAGAATCAGTGCATCCCCAAAGGAGGAGCAGAGCGGTCCAGAAGGGTCGGAGCGCGCTCACCGGGCGTCCCCGGGGGCCAAGGCCCGCGGATCCGAGAGCAGATCGCGTATGTCGAGCAGGACTTCCAGCATCAGCTGATCACGCTGGTAGCCCGCGTCGAGCTCCTCCATGCGGCGGGTCTGCTGCGCAGTGCTGGCCTGCTGGTACTGCTCCCGGTAGGTACGGTCGAGATTGGCGAGGATCTGGTCTCGGGGACGCATGGATAGTGGCTCGGGTTGGGCGGCTCGGCGGCTCGGGCGGGGGAGTGTAGCTTACACCGACCTCATCGTCCCAGCCACCATGCGCGCGCTCCCATCGATCCTGCTTCTCGTCGCTACGACCACCGCACTGGCCCAGGCGAAGCCCAGGGCTCGTGATCTGGGGATTCCCTTCGGCGGCACGCCCGGCCCCCTCAACGCCATCACCGACGTTACCGGGGTGGAAGTGGGCCAGGTGACGATCATTCGCGGTGATGGCCGGCTCAGCGTCGGCACGGGACCGGTGCGTACCGGGGTCACCGCGATCTTTCCCCGTGGGCGGCGCTCGAGCGATCCGGTCATGGCGGCCTGGTGGACCCTCAACGGCAACGGAGAGATGACCGGAACTACATGGGTCGAGGAATCCGGGTTCCTGTGGGGTCCGGTGATGCTCACCAACACCCTGAGCGTCGGGGTGGTCCGCGACGCCGTGATCGCGTGGGCGGTGCGACAGCATTACGACGAGTTCCTGTGGGCGCTGCCGGTCGTGGCGGAGACCTGGGATGGCGGTCTCAACGATATCAAGGGGATGCACATCACGCCTGACCACGCGGCTCGGGCGCTGGACGGCGCGAGGCCGGGCCCGGTCACGGAGGGGAATGTGGGAGGAGGGACGGGCATGGTGTGCCACGAGTTCAAGGGAGGGATCGGCACCGCGTCCCGGGTGCTGACGGTGGAGGGCCGTCGCTATGTGTTAGGCGTCCTGGTCCAGTGCAATTATGGCCTGCGGCGGCGGCTGAGCATCGCCGGGGTGCCGGTGGGCCAGGCCATTCAGGGGGCCGAGGCCTGTCTTGCGCTGCCGGGCAAGCCAGGCGAGGCCTGGATGACCGAGCTGCCACGGTGTGACGCACCGGCGACCGGACGCCGGCCGGAAGAGCACCAGGAGCTGGGGTCCATCATCGTGGTGGTGGCGACTGATGCGCCGCTGCTGTCACACCAGCTGAAGCGGCTCGCGAAACGGGCCGCGCTGGGAATCGGCCGGATGGGTGGCGTCGGGGGAGACTCATCCGGGGATATCTTCATCGCGTTCTCGACGGCAAACGCCGGGGCTGCGGAACCGGACTCGGTGGTCAGCCTTCGGATGCTGCCCAACAACCGCATGAACGGCCTGTTCGAGGCGACGGTCGATGCCACGGAGGAAGCCATCGTGAACGCCATGGTCACCGCCGAAACCATGACCGGTGCCGATGGGTACCGCGTCTACGCCCTGCCCGCTGACCAGGTCATGACCCTGCTGCGCAGGGCCGGGAGGTTCCGGTGACCGCACCGGCGGGGACCGTGGCGCTGGTCACTGGCGCTTCCGGCGGCATCGGGCTCGAGCTGGCGCGTCTGTGTGCCAAGGACGGTCGGGACGTGATCCTCGTCGCCCGGAGTGGCGACAAACTGATGGAAATCGCCAAGTACCTCTCCGGCATGTACGGCATCCGGGTGGAGCCGGTGGTCGCGGACCTGACCGATCCAGACGCGCCCCGCGCCATCATGGAGGAGGCCTCCCAACTGGGCCTGGAGGTGGACATGCTCATCAATAACGCGGGCTTCGGCGACTGGGGACTGTTCGGCCGCGCAGATCTGGAGCGCCAGCTCGACATGGTGCAGGTCAACGTCGCCGCGCTCACCGAGTTGACCCGCCTCGCCCTGCCCGGCATGATTCGCCGCCGTGCCGGCCGGATCCTGAATGTGGCCTCGACGGCGGGCTTCGCTCCCGGGCCGCTGATGGCGGTATACTATGCCAGCAAGGCGTACGTCATCTCCTTTTCCGAAGCGATCGCGAGCGAGCTCAAGGGCACGGGTATCACCGTGACCGCTCTTTGTCCGGGCCCGACCCGCACCGGCTTCGCGGCACGAGCAGGCACGGCGGAGACCAACCTGTTCCAAGGCCCAAACGTGATGGAAGCGGCACCGGTCGCCGAGGCGGGGTATCGGGGGATGCTGCGGGGGAGGACGATCGTCATTCCGGGATTCAGCAACCAGCTGCTGATTCAGAGCATCCGGATCTCGCCCCGATGGGCGGTGCGGGCGATCACCCGCTGGTTCCAGGAAGGCAGGACGTGATGGCGTTGAAGGGAAAGCGGGTATTGATCTTCGCGGCGAACCTCTACGAGGAGCTGGAGCTCTGGTACCCCAAAATCCGGCTCGAGGAGGAGGGAGTCGTGACCGTGGTCGCGGGAGTCGGCGACCAGACCTGCCTCGGCAAGCGGGGCTCCTATCCCGTGACGCCGGACGCCCATGTTGATGCGGTGGAGGCCCAGGACTGCGACGGGCTCGTCATCCCCGGCGGCTATGCCCCGGATCTCCTCCGACGCAATCGGAAGGTGCTCACCCTCACCCGCGAGATCTTCGAAGCCGGCAAACCGGTTGGATTCATCTGTCACGCGGGCTGGGTCCCGATCTCGGCCGGGATTCTCAAGGGCCGCCGCGGCACCAGCGTGGGAGCGATCCGCGATGACCTGATCAACGCGGGCATGCGGTGGGAAGACAGCCCGGTGGTGGTGGACGGCAACCTGATCTCGTCGCGTACCCCGGCCGACCTGGGACATTTCATGCGCGCCTTCCTGGCGGCGCTGGGACGGGGAGACTGAGGGATTTAGGGATTGGGGGGTTTAGGGATTGGGGGGTTTGGGGATTGAGAGGTTGTGATGACCCGGGCGCCAGCACCTGTTCCGCCACACTAGTCGTCAATCCCCCGATGCCCCAGTCGCCCAATCCTCACTCCCCCAATCCCCCAATCCTCCAATCCTCCAATCCCTCACCCCCCGCTCCCATGTCCCTCTCCGACTGCCAACGCCGCGTCGACGCCTGGATCAGCCAATTCGAGGAGGGCTATTTCCATCCACTCACCAATCTGGCGCGTCTCACCGAGGAGGTCGGCGAGTTGGCGCGGGAGGTGAATCATCGATTCGGGCAGAAGCCGAAGAAGGTCAGCGAGCCCGAGGCCGATCTGGGGATGGAGATGGCGGATGTGCTCTTTGTTCTCATCTGCATGGCGAACCGGGAGGGGATTGATCTGCAGGCAGCCTTCGACCGGATGATGGAGAAGGTCGACCGGCGGGACCGGTCGCGGTGGACGAAGAGGAGTGAGGAGTGAGGAGGAGAAAGCTGGTCGTGCGCGGCGCAGCCGCGCGTTGAGGAAGCGCGGGAGGCGCTCACGCGGCTGACCGGGGAGAGCGCCAACTAAGGAGCGCCCGCTCCCCTGCCGATCGTGCTTGACGGGGGGGACGGGCAACCGCTATCATGTAACACTTAAGTTACACGTCATTCTTCAGCGGCCAGCTTTCGGGCCGCCTTCTGCGGGGAATCTAGTAACCCAATGGTTACGCGTAACTCGCCCACGCCGGACGCCGTCTTTCGCGCCCTGGCGGACCCGACCCGCCGGGCCATCCTCGGAGCCCTGGCCCGCGGCAGTCAGCCAGTCGGGGCGCTGGCTCAACGGTTCCCGGTGAGTCGGCCGGCCATCTCCCGGCATCTCCGGGTGCTGCGCCGAGCCAGACTGGTGCGGGACCGCCGGGAGGGGCGGCACCGGGTCTGCGAGCTCACTCCCGGTCCGCTGCGCGAGGTCGATGCCTGGCTCTCTCATTACCGTCGCTTCTGGCAGGCCCGGCTGGCCCGGCTGAAGCGTCATCTCGAAGCCGATACCTAGGAGGTCTCATGTCTTCAGCGTCGCGGACCGTCGCCGGCGATGCCATCGTCGAGGAGATCGTGATCGGGGCGTCGCCCGAGCGGGTCTGGCGCGCCCTGACGGACAGCACCGAACTGGTATCGTGGTGGAGCGAGGAGGAGGGTCAGCGCGATGTCACCTGGTCCCTGGAGCCGCGGCTCGGTGGACGCTGGCGGTCGACCGGATTTGATGAGAGCTGCGGCCACTGGGATATGGTGGGGGAGATTCTCGAGTGGGAGCCGCCGAAGCGGCTGGTGTACACCTGGGAGCAGACCGGAACCCAGGGGCACGGAAGCGGCGGGCGGACGGTGGTGACCTGGGAGCTCACGGCGATCGCCCAGGGGACTCGGCTCCGGCTCACCCACGGTGGCTTTGGCGCGCATACCGAGGCGCGCGAGTCCTATCGCAAGGGCTGGCCGCCCCTGCTCGTCATCCTCCGGCGCTTTGCCGAACGCTGAGGACCCCTATTCCCAGCCTTTCGGCATCGCCTGCAGCTCGGTGAACAGCACCCTGTAACTCTGCAGCCGGTCGGCCTGGACCGCTCCGCTGATCACGGCTTCGGCCACCGCGCAGCCGGGTTCGTGGAGGTGGCTGCAATCCGGGAAGCGGCACCGGGCCACCAGCGGTCGAAACTCTGGAAAGCAGTGGGCCAGGTCCCGGGGCTCCAGCCCCCACAGACCCACCTCACTGAAGCCCGGAGTATCGACCAGATACCCGCCGTGGCTGAGTGGCACCATGACCGCGCTGACGGTCGTGCCGGTGCCGCGGCGGATCCGGGGGCTGATCTGCCCGGTCCGAAGTTTGAGCCCCGGCTCAAGGGCGTTGAGCAGGCTCGATTTCCCCACCCCGCTCGGGCCGGTGATCACGCTCTCCCGCCCCTGCAGCCGCCGCCGCAGCTGGTCCAGCCCCTCCCCGCTCTTGACGCTGGTGAGGACCACGTCGTAACCTGCGCGCCGATAGCGGTCGGCGAGCCGGTCTCCTCGATCGAGATCCACCTTGTTGAGAACCACGGCGGCACCGATCTGATTGGCCTCGGCGACGACCAGCAGGCGATCGATGAGCTGCGGCACCGGTTCGGGATGGGTGGTCGCCGTGACCACCAGGACCTGATCGACGTTGGCGGCGACGGGCCGGGTGCCGCGACCTTCCGGGACCCGCCGGGCGAGCAGACTGGTGCGCTCCTCCACGCCGCAAATGCCGAGCACCCCTTCGACCGGCCCGGGATCGAGGCGAACCCGGTCCCCCACGACCACTCTGGGCATGTCGCGCTTCATCTTGCCGCGGAGCACGGCTCGCACTTCCCCCGTGGCGGTCAGGACCCGGTAGGTGGACCCGTCGCGTTCCAGCACCGTGCCGGTCACCATTCGCCCGGTGCGCTCCCGATCGCCTCATCGAGCGCGGCCTTCACGTCATACAGCGACAAGGCCTTGAGTCGCTCCTCGGCCTCTTCGGGGGTGCGGCCCCAGGCCAGGACCTCGGATTCGACATGGCCGACGGGACGGTCACCGGCGGGAGACCAGCGCACAAACAGCAGCGAAGCGGCGAAATGGCCCCGCTCATCCGGCTGCTCTTCCACGAACAGACCGACCGAGTAGGCCTGGCCGTCGACGCCGGTGAAGGCCGCGGCCCGTTCGTGGCGGGCCATGTAGCCGCCCAGCGTCACCTCGCTCATGCGGGACGGCTCACCGCCTCTCGGACCACATTGCCGAGCATGAAGGCGATGTTCGCCGGTCGCTCGGCAAGGCGGCGCATCAGGTAGGGATACCACTGCGTCCCGAAAGGCACATAGACGCGGACGTTGAATCCGGCGTGGCGGAGGCCGTCTTGCAGGTCACGCCGGACTCCGTACAGCATCTGGAATTCGAACCGCGAGGGGTCGATGCCCCTGGCCTGTGTGAACTGTCGTGCCCGGTTGATGATCGCCGCGTCGTGGGTGGCGAGCCCGGGGTAGTGGCCCCGGGTGAGCAGCTGTTCCATGATCCGCACGTAGGCCCGGTCGACATCGGCCTTGTCGGGATAGGCCACATCCTGCGGCTCCAGGTAGGCGCCTTTGCAGAGTCGCACCCGCGCGCGCGCCTCGATGAGGCGCTCGATGTCCTCCTCGGAACGCCGCAGGCAGGACTGGATGACGACGCCGACGTGCGGGCCGTACGCCGGATACAGGCGCTGCAGGAAGAGGTCGAGGGTCCGCTGGGTGTAGGCGGAGCTCTCCATATCGATCCGGACGAAGTTCCCGCGCGCCTTGGCCCGATCGAGGACAGCCGACATATTGGCCACGCAGGTGTCCTCGCCGAGGTCGAAGCCCATCTGGGTCAGCTTGAGGGAGGCGTTCGCTTCCACCCCGGCCGCGGCGACCTGGTCCAGCATCCGGAGGTAGGTGTCTCTGGCCTCGGTCGCATCGGACTCGTGAGCCACGCTCTCGCCCAGCAAGTCGAGCGTCGCGGTAATGCGCCGACGGTTAAGGCTCCGGGCAACTTCGATGGCCGCCTCGACCGTCTCCCCCGCCACGAAGCGGCTGGCGAACTTCCGCGCGATTCGATTGGTGCGCAGAAACCGGAATACCCGCTGCTGCTCGGAGAGCCAGAGAAGGCCGGTGCGCATCATGCCGGAGAGTCCTTGCGGAGCATAGGTCGGGCAGAACGATATCCGGCGGGTGAAAGGGCAACAAGTTGTGAATATCTATTCGGCGATGAGCTGCGATGAGCCATGGGCTACCGGCGATCGGCTATCAGCTATCGGACTGCGAACGACCGATAGCCGATAGCTCTCAACCTCTCCTCGCATGCCACCTCAGACCCGCATCGCGATGTGGTCGGGCCCGCGGAATATCTCGACGGCCATGCTCAGGGCCTGGGAGAACCGCCGCGACACCTGGGTCATCGACGAGCCGCTGTACGCGCACTATCTGACTCAGGTCCCGGTCAAGCATCCGGGGATCGCGGAGGTCATCGCGCACCACGAGACCGACTGGCGCCGGGTCATCGCGGGGCTCACCGGCCCGATTCCCCACGGCCGGGCGATCTACTACCAGAAGCACATGGCCCACCATTGGCTGCCGCATCTGCGCGGTGACTGGGTGCTCGAGCTCCGGAATGCGTTCCTGATCCGGCATCCGGCAGAGATGCTGACGTCACTGGCGGCCAGGATGGGGCCGCCGACGCTGCACGACACCGGATTGCCGCAACAGGTTGAACTCTTCACTTTCATCCAGGCTCGGACCGGCAGCACCCCACCGGTGCTCGATGCGGCCGATGTCCTCCAGAATCCCGAGGCCACCCTGACCCGGCTCTGCGCCGCGCTGGGAGTTGCGTTCAGCCCGCGCATGCTTGCGTGGCCGGCCGGTCGCCGCGAAACCGACGGGATCTGGGCGAAGTACTGGTATGACGCGGTGGAGCGCTCGACCGGATTCGAGCCGTACCAACCGCGACCAAGGAAGGTCATTGCAGAGTTGCAGCCCCTGTTCGAGGAATGTCTGCCGTACTATCTGCACCTCACCGAGCATCGCCTGGAGCACGCCTGATCGGAGGACCCATGCCCCGTTTGCTCTCCCGCCGGCTCGTGGCCGCGCTCTGCCTCTGGCCGGCCGGACTCGGGGCCCAACAGCTCAGCTACCCACCCAGCGACCCGGGAACCGTTGTGGAGGACTACGCCGGTCACCAGGTGGCCGATCCGTATCGCTGGATGGAGGATCTCAACAGCCCCGCTACCAAGCACTGGGTCGAGGCCCAGAACGCGGTGACCTTCGGCTATCTGGCAAACCTTCCCCAACGGGAAGCCATCCGGCAGCGGCTCACCAAGCTGTGGAACTATCCCAAGGTCCAGGTCCCCGTTCGCGAAGCGGGGCAGCTGTTCTTCCGGAGGAACACCGGCCTGGAGAAGCAGTCAGTGCTGTATCGGCAGCGAGGCCCGACCGATGAGCCCCAGGCCGTGCTGGACCCCAACTCGCTTTCCCCAGACGGGTCTCTGGCGGTGGCCGGATGGTCGGTTTCCCCGGACGGGCGGTACCTGGCCTATACCACGGCGGAGGGCGGGTCGGACATGCGGGACATCCACATTCGCGATCTGCGGACCGGCAAGGACCTCGCCGAGACGGTGCTGCGGGTGAAGTTCACCGACATCAGCTGGACCAGGGACAGCCGGGGATTCCTGTATTCCCGTTTCAAGGGGTCACGGGAGGCAGCCAATCTGCAGGACGCGAACACCTTCCATCAGTCGTGGTACCACCGTATCGGAGCGGCCGATGAGCGCCTCGAGTTCGATCGGCCCGACAATCCCGGCGACGGGGTGGCTACCTGGACCAGCGACGACGGTCGCTGGCTGTTCGCCAGCGCAGGCAGCGGGACTTCCAACAACCGACTCTGGATGGCCGACCTGGGCCAGCCGCGCCGGCCCCACCTCTCGGCGCGCTTCCGGGTCGTTGCCCCGGAAGAGGACGCCATCCACAACCCGCTGGGCGTGGTGGGACGCACCCTGTATCTCTACACGACCTTTCAGGCACCCAGGGGGCGCATCGTGGGCGTGACCCTGGGGGACACCACGCGGGCGCGTTGGCGTGATGTAGTCCCGGAGGGCCCCTACGTCATCGACGCGGCGCTCCTCGTCGGCAGCCGCATTGTGGTAACCTATCTCGTGGATGTGCAGAGCAGGCTCAGGCTGTTCGACCTGCACGGCGAGCCGAGAGGCGAAGTGCCGCTGCCTGAATCAGGCACCGTAGCGGGCCTGAGTGGCAGGAACGACGGGACCGACATCTTCTTCGCGTTCAGCTCGTATCTCCGGCCCACCACGGTGTATCGCTACGACCTCACGCTCGGGGTGCTGGCCGCCTTCCATCCCACCAGGAACCCGTTCGACGCCTCGGCCTACGAGACCCGGGCCACGTTGTACCAGTCGAAGGATGGTACCCGGGTGCCGATCTTCATCACGGCAAGGAAGGGGTTAGCGCGGGACGGCAGCCATCCCACTCTCCTGTACGGGTACGGCGGTTTCGACGTCAGCTTGCAACCCTCCTACTCGCCCGGCGTGGCGGCCTGGCTCGAGCTCGGCGGAGTGTATGCCGTCGCGAATCTGCGAGGCGGTGCAGAATACGGGGAGGACTGGCACCACGCCGGGATGCGAGAGAAAAAGCAGACCGTGTTCGACGATTTCCTCGCGGCCGCGGACTTCCTGATCCGGGAGGGATATGCGACCCCGCAGCGACTGGCGATTCAGGGCGGATCAAACGGCGGGCTCCTGGTCGGAGCCGCAATGATTCAGCGACCGGATCTCTTCGGCGTCGCCCTTCCGGCGGTCGGGGTCATGGATATGCTGCGATACCAAAAGTTCACCGGCGGGAAATTCTGGATTGAAGAATACGGCTCGTCGGACGACTCCGCGGCTGCCGGCTACCTGCTGGCCTACTCCCCGCTTCACAATCTCAAGCCGGGTACCTGCTACCCGGCGACCCTGGTCACGACGGCCGACCACGACGACCGGGTGGTACCGAGTCACTCTTTCAAGTTCGCCGCGGCGTTGCAGGCGGCACAGGGCTGCGCCAAGCCGACCCTCATTCGGATCGAGACGTCGGGGAGCCATGGCTACCGCCCCACCGACCGGGTGATTGCCGAGATCGCTGACCAGTTCGCCTTCGCACTGGCAAATCTGGGAGGTGTAGCACCGTAGGGCAGCGCGCTGTGGATTGTCAGCCGTCAGCCGCGAGCCGTCCGGCGCGAGCGGTATTACCGCGACGTGTCAATCGGGCACATTCACTACCGAGCCGCCGAGCCCAACCAAATGCTCCAGACCTTCAATCCGCTGAACCAGGATCTCCTCATCAACATCAACGGCACCCTGATCCATCGGGATCATGCCGGCATCAGTCCGTTCGACTCGGCGGTTCAGGGGGGGGATGCGGTGTGGGAGGGGCTCCGGCTCTACCGGGGCCGCATTTTTCGCCTGACGGAGCATCTCGATCGGCTCAGGCGCTCGGCTCAAGCGCTCGCGTTCGAGCGGGTCCCGTCCCACGAGATCATCACCGGCGAGATCCGGAAGACGCTCGCCGCCAATCAGATGAGCGACGAGGTGCACATCCGGCTCACCCTGACCCGGGGGGTCAAAATCACTTCGGGCATGGATCCCCGGCTCAACCAGTCGGGGCCTACGCTGATCGTTCTGGCCGAACACAAGCCGCCGGTGTACGACACCTCGGGACTCACGCTCATCACCAGCTCGGTGCGCCGGTTCCCGCCCGATTGCCTCGATGCCAAGATCCATCACTGCAATCTGATCCAGTCAATCCTGGCGAAGATCGAGGCCAACGCGGCCGGCGCGGACGACGCCCTCATGCTCGACACCCGCGGCTTCGTCGCCGAGACCAACGCCACGCACCTGTTCTTCGTGGAGGACGGCGTGGTGCGGACCAGCCGGACGGTGGCCTGCCCGGAGGGTATTACCCGCGCCGTCGTCCTGGAGCTGCTCGCGGAACACGGGGTCCCGCACGAGGTGCGCGATATCTCACCGGCCGAGGTGTATCGGGCCGCCGAAGTATTCTGTACCGGGACGATGGGGGAGCTGGCGGCGGTCACGAAGGTCGACGGCCGGGTCGTCGGCGCCGGGGCGGTGGGTCCGATGACGGAGCGACTCACGGCGCTGTTTCGCGAGCTGACCGCCCGGGAAGGGACTGTCGTGGTGTGAGGCGCGGCCTGCCGATCGGATGGACGCTCAGGGCAGGAACCGACCCCTGAGCTCCGGGGGGAGCATGGGGCAGGAGTCGAGCGGCCGGGCGAAGAGGCATCGACGGATCCGCGCGATGCCGTCGTAGCCCAGATCCAGCAGCCAGCGGGGGAGGAGGGCGGCGATCGCCGCCAGTGTCCGCCACGGCCCGCCCAGGCGCTCACCGATGTGGATGACCGCGGCGGACCTGGTCAGGGTGCGGCCGTCGGCCGTCCGCACCACCACGCTGTCTGGAAGAAGACCCCTCTGGCTTGGGGAGTAGGCTGTCGCGAAGGTCGGCCCCGCGAGCGGCGCGAATCGGAAACGCGAGCCGTCCCGGTCGCGGGCCGCGACGAAGCTGACCCACCGATGACAGAGGCCGCAACTGCCGTCGTAGAACATCAGGTCCACCGCAGGCGATGTCTCCATCATACTATATTGAACGCACCGCATGTCCCTCGACAATTCCCTGGGCATCCTGGAGCTTGGTGATCGCGGATCCGGATTCCTCCGGCGCCGGGCGTCGAGCTACCTGCCGGACGATGGTGACTTCTACGTCTCCGCCAAGCTGACCGGGCAGTTCGGGCTCAGGACAGGGGACGAGGTCTGGGGTGAGACAGGCAGGGCGCCGGGCCGCGGCAAGGCTCCGCCGGTGGAGCGGATCACCCTCATCAACGGCCGACCGCCGGAAGAGGCGCGCCACCGGCCGGCGTTCGCGAGCCTCGGCGCGGTTCACCCGGATGCCGCCCTCACGCTCGACTGTGGCCTCACCCGTTTCGGCCAGCCGGACTACACCAACCGGGTCATCGATCTGCTCTGTCCGTTCGGCAAGGGCCAGCGCGCCCTGATCGTCGCCCCCGCCAAGGCGGGGAAGACGATGGTGCTGCAGTCCGTGGCGGAAGGAATCGCGAAAAATTATCCCCAGGCTCCGCTCTTCATTCTCCTCGTAGACGAACGCCCTGAGGAAGTGACCGAGATGGAGATGATCGGCTACGGCGAGGTCATCTCGTCGAGCTTCGACTTCCCGGCGGAACGCCACGTTGCGGTCGCGGAGCTGACCCTGGAGCGGGCCCGCCGGCGGGTGGAACAGGGAGAGGATGTAGTCCTCATTCTGGACTCCATTACGCGCCTGGCCCGGGCGTACAATACGGTCGAGCGAGGGACCGGGCGGACGATGACGGGCGGCCTGGACTCTTCGGCCCTCGAGAAACCCAAGCGGTTTCTCGGCAGCGCCCGGCGGATCGACCCATCCAAGGGCGGCGGCTCCCTGACAATCATCGGGACCGCCCTCATCGATACCGGCTCGAAGATGGATCAGGTGATTTACGAGGAGTTCAAGGGAACCGGGAACAGCGAACTCACCCTCAGCCGGGAACTCGCCGAGCGGCGGATCTTCCCGGCCATCGATCTCCAGGCCAGCGGGACCCGCCGGGAGGAGCTCCTGCTCAGCCCGCCGCTCCTCAAGGTCGCGCAGACGCTCAGGGCGCGGTTGGCCCCCATGACTGCCGTGGACGCGATGCAGCAGGTGCTCGGCCTCATGCGCCGGGCACCCACCAACCAGGCCCTCGTGGAGACTGTGTCCTAGGTGATGCCGCGCGTCAGGCGGAAGCCGTGCTGGGAGAGGTGGGAGTCTCCTCCGCCCGAAGCCGGGACGGCTCGGCCTCGGGCTCCCGCTCCAGCAACGCGGGGTCCGGCTGGGCTGGCTGAGCGTACTCCGCGGCGAGATGGGATCCCGCCAGGGCGGCCTTCACCCGCTGCATAACCACCTGCCCCGCGCCGAGCGGGAGGTGGAACGCCCGGAGGTACTCCTCGACCGCCCGTTCCACCGGCAGATATCCCTCCAGCAGCTCGGCGAAGTCACTCGCGTTCTGGACATGCGTCCCGGTCACTGTTTCGGCAGCCCGCGCGCCGACCATCCGGGCAAGCTCCACCGTCCGCTGGTAATAGGCGCGACGGTAGCGGATCAGCTTGATGACGAGATCGGGCCGGAGCACTCGCCAGCCGTGCAGCGTGGGAAGCGGGGCCCTCGCGGCCAGACAGTCGAGCTCCAAGCTGGCGAGGGTGCGGGTCCGAATCGGCTCGTGCAGCGTCTCGGAGACCGGCACCACCACGAAGTACAGCTCCAGCGCTTCCAGCGGAGACAACCGGCTGGAGAACTCCCCGATAAACTGTCGCGCCTGGCCGGCGTGGCTTTCAATGAGATTCTCCCATGCCACCGCGTAGGCGACCCGCACCCGGGTCCGGAGGGCTCGCGGGTAGTGACGGAGGGGTATTTCGCTGGGAACGTGCACCGCAGGTGCTCCTGCGCGCTGTCGAGTTGTTTGACGGTTGTTATCGACGGATTGCATCACAAGCTAGGATCGGGCCACGCGGGCGCAATGGGACTTCTCAGCGGCCTTGGAGGTGCCCATCGAGATCCCTCGGGACCTGTTCTCGTGGCATTCCGTAACTCCAAATAGGACAAACAGTTAGAGTTGGAGTGATGGGCCTGCCCGGCACCCGTCAACTGCCCGAATCGCGATCGCTGCGGCGGCGCTCTCCACGGTGCTGTTGGAGTCGTCCGGCAGCCCACCTGTGGCCAGGAGACACCGGTCGAAGCCTTCTTCCGCGACACGACCCTGCGGCTGGATTGCTACCACACGGGGACCGGCGGGAAGGGGACGTTCGCACTCGCCGAAATCGCTTCCGATGACTAAGCCAGGTTCATCGCCCGCCGGAGGGTGGCGAAGCGAGGGTCGTTCCGGATCGGATCGAACAGGGGATCCACCTTCAGGTACGCGAGCCAGCCACGTCGCTCCTCACGGGCCCGGGCCAGCGCCTCGAAGGCGGCATCGTGGTCCCTGACCCCGATCGCGAGCTTTGCGAGATCGGTGGGCGAGACGTAGCGCTCCCGTTGCAGCACCCGCATCTGCTCGGCGATGGCACCCGCCTCGGCGGTACGGCCGGCGTGCATCGCCACCCGAGCCTGGGTGGCCAGCACGTGAGTGTCGTCGGGGGAGAGGGCCCGGGCCTCACTGAGCGCCTCGTCGGCGGCCTGGTACCGTCCCGCCTGGTCGTGGGCCATGGCCAGGATCACCAGGGTTTCCGTTGCCTCCGGATTCATGACCAGCGCCTGTTCTGTCACCGCGACCGCCCGGTCGGGTTGCCTGACCACGCAGTAGAGCCAGCCGAGCGTCCGGCGGATTGACACCGACGCCGGGTCGAGCTCAACCGCGCGGTGTCCCTCAGCCAGACCTTCTGCCGGGCGACCCATGGCGGCCAGGTACCAGGCGTGCCACTGCCGGGCGGTTGCATAGCGGGGATTCAACTCGATGGCCCGGCGGAATTCGCGGTCGGCCCTGGCCCAGTCCCACTCGTGGATGAAGGCCACCCACCCGAGCGAGGTATGAGCCTCCGCTACGGTCTCGTCCAGCGCGATCGCCTTTTCGGCCTCCGCTCGTGCTCGACGCATCCCCTCTGCCACCGGAGCCGCCCGATAGTCGACGTGCAGGGCGTGGGCGTCCGCCAGTCCGGCGTAGGCGAGGGCGTAGCCGGGATCTTCCGCGATGGCCTGCTCGAACAGGCGAACCGCCTCGGCGAGCCCTTCCGGGGTGCGCTTGTTCCAGGCGTAGCGACCTTTCAGGTAGAGATTGTAGGCCGTGAGGTTGGCGGTGGTCCGGCGCGGCTGCGGATCGGAGGTCGCCCCTATCAGATCGGTGCGGAGACGTTCGGTCAGGTCGCGGGCGATCTCGTCCTGGATCGCGAAGATGTTGTCGTCGTCCCGATCGTAGCGCTCGGACCACAAGAGCCGACCCTCCTGCACGTCGGTCAGTTGAGCCGTGATCCGGAGGCGGGGGCCGGCCCGACGGACCGTGCCCTCCAGCACCATGGACACTCCCAGGAGCGCGCCGATGGTGCGGACATCCTCGCGGCGGCCCTTGAGGGCGAAGACCGAGGTCCGGGACGCGACCCGGAGCCCCGCCAGACTGGCCAGCGAGTTGATCAGCTCGTCGGTCATGCCGTCTGCCACGTATTCGTTGTCCGAATCGCTGCTGGCGTTGACGAAGGGGAGCACGGCAATGGCGCGCGCCCCCGCGCCGGCGGGCGCGGCCGGCAGGCCGGACAGCGGGCTCACCAGCGCCTCCGCGAAGTCGCCCATCGTGGCGAACCGGGCGGAAGGCTCCTTGGCCAGCGCCCGCAGGATCGCGTGTTCGACTGCCACCGGCACTTCGGGCCGTAGCCCCCGGAGGGGCGGGACCGGCTCGGAGGCGTGGCGGGCCATGGTGGCGCGCGGCCCGGTTCCGGCAAAGGGTGGTTGGCCGGCCAGCATCTCGTAGAGCACACACGCCATGCTGTATTGGTCGCTGCGTGCGTCCGCAGAGGGATCGGCGCTGGCCTGTTCGGGGCTCATGTAGGCCGGCGTCCCGATCGCCATGCCCGGCGCGGTGACCATCCCGGTTTCGGCCTCTTCGCAAAGCGCCCTGGCGACACCGAAGTCCGCCACCATCGGCTCGCCCTCGTGAAGCAGCACATTCTCCGGCTTGATGTCGCGGTGCACGATCTGCCGCCGGTGGGCATAGTCCAGGGCGCCGGCGACCGCCCGGGCGATACGGAGCGCCTGATCCACCGGCAGGCGGACTTCGCGGGTCATCCGGGCGCGCAGGGTCTCGCCCTGAAGGAAGGGCATCACGTAGTAGAGGAGCGGCTGATCGAAGTCGGCGATCTCCCCCGAGTCGTACAGGGGGAGGATGTGCGGGTGGGTCAACTGCGCGGCGTAGCGGATCTCCCGCAGGAAGCGGTCGGCCGATTCCCCGGGCGCCAGCACCCCCGGGCGGACCACCTTGATGGCCACCTGGCGGTCGTGCCTGCGATCGAGCGCCAAGAACACAATGGCCATCCCCCCCTGCCCGATCTCTCCCTGCAGGTCGTATCGTCCAGCCAGCGCGGCGCGGAGCGCCGCGAGCGGGTCAGCTGCCACCAAGGGAAGCTATCGCAAGGTGGACTTGTCTGGCAGCCGGGTCCGGGGTTCCCGCCGCCACAGCAGGCGGCCGTTCGGGTTCCTGATCTCCTGCACTTCTCCCACTTCCTCGCGGTAGCCATGCAGCCTGACCGTCCCGAGGCCAAAGAAACGCCGGGTGTCCCCACTGGGGACGGCCCTGCCAACGACCGAGCGGTCCACCTGCGCAACCGGGGCGCGGATCTTCCATCCGGTGATGACGATTTGCCCTGAGCTCAGCCGGGCGAAGCTCAGCGACCCGCCCGCACCGTCTCTGGGCACCCAGTCCCAGATTGCCGGATAGCGGTACTCCAGTCTGACCAGCGCGCCGGTGGCCCGGTTCAGCCACAGCACCCCGCTGATGTCGATGACTCTCCGCCCCTTGACCGGCTCGAACCCGAGACCCAGGAGGCCGGGGTCCCGTTTCGGCGGCGGTCTGAGCCGGAAGCAGTGGCTGCGAAGGAAGCCGTCGCTGAAGAACACGGCGGCGTCCGGCCCGAAGTAGATGGGGCCGGTCAGAGTATCGTCGGGCTGGATGTAGCCCAGGGTCGCGAGGCTGTCGGGGGCCTGGCTGGTGACGGGCCATCGGCCGGCGCCGATCGTGGTTCGGCTGTGTTGCTCTCGCACGCGATTCGCCGGGTCCACGGTTCGACTGATGAGCAGGGTCCGGAACTCGACCGATTCCATGCGTGCGGCATCACTGAGGCCGATCGTTTTCCGGGCCTCGTCCCACAGCAGAGCCATGCGTCGGTCTTCCGCGGGTGAACTCCGGCACGGGCTTTCGGCCTCCACCGTGATGTCGGCCAGGACCACCGGCACCGACGGAACGATGAACGTGGTGTCGAGTGCCTGGCCTGGGGCGAGGGAGAAAGACCCGGAATCCCAGGCGCGAAACCCGATTCGGAGCACCCTGAGGCGGAACTGTCCGGCACGGGCCGCCGGGAATTCGAACCTGCCTCGTTCCGTGGTCGCGGCGATGCCGAGGACGGTATCCGGGCCCGCGAGCAGCTGCACCAGGCCGCCGGCAACCGGCTGACCCGAGATCTCTTCCGTCACCGTGCCGCGCAGGACCTGGGCCCCAGCCGGCACCGTTCGCAGCAACAGCAGGATCAGGGCGGAGCGCCACATGGGCGATCAGGGAAGACCGGCGAGCAGGGCCAGGTTCCCGGCGTTGCCATGAAGCACCAGGATCCAGCGCGAGGCACCATCGTCAATGGGCGGCGCGATTCGCCATGCGACCAGACGGGGACCATCAGCTTCGCCCAGCTCGACCAGTCGACGTGGAGGCCCGGCAGTCGTGGCGGCGGGGGAAGGGGACCGGAGTCCGGAAGGAACAGTAGACGACTCTCGTTGATCCTGAACCAGATACCGGTCGCGCAATAGAGCACCAGACCCAGCGTCAGCGTGAGCATTGCGGTGCGGAAGGCGGCCGTCACCCGGACATGCTCACACCCGGTAGAACCGCTCGCCCCGCTCCGCCATGCGGACCAGTGTATCGGCGGGCGCGAACCGGGCCCCGAATTCTTGTTCCAGGCCGCGCAGCACGCCCACGACGTTGGCGGGGCCGAGATCATCCAGGTAGCGGAGCGGCCCGCCACGGAACGGAGGATACCCGATCCCGAAGATGGCACCCATGTCGCCATCCCGCGCCGAGCGGACCACGCCTTCTCCAGCCGCCATGGCCGCCTCGTTCAGCATCGCATAGACCAGCCGGCGCTCGACCGGCTCGGTGGTTGGCGGCCGCCGGGGCCGAATCCGCAGCAAATCGTAGACGGTCTCGTCGGGTCCCGCCTTGCGACCCTTCTGGTACAGATAGAACCCCCGCCCGTTTTTCCGGCCCATCCGGCCATCGGCGAGCAGCCGCTCCAGCAGCTCCGAAGGGGCGAGCCGTTCCCCGAAGGCTTGGTGCATCACTTTGCCGGCCTTAGCGCCCACATCCAGGCCCACCTCGTCCAGCAAAGTGATCGGTCCCACGGGGAACCCGAACCGGGTCATGACCTGATCGATGACCTCCATCGGGAGGCCCTCGCTGAACAGGTAGCCCGCCTCATTCAGGTAGGGAGTGAGAATCCGATTCACCCAGAACCCGGGGTGGTCACGCACCACGATCACCGTCTTGCCCAGCTTGCGCCCAAAGTGGACGGCGGAGGCGATGGTCTCCGGGCTGGTTCGCTCGGTTGGAATCACCTCCAGCAGCGGCATCCGATCGACGGGCGAGAAAAAGTGCATGCCCAGCACCTGTCCCGGCCGGGACGCCCGGGACGCGATGTCGCTGATCGGAATCGTGGAAGTGTTGGTGGCGAAGATCGCGTCGGGCCGCGTGGCGCTCTCGGTTTCCGCCAGGACCTTCCGCTTGGTCTCCAGGTCCTCGAACACGGCCTCGATCACCAGGTCGGCCTGCTGAAATCCGGAGAAATCGGTCCCGCCGGAGAGTAGGGCCGCCTCCCGCTCGAACTCGAACCGGGTGATCCGCCGCCGCTTGAGCCGCCCGGCCAGAACATCCGTCGCGGCCTTGAGGCCTTTCCCCACCCGGGAAAGCTCGGTGTCCTTCACCCGTACCGGGATGTTGGCGTTCCCGACGGCTGTTCCCGCGATGCCGGCCCCCATGAACCCCGAGCCGATGACGCCCAGACGCTCGATTGGCCGGGCTTTCGCCGTGGTGCCGGGCGGCAGGCCGTCGTCCTTCTTGAGTGCCGCCGTGGCGAAGAAGATGCCGACCAGCTTCCGGGAGACATCGGTGACCGCGAGCTCCCCGAACTTTTGGTGCTCCACCCGGTAGCCTCGCTGCTTCCCCCGCTCGAGCCCGGTCCGCACCGCCTCGAGGGCCGCGAGCGGAGCGGGGTAATGCCCCCCCGTCTTCTTCAGGGTGTCGCGGCGGGCCTTCCAGTACACGAAGCGCCGTCCCACCGGATTGCGGTCGAGGAGCACCCCCATGAGCCCGGTCCTGGGATGGCGCGTCGGCGGGCGCGCGCCCGCCAGCCGCTCGGCGGCCTTGAGCGCGGTTTCCAGCAGAATGCTCCTGGGGACCAGCTCGTCCACCAACCCCAGCTTCAGCGCCTTGAGGCCGGTCTCGCTCCGGCCCGGCAGGATGATGCCCAGCGCGGCAGAGACCCCGATGAGACGGGGGAGCCGCTGGCAGCCACCCACAGCGGGGAGCAGTCCCAACTGGACCTCGGGAAGCCCGAGCTGGGTCTTAGGATGATCTGTCGCGATCCGCCAGTCGCAGGCCAGCGCCAACTCCAGGCCACCGCCGACACAGGCGCCGTGGATCGCGCAGACGACCGGTTTGGGAAAGTCGTCCACTCGCTGCAGCATCTCCTGCCCGTCGCGCGCCAGCCGGGTGAACTCCTCGCTGGTGCTGAGCCGAACGAACTCCTCGATGTCGGCGCCTGCGATGAACGTGTCCGCTTTGCCGGAGATTATGACGACGGCCTTCACGGCGGGGTCGCTGCGCAGGCCCGCCATGGCGCCTTCGAACTCCGCCATGAGCGCCGCGCTCAGCTTGTTGACGGGCTCGCCGGGGAGATCGAGCGTCAGGACGGCAGTGGAGCCGTGTCGAGTTACCGTGAGAGCAGGCATCATGTCTGACCAAGTACCGGGTACCGAGTACGGAGTACCGAGTACTGTTGCCGGTACCCGGTACTCGGTACGCGGTACATGGTACTCGGCACTTGCTGTCTCCGCGCGCTACACCCGCTCCAGCACCATCGCAAACCCCATCCCACCCTGGGCGCAGATGGAGATGAGACCGAATTGGACGTCGCGCTTCACCATCTCGTTGGCCAAGGTCGTCGCGATGCGCGCGCCGGTGGCGCCGAACGGGTGCCCGATGGCGATGGATCCCCCGTGGACGTTGGTGCGGTCCCAATCGACCTCGCCCACAGGCGCCGCGCGGCCCAGCTTTTCCGCCCAGGCGGGGGAAGCCCACGCCTGCACGTTGGAGAGGACCTGGGCGGCGAAGGCCTCATGGATCTCTACCAGGCCCAGATCCCTCCAGCCGATGCCGGCCCGATCCAGGGCGGTCGGCACGGCATACGCGGGTCCCATCAGGAGCTGCCAGCCGGGATCCACGGCGGCCACGGCGTAGCTCCGCACCGCCACCAGCGGGCGGTATCCGAGGGCCCGCGCTTTCTCCTCCTCCATCACCAGCACAACCGCCGCGCCGTCGGTTAGCGGCGACGAGTTGCCGGCCGTCACCGAGCCGTAGCGTCGGTCGAACACGGGCTTGAGTTGAGCCAGCGCCGGCAGCGAGGTGTCGGCACGGATGAGGTTGTCGGTCGTAACGACCTCATCCATACCGTGCCCTCCGAACCAGGGGGCGATCTCCTCGCCCAGCCGGCCGCTGGCCGTCGCCGCGGCCGCCCGCTGGTGACTCATGAGGGCCAGGCGGTCCTGCGCCTCACGGCTGATGCCGTTTTCCTTGGCCATCTTCTCCGCCGACTGGCCCATCGACTCCCCGGTGCTGGGCTCGGCAATGGCCGGCGACACGGGAATGAGGTCGCCGAGGCGGGTACGGGCGAACACGGCCAGCCGCTGCCCCAGGCTCTTCGCCCGGCTGGCGTCGATCAGGATCTGGCCGAAGCGCTTGGAATGCAGAATCGGGATGTCGGAGAGGGATTCCACACCGCCGGCTAGCACGACCTCCGCGTGTCCCTGCACGATCTGGTCGGCAGCGTAACTGATGGCCTGTCCGGCGGAGGCGCAGGCCCGGTTCACGGTGACGGCGGGAATCGTCCGGGGAAGCTGGGGTAGCAGGCTGACTTCGCGGGCCACGTTGGGCGCGAGGGGGGACGCGACCACCTGGCCGAACGCGACCTCGGAGACTTCGCGGCCCGGAACGGCCGTGCGCTCGAGCAGCTCCTGCGTGACCCGGCGGGCGAGCTGAACCGCGGTGACGTCCCTGAAGACGGTGCCGCTCCGCGCGAACGGGGTGCGCAGGCCGGCAACGATGCAGGCTCGACGGGTGGTGGGCATTCTCTCGACTTTCCGCCCCGCGAGTCCGCACCGTTGGCGCGGGCCCTGGTGCGAGCTTACGATTGCTTGCGGGCGGCGATGCTCGCGACCGCGCGGATCTGATTGCTTTCCACCGGTTCGAAGACCTCGCGGCCGTGCAGTGCTTCGAAGGGGGAGACCAGACGGGCCAGCTCGCCTGGATGCAGCAGGTGCTCATCCTTCTCGGGGCCCCAACCCAGGGCCCGCTGCCATTCCAGATAGGTCTCCATGAGGAGGGTGCCACCGGGGGCCACGACAGACTTGATGTCATCCATGCGGGCACGATCGAGATAGTCGAACAGCAGCACGATGTCGAACATGCCGAAGGCCGGCCATTCGCCCGACAGGTCCGCGACCCGGAAATCGATCTCGACCCCGAGCCGGGCGGCGGCCTCGCGCCCGACCTCCAGCTTGGCCTCGTCCTGGTCCACCGCGGTCACCACGGCCCCCCACTGGGCGGCCTTCAGGGCATGCCGCCCCTCGCCGCACGCGAGGTCCAGCACGGACATTCCCGGACGGAAGAGGTAGTCATGCCAGGTGAGCCACGTGCTGGGCCGCGGGAGGTAGAGGACGGGCGGGGGACTGCTGCGAGAGAGATCTGGCATCGGTCCTCAGCAGAACGACTCGGAGCCGCTCCGGCCGACCTGCTCGTCATCGGTGGAGGCATCACGGGCGCCGGCATCGCCCGCGACGCGGCCATGCGCGGCTTGCAGACGCTCCTTGTGGACCAACACGACCTCGGCTTCGGCACCAGTTCGCGTTCCAGCCGCCTGGTCCACGGCGGCCTCCGCTACCTGGAGGAAGGCGACCTGGGGCTGGTCGCTGAAGCCCTGCGCGAGCGCCAGGTCCTGCTCGGAATCGCGCCGCACCTGGTGCGTCCCCTCCCCTTCGTGTTTCCGGTGCACCGGGGTGATCGGGTTCCCCTTTGGAAGCTATGGGCCGGCATCTGGATGTACGACCTGCTCGCGGCCTTCCGCAATGTGCGGTGGCACCGGTTCCTCGGCAAGCGCGCCCTGCTCAAGCTGGAGCCGATGGTACGCGAAAAGGGGCTGACCGGCGGGGTGCGCTACTACGATGCCCAATGCGACGACGCCCGCCTGGTCATCGCCACGGCGCGGGCCGCCATGCGCCACGGGGCGCTGGTTGCCAATTACATGGCGGTCGAGGAGCTGGTCCACGCCGACGGGAGAGTGCGGGGCGCCAGGGTCCGCGACCGGCTCACCGGCCAGGCCGCGACGGCGTACGCCCACGTCGTCGTCAACGCCACCGGTCCCTGGTGCGACGAGCTTCGCCGCATGGAGGATCCCCAGGCCACGCCGCTACTCCGCCCGACCAAGGGTGTTCACGTCATCGTACCGCGCGAGCGGCTGGGTCACGAGGCCGCCATCACCCTGACCAGCCCGATCGACGGCCGGGTGATGTTCGTGCTCCCCTGGGGGGATTTCTCCTACATCGGCACCACCGATACCGACACTGCCGAGGGTCCCGACGAGGTCCGGGCCACCCCTCTGGATATCGTCTACCTGCTTCGCTCCGCCAACGCAGCGTTTCCCAACGCCCACCTCACCGAGGGCGACGTGCTCGCCACCTGGGCCGGGCTGCGGCCGCTGGTCGCTCCGGGCGTCGCCGAAACCGCCTCGGAAATCTCGCGGGAACACGTGATCCGGGAAGGACCGGGCGGCGTGGTGACCATCGCCGGGGGCAAGCTGACCACCTACCGCGCAATGGCCGCCGAGCTGGTGGACCGGGTCGTGGCCATTCTGCACCGGCTCGACGGCCGACCCAGGGTCTCGCGGCCACCCACGGATCAGGAACCGCTGCCAGGCGGCGAAGCCCGAGACCTCGCCCCCCTGGGGCAGGCCGGCCTGGAGCTGGGTCTCTACGGGGAGACCATCGACCATCTCAAGCGAACCTACGGCACTGAATGCGCAGCGGTCATCAACCTGGTGCGCGAACGCCGGGAACTCGCCGCTCCACTGGTTGCGGGATACCCCGCAGTCGCGGCCGAGGTCGTGCACGTGGCACGGCGCGAACTGGCGCAGCGGGTGGAGGACGTCCTGGTCCGCCGGATCCATCCCTACTACGAGACCAGGGACCACGGGATCTCGGCCGCGCACCGGACGGCTGAGCTGTTGGGAGCAGAACTCGGCTGGACCGCGGACCGGGTCGACGAGGAGGCCGCCCGGTATGCCGAGTTCGTCAGCCGAGAGAACGACCGTGCCGCCATCGACTCTGATGAAGTCGGGGAGCGCGACCAATGACGGCGCCGAATTTCGGGAATCCGCCGCGCCCTGGAGGGGCCTGTATCCATCACAATGACATTGAGATGGGGCAAACCGGCCGGTCCGCCTGCCCACCCGGCGGGTTATCTTTGGACGGTGAGCGCCCCACGGCAGAAAGGCAGTGGTAGCAGCGTGGAACCGAATCTGTTTGAGACGGCGAACGCCGGCTTCGCGCAGATCATGTATGAAGAGTACCTGCGGGACCGGAGCGCGGTTTCCGAGGAATGGCGCCGCTTTTTCGACAATGGGGTCGCCGGCCTTGCACCGGGAAACGGACCGGCGGAGCAGCGGACCAGTGAAGCGGAAGTGCCGAGGCCGGAGGAGGTCGGCACCACGGAAGAGGTAGTGCCGGTCACCAGTCCACCTGTCCGGCCGTCCGCCGACGTGGCGCCACCCGGGGATTCCACCGCCGTGCCGATCACCGGCCCCGCCGCGAGGCTGGTCGCCAACATGAACGAGAGCCGCTCGATGCCGACGGCGACCTCGTTCCGCGAAATGTCGGTTGCCGTCCTCGAAACTCGCCGCCGCGAGCTCAACAACGCCCTCCGCTCCGCCGGCCGTGCCGAGAAGGTCTCCTTTACCCACCTGATCGGCTACGCCGTGGCGCGGGCCGCGGCCCGCCACCCGGTCATGTCGTCGGCCTACGCCGAAGCGGAGGGTGCACCCTACCGGATCTCGGCCAATGCCGTGAACCTCGGCATCGCGGTGGATGTCGAACGCAGGGACGGCAGTCGTGGCCTGGTGGTGCCGGTCATCCGCGACGCGGCCCGCAAGAGCTTCGCGGAATTCCACGCGGTCTATGAGTCGCTGGTGGAGAAGGCCCGGAGCAATAAGCTGCTTCCGGATGCATTCGCCGGCGCAAACATGAGTCTCACCAATCCCGGCGGCATCGGCACCGTGGCTTCGGTGCCGCGCCTGATGCCCGGCCAGGGAAGCATCATCGCGGTCGGGGCCATCGACTACCCCCCGGCGTTCAGCGACGTCTCCGACGACAAGCTCCGCGAGCTCGGCATCGCCAAGGTGATGACGATAAGCAGCACCTACGACCACCGGGTGATTCAAGGGGCGGAGTCGGGGGAATTTCTGCGTACGGTGGAGGCGCTGCTGGAGGGGGAAGGACGGTTCTACGAGGACCTGTTCGCGAGCCTGGGCCTGCCGAGCCTCGCCGCGCCTCCGGCCCCGCCCGCCGCGCGTCCCTCCCGCGGGTCGGTGCCGGTCATCGAATCGCAGGCGGACCTGTATCACGTCGCCGCAGCGATGGCGCTGGTCAAGGCGCACCGTACCCACGGCCACCTCGCCGCCCGGCTCGACCCCTTGGGCAGCGAGCCGATCGGCGACCCTGCCCTCGATCCCGGGCCGCTGGGGCTGACACCCGAGGTCATGAGCGCCATTCCGACCGCGGTTCTCAGGATCTCGACACCCGGGGCGACCCTGGCCCAGGCGCTCCCCCGGCTGCACGAGGCCTACTGCGGCACCATGGCCTATGAGCTCGAGCATATCTCCAACCACGGAGAGCGGGTCTGGATCCGGCAGATGATCGAGACCGGGCATCATCGGCAGCCGCTCTCGCGGGAGGAGCAGCAGTGGTTGCACCAGCGTCTGATCGAGGTGGAGGCGTTCGAACGGTTCCTGCACAAGGCCTACCTTGGCCAGAAGCGGTTTTCGATCGAGGGAGTCGACCTGCTGGTTCCGATGCTCGATCTGATGATCGAGCTCGCGGCCCAGCAGGGGGCCCGCGAAGTGGTGCTCGGCATGGCGCACCGCGGGCGGCTCAACGTGCTGGCTCACACCGTCGGCCGACCCTACGAAACCCTCTTTGCCGAGTTCGAGGGAGCCAAGAACGCGGAACTGTCGGGACTCGTCCCCGACGGGGGAACCGGTGACGTCAAGTATCACCTCGGCGCCGAGGGCTCCTACAAGACCCGGAGCGGGAAGGTGCTGACCGTCACCCTCTCGCCCAATCCGAGTCACCTGGAGTTTGTCGGGCCCGTGGTGGATGGACGCGCCCGGGCCGAGCAGACCAACCGCAAGGGCCGCGAGGCCCATCACGACCCGACGGCCGCGCTCCCGGTGATCATCCATGGCGACGCCGCATTCGCCGGGCAGGGCGTCGTGAGCGAGACCCTGAATCTGGGCGCCCTGAAGGGCTACCAGACCGGCGGAACGATCCACCTGATCACCAACAACCAGGTCGGCTTCACCACCGACATGATGGATGCCAGGTCGACCCGGCACGCCAGCGATCTCGCCAAGGGCTTTGATGTGCCGATCATCCACGTGAACGCGGACGACGCCGAGGCGTGCCTCGCCGCGGTCCGGCTGGCGATGGCCTACCGGGAGCGGTTCCGGGAGGACGTGCTGATCGACCTGGTGGGATACCGCCGGCACGGGCACAACGAGGCCGACGAGCCGGCCTACACCCAGCCGCTCATGTACGAGCGCATCAAGGACCTGCCGACGGTGCGCCAGCAGTACGCCGCCGTCCTCAGCCGGCGCGGTGTGCTGACGGAGGCGGAGGCCGAGCAGCAGTACACTGCGGGCTACCAGCGGCTGGCGGACATCCAGCAGGCGTTCAAGACCAGCATCGGCCAGGTGGCGGTGCAAGAGCAGTACGGCAAGTCGCCATATCGCCCCGCCGGGGCCGACCCGGAGACAGCCGTCTCGGCCGATCTGCTTCGGGCCATCAACGACCAACTGCTCACCTGGCCCGACGGGTTCACGGTCAACCCGAAGCTGCTGAAGCAGCTGGAGCGACGCAGGGCCGCGCTCGGACCGGAGGGCGGGATCGACTGGGGCCATGCCGAGGCCCTGGCCCTCGGGACGCTGCTGGTGGAGGGTGTGCCGATCCGGCTCACCGGACAGGACACCGAGCGCGGCACTTTCAGCCAGCGCCACCTGGTGCTGCACGATGCGGTCACCGGGGAGCCCCACACCCCGATGAAGCACCTGCCGGGAGCGCTGGCCAGCCTCGAGCTGCACAACAGTCCGCTCTCCGAGCTGGCCACACTCGGGTTCGAGTACGGCTACAGCGCCGCGGCACCGGAAACCCTGGTATTGTGGGAGGCCCAGTTCGGCGATTTCGTGAACGGGGCCCAGGTGATTGTCGACCAGTTCATCGTCTCGGGGCTGTCGAAATGGGGGCTCACGACCCGGCTAACGCTGCTCCTGCCGCACGGCTACGAAGGACAGGGGCCGGAGCACTCGAGTGCGCGGCTCGAACGCTTTCTCCAGCTGTGCGCGGAAGGGAACATCCGGGTCGCCAACCCAAGCACCGCGGGCCAGTACTTCCACCTGCTGCGCCGGCAGGCGAAGCGGAGCCGGCAGCGGCCCCTGGTCCTCATGACGCCCAAGAGCCTGCTGCGCCTTCCCCTGGCCGGCACCCGTCTGGACGAGCTCTCCAGCGGTCGCTTCTTCCCGGTGCTGGACGACCCGATGGCGGCCAGCTACCGCGACGAGGTTCGGCGGCTGGTCCTCTGCTCCGGGAAGGTCTACTACGATCTGCTCGGGGCTGCGGCCGGGGTCGATCGGTCCCGCCTGGCCCTGGTCCGGCTGGAACAGCTGTATAGCTTCCCGGACGACGAGCTGCGGGCGCTGTTCGCGGGCTACCCGAACCTGAGCGACGTCGTGTGGCTCCAGGAGGAGCCACGGAACATGGGAGCATGGCACTACGTCGAGCCGCGGCTGCGCCGCTTGCTTGCCCCGGGGGCCACGCTGCGCTACGCCGGCAGACCAGATCGCGCGAGTCCCGCGGAAGGGTATCCGGTAGCCCATGCGACGGAGCAGAAGCGGATCGTGGAGGAAGCGCTGGGGTAGGCGGGCGGGCGGACAGGCGGACAGGCGGGCGGGCGGACAGGCGGTAGGACGGTAAACACGGTACCTGTATAAGGCAGAGGGTCAGATCTTCCGCGCGGATCTGGCCCTCGTTGATTCCCCTACCGTCTTACCGTTTTACCGTCCGCCTGTCCGCCTAATACCTCCCGTTCCCGTTTTCTTCGTGCGGGACGAACCTGGGGCGGTTCGAGGGCAGCCAGTCGCGCTCCGAGGTCTGGCGAATCATGTCTCTCACCCAGTCGGAGAGATGCTCTCCGTAGTGCAGCAGGAACACGCCCCGGGAACGCTTCTGCGCGATGAACGCGACGAATGGCGTGTCCGCCTTCGCTGCGTTGCACGACTGGCAGGCGATGACCAGGTTGTCGGGCCGGTCGTACGCGGTCTGGCCCTTGCGCGGGTAGACGTGGTCCAGGGTGGTGCGGTCTTCAGGGATCTCCGTCCCGCAGTAGGCACACACCGAGCCATACTTGTCGATCAACCACCGGCGATGGGCATCCATCGAGCGGCGGCCGAGGCTGCGGTCTCTTAGGGTTGGGGGAGAAGACGGACGACGACGATCTGCTCGTGACACAAATTCTTCCTTCAGTTTCGAGGTACAGCGAATGGGTCCAGAGGGTCCCTCCGCGGTTATGGGTCGCCTGAAATGTAGGCAGAAGCGGGCCGCCTAACCAGTCCCGGCGTCTGCCGCGACCCCACCGAGCACCTGCTCGACCTCGTTCAGCCAGTCCAGTTCCACCTCCCACTGGCGGATCACCAGCCGCACGATGAGGGCGGCCGCCGGGACCATCGGCCCGGTGTCCGTGAGTATCCCGGCCAGCGTTGCCCGCTCCCGGGCCAGCTGCTCGAGCAGAAAGTTCCGGCGCCGTCGCACCAGGCGCAGGCGGGCGGCCGGGTCGGCGAATGCCGCCAGCGCCACCCAGGTGAGAAAGGGAGGCGGCGGTCTCTGGGTCGCCCATTCCTCGCGGGCCAGCGCCATGGCCAGGGCGCGCCGCCCGTCGGCCGCCAACCGCCAGACCTGCCGCTCCGGCCCCGCCACGCTGCCGCCGGGCCCGACCTTCAGAATGTGCGCCCGCCGTGCCAGCTTCCGCAGCGAGTAATAGACCTGAGGCCGCGAAATCCCGGCCCAGTCCCGCACGTCCCGCCGCTCCAGCTCCTGGTTCAGCTCGTAGCCGTGCATGGGCCGCTCGGCGAGCAGACTCAGGACCACCAGGTCGGGCAGCGTAAGCGCAGGAGGCATGGCTTGACATCAAGCTAATATCATTTATACTATAAACAAGTCTAAACAAGACTACTGGGAGCGACTCATGCCTGCAACCCCCCTGCTTCGCCGACTTACCCCTGTCCTCCTGGTGGACCGGGTGGAGCCTTGCCTGCCCTTCTGGACGGAGCGTCTTGGCTTCGAGAAGGTTGCGGAAGTCCCGGGACCCGATGGCCTGCCGCAGTTCGCCATGCTGGTGCGGGATGGAATCGAAGTCATGTATCAGACCTGGGCCTCGGTGGCTGCCGAGACGCCCGCCGCAATCCCGCCGACCAAGGGCCACGGCGCGGCGCTGTTTCTCGAGGTCGCGGACATCGACGTGATTGACCAGGCGCTCGCCGGCATAGCGCGCGTCGCTGCCCGGCACCAGACTTTCTACGGCATGGAGGAGTTCGCAGTCCGGGAGCCGGGCGGCGCGGTCGTGACCTTCGCGATGCCGGTGGGGGGCGGGACCGCCTAGCGCCGAACCGCGCGAGCGAGCCGCGCGGCGCACCAAGCCAGCAGGCCGGCGTAGCCGAGCGTAACCAGCAGGGCACCGCCGGGGGGCAGGTGCAGGACCCCGCTCAAACGCCCCGTCAGCCGCACCAGCGGCGGCAGCGGCTCCATCAGGAGCAGTCCGCACCAGGCACACATTGCCGCCAGCCCGGCGAGCCAGGCTGGCTCCGACTTGCGGAGCAGTTGCCACACCGCGGCCAGCGGCGGGATGGACCACCAGCCACCGAACCAGGTTCCGAGCGCCATGGCCAACCCCACCAGGCCGACCTCGACAGCACGACGCCTCATCGCAGCGGCGTGAGCTGCAGGTCGCTCCCCGACCTGGCCGCGGCCTGGCCGAGATTCCGCGGCATGAACAGCGTGTCCAGCAGTCCATTGGACCAGCGCGGGATCCGATCGACGTACCGCGAGCTCGCCGGATTGCCGGACTGCCCGCCCGGATAGATCCCCCATGCCCGGACTTGCGGTCCGAGCTGCACGACCATTCGCCAACTGGGCCCGAAGGTCCCCCATCCGCTCGATGGATTGAGCGTGGACTGCCCGCCTTGAACCGGCACGCGGAGGGCGGACAGCGCCGGCAGTTGCAGCAGATGGTAGATGTTGTCGTAGCGGATCCGGTCCCAGCGCCAGCCGCCACCGTTGGGCGGACCAAAGCGGCGCAGGGTCTCGTCGTAGGCTCGGACCAGCGCATCGGCAAGGATGGCGTCGCGGTCCTCCACCACGTCGCGGGTGCCGCGATTATCCCACCAGGGATTGGCTGGGTCCTGGAGCAGGACGGCAACGATGGCCAGACCGGGGGTCACCGGGGGAGGCGGTCCGTCCACGCTGGGCTCGGACAGTTCGTCCCACAACAGGCTCTGCAGCCGGCGGATCGCCGCTTCGTAGAGCACCGCCCGGGTGTTCTCCCTGGTGTACCGGCGATCCCACTGGGCCAGCAGCTGGGCAGCCTGCTGCAGCGAATCGCGGTCCGGGTAGCGGCGAGCGGCGCGGAAGAACGCCGGGACGAAAAGGTCCGCCGCGGGACTGCCCGGGTCGGTCTGGTAGCGACGCATCGCATCGGGGGTGACTGCGCTATCGGCCCGGAGCAACTGGTTGATGCGAATGGCCCGCCAGGGCGAGTACCAGTTGGCTCCCAGATACCGCGGGTTCACCCTTGGATCGACCGGCTCCTGATTGGCGGACGCCAGGTAGCCCTGCGGCGGATCGATTTCCTGCGGCAGGCTCGCCAGCGGCCAGTCGCCGGTCCAATCGGCGGCGGTGGTATCGCCGCGTTGCACCAGGTCGCCGCGGACGACCGGTCGCAGTGGGAAGCGACCGGTGGAGCGGATGGCGATGGTGCCGGCACGGTCGGCCACAAGCATGTTCTGCGCGGGCGCCTGGTACGATGCCGTCGAGTCCAGCCAAGCCTGGGCGCTGCGGGCGCGTGCGGCGCCGGCCAGCACCGTGAGCTCCTTCCCCGCCTCGAGAACGGTCCACCGGGTGGAGATCCACCGCCCGTCGGCATCCATCGTGAGCGGACCCCGATGGGTGAATCGGAGCGTGTCCACGACGATCGTTCGCCCTCGCGGATCCAGGTAGGGCTCCGCTTCGAGCCGCAGCGGGCGCCACACACCATCCAGGCGGTAATGGGCCGGGTGGACGGGGTCATCCACCTCCTCGGCATAGCGGTCCTGCACATCCGCCTCGGTGTTGGTGAAGGTCCACGCCAAGTCCCGGTTGAAGCCGATCACGATCCCGGGCGCACCAGGAATGGTGACCCCGTACACGTCGACCGAATCGGCCACCACGAGGTGTGCCTCGTACCAGATCGACGGCAGGGTGAGATCCAGGTGCTGGTCGCCGGCCAGCAGCGGGTAGCCGGCCGCGGTGCGCGATGCGGCGACCGCCCAGTTGTTGCTGCCTACCGCGTCTGCCACAGCCGGATCCGCTTCGGTCAGCCCCAGGTTGGCCGGTGGAATCGCGGTCGCGCAGGGTGGCTCCCGTCCCTCGAGCCTGGCCGAGTCGGGGGCGCAGGGTGTCGGCAGGGAATCATGGATGGCCGGCCCTGGGATAGGCAGGAGGTCGTAACGGGGCGCGTGCTGCCCGTTGGGAACGATCGGCTCCTGGATTGGCGAATGCACCGGGTAGATCGCATCGGCCGCCGCCGGCGCTACCCGGGCGCGAGCCCGACGCTGCTGCTCTTCCAGGTTGCTCGGGGCGAGGGTCCACCCCATGCGGCCCATCAGGTAGAAGCTGTTGATCGGCGCCCAGAGGGAGGGCTGTCGCCCCAGAAGGTGGTACTCAAAGGGGATGTCGCGGGGGCCGAGCTCGTGAATCCGCGCGTTCACACCGTCGGCGAACGCGTCCAGCAGGCGCCGCCCGCGAGAGTTGGCCGGGAGCTCCCGAAGCCGGGAGGCCCCGGCATCGGCGAGGCCGAGCGACCGGCTCTCCCGGTCGGCCGCGAGCACGGCCGGTCCGAGGAGCTCGGTGAGCCGCCCCGCCCCGGCTCGCCACTGCAACTCCAGCTGGAGCAGCCGGTCGCGAGCGACCACGTACCCCAGCGCGCGGACGGCATCGAGTTCGTTCGCGGCGAAAATGTGCGGGACGGCGCGCTGATCGTAGCGCACGCTGACCGGTTGCGACAACCGGGGGATGGCGGCGGCAGCCCGAGCGGGGAGCTCGGCCTGCCGGGCGACGGTCCACACGCCACGCACCGGATCGAGAAAGCCGCCCAGGGGCGGCAGCGGGCCCACCCGCCACACGCTGGCCCCGACGAGCATTGCCAGGATGAAACCCGCCAGAACAGTGAGGCGGCCGGATCCCGTCACGGCCGGTAGCGTGCCTTGAGAAGACGACCCCAGCCCCAACTCACCGGATGAACCCGGGCCACTGCCCCACTGTCATTGGCGACGGGATGGCCTTCGTTGACCCAGCGGAAGATACCGCCCTCGAGGTTCGAGACCCGGGAGAACCCTGCCTGGGTGAGTCCCACCGACATCGCCGACCCGACCACCCCCGCGGCGTCATAGACCACCAGGGGCTGATCGCGGGGCACGTGCACCAGCGGTTCCAAGTCCGGATGCGCGGGATCGATGCGGACGGCGCCCTGGATGCGGCTCACAACGAACTGATCAATCGGCCGGGCGTCGATCAGCAGCGGCGGGGGCCGGTTGGGATCGCGCATCCAGGAGACCAACTCCGAGGGGGAAACCTGCCGGACGTCCCGGAACTTGAAATGCACGGCCTGTCGCAAGGCCAGGCTGACCAACGGACTGCCATCCCAAACCAGCCCACCAACCAACAGGACCAGCATCGCCAGAAGGAAGATCGTCCGCCTGGTCAGGCGCTTGCGGGGGGGCTTGGATTTGGCCATGGGGACGAGGCTGGCTTGGGAGAGAGATAAGGTAGGGACCCCGGCAGCACCTCCGTAAGAGGGCCAGATCACATGCCGGACGACATCAGTCTCACGTTGTGGAGTCCGGGTGGGCCGGGATGGCTGAGGGGGGGTGGCGGCTGTCGGCACCGGGGCGCAGCATCGTGGCCTCGAAGCCCCCTAGCGCCGCCCTCCATGCCCTCGCCCGCCCCTGTCACGATCATCGACCTTGCGGGACTTGGCGAGCTCCGCCGCCTGCTTGGCAGCCATGCGGATCATCCGCTCCGGCGTCTCCGCTTTCATGATCTGGCGTGGCGGGCCGGCGGTGAAGTTGACTCTACCCTCCTGGACCTCCACTGTGAGCGGCCGTCCCGTGGTCAGCTCGAAGCAGCCGAGCACGTTTTCGCCGGTCCCTTGCGCGGCCCTGACTCGTTCAGCCAGCGCCTCGCGGCTCGCCAGTCCTTCGAGAGTAACCGGCGGGGCGCCGAAGGGAGTGATGGGCTGCACCAGAATCGCCACCTTGGCGCCGCTCAGGGAGGGAGCGATCCGGACTTCCTTGCCGCCCACCTCTTTGGCCCAGCGGACCGCTTCCCGTTGGGCGGGAGTCGGCGGCGCGGACTTGAGCGACTGGGGCTCGGCGCGGGACGCATCACCACCCTTTCGCTGTTCCTGGGTGCGTCTGATGGCCTTGAGGTACTCGGGCTCGTCGTTCGACACGGCAGGCTCTCCGGACTGCAACGCGAAACTAGGGGAGCAGAAATCTACATCCTCGAGCCCGGCCGTCGAGAGGGCCGGCCCGGATGGGGCTTGGGCCCGACTCGCGACCGGGCGTGGGAATCCGGCTCAGTTTGCCTGCCTCGCCAGGCACCAACTATTTTCAGCGGTCCCCACCGGAGTCCCGACCTGACCACACCGGCCACAGCGTCCCGCCCGGGCGCGGACCCCACCATGCCCGATCCGGCCTGGCCGATCATCAACAGCCTCCGCGTCCTCGCGATGGACGCCGTGGAGCAAGCCCAGTCGGGACATCCGGGTACGCCGATGGCGCTCGCTCCCGCCGGGTACGTCCTCTGGGACCGCTTCCTTCGTTTCGATCCCGCCTCCCCCGATTGGCCCGACCGGGACCGGTTCGTGCTGTCCTGCGGCCATGCGTCGATGCTGATCTACGGCTTGCTCCACCTCAGCGGCTTCGACCTCACCCTTGAGGACCTGCGGCAGTTCCGCCAATGGGGGTCTAGGACGCCCGGACACCCCGAGCGAGGCCACACCCCAGGGGTCGAGACTACCACCGGGCCGCTGGGTCAGGGCGTCGCCAACGCGGTCGGGTTGGCGATCGCCGAGCGGGTACTGGCCGAGCGGTTCAATCGGCCGGGTTATCCGATCATGCAGCACCGGGTATGGGGATTCGTCAGCGACGGCGATCTCATGGAAGGGCTCGCGAGCGAGGCCGCATCGCTGGCGGGGCATCTCCGGCTTGGGCATCTGAACCTGATCTACGACAGCAACCACATCACCATCGACGGTGACACCTCGCTGACGTTTACCGAGGACGTCGCCCGGCGCTTCGAGGCCTACGGATGGCAAGTGGCGCGGGTGGCGGACGGCAATGACCTCGAGGCGATTGCCCAGGCACTGGCCGGCGCTCGTGACGAGACGAGCCGACCGTCGCTGGTCATTCTGCGGACCAGGATCGGCGACCCTGCCCCCACCAAGGGGGACACCGCCGCGGCCCACGGGGCACCGCTGGGCAAGGACGAGGTGGCGAGGACCAAGGCCATCTTGGGATGGCCGGACGATCCTTTCCACGTGGCCGCCGAGGCGACCACGTGGCGTGACCGCTGTCGGGCACGGGGACGGGCCGCACAGGCGGCCTGGCGGGAGCAGCTGATCCGCTACCGGTCGGCCCATCCGGCCGACGCGGGAGAGCTCGAGAGCTGGCTGGCCGGCACGCTGCCTCCTGGGTGGGATGCGGCTCTGCCGGCCTTCACGCCTGCCGATGGACAGCTCGCGACGCGGCAGGCCTCGGCCCGGACTCTCAATGCGCTCGCCGCGAGGATCCCCAACCTGATGGGCGGATCGGCCGACCTCGCCGAGAGCACGGGCGCCGAGATCAAGGGGGGCGGGAGCTTCTCGGCGGGGAGCGTGGGGAGAAACTTGCACTGGGGGGTTCGGGAACACGCCATGGCCGCGATCCTCAACGGGCTGGCGGCACACGGCGGGATCCGTCCTTTCGGGAGCACGTTCCTCATTTTCACAGACTACTGCAAGCCAGCTCTCCGGCTGTCCGCGCTCATGCGGCTGCCGGTGATCTACCTCGGCACTCATGACTCGATCGGATTGGGGGAGGACGGCCCCACCCACCAGCCGATCGAGCAGCTGGCGATGCTGCGGGCGACGCCAAACGTGACGGTGATCCGGCCGGCAGATGCCACCGAGACGGTGGAGGCGTGGAAGCTGGCGATCGAGCGGACCGATGGCCCAACCGTGCTGGCGCTTTCCCGGCAGAAACTGCCGATTCTCGACCGCGGCGTCCTCGCCCCCGCCGCGCTGGCTGCGAGAGGGGGCTACATTCTGCTCGAGGCGCCCGGCGGCACCCCACGCGCCATCGTGATCGCCACCGGCGCCGAGGTCCACATCGCCCTGCAGGCGGTCCGGACGCTGCACGCGGAGGGCATCGCGGCGCGACTGGTTTCTCTCCCCTCGTGGGAGGTGTTCCAGGCCCAGCCCGGGGCGTACCGCGAATCGGTGCTGCCATCGAAGGTTCGGGCCCGGGTCGCCATCGAAGCCGCAGCGACCTTCGGATGGGAGCGCTGGGTCGGCAACCACGGAATCGTCATCGGCATCGACCATTTCGGCGCCTCGGCCCCGGGAGAGCGGGTCCTGAAGGAGTTCGGATTTACGCCGGAGCACATCATCGAAGCCGTCAAACGCCTCTTGTAGGAGCTCCAGATGAATTACGGAGTGCCCAGTGCCCAGTTCCCAGTGCCCAACTGGTTCCGGGCGGAAACCATATGTGCACTCGGGGGTCAAGGAGGGGATGGTTCGAAGCACCTCTCTGCTCTGGGCACTGGGCACTGGGCACTTTTCCCATGACCACGAACCCACTCGTTGCGCTAGGCGCCCTGGGCCAGAGCCCCTGGTACGATTTCATCACCCGGGACCTGGTGGTGTCCGGCGAGCTGGCCCGGCTGATCGCGGATGATGGGCTCAGGGGAATGACCACCAACCCGACCATCTTCGAGAAGGCCGTTGCCGGCAGTGATCTGTACGACGAAGACATCCGCCGCTTGACTGCGGAGGGCCGGCGTCCGGACGAGATCTTCGAGAGCCTGGCGGTGGAAGACGTGCGGGCGGCTTGCGACCTGTTCCAGACCGTCCACCGCCAGAGTCGCGGCATGGATGGCCTGGTGTCGGTCGAGGTGTCGCCCACGCTGGCCCACGACACCTCGGGGACGATCGCCGAGGCGGCACGGCTGTGGGGGAGGATCGGCCGGCCCAACGTGATGATCAAGATCCCCGGCACTCGCGAGGGACTGCCGGCGATCACCCGTTGCCTGGCCCAGGGGATCAACGTTAACGTGACCCTGCTCTTTGCGGTGAGCCGCTACCGCGAGGTCGCCGACGCCTTTTTTGCCGGCCTCGACCAGCGGCTCGCCGCCGGGCAGCCTGTGGCGGGTGTGGCCTCGGTCGCTTCGTTCTTCGTGAGCCGCCTGGATGCCAAGATCCCCGGCTTCAAGGCGGCGATCGCGAACGCGGCGATGGCCTATGCGGCTTTCGAGGAGGTGTTTGCCTCGGCCCGGTGGCGGGCGCTCGCGGCCAAGGGCGCACTGGTGCAGCGGCCGCTCTGGGCATCAACCAGCAGCAAGGATCCCTCCCTCCCGGACGTGTACTACGTCGAGGCGCTGATCGCCGAGCGCACCGTCAACACGATGCCCCCGGCGACCTTCGCAGCCTATCGGGATCATGGACGGCCGGCGATCAGGATTCGGGAGCAGATCGAACAGGCGAGGCCCTTCCTGGCGGGGCTGGCCAAGCAGGGGGTGGATCTCGAGGCCATTACCCGCACGCTGGAGTCCGAGGGGGTGAAGGCCTTCGCGGCTTCGTTCCAGTCACTGCTCTCGGTCATCGAAAAGAAGGCGGCGGTGCTGGTGTAGGGGCGACCACGGAGGGTCGCCCCCACGGCGGCCGATTACCCCAGGAACAATCGATAGGCTGGGTTGCGGGTCTCGTCCACCCAGGGGTATCCCAGGCGGTCGAGGAACCTGCGGAAGGCGCGCTTCTCGCCCGGCGGCACCTGCATCCCCACCAGCACCCGCCCGTAGTCCGCCCCGTGATTGCGGTAGTGGAACAGGGAGATGTTCCAGTCCGACCGCATCGAATTCAGAAACTGCAGCAGGGCGCCGGGCCGCTCGGGAAACTCGAAGCGGTACAGGAGCTCGTAGGCCGCCAGGGGAGCGTGGCCGCCGACCAGGTGCCGCACGTGCAACTTGGCCATCTCATTACCGGACAGATCCAGGGTTCGAAAGCCGTGACGCTCCAGCGCCCGCACCACCTGCCGGGTCTCGGAGCGGTCTTCGACCGCGAGCCCCACGAAGACCTCGGCGATGTCGGGATCGGCCATGCGGTAGTTGAATTCGGTAACGTTACGCGGGCCGATCGCGGCGCAGAACCGTTTGAAGCTGCCGGGCCGCTCCGGAATGGTGACCGCGAGAATCGCCTCGCGCCGTTCTCCCACTTCAGCCCGTTCGGCGACGAATCGCAGCCGGTCGAAATTCGTGTTGGCGCCCGAGGCGATGGCCACCAGGGTCCGGTCCCGGGCCTGGTGCTTCGCGATCCAGGCCTTGCAGCCGGCGATGGCGAGCGCCCCGGCCGGCTCCAGCAGGGTGCGGGTGTCCTCGAAGACATCCTTGATCGCCGCACAAATCGCGTCGGTGTCCACCAGGATCATCTCGTCGATCAACTGGCGCGCGAGCCGGAAGGTCTCCCGCCCCACCTGTTTCACGGCCACGCCGTCGGCGAAGAGGCCCACGTGCTTGAGCGTCACCCGCCGGCCCAGCCGGAGCGAGCGCGCCATGGCGTCGGCATCGACGGGTTCGACGCCGACGATTCTGGTCTCGGGCCGAAGCTGCTTGACGCACGCCCCGACCCCGGCGATGAGCCCGCCACCGCCTACCGGGACGAAGATGGCATCGATCGACCGCTGGGCCTGGCGGAGAATCTCCAGTCCGATCGTGCCCTGTCCCGCGATCACCTCGGGGTCATCGTAGGGATGCACGAAGGTGAGGTGCCTGACCCGCTCCAGGCGGCGACCCTCGGCGTGGGCCTCGGAGTAGGTATCGCCGTGGAGCACCACCCGTGCCCCCCGTGCCCGCACCGCATCCACCTTGATCCGCGGGGTGGTCACCGGCATCACGATCACGGCGCGGCAGCCCAGCCGCTGCGCGGCCAAGGCTACTCCCTGGGCATGGTTTCCCGCAGAGGCGGCGATGACCCCCCGGCGCAGCGCCGCCGCCGACAGCCGGGACATGCAGTTGTAGGCACCCCGGAGCTTGAACGAAAACACCGGCTGCATATCCTCGCGCTTGAGCAGCAGCGCATTCCGCACCCGCGCCGAGAGCATCGGCGCCGGCTCCAGGGGGGTCTCGATGGCGACGTCGTAGACCCGCGCATTGAGGATGCGGCGAAGGTAGTCGGTGGGCATTAGAGGGAACGGGGAAACAAGACGGGGAACGGGGAACAGGGAACAGGGAACGGGGCAAGCGCATCCCCGTTCCTCTCTGGGAATAATGTCCTGCACCGGGCTAGGCCGCTACCGGAATGACCCGGGGAGCGACTAGGCTTCTCTCGGGCGCCGGGGGGCCCGAGTTGCTGACCTAGCTACCGTTCCCCGTTCCCCGTTCCCTGTTCCCTGTCCCCCCACCTCCACCCCACACCATGCTTGGCTTTCTCCGCCGGACGACTCTGACCCAATGGATCTTCGTCGGCATGGGTGCCGGCATACTGGTGGGGTGGCTGGCGCCGGGATTCGCGGCCGGCCTCAAGCCGTTCTCCACGCTCTTCCTCAGGATGATCAAGTCGATCGTGGTCCCGATTCTGTTCGGGACCCTGGTCGTGGGTATCGCGGGACACGGGGACGACCTGCGGCGGATTGGGCGGCTGGCGGTCAAATCCCTGACGTACTTCTGGGTGATGACCGGCTTCGCGCTGGTCATTGGTCTCGTAGCCGGCTACCTGGTGCGTCCGGGAGTGGGGGTGGTCCTCCCGCCACCCGACCCCCACGCGCCTCTTCCAACACCGGCGCCGTCCACGCTGGGCGGATTCCTCGAGCACATCGTCCCGAAGAGCTTCTTCGAGGCGGCGACCAACGGAGAAGTGTTGCAGGTCGTCTTCTGGAGTACCCTGTTCGGGCTGGCACTCACCCAGGTGAAGGGGCGCCCCAAGGAGACCATGCTGGCGGTCGCCGAAGGCACCATGGAGGTGATGTTCAAGTTCGTGGGCATCGTCATGAAATACGCGCCCATCGGCATCGCGGCTGCGATGGCCGTGACGGTGAGCCACAGCGGCATCGGGGTGATCGTCAATCTCGGCAAGCTGGTTCTCACGCTCTACGCGGCGCTCATCGTATTCGCGCTCCTCGCGCTCCTCCCGGTGGCCCTGCTGGCGAAGATCCCGCTCGGCGCGTTCGCCCGGGCGGTGAAGGACCCCGCGGTAATCGCGTTCACCACGACCTCCTCCGACGCGGCGCTCCCCCTGGCGATGCAGCGGATGATCGAATTCGGGGTGCCGAGACGGATCGTGGCGTTCGTCATGCCGACCGGCTACTCGTTCAACCTGGACGGTTCCACGCTGTATCTGGGGATTGCGTCCCTGTTCGTCGCGCAGGCAGCGGGCGTCGAGCTGTCGCTGGGCCAGCAGCTGTTCATGATGCTGACGCTGCTGATTACCAGCAAAGGCATCGCGGCCGTTCCGCGGGCCTCGCTGGTGGTGCTGTCGGGAACGCTGACGGCCTTCGGGCTGCCCCTCGAGGGGATCGCCGTGATCCTCGGCGTGGATGAGCTGATGGACATGGCGAGAACGATGGTAAACCTGGTCGGCAACTGCCTGGCCACGGCGGTGATGGCTCGCTGGGAGCGGGAGTGGGGCAACAGTGCCCCGGCCGCGGTGCCGGCGGCCGCCCCGGCCGCTCCCTGACGCTGCAACCTTTCGGCGCGTTCGGCCGTCTGTAGTTGGTCTCCAGCCACGGAATCAGTCCTTCATGCTCGCCGGTTCAGCCCTGGCTCTCCTGAGCGCCGTCGTGTCGAGTCCGGCGGTCTCCGCTCCACTCGACAACATCGAATACGACATCACCTTCACCCGCGAGACCGCAGCCCGGCGGAGTCTCGCGGTCGCCATGCGATTCGAGGTCAAAGGCAGCGGGGACATTCTGCTGTCCCTGCCCTCCTGGACCCCCGGGGCGTACGAGATCACCAACTTCGCGCGCTGGCTCTCTGACTTCTCGCCGACGGCGGGAGGCCGGACCCTGCAGTGGGACAAACTGGACTACGACACCTGGCGGATCCGGCCGGCAGGGGCTCGACAGGTGACGGTGATGTTCGATTTCCAGGCCGACTCGCTCGACAACGCCCAGGCATGGAGCCAGCCGGATTTCGCTTTCTTCAACGGCACCAATGTGATGCTGTACCCCGAGGGGCGGAGCCTGAGTTTCCCGGCGACGGTCCGGATCCGTACCGAGCCGGACTGGCTGGTCGCCACCGGCATGCACGGGCCTTCTGCCGGCTCGGGCCTGAGGGAGAAGAACTACCACGACCTGGTCGATATGCCGTTCTTCGTCGGCAAATTTGACTACGACAGCAGCATGGTGGGGACTCTCAGGGTCAGGCTCGCCACGTACCCGGCCGGGAAGCTGCAGGGCGGAGGCCGCGCAGCCTTCTGGGAAGCCTATCAGAAGATGTTCGCCCCCCAGGCCGCGGTCTTCGGCGAGACCCCGTACGACAGCTATACGACTCTCATCGTCTTCCACGACTCCTATCCCGGCGGGTCGGCTCTGGAGCATCAGAGCTCCCACCTGGGGATCTACACGACGGTGGGCATGGGGCCGGGGACGATCTACTCCATCACCGCGCACGAGATGTTCCACGCCTTCAACGTGAAGCGGCTCCGCCCCGTCGAAATGGTTCCGTACCGGTATGATGTGGCCCAGCCCACTGTGTGGCTCTGGGTGAGCGAGGGAATCACCGACTACTACGCGGATCTCACACTGGTGCGGGCCGGCGTCATCGATTCGGCCGGATTTCTCGATGCCACTACCGGGAAGATCGGCACGGTGAACGAGACGCCTCCAACGGCTCTCGAGGATGCCTCGCTCTCCACCTGGGTCCATCCGACCGATGGGTCGCAATACGTCTATTACCCCAAGGGCTCCCTCGCGGGACTCCTGCTCGATATCCTCATCCGTGATGCGAGCGACAACCATCGCTCCCTGGATGACGTGATGCGCGAGGTCTATCAGACCACCTATAAGCGGGGCCGGGGATTCGGCATGCTCGAGTGGTGGGGCGCGGTAAGCCGGGCGGCGGGGGGGAGGAAGTTCGATTCCTTTTACAGCCGCTACATCGACGGTCGAGAGCCTTTCCCCTACGACAGCGTGCTGCCGCTGGCCGGGCTCCGACTCAGGACCGACAGCCAGTCGGTGCCACGGTTGAGCATCGCGACCTCGGGAGACTCGGCCGCCATCGTGGTAACCGCGGTTCAGCCCGGGGGAGCCGGGGCCCAGGCGGGGCTGGAGCCGGGAGACACCTTGCTCGCCCTCGGACAGATCGAGATGAGCGGCAACCCAAACAATTTCTTCGATCGCTTCCGCGAGACCTACGCCGGCCGGGCGGGGGCCGATCTGCCAATCAAGGTCCGTCGTGGCGGCAAGGAGCTGACATTGCCGGGGAAGGTGGACCTTCGGCTGATCACAGCCCAGCGGATCGAGCCGGACCCGGCGGCTACTCCCAAAGCGAGCCGGGTGCGCCACGGCCTGTTTGCCGGGGTCACCGACCGGTAGCGGCCCTTCCCCGCGCGGTTGTCGGCCGGGTTCAGATCGCGGTGACCGGGGCGGTACCCTTCCCTCGTCCCGAACCGTGAGTCCTTCGCCCTATGCCCGACATCGCGACGTTCGTCGACCAGTTCGCCCGCGTCCAATCCGGCGATCCGTGGTATGGGCCTCCCATTCGCCAGGTGCTCAACGGCCTGGGCGCGGCGGAGGCTGCTGCGCACCCAGTGCCGGGAGCCCATTCGATCTGGGAACTCACCCTGCACCTGACCTCGTGGGTGCGCGAGGTCCGTCGGCGGCTGGTCAACGGGGACTGGCGCATGCCCGCCGATGGGGACTGGCCGCGACCGGCCGCGACGACCGAGGAGAACTGGCACCGGGCGGTGGCCGCGCTGGAGCAGGCGCACGAAGAGCTAGGCGCCACGCTCGCCGGCGTCGACCCGGCGGTGCTGGCGGACCGGGTCGGCACGGAACGCGATCCGGCGGCCGGCACCGGGATCACCTACGAGGACATGCTGCACGGCCTGCTGCAGCACGACGCGTATCACCTGGGGCAGATCTCGCTGCTCCGCAAGGCGACCGAAGCCCGGCAGATTTCGGGCAAGTAGAGGACTCGGTGCCAGATGAAGAAACGACCCCCCGGTGCACCGCACCGGGGGGTCATGCGCTATGTCCAATACGCTACTCGTCTCTCAGAATCCGGGTTCTACATCGCAGCCGGCCGCCGGTCTCGGGCTCCGAGCCAGGCAGTCGTTCCGCGGGAACGGCATCCGGCTGAACAGCATGAAGGTCGGTATATCGCGCGGCAACGTATTCAGCCTGTTATAACGCCGCATGTCGATCCACCGATGGCCACCCTCAAACAGCAGGGAGTACCGCTTGTTATACAGCAGCTCATCCTGCAGGGCCGTTTGGGTCACCGGTCCGGCGTAGGGCGCCAGGCCGCCGGAGGTGGTCCGTATCAGATCGATGTCCGTCACGGCGGCGGCGAGGCTGGGGGCCGTATTGAGCCCGATATTGGCCTCGGCGCGAAGCAGGATCAGCTCCTCGTTCCGAATGATGGGGATGGGAGCCAGATTACTGGTGTAGATCGTGAACTTCACCGAGTCCTTGATTGCTCCATTCAGGGCTGTCTGGATCGGCTGGAACAACTCCACCTTGTCGAGCGCCCGCTGGTCCAGCGCACCGCCTGGCTGCAACTGCGCGTCCGTCAGGATCGAAGCGTGAGCCGCGATCGCACGCGGTGCGCTGGCATCTGGAACACTTGCGTCGAACAGCGTATTGACCACGTCTCCGGCAATGGTCGAATAGACGAAGTACACCCCCGTCGTGAGCGATCCGGCGGGGTCGATAAACGACCCCTGCAGCGCCGTAAGCGCGGTGTTGAAGTCCCCGGTATAGACAGCGACCCGGGCCCGGAGCGCGCGGTTGAACTTGGTGAATCCAGCGACGTTATCGAAGCCCGCGAAACCGCTGCTGAGCGGGAAGGGAAAGACGCTGCCGCCAAGTCCCAGATGGGTCTGGGCGGAGTCGAGCAGGTTTGCGATATGGGCAAAGACCTCGGCCTTGGTAGCGATCGGCGCCGGCGTACCGGTCGGGTCGATATCCACATCGATCGGGGCCCCGAAATCGTCCCGGGTATTGATCACGTGCAGGAAATCCAGTGCCTGAATGGTCTGGACGAATCCGGTCGTGGCTTCGACCTCTGCAACGCTCATGGCGGTCGAGGGCAGCCGGGGCAGAGCCCGCAGTATGATGTTGCCCATCCGGATATCGGCGTAGAACTGTGCGAACAGGTTCCCACCAAAGGCGCCGCTTCCGCCATCCAGCGGGCCGGTCAGGAGTTCGGTGAAGAAGCGGGGATCCGCGGGGTCGAAGTTGTACGACTCGCGGCCCAGAATGCCCAGCTCCGAGACGTAACCGTTCTGATCCGCGATGCCGGCCCGTGATCCGACCAGCATGCCGGTCGAGGCGGCGAGCACCAGGGCGCGGGTCGGGTTGTTCTCCAGGTCGTCCTGGCCGGGGTTATTGAGGTCTGGCACGTCGAGGGTGTTGCACGCGCTGGCGAGCAGCAGTCCCGTGAGTGCCGTGATGTGCATGGTTCTCATGGCGATGATTCCTCTCAGGGTCTGCATGGTCAGAATCCCAGGTCGATGGTGAACCAGAAACTCCGGCTGGGCGGGAACGGTGCCACGTCGATGTTCCGCGCGATCGGCTGGTTGCCGAAGTTGCTGACTTCAGGATCGAGACCGTCATAAGGAGCGTAGAGGAACAGGTTGCGGGCGCTTACGGAGAACCGTGCGTACCGCGCGCCCCGCCAGAGACTGCCGACAATGCCCCGTGGCAGATCGTACGACAGGGTGATTTCCCGGAGCTTGAGGAAACTCGCGTCCTCGATCCAGTTCTTCGTGACGGCGCCGAAACCGGCGAGTCGCCGCTGTCCAACCGTCTGAGTGCTATTGGGGATCGGCTTGTCGAAGTCCTTGGTCACACCGCCAAAGTCATACAGCAGCTTGGTCAGGTTCAGGATGTCCCCGCCCTTCTGCCAGTCCAGCACGGTGTGCAGGGTGAAGCCGCGCACCGTGAAGTCGTTGACGAACCCCATCCGGAACTTGGGCGCCGCCTCACCGACCTTGACGGGCACCGTCTGGCCGTTGATGGTGTCGTTGCCGACGATCTGGGTGGCGCTGGCACCCTTCTCGATCTTGAAGACCCCGATCGAGGTCCCGAAGCCCTGGGTCTCGAACGGAGCGGCGTCCAGATCGGTGATGGTGCTCTTGGTGGTCGAAAAGGTCACCCGGCTCAGCCAGTTGAAGTTGCGCTTCTGGATCGGCTGGACCGCGGCCGCGATTTCCAGTCCCTTGGTCCGCATCTTGCCGCCGTTCACGAACTGAGTGATGTAGCCAGACGATTCGTGCAGCGCCCGGGGAACCAGGAGGTCGCTCAGGAACTTCTCGTAGACGCTGACCTCGAGGGTGGCGGTCTGATTCCAGAAATAGGCGTCGAAGCCGCCTTCGATCTCCCGCTCCCGCTCCGGACCAAGGTCCGGCGCGCCCAGCGTGCCCAACACCGTGATGCCAGGCAGCCCTCCGATGATTCGGGTCGCGTCGAGCCGCTTGAACTTCTGTCCGTAGTCCGGCTCCAGCCCCGACTCGCCGTAGGCCACGCGCAGCTTCAGCTCATCGAAGAAGCCGGCCGGCTTGAGGAACCGGTAGGAGGCGGACGTCTTGGGGTACCAGTACAGCTTGCCGGCATCGGCGTTCAGGCTGCTCTGGTCGGCCCTGATGCCGGCGCTCACGAACAGACGGTCCTGGTCCGCCACGACCTCCTCCTGCAGGAAGTAGCCGAGGTTCTTGACCAGCTCTCGGGTCCGTTTGACGACCTTGCGGGTGGCGGCGTCGATGTTCTCCTGCCCGCCGACCAGATTGTAGCCCTCGTTCTGCAGGATCCTGAGGTTGCGTCGGGTGTGCTGAACGCCGGCGGAGGTCGTGGCGGTGAAGCCGCGGCTGGACGGGGTGAAGCTGTGCACTGCGTTGACGTCCAGGTTCAGGTTCAGGTTATTGCTCTCCTTGAGCAGCGAAGTGCCGAGCTCCCCGTCGTTGCCCTCAAACTGCAGGTCCGGCGGGAAGAACAGCGCATTGTCCTGGTTGAAGAAGTCCAGCCCGCCCCTCCCGATCAGCTTCAGTGAATGGCGCTGATTGCTGAACACGTCATAGTCCAACGTTCCGGAAGAGAGGAACCGCCACACGCTCTCGTCGTTCTTCATGAGGGCAGCAGTCTGCAGCGGATTGCTCTTTACGAACGGGTTGTTCCGGAAGGTGCCGTCGCTCTGGCGCGTCAGATTGGCAAAGCTCGGCGTGCTGGAGAGCACCACGAAGAAGCTGGTGCCGGCGTTGTCGTTGTTGGTGAGACCGCGCTGGGCCAGGGTATGCAACACGTTGGTGGTCAACGCGGCGTGCAGCTTCGAGCTGATCCGCTGGTCCAGATTCAGCCGGACCGCCTGCCGCTGGAAGCCGGTATTGTCGATGATCCCCGGCGTGTTCTGGACCTGTCCGGAAAAGAAGTATTGGGTCCCTTCCCCACCCCCACTGAAGCTGAGGCTGGTTTCGTTCGCCAGCGACTTGCGATGGGCGAGCTGACGCTCCAGGTCGAAAGCGAGGCCAGGAGTGTAGTTATTCGCCGCGGCGGTGCCGGCACCGTACTTCGCGTCCACCTCGGCCGCTGTCTCAAACGTACGGGACCCGACTTCCCGGGCCAGCTCCGAGAAGCCGATCCGCTGGGTGATGTTGACCTGCGGTGGACCCACAGCGCCGCGCTTGGTCGTGATAATGACCACACCGTTCGAGGCCCGGCCGCCGTAAATGGCAGACGCAGAGGCGCCCTTCAGGATCTCGATCGAGGCGATGTCGTTGGGATTGATGTCGGCGACGCGGTTGACCTGGGCATCCTGGAACGGTGAGCCATTGCCGCCGGCCGAGGCATCCGTGACCGCGTCCTGATTGGAAGGAATTGCGACGTCGCTCAGGATGATACCGTCCACCACGTACAGCGGCTCGGCGGTGGCGTTGATCGAGGTGACGCCCCGCATCCGCACCTGCAGGCCGCCTCCCGGCGCTCCCGAATTGCTCTGGATGTCCGCGCCGGCCACCTTCCCCACCAGCTGCTGCTCGACGCTCGCTGAAGGGGTCGCATTGATGTCTTCCGCGGTTACCGTGGCAACGGCGGTGGCGAGGTTCTTCCGCTCCACGCCCGTCGCCTGACCGGTGACCACGATCTCTTCGAGCTTCAGGATGTCGCGGGCCAGCTGGACGTCGACGGTCGCTTCCCCGGACCCGACCGGAACCAGCCGCTTCTTGTACCCGATGAACCTGACCAGCAGCGTGACGTCCCCGTCCGGGACGTCAGGGAGGATGAACGCTCCATTGCTCCTGGTATGGATACCCAGGCGGGTACCCTGCACCGTCACCGCGGCGCCGGCCACCGGTTCGCCGGTCGCGGAGTCGGTCACGGTGCCACTGATGGTGCGGGCCTGTGCCGCGAGCGAACCGCCGCTCCCCAGCACACAGGCCAGCGCCAGCCAAACCAAACGTGGCTTCATACGCGCTCCGAAGATTTGTTGTGCAGAACTGCTAGGAGGGACACACGGGCAGGTCGGAGTTACGGCGGGTTCATGAGGTTGTCAAGATGGGTCGGCGGGTACCCGAGTCGGATTCAGGCCACGTCGCAGGACGAGACGGGAGGTCGTAGGGGTCGCGCTATGCGATCCCTACGACCTCCTCCCGCGTTCCACCCTCACCTCCACGCCATGCCGCAGCGTCTGGGCCACGACGCAGTAGCGCTCGACGAGCTCAAGCAGCCGGTCGAGCTGCTCGGAGGTCGCGTCGCTGTCGAGGTCGAAGCCGAGGCGGATTATGGTGAGACCGACCGGAACGTCGCGGCTCACGCCCAGCGTGCCCCGCGCATCCCAGTCCCCTTCGGCCCGGACGCGGCCCCCGCGAAGCACGATTCCCATGGCCGTGGCAACCGCCTGCAGGGTCACGCCCGCGCAGGCGACCAGCGCCTCGAGCAGCATGTCCGCCGAGCAGCGCAGCCGGCCGTCGCCACCGGTGGCCGAATGGAGACCGGCCTGAGCCGAGCTGCCCGCCACGGAGACCTGGATGGCACCGGGGATGAGCTCGGCTTCCGCGAGGGAGGTTACTCGCGCGGCTTCCGGGTGGTCGCGATAGTGTTGCTTGAACGGTGCCTGCAGCGCGCGGAGTTGAGCGGCATCCATGAACGGCATCCGGGGGTGTCGTGGGCACCGAAACGTGCCGACGACACCCCCGGATCGGAAGCGGGCAGGCTCAGGCGGGTGTGGCTGCCCCGTTGCCGGAAGGCTCGTCCTGACGTCGCAGCTCGGTGATGCTCGCCTGGATCCGATCGGTGATCCGCCGCTCCTCGCGCAGGGTCTCCAGCAGACCCTCCACCCGACGAGCCTCGAGCGAGAGGGTGGTCGCCTTCTCCAGGAAGTGATCCACCTGGGCCTTCTGGGACAGCAAGGTCTCCAGCGCCGCACGGACCTCGAGCAACAGGCCGTCCGCGTGAGCCAGCCGTTCCTCGGTGCGATCCAGCTGCCGCCGCCGCTCCTCCAGCGTGCGCATGACCCCGCCGGCATCACCGATGCGCTCGAGCAGCGCGTCCAGTTCCGCCCGGGTGCGCGCCACCTGCGGCTGGGCTTCGGCCACGACCCGGGAATCCTCCTGCGTCCGTTCCGCTACTTCGAACAGCGCCCGGATCTCTCCCTGCAGGGAAGCAATCGTGGCCTGCCGCATTGACACCTGCTCCATCGACTGGGCCAGCACCTGCTCGGCCCCACGCCATTCGGCGAGCTTGCCTTCGAACGCGCTGATGCGATCCTGGACCGCGGTCAGCGACGCGATTCGCGCCTCCAGCTCCCGGGACAGGGTCTGGCAGGCTTCCAGGCGCTCGTCGGTCTGGTGCAGCACGCTGTCGATTTCCCGCGCCCGCTCCCCCAGCGTCTGAGCCGCTTCGGCCGCCTCCTGGCGCAGATTGGCCGCCCGGTCGAGATGCTCGGTCGCCCGCTGCAGTGCGTTCTGCCGCTGGTCGACTTCCCGCGCCAGATCGTGCATCCGGTCGGCGACCTCGCCGACCCCCCTGGCCCGCTCTTCCAGGCCGCTCAGTGAGCCCTGAATGCTCCGGACCCGCTGCTCCATGTCGCGGAGCTCGGCCCCGATGCCGACCAGCTGCGTGCTGGCGCGGCTCACTTCGTCCAGCCGCGGCCCGAAGGTGCCGAGATGGTCCTCCGCGGTCGCGAGCCGTTCGGAGAGACTCCGCGCCCGCTCCTCGATGCTGGCGCCGAGCGCGGCGGCATCGGTAATCCGGCGCTGCACGTCCTCGACCATTTCGCGCCGGCCTTCCACCACGCTCATCGTGGCGCCGACCTGATCGACCTCATGCCGCAGGTCGTCCAGGGTGGCCCGCATCCGGTCCAGCCCGGCGACGTCATGCTGCAGCGCCGCCATGTCGCGCTCGGTATCGCTGAGCCAGATCCGGGTTCCGTCGATTCGGCCCCGGGTATCAGTGAGCTCCTGCCGGGCGGTTCGCAGCTGCTCCAGCGAATCGCGAATGGCTTCACCGGTGGCGGTGAGCGATTGCAGGTCGCGCACAGTGCGCTCCAGGACCGGCCGGCTCTCCTCGATGCGGCAGGTCCGTTCGGTGAGCCCGCTGATATTCTCCTCCAGCCGATCCAGATCACCGAGCCCGGCCCGCACCCGGTGTCCGAGCTCCGTGACCATCGACAGCTCCTGAGCCAGGTCGGCGACCCGGGTCGACAAGGTGTCGGCGCGCGACGCCGCAGCGGAGATGGCCTCCGCCCCGGCGGAGAGAGTGTGGAAGCGCTCCTCCCACTCCCCCAGGCTCCGACGCAGGTCGCCGAGTCGCTGACCCACGCCTTCGACGCTGCGGCTTTCCAGCGCCAGGCGCTCGGTGGCCTGTTCGAGTCCTTCTCGCAAGAGCACCAGCGATCGTTCCGCCGAGCTCTGGCCCGCGTCGATCCGGTCCAGTCGCTCCGCTACCTGCCGGGTGCGTTCGTGCACAGTCACGTGACCTTCGGTCACCAGTTGCAGCTGGGTCCTGAGATCGGTCAGGGTGCGGACGATGTCCGCCTGGCGGTCCAGCCCTGCGTCGGCGCGCTGCATGAGGGCGGTAATGTGCTCGAGCTTCGCGGTGGCCCGGTCGACCTGGTCACGCTGCTGCTCCAGCAGCGCCACTTTCTGCCCCAGCTGATCGGCAGCCGTCCGAGCCGTCGCAAGCTGGCGCCGGGTCTGGGCGACGGTTTCGACGACCGGCGCCAGGTCGGCGTGCAGCTGCTCCAGTCCTGCGACCCGGTGTTCGGTCTCGGCCAGGGTGCGCGACACCCGCTGCCAGTCGGCGTCGAAGGCCTCGACCCGGCTGGCCGCCGCCTTGTAGAACCCGACGGTCTTCTCGTGCGCCTCGCGCAGCCGGCTCATCTCGCCGCGATGCGACTCGCTTTGCGCCGACAGGGCGTCCAGCTCGTTGCGGAGCTGGCGGAACGGCCCCTCCATCGCGAGGAACCCGCTCATCTCCTCCTTAAGGCTCATGGCGCTGGCCACGGACGCGCTGACCGAAGCGGCATTCTCGCGGGCACGATCGATCACGTTGCCGGTCTCGGCGAGGTCGGCCTCCATCTGGCGCTGGCTGTTGGCGAGCGCGGCAAGCTGGCTTTCGGCGGCGGCCACCCGGGTCGCCAGCTGCTCGACCGACGTGAGCTGACGCTCCAGCGCGGTCACCTTCTCGCCCAGGGTTCCCAGCCGCTGCAGTTGTCCGATGGACCGGTCGGCGTGCTGAGTCAGCCTCTCCAGGCTGTCGCGCTGCGAATCGAGTCGGGAGACGATCTGCTGCAACTCCGCCAGGTCTTCCGAGGACGCGCTCCGGCGGAGGTTTCGGAGAAAGGTGCTCATGGGTCGTGCTCCTGACATCGCGATTCAGTTTTCTGAAGCTGGAGAGCCGGCCGAGCCGGGGCGGAGCACAAGGGTAAGGAAGCGTACAAGGGTCAGCCGGTGTCCCAGGTCACAGGTATGCCGCAACATGCAAAAGGCCATCCGAAGTGGATGGCCTGATTGATGTTGGGGCCGATGTGTTGCGTGGAAGAGGCGCCGGCCGGAATCGAACCGGCGGTGGAGGTTTTGCAGACCTCTGCCTTACCACTTGGCTACGGCGCCGGGGGGAGCAAAACCTAGCACCCGCCCGGGGACGGCGGTAGCCGGTCGCACAGGACTCAGCCTCCAAGGGCTGGCCCCGTTTCCGGTTCCTCGGCTGCCCTATGGCGGCAGCACCACCACGCTGTCGACGTAGTGGCCGGTCTCGCCGAAGCAGGTGGTAGGTACCCCGCGGTGTTCGGTGTAGTGCAGCCGGACCTGCCTGCCTACGAGTGTGTCGAGCTGCTGGGCGATCCGCTTGTCGCGGACCGAGAACAGCCAGATGTTCGGCGCGACGTTGGCGATCACCGACTGCCACAGCTCTCCCTCGTGGGTCTTACACAGCCAGCCCTTCTGGGAGAATTTCTGCAACAGGCCGCTCCGATAGCCGTTGGAGTAGTCCCAGTGCAGAACGAACCAGGTGTACAGCGCGATCAGCGGGATCGGCGCCAACAACACCAGAAGGAGTATCCGCCGCCAGCGACGGCGCCGGGGAACGGGGGCTTCGGAGGCAGCCATGGGCTCAGGACCCTCCTCTTGGTTGGGTCGAAAACACCAGTCCGGACGCGACCACGAACACCCAGCCGGCCTTCTGGGCGTCGTTCTTGAAGCGGTAAGCAAGGTCGAGCCGCGTCGGATTGGCGTCGGCCGCGCGGGAAGGCGAAAGCCTCAGGCCCAGGCCGACGTCGGTCCCGGTGCGGCGCGCTTCGGTGTGAAACCACGCGCCGCCATGATCGACGAACGCCGCGGCGCCCAGATCCAGGGCCTTGAAGAGATCCTGGCCAAAGATGAATCGATATTCCGCCGTGGTGAAGTAGTTGCGGTCGCCGGTGAAGGCGTGAATGGGGAACCCCCGCGGGCCGGTGGCAAATCCGAGATCGAATTCGGCGGCAGGCAACGGGTTCTTGATCCAGCCGATGTCGGCGTGGGCGATCAGCTTGTGACGGGGGATCGGGGCGAACACCGCCGTACCGCCGAAGGTGACCGAGCCCGAGTCGAGACCACCGGAGCCGTACAGGCCGTTGGCCCGGGCGTCCACCCAGGCAAATCCCTTGGGGAGCTGGGTGCCAACCCGGAGTTGGGCCACCAGTCCCACACCGCCGGAGTCGTAACCGAGGAACTTCGGGGCCGCGATGACCGCGAGGCGGGCAAAGGTGCTCACATCGACGTCTTCGTCGCGCCCGATCCGGGCAAAACCCTGGGTCACGACATAATTGGCCCGCCGCCATTCGAGGAATGTCCCCGCCGTCGCGGTCACGGTCTGGGGTCCCGGCTTGCTGGGCCACGGCGCATAGTCCTCGCGCCGCACCTGCCCGGTCAGTCCCAGCCGGAGGTATCCGGTGTTGCTCGCCCGGAGCGCGGTCGCCGCCTCGATCACGCCGATGGTATAGCGCCGGCGGGTCGAGTCGCTGGGATCGGAGTTGCCGTCGCGGAACTGGATAATCCGCTCGTTGCGGGTGTCGAACCCCACCGAGATCCCCCGGCGGTCCGACAGTGCCAGGAAGGGGCGATCGATCGATACCGAGCCGCGCTTGCCGTCGGACCGGGATTCGTATCTGAGCCCCACCGCAACGGTCCGCGCGATGAGCCGTCGCTTCAATAGCTGAAAATTCACCAGCGAGCGGTCGGGGGTGTGCCGGTAGCGGGTCGCGAACAGGGTGGCAGTGCCGATCAGATTGCGCTCTATGAGCGAGACCTGCCAGTCGGTCTGCTTGCCCGCGCTCCGGAACCGGAGATCCGCCTGGGTCGACCAGCCATCCTGGGCATACACCCTGAACACCAGGCCGGAATCGGTTCGCACCGTGTCGAGCCGTACCCTGCGGAACAGGCCGAGCGTTCGGAGATTGCGGGCCGTCTCGGCGGCCCGGGCGGAGTCGTACGGTTCGCCGGGATGAATCAGCACTTCCCTTTCAATGATGCCCAGGTGAGTTCTGAAATGCAGGCCGTTCATCAGCCGCTGGGTCCAGTTGCGGGTCTCGGAGGAGTCGAAGATGTCCGACCCCCGCACCTCGACGTACTGCACGATCGGCCGTCCCAGCGAATCGGTTTTGACCTGAAGCGGCGCCGCCAGCCGGTCGGTGGAATCGACCGGTGCGGTGAGGGACGTGGTATCGGCTGGGGGAAGGCTGTCCTGGGCGGCGAGCGGAGTGTAGAGCAGGAGAGCGAGGACGGGTAACCAGCTGCGCAGAACCGGCTCCGGTCGAGGACCGGCGAATGATAAGCGCGGCATGGCTACATTAGAATCCCCATGGGCCGCGACCCCGAGCGCGGGCCCGGGAGACTCCATGGACGATTCGATGCCCGACGCAGCACGCCTCTCTCCTCGCGCGATGCGCTTCGCCCTGGCCGCCGTCATCATCGTTCCAGCCTTCCTCGCGTTCGTCACCGCCGAGATCTACGTGCGCGTGAAGAGTCCGTTCGATGATCTCTGGGCCCTGACCGGACGCTCGGTCAGCTCTCGCCCGATCGCCGACTGGGCCTTTCTTGACGCTTTCGCCGCGTTCCGGGGAAAGCCGGGGACCTACCCGGCCGGCACCGCGGTGAAGACGGTGAACCGCGAGGGGTTCATCTCAACCCCGGAAATCACCCCCGCCAAGCCGCCCAACACTGTCCGCATCGTCTTTCTTGGTGAATCCTCGACCGCGGGCACCGGCACCTTGCTGCCTGATTCAATCACCTGGCCCTGGCAGGCCGCGGACTTGCTCCGGCAGCGGCCGGGGCGGAAGGCGCGAATCGAATTCATCAACGCGGCGATGGGGGGATACACCACCTTCGAATCGTACGGCCGGCTCTGGAGCCGGCTCAGGTTCTTCTCCCCGGATATCGTGGTCGTTTTCCATGCGTGGAACGAGATGTACTACTTCCGCAGGGTGGACAAGATCGCCGAGTGGCGCACCCTGCCTGACGGCTCCTGGGGCCTGGAGAGCGCCGTGCCGGTAACGGTCTACGCGCCCCGGTGGTACGACTGGCTCATCCGCCCATCCCAGCTGCTGACCAAGGCGCGCTTGCGCCTCTCGGGACCATTGAACGGCGAGGCGTCTGCCGGAGTGTTCCGGCGGGCCCTCGAGGAGGACTATGACCACCGCGCACTTGAGATCTTCCGGACCAACCTCCGGCTGATGAAGGCGACGACGGACCTGATCGGCGCCCAACTCCTGGTCGGCAAGCAGCCGACGCTCATCGTGCCGGGTCTTCCGGAGCGCGAGCGCCAGCGCTGCCGTTACGATCTGCATGGCATGAGCCATGACGCGCATGTCAGCGCCTTTCGCGAGATCTACCGGGTTATCGACGAGGAAACCCCGACGAATCGCGTCATCGATGTGACCCCGCTCTCCGGTGTCCCCGAGAATTTCTACGATCACGTACACCCGACGCCCCTCGGCGCCCAGCGGACGGCCAGGATTGTGGCCGATGCGATCGAGCCGTGGGTAGAGGCGATCGAGGCCCGGAGCGCGGCCGCACCGGGGACGTGATCCCGGCAGGTGGCCGGCATTATCATCCACCGGATGTCACCAGCACTCGCGCCCGCAACCGTCGATGCGGAGCACCCGGTCAGTGGACCCGCACAGCTGCCCGTCGCCCTGGCCCTCGTGGCTCTTGGCTGGGCGGGCATGACGCTGCAGGAGATCCTCCTCTTCGCCCGCCCCACCCCGTACGGCGGCCCCTATGTGCTGCACTGGGACCGGTACTTCTGGTTCGCCACGCTGTACAACCTGCTCGGCCTGATGCTGGCCTCTCTGCCGTTTCTTGCCCTTTGGCTGATCCGCCAGGAGCCGCTGCCCACGACGCAGGTACGTTGGCTCCACTCGACCCACCTGGCGGTTGTGGCACTGGTGGCCGCGCTCGACCAGCTGGACAACGAGGTCATGCGGTTCATGGGCACACATCTGACGGTGTCCCTGGTCCGGACCTACGAGCGGCTCAGCGCCTGGGGGGCGGACAACCTCCATGTCATAGGCGGGGATCGAGGCGGGCCGTACCTTCCCTTCCTCATCCTGTTCGTCATTCCGGCCCTTCTCTGGTGGGGCGGCCAGCGGCTGATCGCTCGTGGCCTGGCCGCGCCGCGATCCTGGGGCGCGGCGCGCCGCTGGTGTGGCCTGCTATTCCCGATCGCGGTTCCCCTCGTCGTGTTCAACCTTCCCGGCGGCCGCTTCCGCCGCGCCCGGGTGCAGCCAGAGCTCTTCACCCTCGCCTTCGAGGTTCGGAACACCGCACGCGACGGCGCCCGTCCCGCGGACTACGACCTGCTGGCCAGCGCCTACCAGGCACGCTGGTTGTCCGAAAGCGGAGACAGCGGCTGGCAGTTTGCGAAGGGAGAGCGATACCCGCTGCTCCGCGCGCCACGCCTCCCGCAGGATCCGCCGAGTCGCCTTGCCGGCCTGGCGCCGAGCAGCTCAATCCCCTGGAACGTCATCTACCTGCAACTGGAGACCTTCCGCGCCTGGAACGTCGGTCACCTGAACCCGGATCCACTGGGGTCGCCGACCCCTTTCCTCGACAGTCTCGCCGCCTCTCTCAACGGAGCCACGTGGACCCGCCACCTGAGCTTTGGTCCACCCACGGTGAGCGGCTTCATCGCGGGGCATTGCTCCATCCGTCCGCACACGGACCGCGAGATTACCACGACGTTCACGTACACGACCTTGCGCTGCCTTCCCGCCGTGTTGCGCGAGCACGGCTGGCATGCCGCGTACTTCACCGGCTCCGATCCCGACTGGGACAACCAGACCATCTGGCTCCGCCGCTGGTACGATGAAGTGGCCTTCTACCGCGATGCCGACGAGGATGACCGGGTGGTCTTCCGCCGCGCGGCTGAGCGCATCCGCGAACTGGGGCGGAGCGACGAGCCTTTCTTCGCCACGGTAGTGTCCATCAGCAATCACTATCCCTTCCGTTCCCGGGAATCCGCGCTTGATCTTACCGCTTCTCCGGAACCCCGGGACGCCATCCGGAACACGATGCACTACACCGACGATGTCGTCCGGGAATTCGTGCACCGCCTGGAGCGGGAACCCTGGTTTCGTCGCACGCTCCTGGTCGTGGTGGGCGACCATGGCTACAACCTCGGCGAGCACGACGGCACGCCCGGTCAGCGGAATGGCTGGCGCGAGTCGGTTTGGGTGCCGCTCCTCATCGTCGGACCGCATCCCCGGTTGCCGCGCGGGCGGCACGATGCGGTCGCCTCACTTCTCGACGTCGCGCCGACCATCAGCGACCTTCTCGGCATCCGGGAGCCGGTGCCGTGGCTGGGCCGGAGCCTGCTCAGTCCCCCCGGGGCCGGGCGGACCGTAACCATGGAACGGGGCAGTGTGGTGTACGCCGAAGACGACCGGTTCGGCCTGGTGGTGAATCCCTCGACCGGACAGGCAGCACTCTATGACGTCGCGGCGGACCCGCTCCAGCAGCGCGACCTCGCCGCGGAACATCCGACCGAGGTCGAGCGCCTCCTGCGGCGGGCGGATCAGGACCAGCGGCTCACCAACTTCCTCGTCGAAGCCAATCGGGTCTGGCCGGAGCGGCCGACACCGTGACGCCGACCGTCGCACTGTTCAACACCAACTTCCTTCCTTACTCCCAGACCTTCGTCTACGAGGAGATCCGCTGCCACGAGCGCTATGCCGTCGAGGTGTTCTGCCGGCGTCGCCTGCTCGCCGAACGATTTGCATTCGAGCCGGTCCATGTCGGGGGACCATGGTACGGGCTCACCTGCCGCGCCGCGGCCTTCGACGCCCGGTTCGAGGAGGCCGACTTCGCGCTGGTACACGCTCATTTCGGCCTCGGCGCCGTCTATGCCCGGCCCTTCGCCCGGCGTCACGGGCGTCCGCTCGTCGTGACCTTCCACGGCTATGATGTGCCGCTGCTCGGGAGCCCCAGGCGGTGGCTGCCGCAGCATCTCCGCTACGCGATCCTGGGACCCCGCGTTCTCGAGGACATGACACTCGGTCTCTGCGCGTCCGAGGAACTCCGCGCCATGCTGCTCGCGCTCGGGGTCCCCGCGGACCGGCTCCGGGTCCATCGACTCGGCGTGGACCTGACGCGCTTTCGTCCCGGTGAGCGCCCTGCGGGTGAGTTCCGGGTGATCATGCTGGGTCGATTCGTCGAAAAGAAGGGGTTCGAATACGGGTTGCGGGCCTTTGCGGAGGTGGCGCGCGAAGAGCCGGTGATCTCGCTCAGCCTCGTGGGCGACGGCCCGGAAGATGGCCGGCTCCGCCGTCTGGCCGCCGAGCTGGGGGTGGCGGCGCGGGTGGCGTTCACTGGTCCCCTCGAGCCGGAACGGGTGGCCGAGTTGCTCCGGTCGAGTCAGGTGCTGCTGGCGCCGAGCGTCGTGGACCGGCACGGCAATCGCGAGTCAGGGCTGATCGTCGTGAAGGAGGCCAGCGCGTGTGCCACGGTGCCGATCGGCTCCCGCCATGGGGGAATCCCGGAGATCATCGACGACGGGGTCACCGGATACCTGGTAGCCGAGCGAGACGTGGCGAGCATCGCGGACCGCATGCGGCGGTTGGTGCGTGAGCCTGCCCTCCGTGAGCGTCTGGGCGCCGCCGCCCGCGAAAAAATGCGCCGCGAATATGACAACACCGCTAGAGTCCGAGCCCTGGAGGATCTCTACGACGAGGCAGGTGCCCGGCATGCCGCAGGCCGATGAGGCAGCACTCCCCTTCCATATGATGCTCCTTTGATGCTCCTCGCCTTGCCCGGTGCAACCGCGTCGGCTAAGTTCGCACCAATATGCGTCTTCTGCTCGTAACGAAGGATTTCCCGCCTGATATCGGAGGGATCCAGACCTACTGCGTCGAACTCGGGCGGCGTTTCGTCGAGCAGTGCGAGTCGTTCGCTGTCGTGGCGCCAGCGATACCCGGCGCTGAGGCCGTTGACCGCGATGTTCCCTTCGACGTGGTTCGCATCCCGGGCACGCGAAGCAGCTTTGCGCCGTCTGTTCTTGCGTACCTGCCCCGGCTCAAGGCTCGGTACGGGTTCGACGTCGTGCTGGGCGCTCAATGGCAGTCCGCGTGGGCGGCGGTGGTGGGGCGACGCGTCCTGGGGCCCTACGTGGTCTGTGCCGCCGTGCACGGGCGCGAGGTCTTGACGATGCACTACGCCCACCTGGGTGGTGCCGGCATCTACGATGGTGCGCGACGCTTCACGCTGGGTGCCGTGGATCGTCTGTTCCCGGGGACACAGTACGCACTCGATCTCGTGCGCGAGAAGGGTGTGGCGTACCGTTCCGCCGAAGTCGTGTCGTATGGATGCAACGTCGAGCGGTTTGGTCCGCACGGCGGAGAGGCAAAACGGCGGGAGCTCGGGCTCGAGGGAAAGAAGGTGCTCTTGTCCTTGTGTCGCCTCGTTCCTCGCAAGGGCGTCGACACCGTGCTGGAGGCGTTGCCGGCCATTTCCAAAGCAGTGCCCGAGGTCCAGTACGTCATCGCCGGCGATGGGGAAGATCGATCACGGCTGGAGCAACTGGCCGCAGGCCTC
>DATBLR010000104.1:0-26089 GCA_036555275.1 Gemmatimonadales bacterium | reverse complement strand
AGCCGATAGCCGATAGCCGATAGCCGAGACAGCCGGTCGTGCCTCCTACCGCAGCCGCCACACCTCCACCTTGTTCTCGAGGAACAGGGGGATGGCAACCAGCTCCCTGGTCGGGTCAACGCCGATGTCGGCCGGCGAGTTCACGCCGCTCACCAGCCTCCGGTTACCGCCGGCCTGCACGGCGAAGAGACTCGAATCAGCCCAGCTGGACACCAGCGTCTCGCCACCCACCACCTCCGCCCCGTCCTGGCCTCCGGGGCCGGTGCCGATGGTGTCCACTTTGGACTCGCCAGGTTTCCAGCCGAGCAGCGTCGGTCCACCGTTTGGTACGACTATGAACCGGCTGTTGGCCGCGTCCCAGGTGATCCCATTGGGCCCGGCCAGCCAGGCCCCCTCGAGCGCCACGCTCACCTTGCGGGCACTGAGGGCGAAGATCCGGTCCACACCCGGATGGCTCATCTTCCCCCCGGCATCGATCTCGATGCCGGTGTCCGTGATGTAAAGCGTCCCGTCCGGCCCCGCCGCGATGTCGTTCAGGAACTTCGCCTGGTTCCCGAACTCCACGCTCGCCACCGGCGCCCCGGTCTTCCGGTTGAAACCCCTTACCGCGTCAATGTCCGTCACCCAGAGAGTATCACCCACGATGGCCAAGCCCTTGGGGCCGTTCAGGAGGACCCCGCCGCGACCGCTCAGCACCCAGTGCAGGCTGTCCACCGCGCCGTCACTCGTGAGGCGGCTGATGAAGCCGTTCCCATCCCGGGCCGACGGGCTGCCGTTGATGTTGGACACGAACCAGACAGCCTGCGCGGCGTCCCACAACACTGATTCGGGGGTGCTGAAGCCCTCGGTAACGGAGACTCGGGTCGGGCTGGCAGAGGCCGCCGCCGCGGGTTTCGGCGTTTCTTTCCCACCACAGGCGGTCAGGCCGCTGATCGACAACACGACGAGTGAACGACGCACGATGCGCACGGGTTGGCTCCTTGTCGAACACGTGGGTGTGCGGAGAGGCCGTCGGGTCCGGAGGTCTCCCCGCGAGGTTGTCAGTTGCGGTGCCGGCCTGGCCGCCTGGTCACGATCTCAGGTACAACTCTCCACCGAGGGCGCGGAATTCGGCCGACTTCTCCCGCATCCCCTCCGCCGCCTGCCGCAGGTCCTGGGTGATCTTCATGGAACAGAAGCGGGGGCCGCACATGGAGCAGAAGTGCGCCAGCTTGGCGCCCTCGGCCGGGAGCGTCTGGTCATGATAGGACCGGGCCGTCACCGGATCCAGTGAGAGGTTGAACTGGTCCTCCCACCGGAACTCGAACCGCGCCTTGCTCAGCGCGTCGTCCCAGACCCGCGCGCCCGGGTGCCCCTTGGCGAGGTCGGCCGCGTGGGCGGCGATCTTGTAGGCGATGACCCCCGCCTTGACGTCCTCGCGGTTGGGAAGGCCCAAGTGCTCCTTGGGTGTCACGTAGCAGAGCATCGCCGTGCCTAGCCACCCGATCATGGCGGCGCCGATCGCGCTCGTGATGTGGTCGTAGCCGGGCGCGATGTCGGTGGTCAACGGTCCCAGGGTGTAGAAGGGCGCCTCCGCGCACCAGTCGAGCTGTTTCTCCATGTTCCCCCGGATCAGGTGCATCGGAACGTGGCCCGGGCCCTCGTTCATCACCTGGACGTCGTGCTCCCAGGCGATACGCGTCAGCTCCCCCTGGGTACGCAGTTCGGCGAACTGCGCCGCATCATTGGCGTCCGCGATTGACCCGGGTCGCAATCCGTCACCCAGCGAAAAGGCGACGTCATAGGCCTGCATGATCTCACAGATCTCGCGGAACCGGGTGTAGAGGAAGCTTTCCTGATGGTGGGCCAGGCACCACCGGGCCATGATGGAGCCGCCGCGGGAAACGATCCCGGTGACGCGGTCGGCGGTCAGGGGGATGTACTCGAGCAGTACCCCCGCGTGCACCGTGAAGTAGTCCACCCCCTGCTCGGCCTGCTCGACCAGCGTGTCGCGGTACACCTCCCAGGTCAGGTCCTCCGGCGCCCCGCCCACCTTTTCCAGGGCCTGGTAAATCGGCACCGTCCCGATGGGGACCGGGCTGTTGCGGATAATCCACTGGCGGGTGGCGTGGATGTTCTTTCCGGTCGACAGGTCCATCACCGTGTCCGCGCCCCACAGGGTGGCCCACTGGAGCTTGGCCACCTCGGCCTCGATGCTGCTCGCGACGGCGGAGTTCCCGATGTTGGCGTTGATCTTCACGAGGAACCGGCGCCCGATGATCATCGGCTCCAGCTCGGGGTGGTTGATATTGGCCGGGATGATGGCGCGGCCCCTGGCGACCTCGCTCCGCACCAGTTCCGCCGGCATTCCCTCCCGCAGCGCGACGAACTCCATCTCAGGGGTGATTTCGCCGCGGCGGGCGTAGTGCAGCTGGGTAACCGGACCACGACCGCGGTACACCGGGCGGCGAAGGGATGCCGGAATTCCGACCTCCCCGGCGACGGGCGCCGAAAATGTGATCTGCCTCACGTCGCGTCCCGCAATCCACGGCTGGCGGAGCGGCGCCAACCCCTCTCGCACAGGGTGGCCTTGGGGACCGCTGGTGTCATAGACCCGGAGGGGAGGCTCCCCGCCGGACAGAGCGATCTCCCTCAGGGGGACTCGTACCCCCTGTGGGCCCTCGACATGGACCTTGGTGGACCGGGGAAACGCCTGCTGGTAGGTGGGCGACGGGGAGGAGTCTATCATGGCGCTGCTCCTAGGCTTAGCCGAAAGGAGAGCTGCCACGCCGCGCTCCCTTCGCCGGTGTCAGCCGGATCAGGTTCCAAGGGTTTCTCTCAATCTGGCAGGGGGTCATCGGCTCCCAGAAAGCGGAACCCAGCCCCTGTCCGGATACCCCTGGCGGACTCGGGAATCGTAATCCTGGGTCCCCCCGGGTCAATGGCACGAGTGATGCTTTAGGAAAAGGCGGGAACCAGTGGTGCCGGGCGCACGTTGAGTAGGGTGTGAGGCAACGCACCGGGCCCACTCAAGATTCAGAGCACGGCTGACGATCCGAGAAGGAAGAGGGGGTGCGGGCGTTACCTCCTAAGGAGAACGATAGAAGGCGTGATGCAAACGCACGGGCTGATGGCGCAACTCGGCAACTCGATTCACCGGCTTTCGGGCCGGGGGGATGCGCTCACCCCGAAGGAAACGCGGCGAGGCTGACAGCGAGCTTGACTCGGTCTTGAGCCCCCGCGTTCACAGTGAGGACGCGGGGGCTTTGGTTTTCAGGCGGTTCCGTCGCAGGCAGGAAACAGGGGGCAAGGATGCCACGCATGTTGCGGGTCGCGGTGACCGGTTTGGCGGCGCTGATCAGCGCCAGCCGACCCGTTCCCGTGGACCGGACCGGCGCCGCGTCCGAGAAGCTCGAGGCGACGCCGCTGGTGCAGCAGATAGCCGACGAATCCCTCCGGGACGTCGCGGTGGCGGTGTACGATCCCGTTCATCCGGTCATCTACTACAACCCAACGCTGATGATGCGCTTCGGTCCCCAACTCGAGGCGTTCTTCATGGCGCACGAGTACGCGCACATCGCGCTCAAGCACACCCGCGCCGGCGCCTTGCGCGCCGATTCCAGCGGCTGGAACCAGCTGTTGCAGGCCAAGGAGCTCGAGGCGGACTGCCTCGCGGCCAAGCGCCTGGGCATGGCTCGCCGGGACGCCTCGCTGGCCGCGGTCCGCTTCTTTGCCCGATTGGGCAATACCCAGTTCGATCCCGAGCATCCCACCGGAACCACCCGAGCGCGCCAGATCTTGGCTTGCATGCCTGAGTAGGGAACCGACCGGGGTCGGAGAAACAGGGGGAGCGGGGAGGAACCGCTTCCCCTGTTTCACGTCCAGGCCATTGCTGTGGAACGGCTGCAACGACCTTGCCCGGCAACCGGCCCACTCCCACATTGATCACCATGGGCCGCCCACTCTCCCTGCTCGGGCTGATGCTCGCTGGGGTCGCCGCCATGGGTCGCCCGGCGGCCGCCCAGGGTCTGCATCTCCTCCCGGGGGTGGAGGAGCTGGCCAGTGATTCGATAGAGGACATCGCCGTGGCGACCGTAGACCTCCCGCGGCCGGTGGTCTACTACAACCCCCTGATGGCACGCCGCTACGGCCCCCTGCTGACCCGGTTTTTCATCGCCCACGAGTACGGCCACATTGCCCACCGCCACACGCGCCGTGGCCTCAGCGAGCTTCCGGACGAAGCCCGCGATTCGCTGCTCCGCGCGCAGGAGCTGGAGGCGGACTGTTACGCGGCCGGCCTGGCCGATCCCGAGGCACGAGCGGCCACCGAGGCGGCCATCCGCTTCTTCACCAGGCTGGGGCCGTTCAGCTTTGACGCAGTGCATCCCACCGGGTCACAGCGCGCCTCCATGATTCTCAGTTGCCTTCCCGGCCCGCGGGAGCCGGTGGTCTACGGCCGCGGCGAGACCGGGGTTGAGATCGGCCCGGTGAGCGGAGAGTCGGAGCGGGTTCGGTTCGAAGTGCTGGCCCCGGCCGCGAGTTACGGCGGTGAGGCGGTCTTGTGGGTGGACGGCCTGCGGGTGGGGAGTGTCTCGAACATGCGCCTGGCGGAGCCGCTGACCGTGGATCGTTTTGGGGCGGGGATTCACAGCTACCGGGTGACGCTGGAGATCTACGGCCTCGACCCCCAGCTGCAGTTCAACGCCAACGGATCGGTCACCGGCCGGGGACAGCTCCTGGTCCAGGGTGGCGACCGCTTCCGCGTCGACTGGGCGCCCGGGACCACGCCCACCCTGGTTCGCGACCCACCGCCAGCCGGGCCAAAGCCCTAGGCGGGATCAGGCAGCCGGGGCGCCCTCGGCGGCCATCAACACCCGCGAATGGGTCCATAGCCGCATCATCCCGGTGAACGATTCCGCCAGCTGGGGCTCGAAATCGGTCCCCGCCCGTTCCTCGATGTACGCCAGTGCCATCTCGGTCGCCCAGGCATCCCGGTAGGGGCGTGCCGTACACAGGGCATCGAACACGTCGCACAGGTGCACCAACCGGCTCGCGAAATGGGTCTCCCGCTGGTAGCGGAAGCGGGGATACCCCTGCCCGTTGATCATGATGTGATGCTCGTAGGCGACCGTGGCGGCGAGATCCAGCTTCTGCTCGCGCGCCAGGATCATGCGTGCGCCATCAACCGGGTGCCGCCGGAGCGCCGCTACTTCCTGGGCGGTGAGCGCGCCGGGCTTGATCAGGATCTCCTTGGGGACCCGGACCTTGCCAAGGTCGTGCAGGAGGCCCGCGACGCCGAATTCCCGCACGTCCCTGGTCGAGAGTCCGATGTACTCGGCCAGCGCCATCGAGAGCACGGCGACGTTGGTCGCGTGGGTGGTGGTGTACTGATCGTAGCGTTTGAGCTGCAGCAGCGGCATCAGCATGCGGCTCTGGCTGTGCATCGCCAGGGAGAGCGACCGGACGACCGCATTGGCCTCGGCCAGCGGCAGGTCATTGGTCTCCTGCACCTCCGCGTGGATCCATGCGACCGTCTCGATCTCGTCGTCCAGAGTGTAGGGCACACTGGTGCTCTCGGCGGTCTCCACCGCGATATCGCCCGAGGCGCCCCGGATGCTGAGCAGGCCGAACCGGATGGTTGCGCGCCGAAGCTGCCGGGCCTCGCTGGTGTCTTCGGTGCCGGAGGTGATCCTCCGGTGCACCTCGTTCACGAACTCCGCCAGCTCCTCCCGGGTTACATCCCGGTCGAACTCGACCCGTTGCACACCCGCGTGCGACAGCCGCCGGGCCCAGTCCCACGCCTTGAAGTCGCGGAGCGCCTGCTGGCGATACAGGACTTCCTCCTCGAGGAACGAGAAGTTGGGCGCCGGATCCAGCTTCTGCAGGGCCTCCAGCTGCTCCCAGGCCGCGTCCACGGCCCGCTCCCGCGCCGGATGACCGGCCCGGTAGAGGCCGGTCGCCGAGAGCGCCTGGCCGAGCGAGGTCAGGAAACGCAGCGGATCGCTCACTGGTCCTCCACCTGGCCGGCAGCAGCCTTCCGGATCGCCGGGTCGCTGCTTTCGCCGGCGAGGCGCAACACCAGGGCTGCGTTGGGATCACTCCGGAAGCCGCGTGCCAGGGCATTCACCACGGCCAGGAGCTCAGGGCTGCGGGGCTGCAGCCGTCGGCGACGGAACCAGGTCGGCTTGGTCAACGCCTGCGCCACCAGCCAGTCCCGGGTGGCCGGACTGCGGATCGTCCCCAGGGTCCGGATCGCCAGGGCACGAAGATCGTGGGGCAGCCCCCGATCATTGAGCAGGACCAGGAGCCGGGGCACCGCCGCGGTGGGGCATCCCTCCAGCGCGGCGCCCAGTCCCAGCCGGACGTTGGTGTCGTCGTCGTCGCCCAACGCGGTGAGAATCGCGCCGTCCCGCTGCCCGGGGATGCGGAGCATCAGCTTGACCGCTTCACGGCGCACCCTGGGGTCTTCGTTCTCCGCGTAGGGTGCCGGGCTGAACCCGGCAGGGATCTCCGGCAGCGAGGCCAGCAGAGCGAGCAGATTGCGCTGCACGTACCACGGGGAAGGGGGCAGGCGTTCGATGAGCATGGGGCCCAGTTTCGGACCCAGCTTGCCCAGCCGGGTCAGCAGCCGGCGCCGCATGGTCCGGTTGTCGGCTACTTCCAGGCTCTCGAGCATCGGCTCCGCCGCCGCCATTCCCATCCGGTCCAGCAGCAGCTCGACGACCTCCGTGTCGCGGGGCTCGTTGTTGAGCAGAATGCGCATGTTGCCAGGCGTGGCGAGATGGGTCCAGAACAGCTCCTGGATGTCCTCTGCGACGTTAGGATCCTCCACCATTTTCACCACGTCGCTGGCCAGACCTTCGCGGACCAGTTCCTCCAGGGCCGCCCAGACCGTGTCCCCGACCGTATCGGTTTCGAGGGAAATCTGCACCAGGCGGAGCGCCTCGGTCGGATGATCGTCAGTGGCGGGTCGAACCGTGCTCGGGTAACGCGACAGTCGCTCCAGCACGCGAGTGTACGCCGCCGGGTTGGGGTCGTCGAGCGACCACTTGTCCACCAGTTGGCGGATGCTCTCGCGCAGGGCGAGGTCGGCCTCTTCCCGGATCGCCTGGGCTCCCTTGTCCGCCTGAAAGGCCAGCTTGGTCAGCAGCCGTACCATCCCCTGCGGGATCGCCTGGGCGTTGGATTCCGAAACCGCCCGCAGCAGGGTAAGGGTGGCGCCCGCGGGGAGCACCATGGCGGCGTCGGCGACCAGCCGGCGCCTCTGCGCCAGGTCGGCGCCCACGCTGGCAAGCTCCCGCAGGGTCTCGGGTGTGATGTGGTTGAGCAACTGCCCCAGGCGTTCCTTGAGTACCGCGGCCTCGGCGCCGGCGGAAAGCCGCAGCTCCCGGCTCAGGCCCAGCAGGTAGTTGACCACCCGCTTCGCCTGGTCTGCGTCCCGCACCCTGGTGTTCAGTGCCCGAGCGATGGCCCGGGGGTCACCGATCAGCTCTGGCGCGCCTTCCTTGGCCAGGGCCACCGCCGCCAAGCCCACCCAGAGCCGGCCTGCCGGGCTGTCCGCCGGGATGTGGTCCCCGACTCGCTGGCCGTCCTCGGCGAGCTCGAGCCGCTCGTAGGCCGGCGGCAGCAGCCTGATATGATCCCAGTCGGCATCCAGCTCGTTGAGCCTGAGTCCCACCGGGTTGGTGCGCGCGTCGCTGCTCAGCACGAGGAGCACCTTGGCCAGCTCGTCGCGGCTCACTCCGGGAATGAACTTGATCGCGCCGAGCTGATGCCGGTGGAGCTTCGCCGCGAGGTCGCGCAGCACCGGGTTGTCGGGGTCGGTGGCCAGGCCCTCCACCAGCAGCTGATTGCGGGCCACGCCGAGGAGCAGGAACGGTCGGTTCACCAGGACTACCCGCAGGTGGCCGGCAACGGCATCGATCGCCGACGTGAGAATCGGGTGATTCTCCGGGTAGGCGGTACACTTGTGAAGCGCGATGGCCAGGAGAGGCAGGAATACCGCGATGTCACGCGGGAGGGCCGCGCGCTCCTGGGTGACGGAACCGGTCGTTTGCTCGGCCACGCGGCTCGGAGGAGAGGGTTCCCCTAAGCTTAAGGACCGATCAGAGGAGCGGGAAGGGTGACGGCGGGAGCCGGCCGTGCCTTACTTGACGCGGTCGATGTACTCGCCCGTGGTCGGGTTCACCCGGACCTTCTCGCCGGTCTGGACGAACTCGGGAACGTTGATTGTGACACCGTTGTCGAGCTTGGCGGGCTTGAACGACGACGTCTTGGTTGCCGTCTTCATCACCGGGTTGGTCTCGACCACCTCGAACGTCATCGCATTGGGAAGCTGGATCCCGATCGGCCGACCGTTGAAGAACTCCGCCATGATCTTCATCCCCGGTGCCACCCACTGGGCGGCGTCGCCGAGGTCCTCGTCGCTCATTTCCAGCTGATCGAAGTTCTCGGTGTTCATGAAGTGGTAGCTGCCGCCCCCGGCATACAGGAACTCCAGCTGGTGGGTCTCCAGATCCGCCACCTCGACCGTATCCGTCGACCGGAAGCGGTGCTCGAACTGGGTGCCCGTCCGCAGCTTCCGGAGCTTGGCCTGCACCATCGCCCGCAGATTGCCGGGGGTGTGGTGGTGAAATTCAAGAACCCGGCAGGGCTCCCCTTCGAAGAGGAGGCACATGCCTCGGCGCATTTCGCTCGCGATGATTGCCATAGTCCAGACATCCCGCACAAGGTGAACAGGGAACGGGGAACGGGATCGGCCAAGACCGGTTGACCCTTTCCCCGTTCTCCCGTTCCCCGTTGATCGGCGCGGCACAAGGTATAGGAGGGGCTGGTCTGGCGGTAGGGGGAGCAGCCGGTAGATTGCGAAACCTTTCTCCCGCCCGGGTTTACATGGCCCTGGATGTGGCGATCCGGCGAGCCACTCCCGCCGATGAGGCCTTCATTCTCCGGCTGACCGAGTTGCTGGGCGCGTTCCCGGTGCCGCCCTGGCGTACTCCCGCCCAGATTGCCCGCGCCGATCACGAGCTCCTCCTCGATGCCCTGCGTTACCCGACTCCCGCGAGCAGCCTCCTCCTCGCCGAGGCGGGACCGGGCCGATCGCTCGGCTATGTGTTCACTACGACCCGGCAGGACTACTTCACCCGGGAGCCCCATGCCCACCTCGAAGTGCTCGCGGTGGACCCCGCAGCTCAGGGCCGCGGCATTGGGCGGGCGCTGGTGGAAGCGGCGGAGCGCTGGGCCCGCGACCGCGGATACCGGCACATCACCCTGAACGTGTTCGCCCGGAACGAGCGCGCCCGGGCGCTCTACGAGCGGCTGGGCTACCAGCCGGAGACCGTTCACTACTTCAAGCATCTGGACCGGTGATCCGGCGCGGTCGCGCGCGCGACTATTGAGCCACCGGCGGCGGCGCGCCTACCTTACTGGGCTCCCGATCCCCCGAAGATCCCGGCCGACTATGCGATTTCTCGCTGGCGCCGTCCTGTGTTTGCTCGCGTGCACCGTGCGCCGGGCTCCGCCCGCCACCGGCAGCAGCGAGGAGGACGCGCTCCGGAGCGCGGTTGCCCGGTACTATCGGGACATGAGCGCCCGCGATTGGGCGGCGTACCGGGCCCATTTCTGGCCGCACGCCACCCTGACCACCGTGTGGCGGCCACCTGGAGAGGCGGCCCGCCGCGTCGTCGTGACCACGATCGACGAATTCCTGGCCCAGACCGCCCGGGGGCCGGACAGCAAGCCCGTTTTCGAGGAGCGGCTGCTGGGACAGGACGTTCGGCTGAGCGGCAGCCTGGCCCAGGTATGGGCCCGGTACGAGACCCGCTTCGGTGATTCCTCCGCCGTGGCCACCTGGCGCGGCATCGATGCGTTTACCTGGATGAAGCACAACGGCAGCTGGAGGATCGTGTCTGTGGCATACGCCGACGAGCCTGGCCAATCCCGGGGAGCGCCGTGACGGTCCAGTTCTCACGCATCACGGTTGTCGGCCTGGCGCTGGTGCTGCTGCTCATGCTGGCCGCACTGGCGCTGGCCAGGACGGTCGCGAGGGTCATCGGGGTAACCCACGGCCCCGGCCAGACGACCATCTCCCACGCGGTGGTGGTGGCCCGGATGGATGCGGTCTCCAAGCTCGTCACCAGCGAAACGACCATCCGCGACGTCGTGACCTACGAGAACACCCGGCTGGGCAGCACCAAGCGCTCACTGGTGGTGGTGACGGGGAAGGCGATGGTGGGGCTCGATCTCGCCCGGCACGAAGGCATCGACATCGACGAGAAGACCCGCCGGATCACGATCCGGGTTCCCCGGGCCGAGCTGCTCGGAATCGATATCATCGACCTCAGGACCTACGACGAGCAGCGGGGCCTCTGGAATCCCTTCCGCCCCGCCGACCGGGACACGATCCTGCAGCTGGCCCGAAATCAGCTGCGGGCCGCCGCCGGTGACCTGGCGGTCCGAGAACACGCCGAGGAGAGCGCCCGGCGCCTGCTCACCGGCCTGTTTGCCCCGGACGGCTATGCCGTGGACGTCCAGTTCGAGCCGTTCCTCGTCGCTCCCGCACCGCGCTGAATCGCCGTGAAGCGCGCCATCTCTCCCGCCTTCCAGTCTCCCTTCCCGGGAACCCGGGCGTGCGAATGCCGGCTGCCAGAGAACGAGCGGTGACCTGGCGCGTCGGAGCGCTGTTCACCGCGCTGGTCGCGATCCCGCTGCTGGTGGTGCTGTGGGCGTCTCTCAAGCCGTCGAACCAGCGCCGCTGGTCCCTGGATCAGTCCGTGCTCCCCTATGCCGAGTTCGACGGGAAGGCGGTCCGGATCCACGGCGTCCGCAACTTCCGCTGGTCGGACAGCGCCGACTTCGTTCCGGGCTGGGAGGACCGGAGCTACGATCTCGACGCCATCGCCACCGCCTGGTACGTCCTGGTGCCCTTCTCCCGCGCATGGCGCGGACCGGCGCACGCCTTCGTGACGTTCGGATTCGACGACGGCCGCTACCTGGCGATCTCGGTCGAGGCCCGGCGGGAGGAGCAGGAAAGCTACGGCGTGCTGAAGGGAATGCTCCGCCGCTTCGAGCTGATGTACGTGATCGGCGACGAGCAGGACTTCATCGGCCGGCGGGCCATTCACGACGCCAGCGACGTCTATCTGTATCCGATCCGGGCCGGGCGGGAGGGCGTCCGCGCCGTCTTTCGATCCATGCTCGAACGCACCAATCAGATCCACGACCGGCCGGAGTTCTACAACAGTTTTACCAACAACTGCACCTTGAACCTGGTGCGTCACGTCAACCAGCTGGTGCCCGGGCGGATTCCCTCGAGCTGGCGGATCATCATGCCGGGGTACAGCGATGCCGTGATCCACCGCCTCGGCCTCATCGACTCCACCGGCACCCTGGCCGAAGTGCGAGCCCGGTTCCTGATCAACGACAAAGTCCGGGCCGCCCAGGACGCACCGGACTTTTCGGCCCGGATCCGCGAGTGACCGCCCCATGGCATCCATTTACGATCTCAAGCCGAGGTTCCAGGCGCTGCTGCGCCCGCTGGTGGGCCGCCTCGCGGCAGCCGGCGTGACGGCCAACCAGATCACCGTCCTGGCGCTGCTCCTCTCTCTGGGAACCGGGTTCGCCCTCGCGGGAAGCCCCGGTCTCCGGTGGCCACTGCTCCTGGTTCCCCCTGTGCTGCTGCTCCGCATGGCCCTCAACGCCGTCGACGGGATGCTGGCCCGGGAGCACGGCCAGAAGTCACGCCTGGGCGCGGTGCTCAACGAGCTGGGCGACGTGGTCTCCGACGCCGCGCTGTACCTCCCCTTCGCCCTGGTGCCCGGGCTCGACGCATCCTTGGTGGTCCTGGTCGTGGTGCTTGCGATTATCGGTGAAATGACCGGCGTCGTCGCGGTCCAGATAGGCGCCGGGCGGCGCTACGATGGCCCCATGGGCAAAAGCGACCGCGCCTTCGTGTTCGGGGCGTTGGGACTCATGCTGGGGCTCGGAATCCCGGCGGGCGTCTGGACCAGCCTGGTTCTGGCCGCAGTGGCGCTGCTGGCAGTCATGACCATCCTCAACCGCACCCGGCGCGCTCTGGCCACGGGCTCCCGGTGACCGGACCCGCCCTCTCTCATGGAATCCGCCTGGTGATGGGCGGCATCCTTGCCTTGCTGGTCGTGGCGAGCGGCGTCACCTGGTGGCTCATGAGGCGGGGTCTCGGGGACCGGTATGTGGAACTGGTCCAGCGGGTGAAGTCGTGGTGGGTCATGGTCCTGGTCTTCGGCATCGCAATCGCGATCGACCGGAGGCTCAGCATCGCCTTTTTCGGCCTGGTGTCATTCCTGGCCCTCAAGGAGTATCTGTCGCTCATTCCGACCCGCCGCGCCGACCGGAGGGTGCTGTTCTGGGCCTATCTGAGCATTCCTTTTCAGTACTACTGGGTGTATCGCGGCTGGTACGGAATCTTCATCGTCTTCATCCCGGTGTGGGCGCTGCTGGTAGTCTCCGCGCGCATGGTGCTGATCGGCGAGACCCGGGATTTCCTGCGCGCCGTTGCCACCATCCAATGGGGCCTGCTGCTGATGGTCTTCAGCATCAGCCACCAGGCCTACCTGCTGGTGCTCGACCCGGAGGGCGGCGCGGCCCTGGTGCTGTTCCTGGTAGTGCTCACCCAGCTCAATGACGTGGCGCAGTATGTCTGGGGCAAGACCCTGGGGCGCCACAAGGTGGTCCCCAGCGTGAGTCCGAACAAAACGGTTGAAGGGCTGATTGGCGGGATCGTGACGACCACGCTGCTCGCCCTGCTGCTGGCGCCGGTGCTGACTCCGCTCACCCTGCCGCACCGGATCGCGGCCGGCCTCATGATCGGTGCCGGCGGTTTTCTCGGCGACATTACCATTGGCGCGGTCAAGCGCGACATCGGGGTGAAGGACGCCGGAACGATGCTGCCCGGGCATGGCGGGATCCTGGACCGGATCAACAGCCTGACGTACACCGCGCCGATGTTTTTTCACTTCTACCGGTTCTACTACCATTAGGATGCTGGCTCTCGGCTCTCGGCTATCGGTCATCGCCCATCGGCGTTTGGCTCTCCCCCTCTCGCCTCTGGCCCGGCAGTCCTGCGACTGATTGCCATCAGCCGATAGCCCCCGTGTCCCGCCTCCTCCGGCCCCTGTTCTTTGGCATCATTGTCCGCGCCGTCACCACCGTCGTGCTGGGCCTCAACGTGCGACACCGCGAGCGACTTCCTGTCCGGGGCCCTGCGGTCATCGCAGCCAACCACAACAGTCATCTGGACACGATGGTCCTGATGACGCTGTTGCCGTTCCGGCTGCTGCAGCGGGTGCGGCCAGTGGCGGCGGCGGACTATTTCCTGCGCAACCGGCTGCTGGCCTGGTTCGCCCTGCGGATCATCGGGATACTGCCGATTCAGCGTGGTCACGGCTCGCCGGGTGCGGACCCGCTGGCGCCGCTCGTCGAGGCACTGGATCGGGGCGAGATTCTCATCTTCTTCCCCGAAGGCACCCGGGGAGAGCCGGAACGGCTCAAGGAATTCAAGCGAGGCATCGCCCGGCTCAAGGAGCGGCGCCTGGCCGTGCCCGTGATTCCGGTCTTTCTGCACGGTGTGGGGAAGGCGCTGCCGAAGGGAGAGGCTATCCTGGTCCCCTTCTTCGTCGACGTCTTCGTGGGGGAAGAGGTCCCCTGGACAGGGGACCCGGAGAGCTATCTCGTGAGCCTGCGCCAATCCATCGAGGCGCTCGCGGCGGAGGGGCACTTTCCGCCGTGGGAGTGAGGGAGCCGTCGTACCCACCTGCCTCCCGAAGCACGCTTGAGCTTCCACTCCAGAAACGGCCGATAGCCTCCGTCCCCCGGACTGCTGTCCCACGGTCCACACCAGGAATCCGAGCGCCCAGCGGCGTGCACCGGTTACCATGCCCCGAATCTCGGCAGGGCGGTGACCGACGTGAAGTGCGGTGGGATGAGCTGGCCGTCCCGGGGGACCAGCCGGCGGCCGGCCCTCCCGCCGGCGGGGGTCAGCTGCCCAGCCGGAAGAGGTAACTGGCCTTGAGGAAGAAACCGTCGGTCCGGCGCCGGAACCCGGAGAACCGGAACGACTCGTCCTCCGTCAGCGTGCTGCCGTAGCCGGCGAAAAACACCGTTCCCGGCATCGGGGTGAAGGAGAGCAGCACGTCTCCGCGGAAGGCATTGTCGCTGAGGGCGGTGGCCCGCTCGTACTGGCCCGATTCCGGGTTGTAGATGAGGATCGGCGCCCCGGTCCGCCCTTCGTCCCTCAGGCTGTCCCGCTCGGAGCTGTTGTACTCGCCGACCAGCCGGACGAACAGAGGTCGGGCCAGCTGGTACTCGACCTTCAGCCGCGGGATCCGCTGCCGGCCGACCAGGGTTCCATCGGTCCGCCGCTTGTACTGGTTCTGCCGATAGCGCCCCTCGATCCGGATCTGGTCGGTGGGCCGCCACAACAGGCCGAAGTCGGTGATGATGATCTCGGAGGAAGCCCACTCGAAGAAGTTCTCGTCCCGCCCGATGAGGGCGAAGGCGTTGGCCGAAAAGCCCTGCCACGAGGGCGTGGCGGCGGAGAAGACCCAGTCCCGGTTGGGAATGTTCTGATTCCCGCCGGTGAATGCGACCGTGTCGAGTCCCACCCCGCCCGGGTCCGGGACCTGGAGGGCATAGTTGCCATAGATGCGCGGGTCGTAGCCGAATCGCTCCACCAGCAGGGAAATGCCCGCCTCCCAGCCGCCCTGCAACGTCGCATTCAGGTTGAGGTGCAGCTTCGGATCGCGCACACCCTTGCCGTCCATGAGGCGATCGTAGGTCCAGGTCCCGTGGAGCGTCACATCGGGAGTGAAGCTCTCCACCAGAGAGCCGGGCTTGCCCTTGATGAAGAACAGGTTGGTGAGCTGCAGGTTCACGTCGCCGGCGCGACTGATGAACCCGCTCCGGGTGCGGAAGTCCGGATCGATGCCGGTGATGGCATACCGGGTTCCGAACCACCGGCCGGTGTAGTTGAGCCGCGCCATCCAGATGGGCCCGGAGGTGGTGCGCCCAAACTCATGAGTACGGCCCTGCCCGACCTGGAAGCCCAAGTTGGTCTGCCCGAACACCAGCCGGCCGTCCACCGCTCCCACCCGGTTCCAGTTGCTGCCGTCGATCCGGTCGGTGTAAACCAGCCCCAGCCGGGAGCGCGTTCCCACGTCCGTCTGGACCCTGAGCAGGTTGACCACCGGATGATCCTGGCCGGTGGCCGAGGCGATCGGGTCGTCCACGGCAGACAGCACGCCGACGTCGGTACCGAGGGCCTTGCCGGTGAGCTTGAGGGCTCCCACCGGCTGCACCACGCGCCGGGTGTAGACCAGGTTGAACGGGGTCTGGAACTGCTCCAGGCCGTCGAGAAAGAAGGGTCGCTTCTCGGGGAAGAACAACGCGTCGCGCGGGTCGAACTGGATCTCCGAGACGTCGGATTCGACCTGGGAGAAATCCGGGTTGGCCGTCGCGTTCAACGACAGGTTGTTGGTGACGCCCCAGCGCATCGTGCCACCAAGCTCGGGGCCCGCCCGGTCGTACTCCCAGCCGCCGCCGGCCTCCCGGGCACCGTCGACCCGCCCGGTCACCTCCGGCGTCAGGTCCAGCGTCAGGCCACGTTCCAGGCCATGCAGGCCGGTCAAGGTTCCCGCCTGGGACAGGAACGAGGCGCTGACCCGGGCGGCCGGTACCCATGAATCCTCGAAACCCGAATGCTGCACCTGACGCAGCACGTGGAGTCGCCAGGTCTGCTCCGCTCTCGCCTGAAAGCGCAGGCTCTTGAACGGGATCCTGACCTCCACTTCGTAGCCGCCCTCGATAAGGCGGCCCTTGGACTCGAACACATAGTCGGGGGAGAGGTCGGACCCCTCGCGGGCCTGGGCACTTCCTCCGTTATAGCCGCCGCCCGCCAGGTTGCCGCGCTCCACCATCACGCCGTCTCCCTGCACACCCAGCGGGTTGACCGCGAACATGAACGCCTGGCGGCCGTCGTTGAAGGTGCCGATCAGGAACTGGATGAAGTCGTCGGAGAAGATCCGGTCGCGGTCGGCGAGGGTGGCATGCACCTCCCCGTGCGGTTCGAACGCCCGCACCCCGAAGTAGATCGCGGTGGGCGAGTACCAGACCCGCACCTCGGTCGAGTCCTCGGCCGGGACGCCGTCAATCGGCTGGAAGTGCGAAAACCCGGTGAGTACCGCGGCCGTGGTCCAGACCGGCTCGTCGAGCACGCCGTCCACCACGACCGCCCCTTCCAGCCTGGGCGGCGCCAGGGCGAGGGCCTGCTTTCGGCCATCGTAGACGGGGAGCGAATCGCCGGGGGCGGCATGAAGGACCGCCAGGAGCGCGAGCAGCATGCTGGACCGGACCGGTTGCTCGAGTGTGTTGACTATATCGAAGTAATGCCAGCCGTTACGGCCATGACGACTGCGAGGTTTCGGGGAACCTGTCCCGGCACTGCCAAGGCGTGTAGCTTCCCCCCGGGCACGTGATGTCTGTCGCAGGGAGAAACGTCATGATCCGATCGTTTGTTATCGCCGCGTCCACCCTTGTCCTCCTCGCCAACCGGGCGGAAGCCCAGGGAAGCAAGTCCAAGGAGCCCCGGTTTGATGGCCGCACCCTTTCCTCGTGGGTAGCCGACCTCAAGGCCCCAGCCCCCTACAACCGCAACGCAGCCGCCTATGCCATCGGAGGGATGGGCCCGGCGGCCAAGGCTGCGGTTCCGGCCCTCATCGAGGCGCTCGGCGATCCCGATGCCGCAGTAAGGTTTCCGGTATGCGTCGCGTTGCGGGAAATCGGCCCCGAGGCCAGGGAAGCTGTCCCCGCCCTCACCAAGGCACTCGACGATCGGAGCGACGACGTCGCGGCCATGGCTCGGCAGGCCCTCATCAAGATCACCGGACAGGATCCCCTGCCGTCGGGCGACGAGTAGGATAGCCGCGGTGACGCGGCAGGTCGCAAGCATGGGTCGGGGTGCCTGATCCCGCCCACCAGCTGCAGCGCTACCGCGCCCTCGCGCGGGCCTTCGATGCGCAGTTCCGGTTCCCCGGCACGGGCATCCGCTTCGGCTGGGACGCACTACTGGGCCTGGTGCCGGGGATCGGCGATGTGCTCGGCAGCCTTGTCGGAGGGTACGGCATCTGGGTGGCTGCACGGCTGGGCGCCCCGGTCGTCGTACTCCTGAGGATGCTCCTCAACCTGGTGCTCGACGTGGCCGGGGGTGAGCTCCCGGTCGTGGGTGACCTGTTCGACGTGAGCTGGCGGAGCAACCTGCGGAACCTGGCCCTCCTCGAGCGGTGGTATACCGAGCCTCACGAAACCCGGCGCCGCAGCATCTGGTTCTTCGCCGGCATCGGGCTGATGCTGCTGGCAGCGCTGGCCATCGCCATCGCCGTTGCGGTCTGGCTGGTGCGGAGCCTCCTCCTCCTGCTTCACTGAGGCCGACCTGCGGATCCCCACCATGAAGAACGATCGCGTGCACCAGCCCACCGCCGACGCCACCCAGTGGCGGATCTTCAATATCCTCCTCCGCCTGCTGGGCTTCGGGGCCACCTTCTCCGGTGCCGTGACGGTGGTGACCGTCGGGCTCGGGCTGCCTCCCATCGAGGGGCAGGAGTCGGTGCCGAACCTCTGGGGCCTGATCACCGGCGCCCTGCTGGGCCTGCTCGGCCTTGGCTTCCTGATGCTCAGGCCCTTTCGTCCCGACCTGGGTGACGCCGGCCTGCCACTCAACCCCTTCCGCGCCTCCCCGGCGAGGCGACGATGGTGGACCGGAGACCCGGCCTGAGGCTGATCCGGTACTCAGCGGTTGACGAGCTGCATCATGGCGGCGGGGTAGCGCTCCCCCGCCGCGACGCCGCGGGGCGCCACCGCCGCAATCTCCGCCAGGTCCGACGTCGTCAACCGGATTTCCGCCGCAGCGAGATTCTCCTCCAGGCGAGCCCGGCGCTTGGTCCCGGGAATCGGGACGATGTCCGGTCCCTGTGCCAGGAGCCAGGCCAGCGCCAGCTGGGAGGGGGTGCAGTGCTTCGCACGTGCCATCGCCTCGATCCGCGCAACCAGAGCCAGGTTCCTCTCGAAGTTGGCTCCCTGAAACCTGGGTGAGTTGCGCCGGTAGTCAGTCGGCTCGAGGTCCTCGAAGCGGCGAATCTGCCCGGTGAGGAATCCCCGTCCAAGCGGGCTGTAGGCGACGAAGCCGATCCCCAACGCCCGCACCGTCGGCAGGATCTCGTCCTCCGGGTCGCGGCTCCACAGCGAATACTCGCTCTGCAGCGCACTGATTGGGTGCACGGCGTGGGCGCGGCGAATGGTGGCGGCGCTGGCCTCCGACATGCCCAGATAGCGCACCTTCCCTTCCTCGACCAGCCGGTGCATCGCACCGATCGTCTCCTCGATCGGGACCTGAGGATCGACCCGGTGCTGGTAGTACAGATCGATGTGCTCGACGCCGAGCCGCTTAAGCGACCCTTCACATGCCTGGCGCAGGTACTCGGGACGACCGGAGACGCCCCGCCGAGTCGGATCGTCCTTCGAGCGAACGATGCCGAACTTGGTGGCAAGGACCACCCGATCCCGACGGTCGCGGATCGCGCGGCCCACCAGCTCCTCGTTGAGATGAGGCCCGTACACGTCGGCCGTGTCGAGAAAGCTGCAGCCCAGTTCGATCGCGCGATGGATGGTCGCGATGGACTCCTGGTCGTCCCGATGGCCGTAGAACTCCGACATTCCCATGCAGCCCAGACCCAGGCAGGATACCCGGAGCCCCTGGGATCCCAGTGCACGCTGTTCCACGTAATGCTCCTTGCGTTGCCATTCCGGATTGTCGAGACCGCGCCGGCGATCGCCGCCGGCCCAGCCCGGCCGTCCGTTTTCTGGTCAGTTCCGGACTCCGCGAGTGCAACTCCTTGGGGGCCTCGGGGTTGGGCCAATTGCGGCGTTTTTCCGCGCCTGGTCGGCGGTTTTTCGGCCTTGTGTCGGAGGGGCAGCTCGAATATTCTCGCCCGCCCCCTCAATCAGGAGGGGGGTGACCCCGACGTCGCAGGATAGTCGCTGATGAGTGCCGCTGCACCACTTCCGGCTGTGGTAGTCCCCGAGCCGGCTTGCCCGCCCCGAGCGCCGGCCATCCCGCGGGTGGAAACCGTCCACGGTGAGTCCCGCCTCGACCCGTACTACTGGCTTCGGGAAAGAGACCGCCCCGAGGTGCATGCCTATCTCCAGGCGGAGAACGCCTGGACTGAGCAGGGTACCCGCCATACGGCGCTGCTGCAACAGGCGCTCTATCATGAGCTGCTGGGGCGAATCAAGGAGGATGACGCCACGGTCCCCGTTCTGGACCGGGGCTTCTGGTACTACACCCGATATGAGCGCGGGAAAGCATATCCGCTGTACTGCCGTCGAGCCGGCTCACCCGAGGCGCCGGAACAGATCTACCTGGACCAGAACCTCCTGGCCGAGGGGGCTGCCTTCCATTCGCTCGGCGGCACCGAGGTAAGCCCCGACGGACGGCTGCTCATCTACCTCGAGGACACCACCGCTTCGCGCGAGTACGACCTTACGGTCAAGGACCTGGAAAGCGGCCGGGTTCTCGAGCGGCTCAGCAGCGTATGGGTCGGAAGCGCCTGGGCGGCGGACAGCCGCAGTTTCTTCTATGTGACGGCGGACGCCTCCAAGCGGGGCAATCAGGTCTGGCACCACGTGCTGGGTACGCCCCGGGAGGCCGATACGCCGGTGTTCCGGGAGGACGACGCCCTGAACGGGGTTTCTCTGTCCCGCTCTCGCAGCGGGCGCTTCGCGTTCATCGCCTCGGAGGGTTACAGCTCCGGCGAATGGTGGGCGGTCCCGACCGCGGATCCCGGCGCCACCCCTCGATTGATCGCGCCCCGGCGCGCGGGGGTCGAGTACAACGTCGACCACGCCGACGGGTACTTCCTTCTCTGCACCAACGCCGACGCGCCGAACTTCCGGGTGGTGCGGGCCCCCGAAGCGGACCCCCGGCCGGCCCGCTGGGAAGACTGGCTGCCACATCGCGAGGACGTGTTCGTCGAGTCGGTGGATGCGTTCCAGCGGCATGCCGTGGTGTGTGAGCGGGTGGAAGGGCTTCGTCAGCTCCGGATCATCTCCTACGATGGGGGATCGAGCGCCACCGTCGCCTTTCCGGAGCCCGCCTACGGGGTCTTCCCGGGCACCAACCCCGAGTTCGACACGGACGTTGTCCGGTTTACCTACTCCAGCCTGACCACCCCACCCTCGGTGTACGACCACCATGTGGTCACCGGCGAGCGGGTGCTCCGGAAGCGCCAGGAGATTCCCAGCGGGTTCGATCCGACCGGCTATCAGGTGCGCCGGCTGCAGGTCCAGGCGCGCGACGGCGCCCGGGTGCCGGTCTCGTTGCTCTTCCGGAACTGCGACGCCGACAACGGCCCCTATCCTCTCCTGCTCCAGGGATACGGCGCGTACGGGGTGACCGTGGAGCCGATCTTCGACAGCGCGCTGCTGAGCCTCGTGGATCGCGGCTTCGTGTGCGCCATCGCGCACGTCCGCGGCGGGCAGGAGCTGGGACGACGCTGGTACGACGACGGCAAGATGCTCAACAAGCTCAACAGCTTCCACGACTTCATCGACGTGGCGGAAGAGCTGGTTCGTCAGGGTTACACCAGCCCCGATCGGCTGGTGGCCAACGGTGGCAGCGCCGGCGGGCTCCTGGTGGGCGCCGTGGCCAACATGCGTCCCGACCTGTTCCGGGCCATCGTCGCCGAGGTGCCCTTCGTCGACGTGATCAACACCATGCTCGACGGGTCGCTTCCCCTCACCGCCCAGGAGTGGGAACAGTGGGGCGACCCGTGCAACGAAGACCAGTACCGCTACATGATGCAGTACTCCCCGTACGACAACGTGGCCCCGCGCGAGTATCCCTGGATGCTGGTCACCTCCTCGCTCAACGACTCTCAGGTCATGTACTGGGAACCGGCCAAGTGGGTGGCGCGGCTCCGGGCGACCAAGACCGACAGCCAGCCGCTCTACCTCAAGACCAGCATGGCGGGCGGGCATAGTGGCTCGTCAGGACGGTACGACCGACTGCGGGAGAGGGCGTTCAAGTTCGCGTTCATGCTGGACGCGGTGGGGCTGGCGGGGGATTAGGAGGGCGGGCAGGCGGGCAGGCGGGCAGGCGGGCAGGCGGGCAGGCGGGCAGGCCGAATAGAATAACCACAGAGGCACAGAGACAGAGAGGACTCTGTCTTTGCTCTGTGCCTCTCTGTCTTCTATGAGAAAGGTAATCTGTCAAGGCCACCGTGGTGGCCGCGGCGCGAGCCGCTCCGGAGGGCCAGGCTTCTATCCGCACTCCGCAGCCCAAGCCGCGGTGCATGTTGGCGTCCGGTCCGTGGCGCTGCCATCTCTGTGGCGGTCTCTCCCGAAGAAGCCAAGACGCAGATCGCAGTCGCCGGACGGGACCTCGGAGCAGCGCGGGGGCGGCGCCCGCTGGGGCTTCCGCCGTCCCGGATTACGCGGTCACGCCCCGGAGGGGCTCATACCGAGCGCCGGTGACCCACAAGCGGTGGAGCAGCACCGCGAGCTTCCGGGCGACGGCGACGACCGCGCGGCGTTTGGCTCGTTTCCCGCCCTGGGCCAGTCGCAGGCCCCAGCGGCGCAGCGCGGTGTCGGGCCCAAAGGGCCCCAGGATATAGTGCGCACTACTGACCAACAGCCGGCGCAGGAGCTCGTCCCCGGCTTTGGTGATCCGCAACTCCGGATCGCGCTCCCCCGACTGGTTCTGCTTGGGACAGAGCCCCAGATACGCCCCGACCTGCCGACTGTGACGGAAGCGCTGGGGATCCTCCAGCGTGGCGTGATAGGCGATCGCGGTGAGCGCCCCGACGCCCCGGACTTGGCGCAGGACGTCGGTGACTGCGCGGCTCGCGGTGGCGACCTGCGCGACGACCCCATCATACGCCCGGATCGTGTGGGTGAGCTGGGCAATCAGCTCCAGCACCGGGGTCAGGAGGTCGCGGAGCGCCCCGGGGAGCTGGGCGGGGATATGCCGGGGAAACCCCTCGGCGGCACAGGCGGGCCAACGCTCACCCACGCTCTTCACCGTGCCCCGCACATGATTGATCAGTTGTGGTTTGGTCACTTCCGATCAGCTCCATCAGAACGGGAACAGGATCCCCTTGTCCTTCAGCTTCTCGAACCGGTCGGCGGAAAAGCGGAACAGCTGCGCCGGGCGGGCGCGGGCTTCGCGCCGCTGCTGCCTGGACGGGGTGAGAATCCCGAGGAGGTTGATCTTCCGGCGGAAATTCCGCTTGTCCAGCGATCTCCCCAGGATGGCCTCGTACACCGACTGCAGCTCGCTCAGGGTAAAGGCTTCGGGCAGCAGCTGGAAGCCGACCGTAGTGTACTCGAGCTTGTTGCGGATCCGCTCCAGGGCGTATGCCAGGATGCGGTCGTGGTCGAAAGCGAGCGGCGGCAGCTGGTTCATGGCCCACCACCGGGCCTCCGCCGCATCGCTCCCCGCGCGCACCGCCCGGTCGGCCGCGATCAGGGCGTAGTACGCGACGGTGACCACCCGGCCGCGCGGATCCCGCCCCGGGTCGCCGAAGCTGTAGAGCTGCTCCAGGTACACGTCCTGGACGCCAGTTTCCTCCATGAGCTCCCGTCGCGCCGCGTCATCCAGCGACTCCTGCTCCTGGACGAACCCGCCGGGAATGGCCCAGCTGTCCTGGAATGGCGGGATGCCCCGCCGAACCAGCAACACCTTGAGCGCCCCCTCCTGGATCGTGAAGATCACGACGTCGACCGTGACCCGGATTTCACTCACGCGGCCGCCTGAGGCATCACCAGCATGGCGCATTCCGGCGCCACTCCGATGCGGGCGACAGCTCCCGAATCGAAGGCGAGGAAGTCCGCTTCCATGCCATCGCTGAAAATCACGCCATTGCTCGGCATCTGTGACTCGATGAGTAGCTGATCCTCCCGTTCCACGTAACCGGCGACGATCCCGACCCTGGAATGGCGGCTCTCGAACGGCTCCCGCACCGCGTAGAGCAGCCGGTCCGCGTCCCACGGCAGCCGAATGGGCGCGCCCGAATGACCTCCGGTCAAACCGGCAACACCACGGGCCATGTTGAAGACCGACGACATCCACCCGGTGGAGCCGACACCGGTCGAGACCAGGACCCCGCTCGATGACTGGGTCTCGCGGACCCCGCCGGCGGTAATACGATAACGGGCGGAGACATGGCCCCGGGTCCCGATGAAGAGGTCGTTGAACGCCAGCAGTCGCTGGCCGTCGCGCAGGGTCGCTTCCGCGAACGTGATCCGCTGCACCCGCGCCCGTTCCTCGAGCACGGTGACGACGGCTGCCTCGGCGTCCCGGACCGTGAACGGGAGCAGGATGCCGTCAAACCGCTCGGGGTCGGGATTCACGGCGACCAGCGGCAGTCCCGTGGCGTACTTCGCCACGTTGGCGACCAGGCCGTCCTGGCCGACAGCCACAACCAGGTCATGCGCCCGGAAGTCGAAGGTGGGCGCCAGCGATCGGTCAAGAAACTGGCGCGGCAGTCCGATGTCCAGATGACGCCGGAGGTCGCTCAGCGCCTCCTGATACGCGTCGTGCTCCGCCTCGTACTCCGACCAGTCGTTCCCGGCCCGCTCGAGGTAGAAGCGGGCCTGGCTACGGGTGTTGAAGCGGACGATCAGGTCGTCCAGTCGGGTGTGCCGGGTGACCACGATCAGGCGATCGAAGGCCGTCACTTCCGCTCCGGGGACAGGAGCGAGCCGAGCAGCTCGGGCGTGACGTTGAGCTGGCCGATCTTGCCGGCATTTTCCGCCAGCTCCCGGAAGGCCAGCGCCAGCATGACGCGGGGATCGCCTCCACCGGCACTTACCGCCATCAAAGTGCGCCAGTCGGCCTGCTTGAGCGGCTCCAGCGTCGCGTTGAGCGCGTAGGCCTTGGCATCGGCATCCTGCCGTTCGTTGGCCGAGCGGCGTTCGATCAGCACGGCACGCTGCTGCTCGATGGCCACGTCGGCCGCCATCTTCGTCTCCCGGATGCGGCGCTGCTTCTCCTGCACCGCGATCTCGGTGTTCAGCTCGTTCTCCTTGATCATCCGCTCCTGCTCGACTGCGGCGTTCCTCCGGGTGTAGATCGCCAGGTCCGACTCCCGCTGCAGCGCCTCCCGTGCTTCCGCCTCGAGGGCGCGGGCCATCTCGGGCGTCGGCCGGATCGAGGCAACCGCGAGATCCAGGATCTCGACCCCCACCGCCCGGACGGTTTCGGACTCGCGCAGGCCAGCCAGCATCACCGACCCCAGCCGATCGGCCGCGCCCAGGGCCTCCCGGAGGGCAATGCGCTCCAGGACATCCCGCGCCAGGGTCTGTGCCGCCTGCACCAGCCGGTCGCCCAGCTTGGAGGGGTCGTCGGAGCGGTGGGCGCCTGAGGGTGTGATCGAGAAATCCAGAAGTGACGACGCCCTGGCCGGGTCGGCGATGCGATAGACCAGTCGCCCCTGCACCGTGACCTGCTGGAAGTCCGCCGTGATCTCGCTGAACGCGAACGGGAGATCGGTGCTGGCCAGCGGAACCGCGATGAGAACCGACGAGGGACGGTAGTAGAAGAACGACAGCCCCGGGCCCTGCCGCTTCAGTCGCCCACCGCTGTAGTGGAGCAGGTACGTCGTAGGTGAGGCTTTCAGGTAGGCGAACATTTGGGGCTCCTTGTTAGTGTCTCTGGGACACTATAGTAGTGTCTCAGAAACACTAAGTCAAGGTGCATTCATGGGCCGCGCAGAGACGCCCGGCCCGACGATCGTGGGGCCGACCGTCCCTTGTCGACTCAAGAAATAGTTGACTATCCGGATGAACGGATTATTATGGTTCCTCGTGGGAGTGACCATCGTTAACCGCCTGCAAGCCCTGGCCGACACCACCAGGAGCCGGTTGCTGGTGATCCTGGAGCGGCACGAGCTCACGGTGACCGAGCTGTGCGAGGCACTGCAGCAGCCTCAGTCCACGGTGAGCCGGCATCTTAAGCTGCTGGCCGATGATGGCTGGGTCGTCTCCCGGGCGGACGGCGCGAGCCGGCTCTATCGTATGCCGATGGCCGACCTTGAGCCGGCGGCCCGGCAGCTGTGGCAGGTGGTCAGAGATCAGGCGAGCGAGTCGCCGGCTGCCACTCGCGACGCCGAGCGGCTGCGCAACGTGCTGGCGGGAAGGCGGGGGCGGACGGAGGAGTTCTTCGCGACCGCAGCCGGCCAGTGGGACCGGCTCCGCGGCGAGCTGTTTGGAGGACGCACCGAACTGCTGGCGCTGCTGGGTTTCCTCGATTCGCGCTGGACCGTGGCCGACCTCGGCGCCGGGACCGGCCACCTGACCCAGATCGTGGCGCCCTTCGTCCGGCAGGTCATCGTGGTGGACAGTTCTGCCGCCATGCTCCGGGTGGCGCGCACCCGGTTGGGCGAGGCGGCCAACGTGGACATCCGGCGCGGCGATCTCGAGGCGCTGCCGATCGAAGCCGGGTCGGTGGACGCGGCCTTCATGGTGCTGGTGCTCCCCTACCTGGCGGAACCGGGCCGGGCGATCGCCGAAGCGGGCCGGGTGCTCAAGCCCGGCGGCAGGCTTCTGGTGACCGACCTGATGCCCCACGAGCGGGCCGAGTACCGCCAGACGATGGGACACCAGTGGCAGGGGTTCAGCGAAGAAACGATGCTGGGATGGATGCGCGAGGCGGGACTGGCGGAGCCGCGATATCGACCGGCGCCTCTCGAGCCGGGCGCGAAGGGCCCGATGTTGTTTGCGGCGGTGGGGGAGCGGCGGTGAGGGGCCTGGGGGCAGGCGGGCAGGCGGGCGGGCGGGCAGGCGGGCAGGCGACTGAGAACGAGAGGACGAGGGGACGGACTGGAATGCCAACGTTGATTGAGCAGCCGGCAGTTGTTCAAGCGGCCGGGAGGCCGCCGAAGCGAATCGAGGAATTCGCGGGGCGGGTGCGGACCGGGCACGCCGGCGTGAGTGTGGCCCGGATGGTGTCCCCCTCCGGCTGGCGCGAGCCGGGGCAGCGCCCGGAGTTCGAGGAGATCACCGTCGTGCTCCGGGGGGCGCTCCT
>DATBLR010000061.1:0-27762 GCA_036555275.1 Gemmatimonadales bacterium | reverse complement strand
AGTCACCGCGCGGTCGCTCAGGGGCTGCAGCCGCTGGCTCGAGTGCCCGGCGCGATGGCGGATACGGCGCTCGACCGACTCGCCACCCGGGGATTCAGTGCGCGATCGGTTCCCGTCCGGGCTGCCTGGCGCATGATCCCGGTCGGTTTGTGGGCGGTGAGCCTGAGTGCGCTCGGCCTGGGGCTGTGGGCAGGGTCCGTAGTGCATCCCTATCTGCTCTATACCTCGCCGTGGGTCGCCGGGCTTCTCCTCGTTGCTGCGGGGAGCGCAATCCGCACCCCGCTCCTCAATCGCGCTCCACGGCGTCCGCGGCTGGGGGGCAACCTCGACCAGGAGATCGTCGCGACCGCGGCCGAGCTCCCCGACGGGACCGCGCGGGAGCTGTTTGCGGGCGTGGTCCGGCTCGCTCGCCTGGTAATGACCAGGGGTTCGGGCGAGAGCGAACACCAGGCCCTGATACAGGAGGTCATCCCCGTGACCTGCCGAGGCGCCAGGGAGCTGGCGCGGCTGGACGAGGGAGTTGAGCTGCTGGAGTCCCAGGCCGCTTCTCGGTCGAGTGCGTCGCCTGAGGAGCCATCGCCGCGCGGTGACCTGGAACGCCGCCGGGATCTCCTGGTCCAGCGATTCCTCGATACCCAGGCGGGGCTACAGCGGCTGCTGGCCGTGCCCAGTGGCGCGGAGGCGGCGGTCGATGAGGAACTCCGTGTGCTCGCGGGAGCGCTGGAGCGGGATGCGTCGGCGTGGGAGGCGGCGGAGCGGGAGGTGGCGAGGGTGACTGCGTGAGGCGGGCGCCGCTCGAGTATCTGGCCCAACGATACGCGCCTGCTCGTGCGATGAGGAATCAGGATGAGTTTCGCTGAAGTGCAGTAGGATCTCTTTGTGGGTGTGCGTACGCGCCGGAGCCCGATGGCTGGGTTTCGGCGCGTCTCCGTTCTCACCATCCGTGCCGTCAGGGGCGTCCAACGATCGTGACAGGAATTGAAGACCCCTTCACACTTCATTCACACCGATTCTGGGGAGCCGGCACCAAAGTTCAGGTTGCATGCCAGCAACGTCAGCCCGTGGAGGGAAGGTCGCCATGGTCACGGCCCAGGAGCTCAAGGGAAGCGATCTCTATCGCCGCTACGACCCTGAAACCCTGTCTTTCCAGACCACCCGGGATCTGAAAGATCTGGAGGAAATCCTGGGCCAGCCCCGCGCGGTCGCGGCGGTTGAGTTCGGTGCGGGCATCCGGGCACCCGGCTACAACATCTTCGCGTTGGGCAGCGAGGGGACTGGCAAGCAGACCGGCGTGCTTCGTACGCTGCATCGTCACGCGGCAACCCGGCCTGTCCCTCCCGACCGCTGTTACGTTCACAACTTCGCCGAGCCCCGGCGGCCATTGCTGCTCGAGCTGCCCGCCGGCACGGGCGCGGGCCTTGAGCACGACATGGAGCAGCTGGTCGATGCGCTCGGCACCGCCATCCCCGCGGCCCTCGAGAGCGAGGGTTTTCAGCGCGGGCGCCAGGCGATCGAGGACGAGTTCAAGGAAAAGCCGGCGCGCGAGTTCGCCGCAATCGCGGAGCGCGCCCGGGCCGATGGACTCGGTCTCCTTTCCACCCCCACCGGCTTCGTGGTCGCTGCCGTCCGCGGTGAGGAGGTGCTGTCGAGCGAGGAGTTCGACAAGCTGCCCGAGCCTGAGCGCGAGCGGCTCCAGGGCCGGATCGACGCCTACCAGGAGGAGGTGCAGGCGACGCTGCGGCACCTCCCCAGGTGGGGCAGGGAGCGGCATGACCGCTTGCACGAGCTCCGGACCCAGGCGACCAGCGGCGCCGTAGACCTGCTCATCGGCGAGGTGCGGCGGAAGTACGAGTCCAGTGCCACGGTCGCGGGCTACCTGGACGCCGTCCGCCATGACGTGATCGAGAACCCGCAGGACTTTACCGGGGCTCCCGCGGCGCTCCCGGAGGCCTTCCTCGCATCCCTGCAGCACCCGCTGGCCGAGCGGGGATCGCTGCAGCGTTACCGGGTGAACCTGGTGGTGGACAACACCGGGCTTGAGGGAGCCCCCGTCATCGAGGACGACAATCCGAGCTATGAGAGTCTCGCGGGCCGGATCGAGCACGTGGCGCATTTCGGTGGACTCGCCACCGACTTCACACTCATCAAAGCGGGCAGTCTCCACCGGTCCCACGGCGGGTATCTGGTGCTGGCGGCCCGCAAGCTGCTGCAGGCGCCGTTCGCCTGGGACGCGCTCAAGCGCGCCCTCAAGTCGCGGCAGGTCCGTATCGAGGCGCCGGCCGAGCTGCTGAGTCTGGCCCGACCGGTTACCCTGGAGCCCCAGCCCGCCGAGCTGAGCGTACAGGTAGTGCTGCTCGGCTCGCCGCTGCTCTACTACCTCCTCTCGGCACTGGATCCGGAGTTCAGTGAGCTGTTCAAAGTCGCCGCCGATTTCGACGGCCGCATGCCCGCGACGCCGGAGAATATCCAGGGCTTCGCGCGGCTCGTGGCCACGGTGGCCCGTGGCGAACAACTGCTGCCGCTGGATCGGTCGGCGATCGCCCGACTCCTCGAGCGGAGCGCGCGCCTGGCTGGCGATCAGGACAAGCTCTCGATCCGCGTCACTCCCCTTCTCGACATCGTGCGCGAGGCCAGCTACTGGGCCAAGGCCGAGGCGGTGGATCTGGTCACCGCTTCCCATGTGGATCGGGCGATCGAGGCCCAGCTGTTCCGGGCCAACCGGCCGCGGGAACAGCTCCTGGAAGAAATCGCCCAGGGGATCCTCCTTATCGACACCAAGGGAGCGCGGGTCGGCCAGGTCAACGGGCTTTCGACCCTCTATTTGGGCGATCTCAGCTTCGCCCGGCCCAGCCGCATCACGGCACGGGTACGGCTCGGGGAGGGGAACGTGGTGGACATCGAGCGCGAAGTGGAACTGGGAGGTCCCATCCACTCCAAAGGCGTCCTCATCCTCGCCAGCTATCTGGGGGCACATTACTCCGCCGAGTACCCGTTGTCGCTCGCGGCCAGCCTGGTCTTCGAGCAATCGTACGCGGGTGTGGAGGGAGACAGCGCCTCCGCGGCCGAGCTGCTCGCGCTGGTCTCCGCGCTGGCCGAGGTGCCGCTCCGGCAGGGGATCGCGGTGACCGGCTCGGTGAACCAGCATGGTGAGATTCAGCCGGTCGGCGCCATTAACGAGAAGGTGGAGGGCTTCTTCGACGCCTGCCGCGTCACCGGGCTGACCGGCCTCCAGGGCGTCATCATTCCGGCGGCCAACCGTCGGCATCTGATGCTGCGGCGCGAGCTGGTCGAGGCAGTGGATGCCGGCCGCTTCCACGTCTATCCGGTCACCACGGTGGATGAGGCGATGGAGTTGATGGCCGGTCTTCCCGCCGGAAGCCGTGACCCCACGGGCACCTTTCCGGAAGGCAGCATCAATCACCGGGTGGAGAGTCGGTTACGGAGGTTCGCGGAGACGCTGCGCGAGTTCAACGCACCCGTCGCCGCCGAGCCGGGGCTCGAGGCCGGCTCGGCGTCGCTCGTTCTGCCCGAGTGAGGCCCAGCGATGCCCGACCTGGCGCTCACCGCCAATGCCCGCCGGGTCCTGGAGGCTCGCTACCTCCGGCGAGACCGGGAACGCAAGGTCTGTGAGACGCCGGAGGCGCTGTTCGAGCGGGTAGCCCGGGCAGTCGCCCAGGCGGAGCTGCTGCTCGGGAACGCCCGGCAGGCTGCCCGCTGGGAAAACGAGTTCCTGGCCCTGCTTACGTCGCTCGAGTTCCTGCCTAACAGCCCGACCCTCATGAATGCGGGGACTGCCCTCGGGCAGCTGAGCGCCTGCTTCGTGTTGCCGGTGGCGGACAGCATGGAATCGATCTTCGAGGCCGTGAAGCAGATGGCCCTGGTGCAGCGCACCGGTGGCGGAACCGGCTTCTCGTTCTCGAATCTCCGGCCCGCGGGCGACCTGGTCGCTTCCACCGGGGGGGCCGCGTCGGGGCCGGTGTCGTTCATGCGGATCTTCGACTGTGCCACCGAGTACATCAAGCAGGGCGGCAGGCGGCGCGGGGCGAACATGGGGATTCTCCGCGTGGACCACCCTGACATCTTCGAGTTCATCCGCGCCAAGGCCGACGGCGGGCTCCGCAACTTCAACCTGTCGGTCGCCGTCACGGACGCCTTCATGTCCGCGATGGAGAAGGATGACCGCTACCCGCTCCATCATCCTGGCACCGGCCAGACCGTCTCCTTGGCGAGCGCGCGAGCAACTTTCGAGGCGATCGTCGCGGCCGCCTGGCAGACCGGCGATCCCGGCGTGATCTTCGTCGACGCAGTCAACCGGGACAACCCCACACCTGATCTGGGCAGGCTCGAGGCGACCAATCCCTGCGGCGAGCTTCCCCTCCTGCCCCATGAGGCGTGCACGCTGGGCTCGATCAACCTCGCTCACATGGTGACACCGGGAAAGCCCTACGGCACCGTGGACTGGGCCAGGCTTGGCCGGATCACCCGGGTCGCGGTGCGCTTCCTGGACGATGTGGTCGAGATCAACCGCCACCCGCTGCCAGAGATCGAGCGGGTGAGCCGCGGCAACAGAAAGATCGGGCTGGGAGTCATGGGCTTCGCCGACATGCTGGTGCGCCTGGGGATTTCCTATGCCTCCGAGGCGGCGATTCAGACTGCCGACGCCGTGATGGCCTTTATCGGGCGCGAAGCGAGGCAGGCCTCCGAGGAGCTGGCGGCCGAGCGCGGGCCGTTCCCCAACTGGTGCGCGAGCGTCCTTGCCCGCAGCGGAGCGCCGGTGCGCAATGCGACCCGAACCGCAATCGCGCCCACAGGAACGATCGGGATCCTTGCCGGCAGCAGCGCGGGCATCGAGCCGCTCTTCGCCCTCGCCTACCGCCGCCGGCACAGCCTGGGCGGAGAGGAATTGCGGGAGATCAACCCGATCCTTCGTGCCGTTGCCCTCGAGCACGGCCTCGACCCCGAGCGGGTCCTCGCCGAGGTGATCGAAACCGGGACGCTGGAACGAGTGTCGGGCTTGCCGGCGGAGGTGAGGTCCCTGCTGGTGACCGCCCTCGAGATCCCTCCGGAACAGCACCTCCGGATCCAGGCCGCGTTCCAGCACCACGTTGACAATGCGGTGTCCAAGACGGTCAACCTCCCGCGGGATGCGAGCGTCGAGACAGTCGCCGGGATCTACCGCCGCGCCTGGCACCTCGGGCTCAAAGGAGTCACGGTCTACCGTTATGCCAGCAACGCGGCCCAGGTCCTCGAGCTCGGCGCAGGGGATGAGGCATTCCATTACGACCACACGGCCAAGTGCGACCCGCTGGAATGCCGCATCTGAAGTGACCGCGCCCACCTGTGTCGAGTTCCTGAAGTGGGCGCTCGCCTTCCTCGGTCTCTCGTGGCCAGGGTTCCGGAGAGTTCATCGGCAGGTGTGCCGCCGGGTGGGGCATCGGGTCCAGGAGCTCAGGCTGCCGGACCTGGCAGTGTATCGCCAGTATCTTGAGAATCACCCGGAGGAGTGGGTGATCCTCGACTCATTCTGCCGTATTCCCATCTCCCGGCTGCTCCGGGACCGCGATGTGTTCGAGCGCCTGGGATCGGAGGTGCTGCCCTGCCTCGCCGCGGCGGCGCTCCGCCGCGGCGCCCGGGAACTGCGCTGCTGGAGCGCCGGCTGTGCCTCGGGCGAGGAGCCGTACAGTCTCGGTATCCTGTGGGCGAGAGAGCTCTCCGCGCGTTATCCCGATCTGTCGCTCAGGATCGTGGCGACGGACATTGACGAACACCTGCTCGAACGAGCCAGCCTGGGACGCTATTCGAAGAGCAGTCTAAGGGAGGTCCCCACTTCCTGGCTCACCACGGCCTTCGTCCGCGGGGCGGGTTGGTATGAGGTGAGACCGGAGTACCGGGAGGGGATTGAGTTCGTCGCCCAGGACATTCGGCAGGCACTCCCGAGTGGCTGGTTCGACCTCATCCTGTGCCGGAACCTCGTGTTCACGTACTTCGATCCTGAGCTCCAGATCCGCACCGCCTCGCGCGCCCTGAGCGTGCTCCGGCCTGGCGGAGCGCTCGTCATCGGCCTCAAGGAGGCGCTTCCGGAGGGGATCGAGGGACTGGAGCCGTGGGTACCGGAGCTTCGCATCTATCGCAAGAGCGGCGGCTCCTAGGCCTGGCCGCTGCCGCAAAGAGAAAGCCGAAGCGTGGACATCGTCGTCAGTCGGGTCCGGGCCTCGCCCGGAGAACTGCCAGTGGAGATGGCTGAACGCAAGGGGCTCGGCCACCCCGATACGATCTGCGATGCGATCGCCGAAGAGTGCTCGAGGACGCTCTGCCGATACTACCTGAAGCAGTTCGGCCGGATTCTCCACCACAATGTCGACAAAGTCCTTTTGCGGGCGGGATCAGCGCGGCCGCTCTTCGGGGGTGGGGAAGTGCTGGCGCCGATCGAGCTCTATCTCGCGGGGCGAGCGACCTCGGATGTCGGCGGCGTGGTAGTTCCGGTGGCCGATCTTGTCGTCGAGGCTGCGCGGACCTGGTTCGGCCGCCATCTCCATGCCCTGGATCCCGACAAGCATCTCCGGATCCATTGCCTGCTCCGTCCGGGTTCGACGGATCTTCAGGCCCTCTTCGGACGGCTGTCCACCGCGCAGGTACCCCTCGCCAACGACAGCGTCATCGGCGTGGGCTTCGCCCCGCTGACCGACCTGGAACGCGCCGTCATGACTGCGGAAACATGTCTCAACTCCGCCCCGGTCAAGGCCGCCTGCCCCGAAACTGGAGAGGACGTCAAGGTGCTGGGAATCCGGCAAGGTCCCCGGATTCGACTCACGGTGGCCTGTGCCTTCATCGCGCGTCATGTCCCTAGCCTGGAGTGCTACCTGGAGCGGAGAGAGCACGCCCGGCTCCTGGCGATCAAAGCCGTGGCGCGCGGGGCCAAAGGCAAGGAGATTGCCGCCGCCGTCAATACGGCGGACGATCCCGCCAAGGGCAGCGTCTATCTGACCGTCACCGGCACCTCGGCAGAAGCGGGCGACGATGGCCATACCGGGAGGGGGAACCGCGCCAGCGGGCTGATTACGCCCTATCGGCCGATGTCGCTCGAGAGCGCGCCGGGCAAGAACCCCGTCACCCATCCGGGGAAGCTCTATCAGGTCACGGCTCGGAGGATTGCCGAGACGCTGGTGAGCGAGGTTGCCGACGTCCGCGCAGCCCAGGTCTACCTCGCGGGCAGCATCGGCTGCCCGATCACCGATCCCCAGGTCGTCGACCTCCAGCTCGGGCTGCGGAAAGGAGCCCGGCTCGATCCCGTCCTGCCGAAAGTCCGATCACTGGTGCGGTACGAGGTCGAGCAGCTTCCCGGTCTCTGGCGTGCGATCGTCGAAGGGACCGTCACCGTCCTCGAATAGGCCCGCCACCCGCTTCGGTTCCGGTCCAGGTCGTCCCCAGCGTGTCCACCTTCAGCTGGCGGTCCAGAAACAGGCGGTGCTCTGGAGAGACGCGCAACCGCCGGGCGACATCCTCGCGTTCGAGGACGCCCAGGATCTGCTCGGCGCTGTACCCCGACAGCGCGGGGCGCGCGATCGCCAGCTCACGCTGCCAGGCGTGTGGCTCATGTTCGATGACGCGAAAGCGGGTGACCGGCTCTCCGCTGACGTATGGCAGGGCGGGCGCTCCGGGAGGCAGCAAGGAGGCCGCATCGTGGATCGTGCTGACTTCGACCTCGCGGCACCCGAGGAACTCGCGCATCAGCCATTGCCGCACCGGTTCATAGCGTTCGGGGATCATAGGGCCTTCCCTATCGCTGGATGCATCTGATTCTGGCACACCGGATGAGGCGGCCGCTCACCCTCAGCGGCGGTGGACCACGCGGCCTTCTCCTGTTGCGGCTCAGTCTAGCGACCGTCTCATGAACAGGACGTGACAGCACCGTGAAGCCCTCCTGCGGCACTCATGCTGATCTCCTAACGTCGAGTCGCGGATCGCGTACGACGGACTCGGCGTGATCCGGATGCGCATGCGTCAGGACGCTGGCATCCGAAGAAAGGGCGGCCAACCGCGTCGTTCAGTCCTCGCCACAGTCGAGCATCACCCTGTGCCCCCGGTGTCACCAGCATGGCGGCGTGCCGCCGGTGCCGGCCGGTCGAGATGTCGGCATAGCCGCGGGTGCCGAGGAAGGTCTCTTCACTTGCGGCTCTCCGCGGGCCGGCGCTCAGGAGACACGGAGTTCCAGTCCCTCCGACGTTTGTTCGAGCGGCGTGCCGAAGATCCTGGTGCGTTTGATCATGGTGTCGCAGATCTCACGGAACTGCTGGCCGTGGGCCAGGTCCACGCGGGCGAACTCCAGCACCACCGGGAGCATCCGCAGCCGCTGAATTCTCCCCTCGGACGTCACGTCAAGCAGGAACACGAAGGACCAGTCGTTCCTGAGCCACTCGTCGACGGCGTAATCGTCGAGAAAGTCGCCGGTGTCGTAGAGAACGAGCCTGCCGCCGCGCTGTTCGACTCCCTGAAAGACGTGGGCCGAGTGCCCGTGGATCAGGTCGGCGAATTCCAGCGCTTCCCTCGCGAAACTGCGAAACTCGGCAGGCGGCTCGCTTACCATGTTCGGTCCCCAGTGCAGCGACAGGACGACCAGGCCGGCGCCTCCCTGCCGGGCGCGGGCGGCGACCTCCTTCAGGCGGGTCAGCGCGTCGGGCTCGTGTCCGATGTCGAAATAACAGGTCCCCGGCCGCTCCGGGCCGGCCGCGAAGTCAGGCTGGTTATCGGTCGCGGCGATCAGCGCAATCCGTAGGCCGGCGACGTCCAGCACCGCTGGCGCGATGGCCTCTGCCGCCTCCCGCCCGGCGCCGGCGTGGGCGATCCCGGCGGCGTCGAGGTGGTGCAGTGTCTCGAGCAGGCCCTCCGTCTCATGGTCCAGCACGTGGTTGTTCGCCAGGCTGACGCAGCGGACGTTGGCCGCCTTGAGCAGGTCGATCGAGGTCGGGTCGGCCCGAAAATGAAAGACCTTCCTTGATCGCGCCCATTGGGCAGTGTGTCGCGTGACCGCGCACTCCAGATTGCCGATGACGGCGTCCGCAGCGCGAAGTACCGGGAGGGTACTGCCCCAGAACTCGTCCGGGGCCTTGCGTCGCAGCTGGGCGTTCACCCCCCGGCCGAGCATGATGTCGCCGACGAGCGCCAGTGACGGCATCGCTGTTGTCTCACCTCCGCTTCACGGTGGCTTCATCGCATCCGCATGAGTCTTGTACCGAGGCGGCCGCTGCCAAGGTACGGATCTGGGTTCTCATCCGCCATGAGCCGGATACGCCGAGCGGATTGGCCTTTCTGCAGGATGAAGGAGCACGTCTATGGCTGACAAGCGGATTGGATTGCGCGTGAGGGCCCGCCGACCCCTGCCCAGCGCCCGCAGGAAAGGGCGACTGACGGTACTGGATTTCTATCTGCCGCACTGCGACGCAGTGCTTCGCACCTCGGCGGTCATCCATGCCCGGCCGGACGACACTTATACGTGGCTCAAGCGGTTCGACTTCGCGCAGCTGTGCCAGCCGGTGGGCCGGGCCATCGAGGGGATGCGCGCGGTTCCCCGACCTGTTGCCGCGGTGGCGCAACGCGCGCGCGCCGTGCCCTCGACGGCGAGGTTTCTCCTGGACGACGCTCTTCGGGCCGGTTTCATCCTGCTGTCGGAAGACCGTGGCGGGCACGTCGTTCTCGGCGCTGTGGGCAAGCTGTGGAAGCCCAGCCTCGAGCTGCTGCCTCTCGATCGGGAGGAGTTTCTGTCCTTCCACGAGGCGAAGCAGGTCAAGGCCGTGTTCGGGTTCGTGCTCAGTCGCTACGGGGCAGACCGCACCCAGCTCAAGCATGAGGCCCGGTTCCTCGCGACCGACGACTCGGCCCGCACCCATTTCCGCCGCTTCTGGCCGGTCATCGAGCCCTTCGCTGCTTTCTTCATGCAGCGGGCGCTCAGGAGCCTGGCGGTCGTCGCGGACGAGCAGCGGGAGGCTGGTGCGCCGCCGCCTCCGTGGCGCCAGCGATTCTAGGAATCGGTAGTCGGAGAAACGCTCGTCGGCATAACCCTCCACAGCCCCGTCTTGGTTCGGGGATCAGATTGGCAGGCCGACTATGACATCGATCTCGCAGGTCTGGGAGAAGAGCCTCGTCAAGAGCAACGAATGGCTCAAGGAGCTGGGCGCTGAGCTGGGTTGGCAGGACCCCCACGCCATCTTCCTCGCGCTGAGATCCGTTCTGCACGCGCTTCGGGATCGCCTGCCTCCCAGTGAGGCCGCGGACCTGGCCGCTCAGCTGCCGCTGCTGATCAAAGGCGTGTACTTCGACGGCTGGCGCCCCGGCGCCCCTCCGGCGAAAGTGCGCAGCAGGGAGGAGTTCTTCCGTCTGGTGATGCAGCCGCTGGCCCGTGGCTTTCCCGAGCCGGACCCGGAGCGGGTAACCCGGGCGGTCTTCCGGATTCTCGCTGAGCACGTTTCGCAAGGTGAGATTCGCGACGTGCGGCTGGTGCTGCCGGCCGAACTGGCTGATCTCTGGCCCACCGGAGCAGGAACAATGTAGGACGCCTAGTGCACCGGAGCGCGCCCGTTCAACGGATTCCCGCATCCTTCAGAGTATCTTCACTGCAGGGGCGCTATATACCAGGTGCGTTGCGGCCGGTGCCATGAGGTCGGTGGTGAAAGCCGCGGCCACACGCGCCGCGAAGGAGCCGCCGAGTCCGACCCATCAGTCAGGGGCTGGACTCTCGAGACCGGTCGGAACAGCCGGTCGCGCCGCCCGCAACGCACCCTGGATTCCATAGGCCCGGTGAACCCGGGCGATTGAGGCGAGGCGCCGTGACTGATCGCGGCGCCTCGCCTCGCGTTATGCCCTGAAGGACGCCCCGGCCTGCGCCCAACCTGTTATCTTCCCGGCACTTCGGGGCGGTAGCTCAGCTGGGAGAGCACCTGGTTTGCAACCAGGGGGTCGTGGGTTCGAATCCCATCCGCTCCATCCTTTGCATCACGACCAGGCAGGCCCGGATTCAGCCCATGGCCTCCTCGAACACCTCGCCGAACAGCCGTCCCAGATCCAGCCGTCCGGGTAGCGCCGCCTGGCAGCGTCCATTCCAGCACCTGGTCGAGCACCTCCGGCCGGGCGTCATCCGGCCGCCACCGCTCCACCAGGCGGGCATCGAGGTCCACGATCCAGTATTCGCCAACCCCCGCTCGTTGATAGATGCGCCGCTTGGCTCCGCGATCCTGTGGTGCGGTGGCCGGGGAAAGGATCTCGATGGCGAGGAGCGGCACGTCGGCATCCTGCCAGCGCGCCAAGGGGACGCCCGGGACGCGCCGCAGCACGAAGAGGTCGGGCTGCACCAGTGTCCGGGGACCGAGCCTGACATCCGCCGGCGACGAGAATGCCTCCGCGTCGTCGCGATGGGCGAGCGCCTGTACCAGGTGGCTCCACAGCAGTCCCAAAGCGCGCTGATGCAGGAGCGCCGGCGCCGGAGTCACGACGTGCACGCCATCCAGCAGCTCGTGCCGCAGGCCGTCGTCGGGCAGGGCCAGAAGCTCCTCGATGGTCGTGACAGGCGGATACGCGACTGGCATGGACATAAGGTGGGTCGCCTCGGCGGATGAATGCAAGGCATGCCCTAAGCTGGCCGGCCTGCTCGCTGGTGAGGTACTCATTTTCCCACACCCGCGGCGCGTTCCGATGAGGGCCTCACCCCATCAATCCATCGCAAGCTCGAGGCCGGTGCCACTCCATAGAGATGGCTCCGGCCTCGCGTGGCTCGCGGAACCTGCCACCAGCTACTTGGGGTCCAGCCACGCCACCAGCCCGGCGTGGTCGCTGGCCCAGATCGGATGGATCGGGCCCGGCACCATATCTCCCGGCAGCAGGCCGATCCGGCGGATGAATCCGTCGATGGTGTCGTCGTGGCGGTCGAACCCGCGGGCGAAGACGTAATCGATCCGCTGATCAGGCACCCGCGCGTTGGTCAGATTGTCCGCGTGGCAGCAGGTGAATCCGTCCTGTCCCGACCGGAGCGACGCCCACGCGTCGCTGTAGCCGGCGCCGAGCAGCACCTGGTACATCGGTGTGCCGGCAAAGTCGTTCAGATCCCCCATGATTACCGCGTGACGGGCGTCGCCGATCGCGCCGACCAGCTCCTGCACCTGGGCCGCGCGCAACAGGCCGAGGTTGTTCCCCCCGAGGTCCGACTCCAAGTGGGTGCTGGTGACCCGGTACTGCTCTCCGTCCACCCAGACCGGGACGCTTACAAAGCCGCGCGCCAGTGACACGCCGGGAACCACCGACCCCAGGTTGGTGCGGAAGGTTCGGGCGATGACGTCGGGCCGCGCCTTCACCCGGTCCGCGTCCACCAGCACTACGTCCTGGTCGATCAGACTGATGCCCGGGAGCGGAGCGGCTTCGAAGTTCCGGACCTGGCCAGCGACCCGATAGCGAAGGTGGCGGCGCGCCAGGGCCTGTTTCAGCACCGTCAGGAAATCCATGTGGTAGACGACGCTCACGCCCAGGCCCGTCAGGTCGACGTCGATGGTCGACACCTCGGCGAGTCCCACGACGTGGGGGCGGTGCTTGGCGATCTCGTCCGCGATCTTCGCGGCCCGGGTCGGGAAGTCGGTCTCCTGGAGCACGCCGATCTGGGCGGCCAAGGTGGCCAGGTCGTCGTTCGGATCGGGGGACGCGAGCGCGCCGATGATCGCGTCCACGTTGGCACCGACATACATGTTCTGGAACATGACGCGGAGCCCATTGCGGGGGGCGCGCCACAGGGAGAATTCCGACCCGGTTTCGTTGTTGGGAGGGGCAAGGTCGGTGGGGATCTTGTCCGGGGTGCAGCCCACCGCCGCCAGGGTCAGGGCCAGGGCGGCCATCCGATAGCTGTTCCGCATGGTCGTTCTCCGTCGTCTTCGGGTGGAGGTGAATGACGACCCGAAGGTCGGGCGGAGGGGTCAAGCGGGGGTCAAGGAGGGAGGCCCGGCTCCCACTCCGAGAGCCGGGCCTTGGCATGGGTGAGGCTGGGATTCTGCTACGGGGTCTTCCCTGCCTCCTGTCCCGCCGCCGCCGCCCCCGGACCATCCACCGCCCACTCAGTCCGCTCGGCCCATTCGGTCCACGACGGGACGTACACGCTCACGTGTGGATACTCGAGGAGGAATCGCAGGGCGAAGTAGGCGTGGCTCGCCTCGTTGCCGGTGTTGCAGTAGAGGATGACCTGCTTGTCCGGCGTGATTCCCTGCACGGCGTAGGCTGGTCGGTCCTGGCGGATCCCGATCCGTCCCCAGATCGCGGCGTAGCCGGCAGCCGACAGCACGTCGCCCGGCACTCCGGCCTGGGCCGCGCGCAGGGTCTCGTAGTGCAGGTAGACCGCGCCGGGAAGGTGGCTGGCGAGATAGGCATTGAGATCGCTGCGCAGATGCACGATGGTCACCTCGTGCCGCTCCAGCCGCGCGGCCAGCTCTTCGGCCGAAATGGGCGCGCCCCGGGTAGCCGGTACCCCGCCTTCCACGGCCAGGTCAGTTCTCCGGCTCCAGTCCTGAAGAGATCCGTCATACAACCGGATATCGTAGCCGAGCAGCCGTCCCGCGAAGCAGCAGGAACAGCGATGGGCTGGCAGCGCGTGGGAACCAGCGCCGGTCCGGCCGCGAAGGTGAGGCGATCACGACTCTAGTGTCGGTACGCCGGGGTGGCTCTGCAAGCGGGACTTGTGCGGAATCTGTGGAAGAAACCGTGCGGATCGGCACCGGGCGGGTGGAGCCGTTCAACCACCGAGACACTGAGGCACAGAGATACTCAGGAAAGGGGAGCTGCAAGGAGCGGGAGCAACAAGCCAGTCTCTGTGTCTCGCGGCCTCTGTGGTCAACCGGTAACTGAGGGTAGATGTCGCGGCAGAAGAAGGTCAGGACGGTGAGGCGGTCGAGTCGGCGTATAATGCGTGGTACAGTGTGAGGTTCTGCTGGATGATCCGGACGTAGTCCCGCGTCTCCCGCAGATCGATCCGCTCTACGAAGAGCTCCGAGTCCCTCGCGGCCGGCCCGGACGCCCAACCGCCAACCCTGCTTCCGCCGGCGTTGTAGGCGGCCAACGCCTGGGGGAGATCGCCGCCGTATCGCCGGATTGCCTGAGCGAGGAACCAGGTGCCGAAGCGCAGATTGGTGGCCGGCTCGTAGAGCTGGTCCGGATGCCAGCCATGGACTCGGAGCGAGCGGGCGATCAGTCGTCCGGTCGCCGGCATGACCTGCATGAGGCCCCGGGCGCCCACCCGGGAGAGCGCCCGCGGGTTCCAGCGTGACTCCTGCCGGATGAGCGCCGCCACCAGCAGCGGGTCCAGGCCAGCCTCGGCGGCGTGAGCGGTCAGGTCTTCCTCGTAGTGCCGCGGATACAGGAGGCGATAGGTCCGTGCATCCTGGGCCGCGCCGACCACCAGGGCCTGCCGAGCCGCCTGCACCGCGTTGCCGGGCTCGCCGGTGCGGCGTAGCGCATCCGCGACCGACAGGATCCGTTCGGCGGACTGCTCCGAGCCTCCCACCAGCCAGCCCACTTCCAGGCCCACCTCCTCGTCCATGCCGAGTGCCCGGAGCGCCCGGATCCGGGCCATGGCGCTGTCCACGTCGGTGAAGCGAAGGAAGCGATCCGGAGCCGAGCCGGGCCGCCAAGCGTCCACATTCAAGCGGCGCGCACTCAGCATGGCATAGTAGGAAGTGGAATCGCGAGCGATCACCGATTGCCAGAGCCCCGCGGCGCGGCGAGCCTGCCCCAGATCGGTCCAGGCCCGTCCCGCCCAGTAGCCCGCGGCGAGACCCTCGTTGCGACCGTTCAAGAGGTGGATCCGTTCCCATTGCTCAGCCGCCTCGACCGTCTTCCCATCCTCATACCAGGTCAGGGCGGTGAGGAAGCCTCCCCGGGCGGCGGAATCGGATCGCGGGAAGCGTTGAAGTAACTCGTTCCAGTAGGTTCGCGCCGCGGCACGGTCCCCGCTCTGCCACGCCAGGTCGCCGGCCAGGAACAGAGCGCGGGGCCGCACCAGGGTGTCATCGGGCTCGCTTCGCAGCAGTTGCTCGACGGTCGGTCGGGCCCGGAGGACGTATCCCAGGCGCGCCAGCGACCAAGCCTGCCCGAACATCGCCTCGCCGCGAAGTACCGGGTTCGACTCCAGCCGCGCAAACACCCGAGCCGCGGCCCGAAGGCGGCGTATCGAAGCCAGAGACTGGCCGTAGGCGAGCATGTCGCTGGCTTTGGCCAGGCCGAGCGCGGCAGCTCTTGCGTAGAGGGCGGCGGCTGCCTCTGGCGCCTTTGACTGCACCGCCAGGCCGGCAAGCTCAAGCAGGTCGTGTGGCGGGACGGCCACACTATGGGAGGCAAGCACAGAGAGGGCCTGGAGAGCCTCGGGCTGGCCGGGCCGTTCCCGGATCACCTGAATCAGCCCTTGCCACAGCGCCGCCCGCTGGGTTGGCGTCCAGGCCAGTCGAGCTCTCAGCCGGAAACCTTCTCCAAACTGGCCGAGAGAGTCGTAGCGCAGGGCCGCGCCGGCCAGATCTCCGGCGCGTTCCCGCGCCACAGCCTCCACCGCGAGAATCCGGGCCCGTACGACGGGGGCTGTAATGCGGGCGTACAGCCCCGCCCGCTCGGTGCTGTCCGGGCTGAGGGCGGCCGCGCGAAGCAGCAGCCAGTCGGCAACCTCGGGCGCGCGCTCCGCCGCCGCGAGGTACAATCGGAACCCGTCGGTTCTTCCCGCCATCCTGGCATGGTGAATCGTGACGGCCATCGCTTCGCTGGGCGAACCCACGGCGTCTCCACCCCACGTCGGCGTGGTGGTGGTGAGGTCGCTGGCCGAAAGCGCCAGGGCGAAGGGAATGGCTCGGAGAATCGATATCATATGTCCGGAGTGTCGGGGATCGGACAGTGCGATTACCGCGCAGAAGGCATGCCAGTACCCGAAAGCGGCCGAAATCGACTCGCTCCGTTGCCGTCATGCCTAAACCAGGCTGTCCTCCTGATTCACCCCAGTAACGCCGAGACCGCTCCGGGCTTCTCAGCAGCGGGCCAAACAGGGGTATTGATGATATAGAAAGACCGGAGCGGGCCCGCCAGTCCGGTCCTATCTTCTCCCCTCCTATGAATCCTCAGATCCCGACTCTGTCCCAGATCCCCGGCCTCCTCCTGGTCCTGGGGACGACGCTCTCCAGCACCACTCTCTCCCGGCAGGACGGATATCGGCACAGTCTGGCGGGCACCCTCATGGCAGGATTCGCCCTCGCGAGCCACGAGGTTTCCTGCGGCACCTTCCTGGCGGCTTTCCTGGCCGGCCGCGGAGTCGAGGATCACGCCTCGCTGGATCTCCAGGGGGATGATGGTGGCGTGGTCGTCGCTCCTGGCCGGCTGTCAGCCCCGGTGTCTTACCCCCTTCTACCGTCCTCGCGGGAGTCGCCGCGCTTTGGACCGGTGGTGCTTTGAGCGGCGCGATCGACCTCGGAGCCCCTGAGCCCGGTCGTTGACCCTCGTGGGAACGCCGGGCATATTTGCGACCTGCACGTCGGGAATTCTTCCCGGCACCGATTTTCCATCTCGCGAGGACTGCGACATGCCGCACACTCTGCCACCGCTGCCCTACGATTACTCGGCGCTCGAGCCGCACATCGATGAGCAGACGATGCGGATTCACCATGACAAGCACCACGCCGCCTACGTGAACAACCTCAACGCCGCGCTCGAGGGACAGGCCGCGCTGCAGGGAAAGTCCCTGGATGCGCTGATCGCCCAGCTGGACGCCGTGCCCGAGGCCATTCGCACGGCGGTGCGGAACAATGGCGGGGGCCACCACAATCACACCTTCTTCTGGGAGATCATGACCCCGGGCGGAGCCAAGGAACCCCAGGGGCCCCTTGCGGATGCGATCGGCAAGAGCTTTGGCGGCTTCGACAAGTTCAAGGAGAGCTTCGGGAAGGCGTGCGTTACGCGGTTCGGCAGCGGCTGGGGCTGGCTTGCTCTCACCAAGGATGGGTCGCTCGAAGTCTACAGCACCGCCAACCAGGACAGCCCGGTCATGGAAGGAAAGACGCCCGTTCTCGGGTGCGATGTCTGGGAGCACGCCTACTACCTGAAGTACCAGAATCGCCGCCCCGACTACGTCGCCGCCTGGTGGAACGTGGTGAACTGGACCGAAGTCGGAAAACGGTACACGCAGACGAAGAAATAGGGGAACGGGGAACAGGGAACGGGGAACGGGAACAACACTACTGGACCAAGGGAACGAGTGCCAAGGATCAGCCTCGATTGTCCCGTTCCCTGTTCCCTGTTCCCCGTTCCCCGTTCCCCCGTTCCCCTCTGTCGCGGACTCCCAACCTCGACCTACGCTGATGCCTCTCCCCGCCGTCGGCTCCCCCGCTCCCGATTTCACCCTGGCCTCGACCTCGGGGTCGGACGTAACGCTCTCCTCGCTGCGGGGGCGGAACGTGCTGCTGGCGTTCTTTCCACTGGCGTTCACCAGGGTGTGTACCGGCGAATTGTGCGCCTTTACGGAGGACTACAGTCAGTTCCAAGGCGCTGACACGGTAGTCCTTCCGATCAGCGTCGATTCGGTGCCCACCCTCAAGGAGTTCAAGGCCAAGGAGAAGATCGGCGTCGACCTGCTGAGCGACTTCAAGCGCGAGGTGAGCCGCAGGTACGGCACCCTGCTGGAGGACAAGTTCTTCTCCAATCGCGCGTATGTCGTGATTGACCGGCAGGGCATCGTACGGTGGACATTCGCCGAAGATACCACCGGCAGCCGGCGCGAGAACGGGGAGTTGCTCAAAGTGCTTCGGACGCTTTCGTGACTTGGGGGAACAGGGAACAGGGAACAGGGAACAGGGAACGGGGAACAGGGAACGGGGAACAGGGAACGGGGAACAGGGAACGGGGAACAGGGAACGGGGAACGGGGAACGGGTGAACTGGAACGGTTTCCCGTTCCCTGTTCCCCATTCCCCGTTCCCCGCTACTTCGTCAGATTCAGCGCCAGCATCCTCGGCTCGCTCATCTCCTCCATCGCATAGCGCACGCCTTCCCGCCCGAACCCCGAGTCCTTCACCCCGCCGTAGGGGAAATTGTCCACCCTGAGGGTGGGGAAGTCGTTCACGATCACCCCACCGACCTCCAATCCGTTGAAGGCCGAAAAGATCCGGGTAATGTCGTGGGTGAACACGCCGGCCTGGAGTCCGAAGTCGGAGTCATTCACCAGCGACATGGCCTCGGGCCAATCCCGGTACGCGGCCACGATGGACACCGGCCCAAACACTTCCCGGCAGGAGAGCTTGGCGTCGCGGGGAACATTGGTGAGAATGCCCGGGCTGAGGACGTTGCCGGTACGCTTCGGTGCCAGGAGTACCGTCGCCCCTGCGGCGACCGCCTCCGCCGTCCAGGCCTCGACCCGATCGGCGGCGGCGCGATCGATCATGGGCCCGACCACGGTCTTCGGATCAAGCGGATCGCCGACCGGCAGGGCCCCGGTGGCGGCCACGAACTTCGCCACGAAGCGGTCGAATACCGGCTGATGCACCAGCAGGCGCTGCACCTTGATGCACACCTGGCCGGCGTAGGCGAAGGCACCGAGCGCGAGGCGCTGAGCGACCCAGTCGAGGTCGCCGGCGTCCTCATGCACCACGGCGGCGGCATTCCCACCCAGCTCGAGGCAGATCTTCTTCTGGCCGGCCACGTTCTTCAGGTGCCACCCGACGGTGGGGCTGCCGGTAAACGTCAGCATGGCGAAGCGCGGGTCACTCGCCAGCTTCTCGGCCACGGGAATCGGCAGGTGGAGCACGTTGTAGGCGCCGGCTGGAAGGCCGCATTCGGCGAGGATGGTGCCCAGGCGGAACGCGAGTTGGGGACACTGCGGCGGCGGCTTGACCACAAGGGCGCTCCCCACCGCGATGGCGGGCGCCACCTTATGGGCCAGAAGGTTCAAGGGAAAATTGAACGGAGTGATCGCGCTGATGGGCCCGACCGGGAACCGGTGGACCAGCCCGGTATAGCCGACGGTACGCGGATCCACGTCCAACGGGACGACTTCCCCGCCGAAGCGCCGGGCCTCGTCCGCAGCGAGTGAAAACGTCATGACGGCACGGTCCACTTCTCCCAGGGCCTGGGTGATCGGTTTCCCGCAGGTCCGAGCCAGTTCCTCGGCCAGGGACTGCCGCTCCCGGGCGACCGCGTCGGCCACCCGGGCCAGCAGGTCGCGACGGGCATGCCGGGGCAACGCCCGCATTCTGGCGAAACCGCCCTGGGCAGCCCGGATCGCGAGGTCCAGGTCTGCATCGGTGCCGCGGGCGGCCAGGACGGCGCGCTCGCCGGTGTACGGGAAAGCAATGGAATCCGTCGTCCGGCCGTCGAGGGGAAGGGAGGCGCCGTTGATCCAGGGCGTGAGTTCCAGTGCAGTCGTCATGCTTCCAATCTTGCGTCGCGGACCAACCCCGGCAACTTACAGCCTGTGACAGCAGTGCCTTCCCCGGGTCGGGCTCGATCGTCTCTCGTCGTGGGGGTGGCTCTCGCCCTCGGTTGCATCGCGGGACAGTGGTGGATTGTGCGCCGCACCGAGCAACGGCTGCGGGACCAGACCGATGGCGCCTTGGCTCGTCACGCCGCCGCCTATCTTGCCGTGGTCACCCCGTCGCTGCCCGGTTCCGGCTTCGATGCCCGCCGCCTCGTCTCCGCCGCCCATACCGTCGCCGACGCCTCCTTCTGGCCGGGTGGCTTCCAGATGGCGCTCGGAAGTACGGCGCTCCTACCAGACAGCCTCGAGCTGTTGCCGCTTCCGGACGCCGATGCCCAGGCCCTGTGGCGCGGGGCGGCGAGCGTCGTTGCCCGGCACGCGCGCGTCCGGGTCGTGCTGGTGCCGTTTTCCGCTGGCCCCGGCGAGAGCCCTTCCGGCTGGGCCGCGGCCTGGAACACCCTGCCGCCCCTGGGACCGACGGCGGTGCTGAATGGGAGTACCGTCCTAGGGATCGCCGGGATCGCAGCCGTGGTCCTCGCGGTGGTTCGCCGCCGGTCACCGCGGCTCCAGCACGCGCTTCCCGCCGGGATAGGCCTCCTCTTCCTGTTCGCGCTGGTCCTCGGCGCGAGCCTCTATCACCTCGCCGGAACTGCGACCAGAACCCGGCTGCTCACCGCACGGCGACTGATCGAGATTGCCGCGACCGCTATCGGCGTGCAGCAGAGCCGGCTCCGCGAAATCGCGGTCGGACTTGAGGTGCGCGAGGTCGGCCCTCCGGTGCAACCGTCGGATGACGTGATCGAGGAGCGGGGCCCCGGGGGCGCGGTGGCGCGGGTCATCGCGCTGACCCCGCGTAGCGAGGGCGGACTCGAGCTCCGGGCTGTCCCGCTCGAGACGCGCCTTGACACCCTCTGGATCGCCCTGCTCGGCTGGGTCGGGTTTGGTGCCGTAGGCCTGGCTGTCGCCGCGGATGCTGCTGGTCTTTCGGTCGCCGAAGGGCTATTTCATTCCTCAGGAACGGCGGCCAGTTCGGCCAGAGATGGAGGACCGCGGGGCCCATGACAGATACCGGCACCACCACGAGCGCCGGGCTCGAGTTGATCGGGCGGATTGCCCGGCTCCTCAACACCGGCCTGGGTCCGGAAGAAACACTCGCGGGCGTCGCCCAGGCCCTCCGGGAAGGCCTGGGGGCCGAGTCAGTGCAGATCTGGCTGCGAGAGCCCAATGCGACCACCCTGCGGGCCATCGCGGCGCCTCCTCCTCCGGGCCAACCGCGCACCAGCCGGTCCTTCGCTGTGCTGCCGGAGGCCGCGCCCAACACCCTGCGCTTGCCGCTGCTCCACGAAGGGGATCGCCTTGGCATGCTGGAGATCACCCCGGCCACTCTGCCACAGGCGCCCGAGGGCATTGTCTCCGTCATCGCGGACATCCTGGCCCCGTTCCTGGCCTCGATCGAGCTGTCGGAGGACCTGGCATACGAAGTGGCGCTGCGCTCGCGGGAAATCGAGGAGCAGCGGCGCTTTATCACCCTGGTGATCGACTGCCTGCCGGTGGGTCTGTACGTCGTGGACCGGGACTATCGCATCCAGATCTGGAACCGCAAGCGGGAAATGGGGACCCAGGGCCTCCGGCGTGACGACGTCGTGGGACGGGCGGTGTTCGAAGTACTGACCCGGCAGGACCCGCAGCACCTGCGCGAGGAGTTCGACGAAGTATTCCGCACCGGCCGCACTCAGCAGATCGACCTCGAGGTGGCGGTGGGCGGCGACATGAAGTTCTATCGCATCAGCAAGATCCCCATGCGGCAGGATGGCCAAACGATTTCCCACGTCATCACCATCGGCGAGGATGTCAGCGAAACGCACGTGGCCCAGCAGCGGATCCTGCAGAGTGAGAAGCTCGCCGCCATCGGGCAGCTGGCCGCGGGCATCATGCACGAGATCAACAACCCGCTTGCGACCATCGGCGCGTGCGTGGCGGCCCTCGAGAACCGGGTGACCGATGACGTTCCGCCGGCGCGGCAGGCCGGGATGCGTGAATACCTGCAGATCATCGACAAGGAAGTGCAGCGTTGCGAAGGCATCGTGGATGGCTTGCTGGATTTCAGCCGCCCCAAGGGCAAGGCCAAGGGCCTGGTGAACGTGTCGGCGATTCTGGAGGATACGCTGTTCCTGCTCAAGCATCACGAACGGTTCAAGAAGATCGAGGTCCACCGCGAGCTGGCCGAGGGCCTGCCGGCGGTGCACGCCAACGGCGAGCAGCTGATCCAGGTCTTCATGGCGCTCATGCTCAACGCGCTGGACTCGATGGAGCAGGGCGGCCAGTTGACGGTCCGTTCGCTGCCCGGAACCGTGCACGACGATGAGGTCGAGGTGCACATCGAGGACACCGGCGTCGGCATCTCGCGGGCGGAGTTGTCCAAGATCTTCGAGCCCTTCTATACCACCAAGCCTCCGGGCCGCGGCACCGGTCTCGGCCTGTCGGTGTGCTACGGGATCGTGGCGGAGCACGGCGGGCGGATCGAAGCGGACAGCCAGCCCGGCCGGGGCTCGATCTTCAAGGTGTTCCTTCCCGTCGCGGAGAAGCCGATGAGCCGGTAGGGCGGATTCCTGCCGCCCGGCTCGATGCGGACCATCGGGTTATGAAGATTCTCGTCGTCGAGGACGACCGCAGCGTCGGGCAGTACGTGCTCCGAGGTCTCTCGGAGCAGGGTCTCCAGGCCGAGCTCGTGGCCGACGGCACCCGGGCGCTGGAGGCTGCCTCCCAGGCCAACTTCGACCTGATCATTCTGGACCTTCGGCTCCCGGGCATGACGGGCCTGGAGGTGCTGCGCACCCTGCGCGACCGCGGTAACACGACCCCCATCCTGGTCCTCACGGCCCAGGACGCCGTGGACTTCAAGGTGCAGGCGCTTCGTTCGGGAGCGGATGACTATGTCACCAAGCCCTTCGCTTTCGAGGAGCTGCTGGCGCGGGTGGAAGCCCTGGGTCGGCGGCCCAAACAGATCGCGCCCAAGACCCTGAAGGTCGGGGATCTCCAGTTCGACCTGGGCACCCGCGAGGTTACCCGCGGCGGGCGATCGATCGAGCTCACGCCCAAGGAATACGCGGTGCTTGAATACCTGATGCGCCATGCGGGCCGCGTCATGTCGCGCACCCTGATCACCGAATATGCGTGGGATTATCACTTTGATCCGGGGACCAACATCGTGGACGTCGTGATCAACCGGCTGCGCAAGAAAGTGGACGCCGGTCAGGCCACAAAGCTGATCCACACGGTGCGGGGGGTGGGGTATGTCATCAAGGCGTGAGCGGGGAATGGGGAACGGGGAACAGGGAACGGGAGAGCATCCCACGCGGCCCCGCTTCCCCGTTCCCCATTCCCTGTTCCCCTGATCCATGCCTTCCATCCGCCGCCGCCTGACGTTCTGGTACGCCGTCGCCCTGCTGGCGTCGGTGGCCGCGTTCGGAGGGGCACTGTACTTTGAGCGCCGGCGGTCGAGCCTCCGGGAGCTCGACGAGCGGCTGGCGCTCGAGGGCAACCTTGCAGCCCAGTACTTCATCAACTATCAGCGCCAGCTGGGCCGGCGCCTGGCCCCGGGTGAGACCCCCGGCCTCGGCTTCAGCGCCGTGGGTGGCTATCTGGACGGGATCCGCGACTACGTGATCCTGTTCGACCCCGAGCACTTTCCCATCTATCGCAACGCGGCGGCGAAGCCGCTGGAGATCGCGACCCTTACCCGGCTGTTGAGCGGCGCTGGCGGCCTTGCGGTGGATGGGGTACGGAGTGGCGTGGTGGACATTGCCGGGGATACGCCGCCCTTCCGCTACGCCCAGGTGCCCTTGCCCAGCGTGTGGGAACGCCCCGCGAGCATCTTCGTCGCCGCCGGTCTCAACGCCGTGCCCTTCGGTCCTCAGCAGCTGCTGCAGGCCATGCTGGTGATCGCCCCCGTCATTCTCATCGGGAGCATGGGGCTGGGCTACGTGCTGGCCGACACCAGCCTGCGCCCGCTCGAGGGCATGGTCGATGAGCTGGAATCAGTGACCGACGGCACCAGCCTCCACCGCCGGGTCGCGGTCCCGGTTTCGGCGGATGAGCTGGCCCGACTGGCCGGGACCATGAACCAGATGCTGGCACGGCTTGAGGCGAGCTTCGTCAGCCTCCGCCGCTTCACGGCCGATGCCAGCCACGAGCTCAAGACCCCGCTCATGGTGCTCCGCGCGGGCGTGGAGCGCGCGATGACCAACCCCGGGACGCCCACCGAGGCCCTGGAATCGCTGGAGGAGGTGCTGGAGGAGATTCACCGGATGAGCGAGCTGGTGGAGAACCTGCTCACGCTGGCCCGCGCCGATGAGGGCCGGGCGGCGCTGGCCATGGACATCTGTGATCTGCGAGAGCTCGTCAACGAGGCCGCCGAGACCGCCGGCATCCTCGGGGAAGGGCCCGGGATCACGGTCCGTTCGGAAGTCCCCGGCCAACCGGTGGAGGCCGCGGTAGACCGCAGCCGGATCCGTCAGCTCCTGCTCAACCTGGTCACCAACGCGATCAAGTACACGCCGTCCGGGGGGAAGGTGTCCATCGGCCTGGTGGATCAGGGCGACACCGTCGTGCTCGTGGTCGGAGACAACGGCATCGGCATACCGGCCGCCGATCTGCCGCACATCTTCGATCGCTTCTATCGGGTGGACGCTGCCCGGTCGCGCACCGGCGAACGGCCCGGCGCGGGCCTCGGCCTGGCGATCACCAAGTGGATTGCGGAGGCCCACGGGGGAACGATTACCGTCCAGAGCCGCCCCGGACGGGGGACCGCCTTCACCGTTAGCCTGCCGCGGCGGCCCGGGGTCAACAACGTTCCAAGTCCGATCACTGCGGGCCTCTAGCGCGCCCCAGGCGGCCGGGTAGATTCGCGCCCGGCCGGGATGTTCCGCTGTTCAACGGTGCCGCGTGGCTTGTTTCCCGCCGGCCCCGGGCCACCCAACCGACCGCACAGCTAATGAGGCTGTCATCGTTTTGTCATCTGATCGGGCTGGCACCTGCAATGGGGGGCCAGTAGGTTCTCGCACCGCCAAACACAACCGGAGGACGCGTTCCGTGTTCGAGAACCTGATCGAATCGAAGCGCAAGCGTCGGAACACCTTGGGTCAGCAGGCGATCTCCCTGTGCGTGCACGTCGCCGTGATCTTCGCCGCCGTGAAAGTCACCCAGGGCGCCGCCGAGGCGATCAGGGAAATCGCCGTGGACACGACCATGGTGTTCCTGAAGCCACCGGAGCAGCCGCCCGAGAAGCCGCCCGAAAACGTGGTGGTGAGCGCCAACCCGCCACCCCAGGGGTTTCAGGTGGTTCAGCCGCCGGAGAACATTCCGACGGAGATCCCGCCCGTGAATCTCAGCGAGCGGTTCGACCCCAAGGACTTCACCGGCAAGGGTGTCGAGGGCGGCATCGCGACCGGTGTCGTGGGTGGCACGGGTCCGATTATCGAGGGTGAAGTGTTTCTCGCCGCCGAGGTGGATGAGACACCGCAGCTCACCAATGCGGCGGCCTGTTCCGAGTTCTTCCAGTCCAACTACCCGGCGGTCATGAAGTCGGCCGGGATCGCGGGCCGGGTCGTGATGCAGTTCGTGGTGAACACCGACGGGAATGTCGACGCCGGCTCGGTGAAGGTCACCAACAGCAGCCACAAGGCGTTTGAGGACCCGGCACGCAAGGGCATCACCAGCTCGGCGTGCAAGTTCAAGGCCGGCAGCTCTCGCGGCCAGCCGGTGCGGGTCCTCGTCTCGCAGGCGATTTCGTTCAAGCTGGCGCAATAACCCTTCCCCGGGCATGGCAACAGGGCCGGCCCGGGCATCCCTCATCGGAGGTCGCTCGGTCATGCAGCACGGCATCGATATTCTGAAACTCTGGGAGGCCGCTGGTGGCTTTGCCCGGGGCGTCATCGTGGTGATGGCGATCATGTCCCTGTGGTCGCTATCGGTGGCCATCCAGAAGCTGCTCTTCATTCGCAAGAGCCAGACCGCCACCCGGAAGTTCGCCCCGGAGTTCTCCCGGGCCATCAAGGAGGAGAACCTGGAGAAGGCGATCACGCTGTCGGAGCGGAAGGAGTTTCTGGCGAGCCACGTCGCCCGGGTGCTGGGAGGCGCCCTCGGCGAGGTGAAGCCGCTGATCCAGGACCGGGCCACAATCACCTCGGCCGACATCAACTCCGCCGAGCGGGCCGTTGAGCGGGAGATGCTCATCACGCTCGCAGACTTCAAGCGCGGCATGGGTGTGATGGCCACGGTGGGGGCGACGGCGCCGTTCGTGGGCCTGCTGGGAACCACGATGGGCATCGTGACGGCATTCACCGGCATGGCAGCCGCGGGCGCCTCGGGCGGCCTGGCCGGCATCTCGGCCGGTATCGCCGAGGCCCTCATCACCACCGCCATGGGCCTGATGGTGGCCATCCCGGCGGTGTGGTTCTACAACTACTTCACCACCAAGAACGAGAACCTCACGGTCGAGATGACCTACTCGTCCAAGGAGCTCATCGACTTCCTGATCAAGAGCGTGGGGAGCGAGTTTGGCCGCTCGATCTTCACCAAGGAATTCCAGGCCCAGAAAGCGGTGAGCGGCCATGGGCATGTCACCGGGTAGTGCCGGCCGAAGCAGCGTCAAGGCAGAACCCAACGTTATTCCGATGATCGACATCATGCTGGTGCTGTTGATCATCTTCATGATCGTGACGCCGTTGATCGCGGCCGGCTTCAAGGCCACGATGCCGAAGGGGGCCAACCTTGATTCGCGGCCCGAGGGCGACAATGAGGTCATCATGGGCGTGGACGCCGACGGCCGGTATTTCCTGAATGGGAAGGGGCCGGTGGATCCGGGCGTGCTCGAGGAGCAGCTGAAGGCCATGTACGCCGCGCGTACCGAGGACAAGATCGTGTACTTCAAGGCGGACAATAAGCTCAAGTTCGGACGGATTCAGGAGGCCGTGGAGCTGGCCCGGCGCTCCGGCGCCCGCGTGATGGCCGCGATCACCGAACCGGAAATCCAGGGCGGCCTGTTCGAAGCCGCCGTGAAGGAGAACTGACATGGCGGGCGGAAGTTCCGCGGCTCCGGGCGACGTCACCAGCGAGCCGAACGTCATCCCGATGATCGACATCATGCTGGTGATGCTGATCATCTTCATGGTGTCGCAGCCGCTGGCGCGCATGGCGATTGACATCCAGGTGCCACCGCAGGAGACGGCGCAGAAACCCACCGCGGCCTCCAATCAGATCGTGCTGGAGCTGACCCCGGACGGCGGCTATGCCATCAACACCCAGCCGGTCCCGAAGGACCAGCTGGATACCCAGATCCACGCCATTTACGACAACCGGCCGGCCAAGCTCCTGTTCCTGAAGTCGGCGCCGGATCGCACCTATCAGGAAGTGATCGAGGCGATGGACATCGCCCGCGGGGCGGGAGTGCAGGTCATCGGATTCACGCCGGTCGAGGCCGGTCGGCCCCAACCGTAGGGAGGGGCGACCCATGGGTCGCCCTGCCGGGCCGAGCGGGGAGCCAACGATTCACGCGGGGGATCGTCACCAGACGGTCCTCCGTTTTCGTATGTTTAGGGTGCAGGGTGTGGGGGGGCGCGTGGCGGGCGTCCCCCAGTTGCAGCCATGCGCGCCATCTCATGAATGACGAGGATGCTCCTGCGGTCACGATACGCGTTTGTCCTCCGCTCCGGTCCCGACCGGCCCCGGCCCTACGGCCTCGCGGCGTCGGTGGCGCTGCACGCGGCGATCGTGCTGCTGCTGCTGATTCCCCTCCTGAAGCGGGACTTCGCTCGCGTGCTCACGGCGGGCGAGTCGCTCACGACCCGGTCGGGTGGCGGGGGTGGCCGCGTGGCGTATATTACGCTCCCCACGCCCAAGGCTCCGGCGCGCGCCACGGTAAATGTGACTCCGCCGCTCGCGACGCCTCCGGCGATCGTTGTCCCGACGCCTACACCGCCACCGGAAATCCCGCCGCCCACGCCTGAGGCGCAGGTGGCCGTGGCCGCCGTGGCCGTGGATTCCTCCCGGGGCGGGACGGGCGGACCGGTTTCGGGTGGCGAGCCGGGCGAAGGCGGCGGAACCGGCGGTGGTGTGGGGGAGGGTGCGGGCCCCGGGGCTGGACCGGGATCCGGCGAAGGCGGCGCGGGGCGGGCGCCGCAGATCCGGCATCAGGTCATTCCGCCGGAGAATCCGCCCAAGGAACTGCGCGGCGTCGAGCTCCGAATCACGTTCATGGTCGACGAATCCGGCAGGCCGGTCCGGGTCGAGGTCGATCCCCCG